>CAMDHZ010000106.1 GCA_945898275.1 Chitinophaga pinensis | reverse complement strand
TTGAACACGATTTTGGAGCCACAAAACACCACGAAGACCACCACCATTTCGATCCACATAACCCAATCCAAGGGGAATAAAACCAACAGCCCCTAGATCAATTGACCAAAACGAAGCTAATTTTACCAAAACCAACAAAACCACTAATACTGAATACACTACGCAAAATAACAAACCACAATAAGCCAGAAAAAGTACAGTATATTTTCGTATATATAAGTTACCAACAAGCCTAAAAAAAGACTACGACAATGATAAATTTGCAGCTTAAAGATAAGAAGAAAAAGGAAACAGCCCACGCACAAAAGCAAGGGTGTGGCTGCCTTTCCCTGCAACCGTCCCTACGCAGCCACACACATGCTTTTCTTACAGACCCACCCCGTTGAATGAAAATTATGTGGTAAATTGAGACTTTTTAAAATACAAATGAATTAGATATGGCAAAATCAGTCAGCATACAAGTAGCCAAAGACCATTTGGAGCAATTAACAAAGGCTAATGGTGCAACCGCATTAATGGAATTAATATGGAATAGTCTTGATGCTGATGCAAAAAACATAACCGTTAGAACTAAAGATTCTGGGATTGGTATTTCACAAATTACAATTGAAGACGATGGGTTAGGAATACGCTATGATGATGCTGAACTAATATTTGGCTCATTGGGTGGCTCTGTTAAGAAAAATCGTCGCTTTAGTCAAGGTAATCGAAAATTTCACGGAGAAGAAGGGAAAGGACGTTTTAAAAGTCTTTCGCTTGGGCATAGAGTAAAGTTTGAAAGCACATTTGCTGAAAATGGCTTTTTTAAATATTTTGATGTTACCATTGACATAAACAACCTTCAGGATTCAAATATTAGTGATTTAAAAACACTCAAAAGGAGAGATGGCACTTCGGGTGTAAAAGTTATCATTGATAATGTAATTAACTATAATGCTTCAATTTTAGCAACCGATAAAATTATCCAACAGATTGAGGAAAAACTGGCAATCTACTATTTAACCTATCCCGATTTTAATATTTACATCAATAAAGCTAAATTAAAGTTTGACAGATATATACAGAATAAATTTGAAGATGCTTTTATTGTCGAAACAGAATCACCGAAAGAAGAAAAACCATTTAGTATAAAAATAATTGAATGGTCAATTCCTAATGAAAAAAAAATATATTTGTGCGGAAAAAGTGGTATTTCATATAGCGAAACCAAACTCGGTATAAAGGCAGGTTCATTTAATATTTCCGTTTATCTTCAATCTGAATATATAGAAAAATTGCATAAAGATGGACTTTTAGATTTTGGCGAGAATAATCCTGTACTTTCACAAGCAATCGAGATAAGCCGTGAATTTGCAAGAAAATATGTTCGGGACCGCTTACATGAAAATGCAAAAGGTTTTATTGAGGAAGCTAAACGGGAAGGCTTTTACCCGTATAAAGAAATGCCTCTTAATGATATTGAAGAAGTTCAACGAAAAGTATTCGATATTTTAGCTCTTAACATTAATGATTATTCACCTAAATTCTCAGAGCAAGAAAAGTCCAGTAAAAAACTCACTTTTAGTTTAATAAAAGAGGCTTTGGAAACAGATAGTTCTTCACTTAGGAAAATTCTATCTGAGGCAATCAATTTACCAAAAGATAAACAAGATGAACTTGCCGAAATACTTGAAAAAACATCTTTAGCAGATATTACGACAACATTTAAAGAAATCACAGGCAGACTAAGAACATTATATGAGTTAAGACTTGTTCTATTTGAATCAGGTATAAAAGAACAAATTTTAGAAAGAAAGCATCTGCATCAAATTGTCAAACATAACACTTGGATATTTGGTGAAGATTATTCATTAGGTGCAGAAGATGTTAATTTGAAAAATGTTTTAAAATCTCACTTGAAAGAACTTGGCAGGTCTGATTTTGAGGAAATTATTGAAGCTGAGGATAATGCTGAGTTAAATGATATACCCGATATTTGTTTGTATAAGCAGTTTCCAAGAGGCAAAGCAGGTTTCTTTGAAAATCTTGTAATTGAATTAAAAAGACCATCAAAACGTTCGGGTGAAACTGAATTAAGTCAGGTAAAAAGGTATGCTCAAAAAATTGCTGAGGACGGTAGATTTGATAAAACTAAAACCGAATGGACAGTTATTTTACTTGTAACCGATATGACTGAGGGTTTGGAATTTGAATATGACCAAGATGGAAAGCCAAAGGGAGAAATTATTAAGAAAAAGGATTTGAAAGTGTATGTGAAAAAATGGATTGATGTCATTTCAGAAGCAGAATCAAGGTATCAATACTTAAAAGAGAAATTAAACTTCACGATTTCGCAAAACGAAGAAGGGTTAAATCTTTTAAAGATAAAGTATTCTAAATATTTACCAGAAACTGTATGACACTAATCCCAATGCAACCGTCCCTTCGCTGTAAGGCACATTTGCAAAACCGCACAAGCCACGCTAAAGCCAAGTTTTGCAAAAGAGCCACCAAGCCAACGCACGACAAAGCGAAAGTAAATGACTGAAATACAGACGATAAGAAAAATGGGCAGCACACAACATTGTATAAAAGCAATAGCGGGTGAAGTGGTAAATTCAAGGTCTGTGCATGTAATAAACTCTTGTGGTGGCGGACAGTTAATCGCCTTGAAATCAGCTACTTCTCTTATACTTGACCGTTGTGTGCAAGCGTAAAAGACAACGAACCAATAAAAAGTAAAGGAGAGAAAAGCAGAAAAAGTAAACCATTTTAAAAGGTGAAAAAGGACATAAAAACAATAAACTAAACGGACAAAGAGTAAGCCGGCATTCATTGCCTACGCTTCTGTATTTTTTTTCCCCACCGTACATTTTTTTAAATTCAATTTTATGCCAACCCCCAAATGGCACATTGGCTTTTGCCCCCACCGCACAAGCCAAACCTTCGGCAAAAGCCAAAGAGCTATTTTTTCGACAACGCACAAATACAGTAACGAGTAAAATTGACAGGGTTATTTTCTTTATTTTAACCTACTAAAATTATATTGTGAGACAATGCCAAAGAT
>CAMDHZ010000105.1 GCA_945898275.1 Chitinophaga pinensis | reverse complement strand
AACTTAAAAAGGTAAAAGGAGTTTATTGGAATGCTTCGCACAAGTGCTATATGACCTTTCAAAATGAAAAGGTTCGCAGCCGTATTCATCAGATTTTGGGGCCACCACAGCATCAAGACCACTACCATTTATACCCACTTAACCCAGGCCAAAGTAAATAAAATAAACAGCCCTCTAGATCAAATGACCCAAAACGCAGCTAATTTTACCAAAACCAACAAAACCAGTAATAATGAATATACTGCGCAAATCATCAAACCTCAATAAGCCGGAAAATGTACAGTATACTTTCGTATATATATAAGTTATGGGCAACCTTAAACAACGACACTTCTAACAAAAAAATATACAATGGACGAACAAGTAAAGACGATAATAGAAAGTTATACTTTAAATGCTTATCAAGTTGCTTTGATAAGTATTTGCGTTTCTGTCTTGACTTTTCTTCTAACCAATTGGCTGAAAAACTACTTTGAAAACAAACTCCTTCAACGTAATCTTGAGACAGAGCATAAATTTGAGCAACAGAAAAAAATAAAAGAAGCAATCGCAAAATACAAAGTCCATTTGCTGACGGCTTGTGAAGATGTTAATCATCGTTTTTGGAATTTATCAAGTAATCACCACCGAGATTGGATGAAGATTAACGGAGATTACGGCAGGGAACATTACTATTTCCATTCTACAGTTTACAAACTTCTTTACCTTTATGCGTGGGTTGGTAAAATCAAAAAAGAAATGATTTACTTGGACACAACCATTGCTTCAAAGGAAGATTTAGAGTTTATAAAATTCCTCAAATTTTTTCCTAACGTAATGTGCGACTTGACTTTCATTGTCGGAAAAGACGCTGACGGAGATTATGCCGTTGACCATTTCTTTAGAACCAATTTTGAGTTACTACCAGACTGCATTTCTGACAGAGAAGGACCTAAATCATATGCAGACTATAAAATCAATATTCCCAATTTACAAAATGACCTTCAGTCAATTTATACTTACATAGATGGCGTTTCGCCAATCGAAAACAGAATGAGATGGGACAGACTTCATCTTTTACACTTGACTACAATTATATTTCTAAATAATTACGGTTACGACTTCCAACAAACAGACGACAAAAAAATTGAAGAAGTTTTAGCCAAACCGAAAGTTTCAATCTACACTAAAAATTACTTTAACTTCTTGAAAGAATATAAGCTTGACGACAACAAAGAAGTGAAACGAATGGAAAACATAGCAAAAAAATATTATGCTTCCTAACGGACAGACAAGAAAGGCAGCCCATAACAGCAGTGCCTGTTGCACAACTTTTACATGAATTCGAAGATTAAACCAAAAGTTTAAAATTTGGCTTTAATAGAGGCTTTTTAAGAGCTTTTGTTTTTTTGTGTGGATTTCTTTGTTGTTTTTTTTGACCCCCTCAAAATGCAGTTAATAGGCCCATTTTAGGTCCAAAAAAAATATAAATGGCCTTAGCCAAGTTTTTCTGACTTTTAATCATCGCCATTTCGAGCTTTTCTGCTTTTGGTCTTGCTGTTACAATGGCAGGCTTGCCTATAATCAGGGCAATTTGCTTTGGCATTTCATTTTGAACAGAGCCACTGCCGATGTTGGGTTAATCTTTACGGCTTACAAACTTAAACGACTATTTAATATGCTGGATAAAAACACCTTAAAGGCTACCTAAAGGCTATTGTTTGCTTTTTTCGCCCCTTATTGACAAAGAGGCCGAAACAGACATTTTAAGACCACCAACGCTGCGATCCAAAATACATACCCTCAAATAAGAAATCTATCAAAAGCCTTATTACTCCCCTTATTTGACGCTGATTTCAAAAATATTCGTTGCTTTGAAATGGGTTTTTAGATAGACTGACGTTACCTGCAAGCCTAAGAGACGACAGTGCAACAATGAACGACAGAACAAAATATAAACAAGTGACTGGACATATGAATCATCTGACAGCCGAGCCAAGAGCCAAAGCTTCTGTATTTTTATTTTTTTCCAACGCACATTTTTTAAAAACAATTTTATTGCCAACGCAAATTGCACACATTTGCCTTTACACCCAACGCACAAACCCAATACAGGGCAAAGTCAAAAGAGTGCAATCGCCAACGCACAAACTAAGTTCGTATGTCAGATAAAGGAAGCGTATTTCAAAAAGGTGGCGGAGGAACAAATTTTGAACAATCAATCCAAACTGCATTTCTAACGACACTAATCATACATGGGAATGCTCCTTGCATTCCTAACAGTGAAGTAGTTGAAGTTGCTTTTCAGACAACGAATAGAGAATATGAAACTGACGACCTTTTGGCAATTGTGAAATCCCCATTAGGACAGCATAGGTTGCTTATTCAAGCCAAACACAACATTTCTTTTACAGCCGACAATGAAACATTTAAAGAGGTAATAAAAGCGTTTTGGAATGATTACAACAACACTTCAAAGTTTGACAAAACCAAAGACAAATTAATAGTCATCAAAAGTGGTATGACAAAAGATGAACGCAATCATCTTAAATCACTTTTCAATTGGGCAGTAAACCATGCAACAGAAGTTGATTTCCTTTCAGAAGTAAAAAGAATTAAAGGAAAGAAAGAACGCTTAGAGGTTTTTCGGGAGTTATTGAAAGAAGCAAACGGGAATACTGCACAAAGCGACAAAGAACTTTGGGAATTTATAAAATGCGTTGATGTTTTAGAATTTGACTTTCTCAATCAAGGAAGTGTTGACCAAACATATTTCTTGAACCTCATAAAACTTTGCAAGGATAAAAATTCAACTGCAAACGAAAAGGAAATTTGGGACAGCATTTTTTCATATGCTGCAATCCTAAACAAAGATGGAGGCAGCGTTACAATTGAAAGTATTAAACAGAAAGATTTTTTCAAGCACTTTGATACAGCCAAACTCAGCCCATACTTTAAAGCAGTTGAAAAGCTAAAGTCAGATGGCAAAGAAATTTTAAGACCGATTAAACTAACAATAGGAAAAGGTGAAAACGAGTTTCACCTACCTAAGCAAGACGCCAGAGATAAAGTATTAGAAT
>CAMDHZ010000104.1 GCA_945898275.1 Chitinophaga pinensis | reverse complement strand
AACAATTAAAACTGAATAGCAGCAGCGATACTATAAAAATGAATTGTTTCATTGTGGATTTTTAGGGTTCCCAAAATTAATGGTTTGCTGTGGTGTTTTAGCAATTAGCTCTCTAACGACTTCGGGTTCTACTTCTCCTGCTGCCCAATTTAAATTACTTGCGCTAACATTCCGTTCATTCACTATTAAAATCAACAATCTAGTTTGGGCTATTGAATTGGCTGCAACAACATCTAACTTAAAAAGCCAGCGCATTAATAGAATTAGAACGTAAAAAAAACACCAAGGCAACAATTAGCCCAACTATTACTACAATAAATTCAACACCTCCCATAATTCAAGTTTTAGGTTTTACAATCAAATATGTATTCAACTAAAAAGCGCCCTTTGATATGCCTTAGTTGATTGCTCTTGATAGTGCTTTTATGTGCTTCCGAACAACGTTTTATGTGCGGTGTCATAGCATCCAGACGGGTGCACATTGATGTGTTTTAATCTCTGCTTTATTCACCGCAATAGACCACAGGTAGATTATTTCAGTTATTTCTTTAGTTAACTTATATCTGTCCTCCCACCCCTTTAAATTTCTCAACAAACGAAACGATTTTTTGAAAAACACTCTGCTTCTTTGTCAAATACTGCGGGTTTAGTGGACTCATTTTAGGCAGTAGGGCATTGAGTTCAGTGCCGTTTTCGCTTGCATATTCTCGCTTTAAAGAACCGATAATATAGCGTTTGGCCGCTTCCTCATTTAGGTTTTCCTCAGCTATCAGTTCTGATGCTTCCGCCTTTTGTTTGCCTTGGGCATATGCAAAAAACAAATCTATGATGTTCGCTTTATCTCGAATGGTATCAAGGTCAGTGTCATAGATAAAGTCAACTACTAAGCCTTCTTTAGCCCTGTTGCCTATGCTAGCCCTAATCATACGGCGGATTTCTTCTATCAGCGTAGATTTATCTTTCGTCTTTTTATTTTGCTCGAAAATCAACTCTAAAATATAGTCCAAGTTGATTTCTTGCGATTTAAGCAAGTCTATTTCGAACACCACATCATCCCAATCAATGTTGGAATGCTCTGCTTCTTTTCCAGTTTTTTCCCGCCTTAGCCAATCACGAATATCGTTGTACGTAGAACGATAATCCTGAACAGTTCGCTCAGCGGGTATTTGCAAGGCTTGCATTGCCGCTATCTCATCGTTGGTAACAGCATGCTCCATTTTAAATGCTTCCACCGCTTCAGCATCGGTCAAGTCAATTGCCTGAAGCTCTTTTAAATGGGTAAACTCATCGTAATTCTGGAGAATGTTTTCAACTCGCAAATACTCTCCAAAGAGCTTCGCGAAATCCTTTTTATCTTTTTCCGTAACAATTTCTTCAGGATTCGGGAATCGCTCATTCAGTTCTTTTACCACATCTATATAACCTCTCCTGGCTTCACCTGTAGCAATGTCAACAAATCCCTCCAGGTATTCTTTGTAGCTCTTTTCAAGTACTACATTTTTGGTGTTCTTATCTCCAAAAAGTGTGATGGCCTCAATGGTTGCCTGTTCCAAGTCCCTAAAGGTTACAATGTTGCCAAAGGTTTTGGTGGCATCGTAAATACGGTTGGTACGCGAATAAGCTTGAATTAAACCATGATAACGCAAATTCTTGTCAACAAATAGGGTATTGAGGGTAGGTGCATCAAAACCAGTTAGAAACATGCCGACTACAATAATCAAATCCACACGTTCTTCTGGTGGCAATGTCCTTTTATTGTCTTTGCCTTTTACACGTTTTGCAAGGTCTCGGTAATAATTCTGAAACTCATTGCTATCAATCCCACAACTGGATTTAAACATGGCGTTGTAATCATTAATCGCTTTCGTTAAAAACTCTTTGGCACTAACATCCATTGCAGAAGGTTCGAAACTTTCGTCCACTATTTCGCCAATGGCACTTTGTTCTTCATTTGCTGCAAAAGAGAATATTGTTGCAATCTTGAGTGGCTTGTCACTGTCCTTTTGTAGATTGTTTAATTCCTCATAATAACATTTGGCCGCATCTACGCTGCTTACGGCAAACATGGCGTTAAAACCTGCATTTCCTCCCTTGGTGCGGTGTGTTTTGTGCCTAAAGTTTTGCAAAATGTATTGCGAAACCTCTTTGATTCGCAAGGGATGCAACAAAGCGGTTTTGTTCTCTGCCGCGCTTAGCTTTTTTTCGTCTTGCTCGGTTTCAATTCCTTTGAATTGCGCTCGAACGTTATTGTAATCCACCTTGAACTTCAACACTTTTTCATCTCTAATCGCATCCGTAATAACATACGAGTGCAATTCACGACCGAAAACACTTGCAGTAGTTTCAGTACCTAAGGCATTTTGTACGAAGATTGGTGTTCCTGTGAACCCAAATTGATAGAACTTTTTAAACTTCTTTTTTAGGTTCTTCTGTGCTTCACCAAATTGTGAACGGTGTGCTTCATCAAAAATGAAAACGACTTGTTTTTGATAAATGGGTAAATCACCCTCAGTTTTCATGAGGTTGTTTAATTTCTGAATAGTAGTAACGATAATTTTATTGTCATCTTTTTCAAGATTTCTCTTTAAACCTGCTGTGCTATCTGAACCGTTCACACTATCTGGCGAAAATCTTTGATATTCCTTCATTGTTTGATAGTCCAAATCTTTACGGTCAACTACAAAGAATACCTTATCAATAAAATCAAGTTGTGTGGCTAATCTTGCTGCTTTAAAACTGGTAAGTGTTTTGCCTGAGCCTGTGGTGTGCCAAATATATCCCCCACCTTCAGTATCTGACCATTTTTTTGATTGAAACGAACTTTCAATTTTCCACAACATCCTTTCCGTTGCGGCTATTTGATACGGCCTCATAATAAGCAGCGTATCGCTGGTGTCAAAAACCGAGTAGGTAAGCAACACGCTCAACAGCGTTTTTCTTTCGAAAAAGGTAGTGGTAAAATCCTTAAGGTCTTTAATGAGCGTATTGTCAGCCCTTGCCCAGTTCATGGTAAAGTCGAAGCTGTTTTTGTTGCGCTCTACCGTGTTTGCAAAGTAGCGCGTATCGGTACCGTTAGAAATCACAAAAATCTGTAGGTACTTGAAAAGCGAGTTTTCACGATTATAGCTCTCTTTGGAATAGCGATGCACTTGATTGAAGGCTTCACGGATAGCAACCCCGCGTTTTTTTAGTTCCACTTGTACGAGTGGTAAACCATTGACTAAAATGGTTACATCATAACGATTGGCCTGTGTCCCTTTTTGCTCAAATTGCTTTATTACCTGAACTTTATTGCGTG
>CAMDHZ010000103.1 GCA_945898275.1 Chitinophaga pinensis | reverse complement strand
TTGTAGATACGGAAGGGAAAACCATTAAGGAAGTGTTACATGGCATACACTTGGAAATGGAGAAATATCAAGTTGATTGGGAAGTAATTGTACCGTTAGCAGAAGAGACTAACAGCAATGAATCTTTACCTGAACCACTAATGGAGCTGTTGTTAAAATATTATCACCTAAACTACCTTATGCACGAAGTTTACCACTTATGGGATTGGCTTGAAGGATTGGATGATTTTATTCTAGCGCTAAGCAACAATAAACATAAAAATGAAAAAATGCACTAAGGCACCACAAATGCTTGAAAAAAGACGGGGTTTAATTTGCAATACAAATTGCTTTTTTTGATAGTTAAGTGCGTTCTAGACTGCGATGAAAAGGAATTGACGCCAAGCCGCTGGCTTTTGTTGTCCGGTTCATTGCCCAACCCTTTAGTTTTGTAAAATTACCATAAAAATCTGTGCATTAGCTTTAGAAAAAATACTGTCGCAGATTGGTACTTTTGGCCTGTTTTTATTTTTGTTAACTGGATAAACAACTTTTGCTGGGATTCTACTTTGCCCCGCAAAATTGAAATGACCTTGGATAAATAGCCGAGCAGTAAAAACACCGAGCATGAAGGATGTTGCCCGAACAGATTTAGAGTTTGCCGCGCTTAGAAAGCTTTCTGAAGAAATGTTTTTGCTAGGTACAAACTCTCTCCATGGTCCGGATCATTGGGATGCAGTATTGGCAAATGGAAGACTACTGAGCGTGCAGCCGGGTGTTTGCTGCCATGTTGTGCAAGCATTTTCCCACATCCATGATTGTTGTCGTGAAAACGAGTATTTTGATGAATTTCACGGACACCGAGCCGCCGAGCTAGCCATGAGGGTTAGGGCTTCTCACCTAAGTATGCTAGATGATAGGGAGTTTGAATTGTTGGTTTTTGCGGTGAGAGAACATAACGGCGGTACCACATCAAACGAGCCTACTATAGGTGCTTGTTTTGATGCAGACCGTTTGGAGCTGGTCCGTGTGGGTATTGCTCCAGATCCGATGTTGATGAGCACTCCTCTAGGAAAGGTGCTTGCGGAAAGGTTAAATAGAAGTTAGGTGCCTATGGTACTTTTTCCGTTGGAGAATTTTGTGTTGCGGATTTAAAATCCAAGACAATTAATAATGGGGTGGGAAAGATGATGCTTTTTTCTCGGTCAAATGAAAATTTCGGAGGCAAGATATTTTTTAACGTAATAGACAAACCAGATGATAGATTTTATTGGTGATATTCACGGACACGCAGACAAGCTGGAAGAGCTGCTTCATAAACTTGGCTATGTGAAGATTGACGGAGCATATTCCCACGGTGAGCGAAAAGTGTTATTTGTTGGCGACTACATTGACAGGGGGCCAAAAATTAGGGAAACGCTTAAATTGGTAAAAGCAATGGTGGATAGCGGAAACGCTATTGCTCTGATGGGCAACCATGAATACAATGCTCTTTGTTTTCATTTACAAGAAAACGGGGGTGGGCATTTAAGAAAACACCACATCAAGAATATCGTTCAGCACTTCGACACCCTTAAAGATTTTCAAAACAAGCAGGAAGAGTATGAGGGTTACCTAGATTGGTTCAAGACATTGCCTCTTTATTACGAAACCGACACTTTCAGAGCGGTTCACGCCTGTTGGGACGAGAACAGTATTAAATTTTTACAACAAACGCTGGTAAATGATAGGTTGACCGATGAACTAATATACCAATCTGTTGAAAAGGGGACCGAGTTAAACAAAGCGATAGACCTAATCCTGAAAGGGAAAGAGATATCTCTACCTGAAGGTTTTTCCTTTTTTGACAAAGACGGAGCAAAACGAACTGAAATAAGAATAAAATGGTGGGAAGAGCCGTCATTTATGACTTATAAATCAATAAGTGTGGAGCACATTGACGTTTTGCCTGAACAACAGATCGAGCTGTCTGGTATAGAATGGCCGGAATACTTGAGCGGGGATTTTAAGAAGATGTTTTTTGGACATTATTGGCTTGAAGGGGAACCGACATTTTTGAAGCGAAACGTTTGTTGTTTGGACTTTAGTGTTGCAAAGGGTGGAAAACTGGTTGCGTACAGACTGGGCGGAGAAGCTAACCTGGACGGTAACAATCTCGTCTTTGTTTAATCGCTGCGAGTTGCACCATATTGCCAACCAAAAAGTGGCAGGTGTTGTTGTGGGGGAGCTTACAACAATTGGATATACATAGTTTGTTGAAAAACCACCCCCTAATTTGCAAAAAAAAGTTATTCGTAATGATGCAAGTATTGGTGAGTATGTAGCCGGCAAAAAAGACGGTATCATGTATCTTTTTAAGTTGTCAGCAAAAAGTGAACTGATTTAGGCGAATACTAAGGAGTGTTTCCTAAAAAAACATTTAGACAACATGGAAGCCGAAAGAAAACATACCCCTTAAAACTGCATCAAACAGATCCGCAGGAAAACCAGAAGGATCTTTAGTGTCGAGCGGAAGATAACCACTTTTATGGAAAAGTTCGTCAATGCCTGCTGCAACGAACGCTACCTTGAATCGCTATAAAACCATACGCCTGCCAATGTTTACTATGGTAAGGGCGAGAGTATCCTGCTGGAAAAGGAAAAGGATCAAAATCGAACCAATCAAAAGATGAAAGTAGGATTATAAAAAATTAAAAGTAATCAGAAGACACTGCAAAGTAAAAAATAAATTAGTTTTGATTTAACCCTAAACAATACTTAAGCATTAGTCAAGATTAGTTTGACGACGCACAGCTAAAATACCATTTAGTTGGCATTTAAGCAGTGTTGCACATCAAGGCATTTAAACCTACATTCTAATTTATAAATGGAACAGAGATAGCCTATTTAAATTCAATTCCCATTACATCAGCCAAAGGGTAAAAAATTAGAATGCCGCCAAATTGCCTTGGAAGATGTAAATATAGTACAATCACAAGCGGCGAATGAAACTATCCGTTTGCAATTGCAAGAAATGAAATTGTTCACTAACAAAATAGACGAACTCGTAGGCTTCGGCTACGACCCAAAACTGGATGATGGTGTAGGTAAAACATTGCACCCTTGCAAAAGAAGGGATTGCTGAGAGCCGAAGTGCTGAAAGCAAATTAATTGACAAAATACTTAAATGCTGATTGGTAATGGGAGAATTGGAAATCGCGAATGGATAATTTATATGTAGTAAAAATAAGTAAATGACTGACTTCAAAACATATTATAATTCAAAATTTCGAGACGATCTAAATCAGTTCTTCGCTTCAATTCCTGATGCGAGTAAGTTTCACGAAGACACAGAAAACAAACAGATTTTTTCAATCCAGTATGAAAGACTAACTCCAAA
>CAMDHZ010000102.1 GCA_945898275.1 Chitinophaga pinensis | reverse complement strand
TTTGAACAATTTGAATGCTGACACTTCCACTTCTGTTCTTGTTTTTGCGAATAAACATGCATGAAAAATACAGCCGCATGACCCAAAAAAGCAAATAAAAAAAGCTAAAATGCTTATAATCAATAGCATGATTTTATGGCGACGACGTCGCGCACAAAACAGGAAAAGGGCTTTCAGTGAAGGTCTGAAAGGGGCAGTAAAACCGTACTTTTTAACTCTGCCGCCCTTGGGGGTTTCTAACAACCCAAGGGTAAAAAGCAATTCTAAGTTTGGGGAATTCAAACTCCCCTAGTATGTTTGAAGTGGAAACGTTGTAAAACCAATCCTGTTTTCAAAAAAGTCCAAACGAATAAATTAAATAAACACTCTTTATTTTTGAATTATGAAAATTCTACTTCTATTAATCCTTTTTTTGGTAGGTTGGCCTAAAATTTCCAACACCCAAACATATTATAATCCGTCGAATAAGGTGGATTTGACAATCACCATTAGAGAATCATATAAACCTATTGATTACAATAAAATTGGGAGAGATTTCAATACTGTGATTCAAAATGAAATTCAAAGGAGAGAAAATCTGATGAGGTATTACGACGAGATTTATTACCAAACAAAAAATGCCGTTTATTCTAGCACTGTTTTGACTACAGATAATTTAGTCAATAGTAAAATATTAATGGTTCAAGAAATTGTCATCGATTACCTTGATATTTATAATAGGTTATTGAAAAGTGGTTCAATGAAACCGAATGAATATGAATCAAACGTAAGGAATATCTATTATATCTATATGAATTACAATCAGGTTTTCCTTCAAATCGTCCAATACAAATACAACAAGGATTTGCAATTGGGCAACCAAACCAAAATAGATGAACATAATATAGTTTATACCAATACTTTGAAGAGTATAAAATCGTTTTCATTTAACAAATTTGGAGGGATTGAATATGTTCTTGAAGGATTGATTTATCAAAATAACACATCAAATTCTTTATATGAATTTGTCTTCAATTCCTGCGAGGGGGGGTATAACACTTATAAAGGTAATTGGGATAAAAAATTAAGAGACGATTTGGTTTCACTTGAAAACGCAAGAAAAAAGAAAGAAGAAGAGATTTTAGCTCAAAAAAAAGAGCTTGAAGTAATTAATGCTTTCAGAAAAAGTACGTTTGAATTAAGAAAGAATATAATTTCTGGACTGTCTGAAAATGAAAGAAAAAAATTTAGAAAAGAAGAAAAGGATTTTATCATAATTAAAATAGAGAGTTTGTATGATTCTATGAAGCAGAATGGCTGGTTCCCGCCCAAAAAAGGCAATAATAAAAATCAGGTTAAAAGGGAAATTCTAAAATCTTATTTCGATAAGGAAAATCAAAACTTTGAGTTCACAGGATTTTTTCATGATTTTAATGGCGATGACCCTCTCTCTAATCCAAATAATTATAATATGGTTAAATTTTGTTTGGGCGTTTTGGAATTATTTTTAAAAACAAAAGAATGAAAAATTTTGGCAATTTACTTTTTTTAAAGTACCCAATTCCATTACATGATTCTTGTAATATTAAATGAAAAGGCTGTGGTAGTGGTCCTAAAATTAGCTATGCAAAATATTAAGGAGGTAAATGGCTAAAATCACCCCATACCACGCCAAATATTTTGCCTACGAGCTAACCAAACGCTATGCTGCAAACAGTTTGCAGAAGTTCACAGCTTCATTGGCAGATGCTCAGGTAGATTTAAACCCACATCAGGTGGATGCTGCATTGTTTGCTTTTCATTCACCTTTGTCCAAAGGTGCATTATTAGCAGACGAAGTAGGTTTGGGTAAAACCATTGAAGCCGGAATTGTAATTTCTCAAAAATGGGCTGAACGCAAACGGAAAATTTTAATCATAGCACCGGCCAATCTTAGAAAGCAATGGAATCAGGAGATAGCCGACAAATTCTTTTTGCCTTCCGTTATTCTGGAGGCAAAGTCTTTCAACCAGGAAATTGCCAAAGCCAATTTCAATCCTTTCAATCAATCCGATAACATTATTATTTGCTCCTACCAGTTCGTTAAAAGCAAAGCCATATATGTAAGCAAAATAGAGTGGGATTTGGTTGTTATTGACGAAGCACACCGTTTGCGAAATGTGTATAAGACAACAAATAAAATAGCCAAGTCAATAAAAGAAGCAGTGGCTCATGCACCTAAAATTTTACTAACGGCTACACCATTGCAAAATTCCCTACTGGAACTTTATGGCTTGGTTAGCATTATTGATGAATATGCCTTTGGCGACTTAAAGAGTTTTAAAACACAATACACACGAATAACCGAAAACCAAAACTTTGATGAGCTCAAACGCAGGTTAGAGCCTATTTGTAAAAGAACCCTAAGAAGACAAGTTTTAGAATATATCAATTACACCAACCGATCATGCATACTGCAGGAGTTTACACCCCGTGATGATGAGAAAAGGTTATACGATTTAGTTTCTGACTATCTCCAAAGACCTAATCTTTACGCATTACCTCCAAGTCAAAGGTCATTAATGACCTTAATACTTCGTAAACTGCTTGCTTCATCCACCTATGCTATTTCCGGCACTTTGCAGGGCTTGGCAGATAAACTTGAAAGTACGCTGGATAAGCAAAACAATCTGCCTCAAAATGTAGATGAAGTATTTTCTGCCAATTACGAAACATTTGAGGAGCAACAAGACGAATGGATTGATGATGATGAAGATTTTGAAACACCAAAGGAAGAAAGGGTTTACAATGCTGATGAAATCGCTGAAATAAGGCAAGAAATTGAAGCCTTAAATGAATTTAAAAAATTAGCTGAGTCTATCAAGGTTAATTCCAAAGGAGAAGTCCTTTTTACCGCCCTAACCAAAGGCTTTGAGAAGTTAAATGAATTGGGTGCTCCCAAAAAAGCTATCATCTTCACAGAGAGCACCAGAACACAGGAATACCTTAAAAACATTCTTGAAGCACGAGGGTATAAAAATCAAATAGTATTATTCAACGGTAGTAACAACGACCCAAAGAGCAATACCGTTTATCAGGAGTGGCTCAAAAAACATGAGGGTACAGATAGAATTACAGGTTCAAGAACGGCTGATAAAAGGGCTGCATTGGTTGATTACTTCCGTGATACTGCAACCATTATGATTGCCACAGAAGCAGCAGCAGAGGGCATCAATTTACAGTTCTGTTCATTGGTGGTAAACTACGATTTACCCTGGAATCCTCAGCGTATTGAACAGCGTATTGGCCGTTGCCATCGTTACGGTCAAAAGTTTGATGTGGTAGTGGTTAATTTCCTAAACAATACCAATGCTGCCGACCAAAGAGTATATCAATTGTTGGATGAAAAATTCCAGTTGTTCAATGGTGTGTTTGGTGCAAGCGATGAAGTGTTAGGA
>CAMDHZ010000101.1 GCA_945898275.1 Chitinophaga pinensis | reverse complement strand
ATGAATAAAGAAACATTAAACGAGCAGCTTAAACTCATTCAAGAAAAGAAGCAAAAAGCCGTTACCGCACAATCATATGAACTCGCCTCCAGCCTGCGAGATAAGGAAATGGAACTTTTAAAGGAACTGGTAGTATTGGAGAAAGAAATAGAAGAATGAAACTGTGATTTTAACAAACTGCCTTAGATTAACCTTATGGACTGTAATAATTGAATAATCAACTAACAATCATGAAAAGTTCAATTGGCAATCATAATTTTTACATTCAAAGCAAAGTCATATTTCTACCGCCAATATCTTAATAGATATAAATAAACTTAGCACAACTGAATAAATTTGAAAAGGGTTTAACATCTAAATTATATCGAAAAACTAACCCTTAAAAAATCCAGTAATAGAGAAACGCATTTATGCAAGGAAAACAACTTAGAAAATTAGAAGCCGAACTCTGGAGAGCAGCCGACCAACTCAGAGCAAATAGTAAATTGACTGCTTCGGAATATTCAATGCCTGTATTGGGACTAATATTTTTACGACACGCCTACAACCGCTTTCAAAAAGTAAAAATTGAAGTGGAAAAAACTTTGCCTTCGCATCCGCAAAGGGGCAAACGAGCTTTAACTAAAAAAGATTTTGAAGAGCAAAACTCCATGTTCCTACCTGAAAAATCTCAGTTTGATTATTTGGTTTCGTTGCCCGAAAGTGCAGACATAGGCGAAGCTATTGATAACGCAATGAAACTGATTGAGGACGAATACGACAACCTCAAAGGTGTTTTGCCAAAGAACTTTTCTATTTTCAGCAAAGACTTATTGCGTGAACTACTCCGCATTTTCAATAAAGAAGTATTGCAAAAAGCCGAAGGCGATTTATTTGGAAAGATATACGAATACTTCCTTGGCAAATTTGCCATGACTGGCGCACAAGAAGGTGGAGAATTTTTTACGCCTATGAGTTTGGTTCAAACCATTGTAAATGTAATTGAGCCCGACCACGGAATAGTATTTGACCCTGCCTGCGGTTCTGCAGGTATGTTTGTACAAACGGGTTATTTTATAGAAAGTGAAGGGCTAAAACCTGCCGAGAAAGTTACTTTTTACGGCCAAGAGAAAGCCGACCTAAATACCAAACTAGCGAAGATGAACTTAACCGTTCACGGATTAGAAGGAAACATACAAGAAGGCAATACTTTTTACGAAGACAAACAAGATATGGTGGGTAAAGCCGACTTTGTTATGGCCAATCCTCCTTTTAATGTGGACGGTGTGGACAAAGCCAAAGATGCCGTTAAGAAAGACCCTCGTTTAATCTTGGATGGCAAAGTAAACCTGCCGAAAAACGATAATGCCAATTATTTGTGGATCCAATATTTTTATAATTACCTGAAAGCTCCCTCGGCTGAGATTGGGACAGGTGGCAGGGCAGGTTTTGTAATGGCCTCGTCTGCCAGCGATGCGGGACACAGCGAAAAAGACATTCGGGAGAAGTTGGTAAAAACAGGTGCGGTAGACGTTATGATGGCCATTGGCAACAACTTTTTCTATACCCGTTCATTGCCTTGCACCTTATGGTTTTTTGATAGAGCAAAGGAACAAGACGAAGCTAAAAAAGATAAAGTGTTGATGCTTGATGCAAGGAAGATTTACCGAAAAGTAACCAGTAAGGTAAACGACTTTAGCCCAGAGCAACTGCAAAACCTCATTTGCATTGTAAACTTGTATAGAGGCGCGGGTTCGGCAGGTTCGGCAAGCTCACTGCAAGCAGGCTCACCGCAGGCTAACCAAAAGTTTGATCGTACAGTAAAAGAATATTTGGAAACGTCTGCCAACTTAGCCAAAGAAACGGCACAGGTGCTGCATTAGCTTCAGCTTCTATTTAACAAAGCGCATCAATGTATAGTTGATTTTGCAGTAAAGCTGGCCGAGCAGGATAAAACCACTCAAGCCTTTGCAGACAGCCTGATTTTTGAAACCATAGACAAGGAGCAAAACAAGCTTATATCCTTAGCGAAAAAGGCTACAGCAAGTGAAAGTTCATTAGAACCCATTGCCCAAGGCTGTAAAAACTTGCGCAAGCAACAAGATAAAATCATTAAACAATTGCTAGATGCCATAAGCACGGCCACCAAAGAATTCCAACTGAGCAAAAACAAAGACTGGAAAGAGCTGAATGTTCAGGCGCAATTCATTGCTCCTTTGAAAGCCCTGCAGCAGCAACTTAGCGGCAACCCCGATGAGGAGGAACCCGGACTGTTGCACGAAACTGAATATTTCTATAAACAAGCCCATTGGTTGACGAGCCGTTTCCCTGATGGTGTTTATACCGATGTAGAAGGACTTTGTAAAGTTGTAAGTCAAGCAGAAATAGCAGCCAAAGATTGGAGCTTAAGCCCAGGCAGATATGTAGGCGTGGACAGCACCACCGATGATGATTTTGATTATGAAGAGCGTCTAAACGAAATACATATTGAGTTGGAAGGATTGAATGAAGAAGCGATTGCTTTGGCGAAGGCCATTTCTGAAAACTTTAAAGAGTTGGCGATATGAGTAATAAAGACCAAATAACTAAATTTTCTAATGACTTATTACCAGGTATTATTCAATTAATTGAACATGCCAAACAGAAAACTGCTTTATTTTTAAACGTAGAAACAACTTTGCTTTATTGGAATATAGGTTGTTACATTAACGAAAACCTGAAAGTAAACAACCGCTTGGAATATGGAGCAAAGATTCTTGCAACACTGTCGCAACAATTAACTGCTCACTATGGCAAAGGTTACAGTTACTCTGCTTTAACAAGAATGTGTAAAGTGGCCAATTGTATAGATGTAACAAATATTGCGACAGTGTCGCAACAATTAAGCTGGAGCCATTTAATTGAAATAGCGACTATCTCGGATGAACTGAAAAGAGAATACTACATGCTACTTTCTGCCCAAAACCAATGGAGCGTAAGAGAACTGCGCGAGCAAATAGATAAAATGCTGTTTGAACGCACCACATTAGCAAAAATGCCAGAAGAGGAAATCAAAAATCAATTACAGCATCTAAAAGCAAATACCATCCATCCCGATTTGGTGTTTAAAAACACCTATGTACTCGATTTTTTGAACCTTCCGCAGTTTTATACCGAAAGTGATTTAGAAAATGCTTTAATATCGGGTATTGAAAAGTTCATCATGGAACTTGGCAATGGTTTTGCTTTTTTGGAGCGCCAAAAACGCATTTCGGTAGATGGCGAAGATTATCATTTAGATTTACTTTTTTACCACAGAAAACTAAAAAGACTTATCGCCATAGATTTGAAAATGGGAAAGTTTAAGCCTGCATACAAAGGCCAAATGGAGCTTTATTTGCGCTGGCTAGAAAAACATGAAATGCAGCAAGGAGAAGAAAAGCCTATTGGTTTATTACTTTGTAGCGAAGGAAATACCGAACACATAG
>CAMDHZ010000100.1 GCA_945898275.1 Chitinophaga pinensis | reverse complement strand
TGGGCATTGATTGTAATCTAAGCCGGATACTGTACTACTACCACCCCGATTATTTGGGCCATAACGAATACATAACCGACATAACAGGCCGCCCGTATCAGTATTTCCATTACAGCGCATTTGGCGAGAGCTTAATAGAAAAGAACACTAATTACGGGCAGTTTTCATCGCCTTACCGCTTTAACGGCAAGGAACTCGACCCCGAAACTGGGAACTACTACTATGGGGCGAGGTATTACAATCCGGTGTGGGGGGTGTGGTTGGGGGTGGATGCGTTGGCGGGGGAAGGTCATAATAACACAATGACTTCCTATCATTTCTTATCGAACAATCCAATCATGCGCATTGATCCTGATGGCAGGTGGGATGCTAAGTTGGATGAAAACACAGGGAAATTAAGCTTTATTGCCCAAAAGGGAGATGATTTGAACACTTTAGCCACACAACTTGGCGTTTCTGAAGATGCTCTACGAGATTACCATGGGCAGACATTTAATGAAGGGCAATCTTATTCATTTGATAAAGTTGACAAAGTGCGGTCTATTAATTCTGCAATTTCAAAAATGAATAATAAAGATTACAATTGTTCAAATTTTGCTTTTGGGGTTAATAGTATAAATCAAAATGCGGCATTTGCTAATGGAAATGATGGGAATAAAGAAATGAGTGACGCAGCTAATATCCTCAATGACAATTTTACTAATATTTCAGAGAAGGAATCAGCAGTTGGTGATGTAATATCGTTTGGTTATACTTCAAATGCTATGAGAAGGGAAGCGCCTCATCAAAACACTATGGATTTATACACCCCACGTTATACAGACATTCCCGAACATTATGGATTAGTCTTATTAAAATCTCTTGATGGTAATTCTGTACAAAGTATTATTGAAAAACCAGGGGCATCCTCTGTAAGGATCAATAGTTATCGCGGTTATAATAGCAGATATTTTACTCCTCGTCCTCAAACTGGCGATGTTTCACCTTTTTATAGAAAACAAAATTAATGAAAACTTTAAGTTGTATTTTTCTAATTCATTGGAGTTTTATTATTATAGGCCAACCCATAGAACTTAGTGAAATAGAATTTGAACAAATTACAAATTTTCGATTAAATGCTATTAATAGTAAAGATGCAAAGGTTATTTCGTTAATCTGGAATTTCAGATCGACAGAAATCTCCGAGTTTGATTCCCTTGCGATAAGCGCAATTTTTCAGGAATTTACTAGAGATAGTATAGACTCAATTGTTGTTTTGTATAGAGAGATTGAAATGTTGGAATCCTCTAAGAGAATGTATAAAGAAAGAACATATTCAATAATAAATTTTTTAAATCGACTAAATCTTTCAGTTCGAGTTAAATTTATTGTGCAGTATAACATATTACCTGAAGATAATCACACTAATTCAAGCACGTTGATATTTATTAAAGGTTAAATGATTTATTTCGATGTTTCTGCATACATTTTATGAAAAGCTTTAGAATAAGATAAATTTTTCAAAAGAAGGCACATTCTACCATCTCCAAAAAGCCATTAAATTAGCCCTATGCCCGCGCCCCACAACCCTCAAAGAACCAACAATCCAAAAAGAGAGGGTTTGTACTTCAGCGCATTTGGCGAAAGCTTGATAGAAAAGAGCACGAATTACGGACAGTTTTCATCGCCTTACCGCTTTAACGGCAAAGAACTCCACCCCGAAACCGGGAACTACTACTACGGGGCTAGGTAATACAATCCGGTGTGGGGGATTTGGTTGGGGGTGGATGCGTTGGCGGGTGAGTTTCCGCACTTAACACCTTATAATTTCGTGGAGAATAATCCCATTGCACTTATTGATCCAAACGGTGAAAGCGCTATCGGTTGGGAAGAAAATGAAGATGGATCATTTAAGGTCATTAGTGGTGAAGGTGGCAATAAACAGGACTACATTTATAAAAAGAACTCTGAGGGGAAATTAGAATTAAAGCAAGTTTTAGATGTTCAAGTCCAAAATGAAAGTTATTCAAACGCTCAGATGATGTGGGCCGCAGGTGGCCAAATGTCTGCTTCTCCGGGTGAGCGTATTATGCGAAAGGTAGGCGGATTAGAAGATGTATTTACATTGGACAATGTGGTACTTGGTGCTGGAGCTTATAAATTAGGTCAAGCGGTACTAAAGCAAATATCATTTAGGTTTGGATCACAAGTTGCTGCTAAGGGGGTACTCAAACCTTTAGGCTTAGGCTCTACGGGTAGAACAGCAGCAGCGAACCTTACAGAGCAGTTAGCTATGGAAGAAATTATGTCTAATCCTACGCTTGGTAAAACAGTAATGACGGGAATGAAGGATAGTCGTTGGTTAGGTTGGAATAAAATGCAATATACCCATACTGCATTGGACGGAACCAAAACTACCATACATTATTTAGGGCAATTTAAAAATGGTGTTTTAAAAGCTGTTGATGATTTTAAATTTCTAAGTCCATAATGAAAATACGTTGTATCAATAATACAGGGGAAAGTTTACGTTCCTATGAATACGAGCCAATTACTAATAAAGAAGTATTTGGGAGATTTGGAGTGTCTGAAATGGCAGAATTTGGAATAGAAATCGGTAAAGAATATTTAGTAATGGGTTTGATAACTTTTCAAACCTACCAAGCTTATTTAATAGATGATAATGGGTTCATTTCTGCCTGTCCGTGTCAATTGTTTGAAGTTGTTGATAATAAAGTAAATTCAAATTGGCACTTTAGATTAATAGAAAAGGACGAAGATATTTATCCTTTTGTGCAAGCTATTTTAGGATATCCTGAATTATGTTCTGATAAAAAGGCGTATGAAAATCTTATTGTAGAAACGGAGCAAGACACCCAACGGATTTACTTCAGACGAAAGATAGAGTTAGAAAAAGAATTAGCAGAATAACATCTAACGCTAGGCTAACAGCTTGGCGTTTTGGCTTACATAATACTCTGAAATTTAGTTTGCTTGATAAAAGTGGCTATTTCGGTCTAACTATACCACTGTTTTCGGTCAAACTGTGCCACTTTGAGAGATGCTTAGAAGAATAAAATTTTATTCGTTTTTGAGTATCCCCCCCGACCAAGTACATATTGCAGTTTAGGTGTTTCATTTTGATTTTCACCGAAACTATAAAAATGAGCACTCGAAATACCTCCACACCACAACCCAACTAACCGGCTTAGAGCTTAATTCAGCCAGTGCGGGAAGCCTTCTTGAAAAATCTTATATTTACGACTACAAGGGCAATGTTTCTCAGGTGAGCAATACGGTGGGCAGTACTTTCGGAGCGGAATATTCGGCTATTTACCAATATGATGGCTTAAATAGGCTCATTTCGGTAGAAGGTCAGTACGACGCTTCGCCCTACAGCCTTGCCATGAGCTACAACAAAGCGGGGGGCATATTAACCAAATACAGCCAGGTTCCTAATCACCCCAATGCCTCGGCCACAGACCATGATTT
>CAMDHZ010000099.1 GCA_945898275.1 Chitinophaga pinensis | reverse complement strand
ACAAGAGATGGCGGAAAGTGCCAATGCTGCGGTAGTTCTTCAAGTTTAGAATATGACCACATCACACCGTATTCTTGTGGCGGCAGTAGTAGTGTTTCAAACATTCAACTCCTATGTTTTACTTGCAATCGGAGCAAATCCAATAGCTGTACTTGTAAAGTTCACGACAGGCGAGTAGGAACCAATTGCTGTCAGGGTAGTTCAACTACAAAATCGGGCTCATCAACCAGTTCCAGTCAATGTTATGGAACAACACAGAAGGGTCTCAGATGTAAAAATAAAACCACCAATTCAAACGGTCGATGTTATTTACACCAATAATAAAAAGGAACGGATATGAGTAGTCTATTATTTTCAATTGATACGGATACGGACGAGGTAATCGTATCAGAATCTCCGAAAGGAAGTAATAAAATCACCTTCATGGAGCGGTTAGGGAAGGATGATAACGAGGTTTTGTATAGTTCAGTAGCAACATTAACAACCATTGCCCGTTCACCTCAATTTGACCCTGCAATTTTTAAATCAATGGATAAAATATGCCAGTTGGTTTATCAGAAACATAAAGAAACCAAATAGCACTGTTTCGATATCCTCTGAAGATAAGAGCTAAAATCTACGTTAATGGAATACTTGCTAAGCAGGAGACCTCACCAGATGAGTTTACTTTCGCTAGCTTTGGGGACTTGCTTAAATCAGTAAGGTAATCAATGTAATTATCGACAAAATGAAAGACTTTGTGCGGACATTTTTGGATGGGATTGGGATGTAAAGTATATTAGCGAAGAAAAAAATAAGATTATGATTAAGTACGAGTATAGACTATTTAAGTCACTATATAGTACCTCAAAGGATAATGAAACAATAAATTCCTTAGGAGCCCAAGGCTGGGAGTTAGTATCAGTGGCGGGTAGCGGCTTCTTTTTGGTCTATGCTTTTAAGCGACCACTTTAAACCAAAATTGCACTTTTCCTTAAAGATTTAGGTTTTTCTCGTACAATCACGCATGGGTGCGAGGGGCACAGGTTTGATATGTTGATACATTAGGAGTACTCAAAATCAAAGCCCTTTTTCTTGCAATATTCTGCCAGCATCTCCAATTTTTTCAGCACCCGAAATAAATAAAACCATACTAAAGCCTCCGAACAAAACCATTGAGGTTATACCAGCTACTCTAAGCCCTTTATTTCCGTTTTGAGTTGTTGGAATGCCGTTATTGGTTGTTACGGTAGTTTTTGTTCCTTGGTAGTACAGAAACCCACCCAATACACCACCAATTATGGCTACTGGAACACTACCCACCAATTGCCTTGTTCCCGTTCTCAATTTGTATCCAGCCGTTAATTTAGGATTAATCGGTTTAACATAAACTGGCACGGGCTTATTCATGTTGGGTATCGTATCCTGTGCACTTAGCAAAACTGCGATTGACAGAAACAAAGTTGTAAATAGTAATTTCATATTAATTGGTTTTGCTGCAAAATATAAATAACGATTTGGCTTTACAATCATGCTTCACTTTTTATTAAATTGCATAGCATTTTTATTTAACCTCACTGCTCAATATTAAAACATGAAAATTCTAGTATTATTCTTTTGTATTGTATTTTGCGGTGCTGCATCTGCTCAATGTAATTTTCCAACGGAAGTTGACGGCAATTTAGTTACGGGGGTGTATGCCTATCAAGCTAAAGTTTATTTAGCAGTAACTGGTAAGGGGTTTATTGAGCTTATAGATAGTAGTGGAAAGTACCAAATTAGAGGGTATTCAAATGGCAAAATACGCTCCTACGCACAACTATCTTGTGGCGACTCCATTCCAGTAAAAATGGGTATGCCAAACATTTATTCAGCAAACGGCCTTACACCAATACAGAGTGCAGGTAGGGAGATTAGGAAAGGTGCAAACATAGCAATGACGGGGTTTATTGTTGGTGGTCTTTTAGTTGGCATAAGTTATGCAATTCCAAACTCAACTATTCAAAAAGTAACCCTTTTTTCGGGTTTAGGTTTCTCGACCATATTACCGTTAGCAGGTCTTACCAAAATAGCTACTGGTGGTCGCAAAATGGAATATTCAAAATTGTAGGAATTTGAAATACCTAGAAAAGCTATATTGCACCTGCATCAGGTTGTAGGCAAAATAAGAAGGGACATTCCTTAATAATTTAACTGATAACTAGAAAATAAATGAAAACCATACTGTTATGCTTAATGCTATTTGTTTGTGGCCTTGGAAAAGCACAAGTTATTTTAATTGAGCATTTCTATGAGAATCAAGATGAGTTGCTAATAAAAAGTTTGGTTATTGATTTTGACTCTTTATCTACCGAAGCAGTTTCTGAACAGGTAAAAAGCTGGTTACAAGGGCGCTTTAACGATTATAATGAGATACTGACAGGAGAAACCACAGCGCAAATTTCATTGCGCTTTTTGCTGCCTTATAGCTATAATGGTGTGATGGGAATCTATACTCAGGATAGCTACTACATAAGGATGATAATCCAGTTTAAGCAAGGAAAGGCAAGAGTATTGATTTATGATGGTGGAAATCGGTATTATCCAGGAACACATAATAGCCCAACGGTGGCTGCTGGTACATGGAATTTTTCGCAATTCTTTAAAGACGGTAAAGTAGATGGAACGAAAGGGGTTAAAATGAATTACAACAGGGTTTTAGCTTTTGGCTCAGCAGCAAGTCTTTTTTGTAAAGAACTAATTGATATACCAAATGCAGATATGCGCAATGCAACTATTAATCAAGATTGGTAAATTAAGCACCTGCAAGCCCGAACCAAAAAAGCCCCTAAAACACAATTTCTATACAAATTTGTACCCCAAAACATACCAAAGCCCCGTAAACACTAAATAGTTACTTTTTGTACCGTTGATATTATTAGCATTCCCACCAACATAGGCAACTGCCATCAGGCATTACTTTATACGCCCTAGCAACAATCAACCTTGCCCTAAAGCTATACAAGGCCGCTGGGTGCTCTTATATCGTGCACAGGCAGAAATACTGGCCTTATTTACAAAAGCCAACTAGAGAGCAAGCAATAGCGTTTTTTAGACTATTCTGTTGATGAGTATTAAATGAAACTCAATATGCTCAACTCAGAATTTCACAAAAAAGGTAAAGGGAGGCGAAAAAAGCACTAAAGAGGAAGCCAACCAAGATATACCAACGGATTTTAAAGGTTGAAAAGTTAGCGGAAAGAGCCCCAAGGTATGCACTCCCATGGTAACGTATAAACCTCTTTTTGTGCAAATTGTGTGCAAATGGAAAAATAAAAAAGGGCTCCAGTTCCCTGAAACCCTTGCCACTCTAAGTGGGCACTGTAGGATTCGAACCTACGACCCTCTGCTTGTAAGGCAGATGCTCTGAACCAGCTGAGCTAAGCGCCCGTAAACGTCAACCATGTTGCGCGTTTGGGACGACAAATGTAGAACGTTTATTTCCATTTTCCAACTATTGAATGAATTTCCCGAAATAATTTTTTCAC
>CAMDHZ010000098.1 GCA_945898275.1 Chitinophaga pinensis | reverse complement strand
TGTAATTTGCCCTTTCAGCATGGCGGCAGGTAAACAGCCGAAGAGGCTAAGTGCGGAAAACCCTTCTTTGAAAATCTTATATTTACGACTATAAAGGCAATGTTTCTCAGGTGAGCAATACGGTGGGCAGTACTTTCGGTGAGGATTATTCGGCCATTTCCCCATACGATGGCTTGAATATTAGCGATTACCACGATTCATGCCAAGAAGAGGAAGGCTCCGGTTCGCCCTATCCCCGTAATGCCTGCGAATGCTCGAACAATGTGTTTTATGCCGAGCGGGGATTGGGCATTGATTGTAATCTAAGCCGGATACTGTACTACTACCACCCCGATTATTTGGGCCATAACGAATACATAACCGACATAACAGGCCGCCCGTATCGGTATTTCCATTACAGCGCATTTGGCGAAAGTTTGATAGAAAAGAACAAGAATTACGGGCAGTTCTCATCGCCCTACCGCTTTAACGGCAAAGAACTCGACCCCGAAACCGGGAACTACTACTACGGGGCGCGGTATTACAATCCGGTGTGGAGTGTGTGGTTGGGGGTGGATCCGTTGGCGGAGAAAGGTGCGTATATTACACCTTACGCATTTACCCATAATAATCCTGTAATTCTAGTTGATCCTGACGGCATGTGGCCCGGTGTAGGGTTTGGCATTGGCTTTAGAACAAATTTCAATGGAGGCTTTTCTGTTAGTGTAGCAATGGGTATTTCACAGCGAGGCAGTGACGCTATGGGTAGCATAAATATGTCACTCAGTGCATACAATTATGGGTTGGGCACCACACATGGTTCAACTGGAAATTACTCAAGACAAATGGACTTTGTAATTAGTCCAGCATTAACAATAGGCTTGGGCTCGGGAGAAGGTCGTGCATTACCCTTAAATACCATTAGCAATAATATGTCTACTGGTGTATTTAATAATTTTGAAGGTTCGGGAACCGTGGCGACAAATTTTGTACTCAATTCTAGTGGTAGAAATCAACGTGTTGGATTTGTCGGCGGCAAATCGGGATCAGCAAGTTTTGGAATGTATAACGATTTCATCCCTGGATTAGGAGACAAGGATGACCGATGGTACACTGGAGGTGGAAACTTGACAATTGCAAGCGACTTTGGAAATTTTATGATTGGAACCGATGTTTTTACTGGTGAACGATTAGGAAAGGATGGAGAGGGCAATTGGCTTGCAATGCCAGGCAATCCGGCTGGAGGAATACACGGTACTTATGGTCAGTCATCTCATGATCAATTATTAAACAATGGACAAGCAATTTCTATCTTACCAGGAATTAATCCAATGAATTTTAAAAGGATTGATGGCAAAGATCAAATGGGGGGTCAAAATTTTATACATAATCATTTGACGAATGATTTACTTTTTTACTCAACTGCAAATTGAGAATAAGATGCTACAAAGGATCGTGATAAACATTTTTCCAATTTTATTTTTGACAAGCTGCGGTTTAATACCACCAAAGTGGATAAGATATAATGGTGGCAAACAAGCAGTTGCTAGTGCGTATCACTTATCAAAAAAACCGTTTTTTTTTAGCGACTTAATTGATACGGCCGCTTTCTATATTACAAGTGAAGTTTTAACCGTGAGCAATAAAGAAGGACGGGTTTTACACAAAGATGTAACTTACTATAGATATCTTAGATTTAATGGGCAAGGCATAGCTTTCAGTAGGATTTTAATGCTTGAATACCCTACAAGGGATATTGCAGAAAAGATGGAGCGCGGGCAATATGGATTTTATTCGGTAAATGACCAAACAGTGAAAGTTGAATTTTACAATCACGACACCAAGGTGTTTGAGTATTGGTTTGGTAGAATTCAACCTAATGGCGATATACATTTTTATAAAAGAAAAGGGCGCCCTTGGGGTACCTATACAGGGAAAATAAATTATGTTTACAAAAAAACGCCTGCAAACCTTAAAACCCCAATAATTTTCCCAATAGAGGAGTGGGCTAATGAATATTATTATTATTAGATAAGAGAATGATTAAGCTTTCCATTTTTGTTTTTTTATTATGTTTCGCTCATCTAAATCAAGGTCTTTCTCAAAATCAGGATACGATATTCAGATTATAAAAAATAGGAAAAGTAAAAACTTTGGTGAGACACCTTGTCCTCTTGTGTGCTCCTCCTACAAAGTTTGGAAAAAAAGTTGCAGAAGCTTATGACAAGTTACAGGACTTAGAAAACAAGTATATTGAAAAAATTTACGATTCATTACCAGCATCAGAGAAGAAGAAATTTAAGGAAAATATGCGAAACGCTGGAGTAAGAGATGCAAGAAGGGATCAAGCTTCTGGTGTAGAAGGTTTAGGAGAAAAATATGAAAAAGAAAAAGGTATAGACGGACATCATAAAACAATGGTTAAAGATGACCCTTCACAAATGACTGATCCAAGAAATATAAAATTTATGAAAAAGGAAGATCATATTAAGCTACATAAAGAGAATACGACTAATGAATAAAATTTACGATATTGGATGCTGGGTAAGCACAGAAGATGGTTATGGTCAAATTCTTTATAATAGACCACTATATATCGAAGAGTTCACTTTAGCTTCGAAGGATTCTATAATTGGTGAATTCGATAAGATAATATACATATGTAAAGTGTTTTGTGGATTTGAAGGTAAAATTAAATCAAGGTTTTTGATAAAAAGCTATACTTCAGTGCAAGATATGAGTAAGAAAGATGAAAAAATAGTCCAAAAAATTAAAGCTGAGAATCCGGAAGAGTATAAGAATTATATTACAGAGGAAGGGAAAGAATTTCTATTGCGTCAAGTCTTTTTAACTTTCAAAGTTGATAACAACCAAGTTAATGAAGTTATTGAAAAAATCAGCAATGTAAATCGACAATTAAAACCATCCTTCACTTTTAAAGAATTTGCCAAGGAATTTGCTAAAAATGATATGCCATTTTCATATCAAGAGTTTTATAAAAAAGGTCAGGTTTACAATATGTCTGAAGTGGTAACATTAAGGTTCGATTCAATCTTGTACGCAACAAAAAAGAAAGAGAGTATTTTTAATAATGTAGTAGCGATAAAGATTTGAGTCTTCCTGCTCGGCAGGGCTTTTTTGCTTTACAAAGCAGCAATATTTTTCTCCAGATAATCTTTAAATCGTTTTTTAGAAACGAAAGTCTGAATCAGTTTTAAGAGGATATTTTTTTCTTCGGGTTCAAGCTCTTCAATCAGTTTTACCTGTTCCATCAGTGCTTTATCTTCAATGGTCACTTCATCGGGGATGTTGCCGTCAAAGTTTACCGATTAACCAGTAGCACTCAAAATACTTCACCACCACAATCAAATTGAGCGGCTTAGAGCTTAATTCAGGCAGTGCGGGAAGCCCTTGGCTATTTCGGTCTGACCATGCCACTGTTTTCGGTCAAACAGTGCCACTTTGAGAGATGCTTAAAAGTATAAATTTTTATTCGTTTTTGAGGACTCCCTTTCTTAGAGATTCTCCTTTTAAATCGATACGGTGAGAGGAGTTCACCA
>CAMDHZ010000097.1 GCA_945898275.1 Chitinophaga pinensis | reverse complement strand
TTCAGCGGTAATGTGCAGGTGGTCGGTGGTCGATAGTCCTTGGTCGGTGGTGGGTAACATTAATGCATTTTCATTGATTAATTTAAAGTTATCCGAAAAGCAATATCCCTTTCCAGTAAATAAATCGATATGAAAAGAAAAATTCAAAGATCCTTGCTTAAGACTGATTTTCAGAAAGATTTCAAAAAAATGATCAAATATTCATCAGATTTCAATTTTATTGAAATACAAATCAGCAATAATAAAGAATGATTAAATGAAAATAAATTGAATTTTAATGGTTTTTATTGTAACAATTTACTATTTCTTACTACATATCTTCTATTCAAGACACACCCCGCAGAATAGTGAACATTTGAATTAATGAACATAACACCAATTCTTGAAATTAAAACTTTGCGTGAAGCCGTTGAAATCATGATTCTGCGCTTAGCAAAAAATGGAAGAATCTGGTTAGAAATGGTAATTTACCATTTAATTAAATAATCTGTCATTTAGTAATATCACCCCTAAATAGGGTAATATTACTGCTATATATTGAGAGGGTTAATATATATTTTTGTTTTGCTTTATTTTTAAGTGTAAAACTAGCGTTTTAAGAGAGTAGATGTAAGAATATATACAATTTAGCCGATAACCTAAAACGACATTAACATTAACAAAATATGAGAATACTTCACATTTCAGATTTTCACCTAGACCAGAAAGACAAAGAAGACAATGTAAACCACGTTGTGAATCCTTTAATTAAAAGACTAGAAAAAATCATATCCGAAAAACCAATAAATTTAATATTATTCACAGGCGATCTGATTAACATCGGAGGGAAAAATTATAGTGGGCTTGATGAGGCCTTTTTAGATTTTGAAATAACATTAATTGAGCCATTATTAAAAGTAACTTCTTTGACGAAAGATTCATTTTTCTTAGTCCCAGGGAATCATGACTTAAATAGAATCTCCGATTCTATTAGAATTGAAAAAGGTTTAACTCAAGATTTAGATTCACAAGAAAAGTTAAATGATTTTTTTAAAAATCCAGAGGGCGTAGAAAGAGTAAAAGAGTATAAAGAATTTGAAAATTATTTTTACAAAGACGCCAAGTGTAAAATAAATTTGACCCCCTTTCAGTCAACATTTAAAATTAACATAAATGGCTTGAGCATTGGCGTTTGCTGTTTAAATTCATCTTGGCGCTGCTATGACAGCAATACTGATAAAGGAAAAATTTTGATTGGAGAAAAACAAATAATTGACGGACTTAAAGACATTTCCGATTGCAATATAAAAATAGCATTGAGCCATCATCATTATGATTTTTTAAGTGACTTTGATAAAGAAATTGTCGAAGAGCTTTTAAAGCAAGATTTTAATCTTTTGTTTGTGGGGCATACTCATAGGGCAAAGGCCGGATTTATTCAAGACCCAGATGGTCAGCTATTTACATTTTGTGCATCAGGTACGTTATCAAGTAGCATTAGGAGTCCTGAAAAAAAATTTGAAAACGGATTTGCTGTAATTGACTACGACTTTGAAAATAAGAAAATTATTTCTAGCTTTTATAAATCTGAATATCCCAAAAAAGAGTTTATCATAAACTCATCCATTGGTAATGACGGTATTTGGCTGGTAAACATACCCTTTGGTAAAGATGTTGAGCAAATTGTTTTTGAGCAAAGGCTAATCAAACAAATAAGTTGTGACGTTATACCACAAATTAACTGTCATTTACTTTCACATTCTACGGACACCAGCGCTCCAAAGAGTTTAAACGAACTTTTTGTAATGCCCCATATAGTTGTAAAAGAAGAATTTGATGCTGAAATAGAAGATAAAATTATTGCCTCACTAACTGAAATTATTTTCAACTCTAGTAATTACATTGTATTTGGCACAAAAGAGTCTGGCAAAACAATTTTTATTGACAAACTATTGATTGAAACATTAGAAACAAATAAACAACATCATCAAATACCTGCATCAATCGATTTTAAAGAATTGAAAGATAATCCCTTAAAGCTAATAAGAGAATTTTGGTCAAAATCTAATGATGAAGCAAAAGAAGTTTTGGAAAAATATAAGGTTCTTTTGTTTATAGATAATATTTCATTTGATGATGAGGACATTTACAAATTAAAAGCATTAAGTAAATTTCTAAAAGACTATCCTAATATAAGGTATATTGCTACCTATCAACAACTTTATGAAGAAGATTATCCTATAAATATAGAATTAACCTCAATGTTTAACTACAATTCAATTACAATAAAACAGTTTAAAACAAAACAGATTAAGGAATTAATTAAAAAATGGTTTCCTGAGTCTAACAAATATGATACTCCAAAAAAACTTGAAACACTCACTAAAGCATTTTTAGCGTTGAATTTACCAAGAACGCCATTTTCGGTTTCAATGTTCTTATGGATTATTGAAAAACAAGAGAATTTTAAACCAATTAATAATTCAACTTTAATTGAAAACTTCATTGAACAGATTTTAAAGAAACATGATTTTAAAGAAACACAACGTGAGCGATTTGGATATGATAATAAAATATGGATCATATCACATATTGCATATAAAATGCTAAAAGAAGAAAAGGTAAACTATTCTCTTTCATTTTCCACTTTTACTAGTACCGTAGATAAATATCTAACTGATAAAAGATTTGATGATTTTAAAACAGATAAAATTGTAGAGACACTTTTAAATTCTGGAATTTTCTTAAAAGATAATGGAGATGTGAGGTTTAGATTCTCTTGTTTTTTCGAATTTTTCCTTATGAAACAAATGGAGAAGGATTCGGAATTCAAGGACGAGGTTTTGGCAGAGGAAAATTTTCTAATTTACAATAATGAGATTGACTATTTTACGGGAATTCATAGAGGTGAAACGGAACTATTAAAACTTATAATTAAAAGACTTGAGGCAGGTTTCTCTGATTTAGAGGAAATGATTATGAATGCTCAAGCAGAAAAGGGATATAAAAATCATGACGGTTTTTTTATAAGTAAAGATGAAAAAGGCAACGAAAAACCATCGTTAATTAACCAACTAAATGAAGAAAAAGTCGTTACCTTTTTACCATCAAATAAACCAACTGAACAAGACTTGGAAGTTATTGAGGACAATAAATTAGAACTTCAAAAACAAGAGAAAGGGATTTCAAAAAAAGAAGGTGGTAACAGTTTAAAAAATTTAGGCAAACTTCTTGTTTTGGCACTAAGAGTGTTAAACAACTCCGAAGAGGTTTTAGATAAAAAAAATCCAAATTTAAAACTTGAAAGCTATTCAACTGCATTAAAGAAGTCCATATTATTTGCGATATTGCATAAGGCTGTATTCGAATTGTTTTTACATAATCAGGATAAATTGCCAAAAGAGAAAGTTGAAGAATTCGCAACAATGAATAAGTTTTTACCTCTACTTCACGAAATGTTTCTATTTGACAATATTGGTTCACAAAAACTGACATCTGTTGTTAGAGACAAAATCAACCTTGACAAAATGGAAAATGTATCAGATTTTGAAAAAGCGTTATCTGTATTCATTTATGCAGATATTAGAGGTAAAGATT
>CAMDHZ010000096.1 GCA_945898275.1 Chitinophaga pinensis | reverse complement strand
CTTGGTGGACTTAAGACTTTTCAGTTAAATACATTAAGAATTAACGCAAATAATGTTTTACACTCAGACTTTAGGCCAACACAAGAAGATTATTTGCAGAATTTTAAAGCATTATGTAATGCAATAAGCCATTTTTACAAAATTGATATTCCATCGGTTTTAATTGCAGTTTTACCAACAACAGAAATTTACAAACCCCAACAACGGTTAAGCAAAAAATACGACCGAATAAGAATAGAAGTTTCATCAACTGATGAACAATACATTTATGCTTTTGATGAGGAAAATCCTACAGAAAATTTAATAAAGATAAAATATAATGTTTTGGGTAAAAACGAAGAATTTAATTCCTCGATATCGAAGCTTTGGAAAGGTTGTCAACTTAATTTAATTGATGTCACTGTTGATGAAGAAGGTGTTTATTTACCAGAGTTATTCATTCTTGAACCAGATTATCTTATCGACATTAGCTCCTTGGCAGAATGTTTTAAAGACGAAGGCTACAGTCATCTTAATTTTTTCCGTTCACGCTTAGAAACAATTCCTAATAAGCACTATTTATTGCTTGGAAACATTGCTAACAACATGCTTGATGAGCTTGTAAATGAAAAACCTAAAAGTCCTGCTGTTTATGCTAATGTAATGAAAAAGTCATTTAAGTTGTCCCCGTTTGAGTTTTCTACTTGTGACATTCCTTCTGATTTTAATGATACTTGTAAATTACACTTTAAAAACATACAAAATATCGTATATAACGTTTTCCCTTCTGAAAATATAAATAGAGAAACTGCCTTACTTGAACCCTCATTTATTTGTGAACAATTAGGAATACAAGGACGTTTGGATTTTTTGACACAAGATTTTAAAAGAATTATAGAATTAAAATCAGGAAGCGCTCAAGTATTCCCTCCACCAATTCAACTAAAAACTAACAATTATGTTCAAACACTTTTATATTATGCTGTATTGAACTCTAATTTTAAAAAGGATAATGAAAGAAAAACATATATTTTGTATTCAAAGCATGATACCCTTTTGTATGCTGCTAAATTTGAACGGTTAGTAAAAGAATCGTTAAGCAAGAGAAATCTAATTGTTATAAACGAAAGGGAAATAGTAGACAATTTAAGAACATCCTATGACTTAATTAGTTCATTGAAAGATTCCAATCTTTTGACTAATTCAAATACGCCCCCATGGGCAGGTGGTCAACTTCAAGATTTTAGAAAACCTTTTGATACCGCAAAGCTTTTGGAGCTTGAATACTTTCACTGTTTCTATTCGTTTGTAACAAAAGAACATTACATTTCAAAAGCAGGAGATACCGATTATGAAAGTACTAAAGGTATTTCATCGCTTTGGCTTTCCTCTGTTATAGAAAAGTTTGAATCTGGCGAAATAATTACAGATTTATCCATTTCGGAAAATCTAACTGAAACGGATTTGCCTACTATTAAATTAAATATTCCAACTTATAGCCACAATTTTCTTCCAAACTTTAGACAAGGTGACATTGTAATACTTTATGAAAGAAACAATCCGAAAGATAATGTAACAAACAAGCAAATTTTTAAAGGCACAATACAAGAATTAACACCAACAGAAATTACCATCCGGATTCGCTATAAACAGAGCAATCCATCTGTTTTACCGCAAAATAGTAAATATGCTATTGAGCACGACTTTTTAGATTCTTCTTATAATTCAATGTATCGAGGATTATATTCATTCTTGCAGGCGAATCAGGATAGAAAAGACTTAATTTTAAATCAAAGATTACCACAACAAGACGAATCTATTAAATTAGATTGCATTTATTCCAATAAGGAAATACAGCAAATTGTATATAAAGCGAAAATTGCAAAAGATTATTTCTTGCTGATAGGTCCGCCAGGAACAGGCAAAACTTCACTTGCTTTAAAATCGATGGTTGAAGAGTTTTTTTGTGAGCCAAATAACAATATCCTTTTATTGTCTTACACTAATCGTGCTGTTGATGAAATATGTGATGCATTAGAAAATGTTAGAAACAATCCCTCATATATCAGAATTGGTTCTGAATTATCTTGCGATATAAAACATAGAAAAAGATTACTTGAAAAAGTCATTGAACATTGTGAAAACAGAAATGAAGTAAAAGTTAAAATTCAAGAGCACAGAATTTTCGTAGGAACTGTCGCGTCGCTATCAAATAAAACTGAACTTTTTAAACTTAAACATTTTCAAGTTGCAATCATTGATGAGGCTGCCCAAATTTTGGAGCCAAGTCTTATTGGGATTTTATCGGCAAAAGATGCATCTGGGGATAACGCCATTGAAAAATTCATCTTAATAGGAGATCATAAACAACTGCCAGCTGTTGTTTTGCAAAATGGGAATTCGTCAAAAGTAACCAGCCAATCACTAAATCAAATTGGCTTGATAGATCGAAAAAATTCACTTTTTGAGCGACTTTATAATTTGCATAAAGATAATAAAGAGTCATTAGTTTGGGGTATGTTACATAAACAAGGAAGAATGCATCCTGATATTGCCTTATTCCCAAATATTAATTTCTATAATAATCTGCTTGAAGCGGTGCCCACCATACACCAAAGTTCAGACTTAGAATTTAAATATTTTGAAAGTGCAAATCCCTTCCATAAACTTATTGCTTCAAAACGATTGGTTTTTATTCCGTCTGAAAAGCACCATTTAGATAAGACTAATAAAACAAATACTTTCGAAGCAAAAATTGTAAAAGAACTCGTTAATCAAATTTTTGAGTTATACAAAGCAAACAAACTTCATTTTTCCTCAGAAGAATCTATTGGGATAATTACACCTTACCGAAGCCAGATTGCTTTAATTAAAAGGGAAATTTACGCTTTAAATATACCTGAACTTAATACTATTTCTGTAGATACGGTAGAACGATTCCAAGGGTCGCAACGAGAAATTATCATTTACTCTTTTAGTATAAACCAGAACTATCAATTAGATTATTTATCTAACAATATTGAAGATGAAGGACAGTTAATTGATAGAAAATTGAATGTTGCCATTACACGAGCCAAAAAACAACTTTTCGTAATTGGCAATCCAACAATACTCTCAAATAACTTTACTTATAATTCTTTCATTGAATTCATTCGCTCAAAGTCGGGTTACATAAAGGTACGTCCAGAAGAATTTTTAACAGGAAATTTTACTATTTGATTTTAATGTTATAGGCAGTGTATTTGACTTTAATATTTAAAAGAAAATTGGCCACCAAAATTGTTGCCAAAAGTTGAACATGTTTTTTAGCAATGAATAGTACTTTATTGCTGATTGTTATTCATTTTTTTTAATATTTGATTATATTAAAGAAATTTTACGAGAAAAGTTAAAGCAGAATCTAGTCGAATTTAAAATTATCTATTTTAATATTGTACTTAGAGAAGATGCTCACACATTAGTATGAACCATATATACTAACCCCACCACCGAAATATTGATGTTTTAAATGTTCATACACTAGGTTCGTTTTTAAGTCAATGTCGTCGGTTTGATAAGTAGGGTAGGGCAAGGCTTCAAATAACGTTTTGCTTACCGTATTAAAAACCGCTGCTGC
>CAMDHZ010000095.1 GCA_945898275.1 Chitinophaga pinensis | reverse complement strand
ATATTATAATCGCCACAAATGATGAGCTCGCTTCTGGTTTTTTTTAATTCTCTGATGTAAGAATCAAAAAAGCTTAACCAACGCATTTTATAGGCTTGGCGCTCATCGCCACTTGAACCACTAGGCATATAAACACTGATAATGCTTGTTGATCCAAAATCGGCACGAATGATTCGGCCTTCGTTATCCCATTCTGGATGGTTGAACCCATAAGTAATTAAATCAGGCATTATTTTGGAGAAAATAGCCACACCACTGTATCCTTTTTTTTCTGCACTGAACCAAAATTGATACGGATACCCTATTACCTCAAATAAAAAGGATTGCACTTGGTCTGAAGTTGCTTTAACCTCCTGAAAACAGTAAACATCAGCTTTTTGGGCTTGCATAAAATCAACAAGACCTTTGGTCATGGCAGAGCGAATACCATTTAAATTGTAGGATATTATTTTCATGTGCTGCAAGGATAAGAAAGCTATTAAAAAAAATATTCATTTTGTTTTAAATTGTTGCATTTAAGTGGTCCACTTTTTACACATTTGTACCACATGAATGTTGAGGTAAAAAAGTCTAAAATTCCAAATGCAGGTAAAGGCCTGTTTGCAACGGCCTTATTTAAAAGAGGTGATCAAATTATTGAATATACAGGAGACCAAATTACTTGGGCTGAGTGTCAGAAAAGAAACGAGGCTTTGGATGGAGTGGGAGCCTATTATTTTTATATCTCGGAAAAGAAATGCATTGATGCCTTATATAGATTAGACTCTTTGGCGCGTTATGTGAATGATGCTGCTGGGTTTGTAAGAATCCCTGGCATTAGAAATAATTCAAGATTCGAAATAATAAAAGGTAAACCCTATATAGTTGCTAGTAGAAATATATTCCCTGGAGATGAGATTTATGTTGGATATGGACGAGAATATTGGGCTGCCATGCGATACAATGGCTTTGACCCGAACAAGAAAAAAACAAAAAAATCTGTTAAAGAATCAGAAGTGTCGGAAAATCATCTTACACCAAAAAGGGTTCCTAAACAATAAATATTGTCTATACGCTTGATATTACTTAAAATTGCACTACAAATAGAAACTAAGGAAATTGAAGATGTTAAGAGGAAAAATGACAGCCATTTTGAAAGAAAATATGAAACACATAAGCATGATTGTTTTATTGATGTTGGCTTTTGGTTCAACCCAATTAAATGCACAGGTGCAAGATGAAACAACACCTGGATTTGATTTTGGCTCGCCAGATTCAAGCACAGTAGATACCGCAGCGGTTTCAGAAGAAGGTGATGGTTCTCCAGAAAATCCTGGCGTTGTATCTAAACCTTATGAAAGAATTGTGCTTTACATAGATTCTGCTACAAACCTCATTACTTATTATGGCGTGATGGAGCAAGAAGAAAGTGGTTCTGATTCTCTTTATATCAGAGCAAAACGTTGGGCTGCTAAAACCTTTGGGAAAGAAATAAAAGTTGAGGTTGATAAACGAAACCAGAAGTTGACTTACGTTGGAAGAATTCCTGCTTACGCTTACATTAATAAGTATTCAAAGCGTCCATTGGGTGTATTTGAATTCAAAATGACATTCCTTATCAAAGAAGGACGTTATAAATACATTATAACAAACCTGGTTCACGAATCTGTAAAACCTGCAGATGGTAGCAAAACCAATAGAAATTACTTCGAATACTACTATACTTCTACTACTAAAATTCGCGAAAATGATACTGTTTTGCGTATGGCAGATAGAGACATCAACAAGATGATTGATGGTATGATTGCGGCGCTAAAAGACCCAATTTTAGTAGATGAAGATGATTGGTAGATTAAGTTGTTTTAAGCAACTTTAAAATAGTAATCTCCATTTTCCCAGTTTAATTCTTCTTCCTTTTTAAGCGGTGTTAACGCTCCGTTTATTAAGCAGTAAGCTTGGTAACCAAGTGGCTTAAGTAGTTCTATTAGCACCTTTCTGTTTTCAGGGCTATTGATTTCAATTTGAATAAGGGGTTTGAACCTTAACAAAGTCTTCAGCATTTGAGGGAACAATATCGTCTCATAACCTTCCACATCGCATTTTACAAAGTCTAGTTTTTGAAGGTCATTAAATAGCACATCAGGAATTTTCATTTTTGCTGTAAAGGTTTGCAAAGATTTAGCTTCATCCTGATCCACTATTTTTGTGAGTCCATGCCTAAAAACGCCATTGATAGTGGGTGTTCCTAGGGTAATTTCTTTCTCCTCTGAGCCTAATGCAAAAGGGTAAATTTCAGTATTTTTGAGTCGGTTTGAACCTAGATTTTTTTTCAGTATTGCTGCAAATAGAGGAACGGGCTCCACAGCTAACACTTTACCTTCAGGTCCAGATAAATCTGATAAAAAAGTGGCATAATAGCCAACATTTGCGCCTATGTCTAAACAAACAAATCCAGGCTTTATGATTTTTTGTAAATGGAATAGCTCTGGGTATTTTGACTTAAGATATCCTGCCCTAATAATTTTAAGGTATGCTGCACTAACAATAGACAAATAAGTTTCTTGGCCAAGCGCGTTAAAAAGTGTAGAGCGTAAACGTTGTTCTAAATTCATTCTTTTACCTCTTCAAAATCAACATACTCTCCCAACTGATTTTTCTTAGATTTTTGTTTTTGCTGAACTTTTGGATCAACCGTAATTCTTCCTTCTTCATCATCGTTAGAATTGGAGTGGTAGTGATTGTGCTTAGAGAAATTGTAAACCTTTGCACCAAATAAGCCTCCAAATACATATCTGAAGATTACATAAAAAAGAAAAACGTAGAGCAAAAACTTGAACATAAAGAAAAATTTGAAGCCGCAAAGATGCAAAAAAAAAGTAAGTGCAAGAAGTACTTACTTTTTATTGAATTTCAAAGAGCCTCCATTAACGCAATATCTTAATCCAGTTTTATCTTTTGGGCCATCATCAAAAACATGACCTAAATGTCCGCCGCATTTTGCACACATAATTTCAGTTCTTACCATACCATGTGAGGTGTCAGTTTTGGTAACTATCTTTTTTGGGTCTAAGGCTTCAAAAAAGCTTGGCCAGCCGCAGCCGCTATTAAATTTGGCATCCGAAGTAAAAAGTTCATTTCCGCAAGCTGCGCAGGTGTATAAACCACCGTCATAATTTTCTTCTAGGGCACTTGTAAATGGTCTTTCTGTTCCTTTTTGTCTTAAGATATAATATTCTTCAGCAGATAGGGTGTTTTGCCATTCGCTGTCAGTCTTTTGAAGTTCAAAAGAGAATTTGTCGTTAATTTCTTTGTGATTAGTTAGTGTAACCATTTTTTCGGATTTAAATATTTTATCTTTTACTTGAGCGTCACATGCAGAAGTAATAAACATAATTAATATGCTAAAGGTTAAAACTGTTTTAGTATTCATGTTTTTTTAACGACATACCCTATTGTTTTGTTTTTTATGGCTTGGGCTATGTTTTCGCCATCCATGGCAGCCGAAACAATTCCACCAGCATAGCCTGCTCCTTCTCCACATGGAAAAAACCCTTCAATCTCTGGGTGTTCAAAGGTTTCTTTGTTTCTTGGAATTCTGATGGGTGAGGAGGTTCTGGA
>CAMDHZ010000094.1 GCA_945898275.1 Chitinophaga pinensis | reverse complement strand
ATTTAAGGCCGTTTTCGGGTATTCAGGTTTTCTTGGTTGGGAGCCAGAATTTTTGTGCGCCTTTTCTGTGGCATGCTTAAATGTCAAAAAATGGGGTAATTTTGAGAGGATTATTTATTTAAAAGGGAGTTTTTAGACGAACTGACGTTGGCGGTCATTGTAAGGGCGACACCGAAACTGAAGACATCAACCAAAAAAAAGAAAAAATTACACGACACAAATTGGTGGACTGAAAGCCGACATTTGCAACAGATAAAATTAGAAATGGAAGAAATAATAGTAGAAAGTATAACATTAAAAGAATTGTTTGACAAGCAACAAACGCTTGCTATTCCCGAATATCAAAGACCTTATGTTTGGACACCAAAGGAAATAAACAAACTTTTAGGGCAATTTAAACAACATCAAGAACGAACTGACGACAAGCCTCTATTCTATTTAGGCAGCATTGTATTACACAAAAAAGATAACTCACTTGAAATTATTGACGGACAGCAAAGGCTTACAACCTTACAGATTTTATCAGTGATTAAATCAAATTCTGATTTTGGAATAAAATACAGCCACCCAATTTCTTTAAAAAATATAAAATCAAATCACCGTCATTTTTCCAATAATAACTATGAAACAATTGATTTAGAAAGTATTAACGTAACCATTGTAATTGTTGAAAGCGAAGACTTGGCATATAGTTTTTTTGAAACGCTAAATACTGGTGGTAAGCGATTGTCTGGTACTGATATTTTAAAAGCACATCATTTACGAAGCATTACAAAAATTGCAGAACGAAATAAATATGCCTACAACTGGGAAGAACGACAAAGGAATTTAGAAGCAGTAAATAAATTATTGGCTAAAGCACGTAGAATTGATTATTTGAAGCCCAAAAACATACCAGACAAATTTGCAAGTGCTGAAAATTGGAAAAATGTATTAACGGAAGATTTTGCCGAAAATATAGGAAAGGAAAAGTTAGACATTGGTTATTCATTAGTTGAAATTGAAGAAAACACTCACCGAATTATTTCAAACAAATACTCAATTAGACAACCTTTAAATGAAGGCAAAAATTACATCAACTATTTAATGAGTTTTTCCAACTCTTATAACGCAATTTTTGACACAAAAAACAGAGAAGATTTCTATTCAAAATTCAACAATATAATGATAGAGCAAATTGACGGTACTGTTGATTTAAGAAGTTTTTATCAATTATGTTTATTATGCTTTGTTGATATGTTCGGAACAAATAATATGATAGAGTTTTCTCTATGGCTATTCCGACATATTTTTAGTTTACGTTTAAACGAGCAAAGTCGGATTTATGAACCAACAGTGAGAAATTACGTTGATAACACAAAGATTATAGAACGCATTTTTCACGCCTATAATTATCAGGAAATCATTACTTACTTGAAAGAATATAAAACAACTGAAATAAAAATTTACGGTAGTCAAGTAAAACAACGTTTTTTTTTAAAGTGCTGTGACTTCTTTTCATTAGATAATCCAAGTGAAGCAAATTTTGATGAAAAACTAAAAGTAAAAATTGAAGAAATTGTAAAAAACCACAAAGATGAAATTTGAGACATCCATAAAAACAGTTGAACAAATTGTAAAAGAAAACTATGAGTTTATTGTTCCCGTATACCAACGACCTTTTGTTTGGGACGATGAAGAAATAAAAAAACTCTTAGGCGATATTTTAAACACTTTCACCAATACAAATTCCGACATTTCAAATTATTTCGTAGGAAATACTTATGTGATTAAATCATCAAACAAAATTCGTGAGAATCAATTTGAATTGATAGACGGACAACAGCGTTTTACAACATTTTGGCTAATCGCTAATGCTTTTAAGTTATTAAATATCAAAACAGATATAACCGATTATTTGGAGATTACTTATCCCAATAAGACAAAAGACATTCGTTTTGATTTTGATATACGAATTGAAGTTGCTAATTACCTAAAAGGTTTATTAGACAATAGTTCATACTTAAAGTTTTCAGACGTTAGCGAAAAGGAATTTTTAAAATTTATAGCCAAAGGCGTTGAAACAATAAAACACTTTATCACATCAGAAATAAAAGAAGAACAACGTGCTAATTTTGGCAATTATATTTACAAAAATGTTTGCTTTGTGTTCAATATCGCACCAAAAAATACAGATTTGAATGCGTTGTTTACGGCTTTGGGTACATCGGGCATACAACTACAACAATCCGATATTTTAAAGGCAAGACTACTAGAAAAAGTAAGTAAAACTTCACGTTTAAAGTATTCTAAAATTTGGGATGCCTGTGAGGATATGAGTAATTATTTTGAAAAAAATGTTGCAGATGTTTTCAATATTGAAAGGGCAAATGTCAAACCTGAGAATTTTAAATTTTACGATACAACGTTTTTTTCTGTAAATGATAATTCAAATTCTGCTGAGAGTAATCATCAGTCAAAAACAATCAGTGAAATAATTAACAGTGATGAAGTTGACATCAAAGTTGAAACTACAAATTATGACAATAGTTCTAAATGTCGTTCTATCATTTCGTTTAACATCTTGCTTATTCACACATACAGAATTTTCAATTTGCAAAAACAACTTCAAAAATTTGAACACGGCATAGACCCAAAAACACTACTTTTAACCATAAAACTTGATGACTTTCCTTCAAGCGAAGAAACAGAACAATTTTTTGAATTATTATGGAAAGTACGTTATGTATTTGACAAACACGTTGTAAAATGGAGAATTGAAGAAGATGACGATAATGACGAGAAATTACTCTTGACAGAAATAAACACAAGTAGAAGCTATGAAAAAAACTATTTTTCAAGAACTAATTCAGCTTATTCATCTTCTCAAATGCTTCAATCCGTTTTGTACTTTACAGGTGGTTTTACACAACAATATTGGCTGACACCATTTCTATATTTCTTATTAGAAAATGAAAATTTAACCAATGAACAAATTCTTATAGAGCTAGAAATAATAGATAATCTAATGTTGCCTGGAGACAAAAAAGAAGTTTCATTAGAATTGGTTTCAAAAGTGAAACGTAATGAGAAAATTGACATAAATGCATTAAATATCCTAAATGAATCACACGGTACCAGTTTTCATCATTATTGGTTTTACAAATTAGAGTATTTGATTTGGAAAACTTGGGACAAAAATGACAATAAAATAAAACAATTCCGCATTACATCTAAAAACTCAATAGAACACGTTTTTCCACAAAATCACGAATTTGGAAATAAATTAGAAAATACCGAATCTGATTGGCTAAACAGTTTTGGCAATTTAGGACTGCTATCCGTAGGGGAAAATTCTTCATACAAAAATCAAGACGTAAGAAAGAAAAAAGTGGACTTTGACAACAAGCAAACTTATGATTCGCTAAAATTGGCAAAAATTTATTCATCGCCAAACATAAATATTTGGGGAACTGAAAACATCAAGCAACATCAACAAGAAATGATTACTACTTTACAAAATCACTATAAAATAGCAGTCACCGAAATAGTAGTATAAAAACGGTACGACAAAAATGAAACGACTGATAACAATTGAGAGAAAACAACGAACCGCCAACACGGGTTTGGCAAAAGTGGCGTTTCAGTGCTCCGCAGACACATTTGTGGTTAATCAAAGTTTTGACTCGTCCTAAAAAAAGTTTACAGTTTACTTGATTAATCCTGCTATAAGTTTACAGTTCATTCTTAGTCCTGAACTGGGTTTACAAATGTATTTTGTTTTCGATAAT
>CAMDHZ010000093.1 GCA_945898275.1 Chitinophaga pinensis | reverse complement strand
AAAAACTAAAATCAAAACAGAAAGATTATGGAAGAATTATTATCGAAAACAAAATACATTTGTAAACCCAGTTCAGGACTAAGAATGAACTGTAAACTTATAGCAGGATTAATCAAGTAAACTGTAAACTTTTTTTAGGACGAGTCAGCACTTGAACCTACCACAAAACTGTCATACGAAGCACTGAACCCGCCATTACGCCAAACCGCTGTTAGCACCAGTTGTTCTTCTTTCGTCATAGTTTTAAAAATTCGTATTCGTAAACTTTCGGTTCTATTTTGTCGGCAAGTTGTCGGAGTTTTTCTCTCAAGCCGCCTATTAAGTCCATATATGTTTCGTCTGAACTTTTATTGTTCATTTTACCAGCATCATTCATTCCTTGAAAATATTCGCGAATGTCATAAAGTGAAGCGTTAACATTACAATTTGGTTGTTCATGATAGTATTTCCAAAGGTCGCGACCAGCGTTAAAAACAGCGTTTGCTTCATCCGAAAAAATAAGTGGCGTTGTCCGTTGAGTTTGAGAACCAAATAAGTCCCCATTATTGGCAGACTTTAGCTTGCCGTTAATAAACTTGCTCATAAAATTACTTTCAAATTTCTCTCTGGCATTGACTTCTTTTTCCGTAAAAGGAATCCAATGATTTATTCCTTCTTTTGATTTTACAGTATTACTTTGGTCAAATAAAATAAATGTCAAACAGTCAGATTTAAATACATCATCATTTTCCCAATTTGAATTTGGGTATAAATATTGGTCTCTGTCGTTTATCCAAGTTTGTTCAATAACTTTTCTTACTGTTAGAAAAATTGCATTTACAATAAGATTATCTTTTGAAATTTTATTGGCATTAGAAGCATTTAATACACTTTCAGATGGTTTAAGTGTTACAAAAACTACATTGTTATTTTGAACATCGGCACTTCCTCTAACTAACCATGCAATTGAATCATTTGTCGTATTATGTTGTCTCAGCCAGTCTTTGATATTTTTGTTTGGTGGCACGAACATGTTTTTGTGCCCAAAGCAAATTGTGTCTTGTTCATAAATATCAGCATTGAAACTTACAAATGGGGATTCAACTTGAGTATTCCATATGAAAAAGCCAATTGGAAATTTACCTGTGACATTGTCAAAAGTAAATGAAGGAACAATGAACATTTTTTCAAGTTTGGCATGGAAGTTTTCTCTAAATTCCTTGTAATGATTTCCTTGTAAAATTTTGACTTTTGAAAAATTACCAATGTAACAACCCTGAATTTCTTTATAAGTTCTAAATAAAAACTGAACAAACATCTCCTTGGAAGCTTGATTTAAAATAGCTTCATATTTTTCTTTTGTTTTGCTCGTTGCAACACTTTTTTTATGCTTAGAATCAGTATTACTTATAGTTTTTGATGATGTTGCCTCTGCGTATGGTGGATTGATATATACTACTAACTTATTACGCTTTACAGGATTATTAATTATTTCCTGAAGTGGTGTTGGTAATTTGCTAAAATCATCATTCAAAAAATCAAATTGAAAAACATGGTCATCTAATAAATTCGCTCCGTTTTTAATACGGTCGTGAATTACTTCAACATCTTGATTGTCCAAGGTTGAAGCCCAAATGTTGTATTTATTTGTAAGCCCTGTGAGAAGATTCCCTGTGCCGCAGGCACAGTCCCATATATAATACTCGTCTTGCCAATCTTCGCCAAAAACGTCAGTAAGATATTTTTGAGAAAGTTCAACCCAAATTTGAGGTGTGAAATAACTGCCTTTTCTTTCCCTAACGTCTTGCGGAACTAAAAGGTCTCTTCGCTCTACAATATAGTCCCAATATTCTTCTTTTGGAGGGCGGTCATATTTGTTCCAAAATTGTGTATGTGCAACTTGTTTGTCGGTAAACGATGTTTCGCTATGGCTAAACAAGCCTGACTGGTTTAGTTTTCGGTCAAGTTCATAGTGGTCGTGTTTAAGTAAAACGTATAGTTTTTCCTTTAAGGTGTTGTTTTCATGAGAAAGAAGGTCGGCAAGGTAAAAGTCTCCGTCAATAATTCCGCTCTTTTTTGCGATGTCCCAATTAACTGCAATTGTAGACTTTACATTTTGCAACCACTTGTTGTAAATGACCATAAAATTGTTTTTATCAATCTTGGTCTTAGTCAATCCGAATTTTCCAACAATGAAATTCTTTTTGATAAATTTCTTTAGTTCTCTGTCGTCATTGATAAAGTTAAAAAGCAAAGCTTTGTTGTCAATATCTGATTTAACTTTCTCGTGAATGAGTTTAAACTCTTTCGTTGTGTGATTTGAAGGTGTTACATTCCAGTTGAAGTCGTTTATGTAAAAAACTTCGTGAATGTCGTTGTAAGGAATGAAAGCAATTTTTTCTCCGTCAAATGCTCCCAACATTGATGGTGGTAAAAACTTGTCAAAAGTTCTTGCTTTACCAATTGTCAATATTAGTTGAACAATGGAATTATAAATGTCTGACGAACCTTTTTTTGCCTCTGCCCAAAGTAAAGATTCTTGTTCAAATAACTCTTTTTGGCTTTGATGCATACATACACTAAAGTCGACATTCCCAATTATTTTGGAGCAGTCGTATATCCAAAAATAGTCTTGTGCTACTTTGTTTTTAAGTTCTTCCTCTCTTATGTTTTGATACTTCATTTGTCGTCTATGTTGGTCTGTTACGGTGTCGTCTTACAATTGGTGCTAACGTTTTGCAGCTACAAGAAGTTGGCGATTTTTACCACAAATGTTCATACGAAGAACGAATGTTTGATTAACCACAAAACTGTCATACGAAGCACTAAACCGCCAATTTCTTGTAGGTGCTGTTAGGTGTTCGTTGTTTTTTCTGTCGTGTTGTTGTCTGTCCATTGTGTCTGTCGTTGTGCGTTGGCTTGGTAGCTCTTTTGCATTTTTTTGTTTGGCTTTGTGCAGTGGCAAAAAATGCAAATGTGCTACCAAAAGCGTTGGCTATTCTTCATTGTATTTATTCTGTATTTTTTCTTGCAAATCATTCGGGTCAAATGAAACAATCCATTTCCATTTTCCAAAACCGCCATGTTGATTTACTGCTCTGCACCATTCGTCTAAATATGCTCGTTTTGTTTTGTTCTGTTCGTTGTCTTGTCCTTTGGTTTCAATTATTAAGTTTTCGCCATTTGTCATTTTACAAATAAAGTCAGGAAAATAGCGTCTTACAACTCCCTGAAAATTGTAATAAACAACAAAGTTTAAATGGTCATTCTTTACAAATGATTCAATGTATTCTGATTCATTAATAGTTTTGGCTTCTAAGTATTCCCACTTGCTGTCGCAAACAACAAAATTGATGTGTGTTCTTTCAAATGGTTCGCAAGGCTTACTTGTCCACCAAGTGCGAATGTCGTTAGTTGAACGAATTGGATTTTCTTTGTCGAATACAGGTGCTAAAGCTTCTGTGTTTACAGCCCTAATTTCATTCCAAATATGCTGAACAACTTTATTCATATTTAGCATTATCAAAATTCGTTTTCTTGATTCGTCTTGGTTGAACAATGGATTTTTAATAACGATTTTGTTGGAATAAATGAATTGCTCAATTATACCAATCAATTGAATTAAGAATGTTTCTTTACTTCCTTTCCAATCAGGTTTTTGTTCTGAATTGTATATTGATGAAGCTATTTTAAACACAATAGTTTGCAATCTTAATTTATCAGCAATCTCTTTCAAATCAATTTCGGAAAGTGCCGCAGGGTTTGGTTTACCAGCAATTATAGCCGCTAATTCAGCTTCTGTAATTGAATCATAAGGGTCAAGTTCTAATGCTT
>CAMDHZ010000092.1 GCA_945898275.1 Chitinophaga pinensis | reverse complement strand
TATTTTCCTTGAAATTTTTCCGACATCAGGCAGCAAATTTTTCCAGGTTGATGTAATTTTTGATGTACACAGGAAGCACTTCTCTGTACATGTTGGCAACTGCCTTGAATTGTGAAATGGTAAGCTCTTTTGGTTTTTTGTTTTGGCTTTGCGAGTCGGCAAAAACCAAAGGTGCTTTAATGTGCGTTGGCTCTTTTAGCATGTTGCCTAACTGGTTTGTGTATGGTTAGTGGCGGATTTTGAAACACTCAACTTTCGGATTTGCAGTTGATTTGTTAAATGCTAAAACCTTGAATTGCAGCACAAAACTGCCATTAACTATACACTTTGTTATGTGCTTTTATTTCTTTTTCCGTTTCGTTTATTAGTTTCATTATGTCCTTTAAATTGTCAACTGTTGCTTGAATATTTAAAAGTCCATTTTCGTTTGTAATTCGATATTCAGAGCTCAGTTTAGCAACTCCCATATATGCTCCTAAACGGCCAAATTGAGAAATATCAATATTTAACTCTTTCGCTTTCTTATATAAATGTCTGCGGTAAAAATCTCGGATTTCTCTACGCTCGTTTTCTTTGTAAGCGTATAGTTTAAATACAAATTTGTCTTGCTCTAATTGCAGATAATATTCAAATTCTTTTCCGTCAATATTCGAGTAATTCCAATTCCACCAAAAACCTAAAAATCCGCCTGCTGCATTTGAAACATACTCCCAATTTCCGCCAATGTGTTTTTGAAGTTCAGAGTAGAAACCTTGCCAAGAATACCAATACCATTCGTTTAATGGTTTAGTCAAATAACTGTTGATTTTCTTATTTAAATTATCAAGGTTTTTGTAATAATCAACAATAATGTCATTTTGCATTGATTTTTCTGTCGAGTTCATATACTGCTCAAGGATTGAAAGCATTCTGCTCCTTTGAAAAATCAAAAATCCTGCACTTTTAATGTCCGAGTAATTTCCTTGCTCTTCCATTTTGAAGTAAACAAGTTTTATTTCAATATCAGATTTTTCGTAATGCTTTTTAGCGGTTTCAGAATATCGGTTTAGTTGGTCAGAGTGTTCCTTCGTTCCTTTTTTGTCTTCTATTACAAGGAAATATTGATTATTCACTAAAGCCCAAACATCAATATTGTTCCGTTGTCTTCCTGCTTCAATGGTTTCAATTTTATAGGAATGGTCTTTTCCTAAAAGTTCCTGAACAAACGAAATAGCACAGGCATTTAAAGAACTATCTATTGCTTGATAGTCCTTGTCTGCCCATTGTATTAGCCAAGTCAAAAATGCGTCTTGCGAAAGTTCTGAAGTTGCATAGTCAAAAAGATTTGGTCTTGATTTCATTTAGTTCACTTTTTTTACATCAAGATAAACCGTTGAAAGCCCGCCATTCTTTTTAATGTCAATACCATACATTTTTTGAAACGCATCAATCACTTCGTGACCACCATTGGTCGTTACTGGATTAGAGTAGGTTGAAGAAACGTTAACCGTCATTCCTTTTTCAAGTCTAATTCCGTTTGCATACTTGTTCTGTTTTACTGTGATTCTGAATAATGCCATATTTAATTATTTTTTTGTTTTGCCTACTTCTGTTTTTATTCTGTTTTCGGCTTATTCCGACTGGTATGTTCTAATTGCACATAACGTCAGTCCGTCTAAAAACCCATTTCAAAGCAACGAATATTTTTGAAATCAGTGTCAAATAAGGGTGGTAATAAGGCTTTTGGTAGATTTCTTATTTGAGGGTATGTATTTTGGATCGTAGCGTTGGTGGTCTTAAAATGTCTGTTTCGGCCTCTTTTGAGGTCAAAAAGAGCTGGAAAAAGCAAACAAATAGCATATAGGTAGGCTTTTAAGGTGTTTTTATCCAGTATGTTAAATTGTCGTTTAAGGTTGTAAGCGGTAAAGATTAATCCAACGTTGGCCGTGGCTGGCTCTGTTCAAAATGAAATGCCAAGCAAATTGCCCTGGTTATAGGCAAGCCTGCCATTGTAACAACAAGACCAAAAGCAGAAAAGCTCGAAATGGCGATGATTAAAAGTCAGCAAAACTTGGCTAAGGCCATTTATATTTTTTTAAACCTAAAATGGGTCTAATAAAGCATTTTGAGGGGGTCAAAAAAAACAACAAAGAAATCTACACAAAGAAACAAAAGCCCTTAAAAAGCCTCAATTAAAGCCAAATTTTAAACTTTTGGTTTAATCTTCGAATTCATGTAAAAGTTGTGCAACAGGCACGCCTGTTATGTGTAGCTTTTCTTTTCTTCATTTAATAATTGAACCAATGTTGTTATAAATTCATTCCTAATGTCCATGCTTAATTGTCGAGTAAGAATTAGTTTTCTTTTTCCATTTTTAAAAAAAACAAGTTTTTCTCTTGGCTTTGAATAGTCTTCACAAAACTTTACATCAAATGTTTCTTCAATTGTTTTCAATGAGAGATAATTACCACAACCCAGAATAGTGTATTGGAATGATTTGTAAAAGTCATTATTCAAAAAGTTAATTCGAGTTTGGAAATCAAATTTTCTTATTTTGCTATACTTTGAAGGCTCATGATTTACTTCACTAATAAATGCATATTCCAAGAATGAATTATTTTCGGTTAAGGCAGGGTTGTCGAGTAACTCCGAAGTCAGTTTGCTGTATTTGTTCCAAGTATGCCCACTTTTCATTTTACCGTTGTAAGGAAAATACGCATTCAAATAATGTTTTGAGGTGGCATATTGTTTTCCTTTATGATATTGGGTTTTATTTTGGATGTTGTACAACCACTCATTGGGATTTTTTATACTTTCAAAATTAAGTTGTTCGCTGTTCCCTGTCTCAAAACCCTTCTCTTTACCGAGAATAAGTAAGTCTGAATTCGGGTTGCCAAATCCAATGAAGAAAGGATTAGCTTTTCCAATATGCTCTTCATTGTCATAAAACTTCACCGAGCTTTGATGAGCAATTTGTACAATGTCGATAAAATCACTTCTAAACATTTAGAGTCGTTTCCAATAATGAGATGATGCTTTTGTGCAGCCCGCTTGTTGTGGTGTAGATTTTGTCTTTACTACTATTTTACAGTCTCTACATAGAAAATTTGTGTCACCTATTTCACCAAGTCTTACTCAATAATGTGAAGGTTTTGCATTACAACCGCCTTGATTTGGTGTCGAACTTTTTGTAATTGTTGTCCCGCAATAGGAACATGAATAAACACTTTCTGCCATAATATTTAGTTTAATTGTTAATTGTTCAGTTGTCTAAAGTTACACATAACTTACATATATAAGAAAACATACTGTACTTTCTCTAGCTTATTGTGGTTTGATGATTTGCGCAGTACATTCATTATTAGTGGTTTTATTGGCTTTGGTAAAATTAGCTGCATTTTGGGTCAATTGATCTAGGGGGGCTGTTGATTTTATTTACTTTTAGGGTTATGTGGATCGAAATGGTGGTGGTCTTCGTGGTGTTTTGTGGTTCCAAAATCGTCTTCAAAGAGTTCGTAAAAAGGGTTTTGAGATATCCCGATGAATCTAATTAGCCCACGGTTTAAACCGTGGGCTATGTGAAGGGTGTTGTTGGCAGTTTGAGTTTGTGGTTTAGGGTGAAAGGGCATGATGCAAATGAACGTGTTTTGGGTTTAGCGACTCCTTTTGTTGGCAGAACTGAAAAAGTTAGCGGTAAAATGGAAAACGCTCACGGTGGAACCGATAACGTTCGTGGTGGAAATGAAAAACTTGGTGGTAAAATTGAAAATGCTCGTCGCTTAATTGAAATCGTTTTTGAATGAGTGCTTGAAGCTATTTTTTGGCTGTTCAATGT
>CAMDHZ010000091.1 GCA_945898275.1 Chitinophaga pinensis | reverse complement strand
CATCACCGAAGTAACTTTAAGATCGGCCTTGTATGAATAAAAGAATAAATCAATTTCTTTAGTCTCACCAGAACTATGGTTTACAGCTAAAGCCAATTGAAGCTTATTGGTTAGGTGATACCCTGCTTCAAAATGGATTGGAATAGATTTTTTGTCAAAAAAGTCTTTGTTTACGCCAAATGCCAAAGGTGTTACATTTTCAGTAGTACCTAATGCAATAGTAAATTTTCCTTTTTGGGCACTAGCAAAAATGCTTGTGAATGCCAATGCAATTGTAAAAATTGTTTTTTTCATTGTATGTATGTGTTTAAAATGTGCATGCAATATTAAACCTCCATAAATTTTAGAAAACAAGTTATAACTGTTATTTTTCTATTCACAAAGAGATAGCTAACACCATATCTTTACCAAGCATTAATTATTAATCATCAGCTTTTTTGTAGCTATAATTTTTTCGGCTTGAACCAACTGAATAAAGTACAATCCAATCGGTAAATCAGATCTATTCAATGTAAAAGTATGCCCGTTAATTCCTTGGATTTCTTTAACTATTTGTCCGTAACAATTGCTAAGCATTACACGCGCATCTTTCATTTCTATAGAAGTTTCTAAGGTAGTTTGTGACTGAAATGGATTGGGGTAAATACGCAATTCATAGCCATTGCTTTGCGCATTCAAACCGCTGTAAAGGGCGTAAATTACATTTGAGCGTTCCGAGGAACAAGCATCCAGGGTTACCAAACAATAAAAAGAATCGCTGCTTGTAATGGTATAAGAAGCATTGGTGGCACCCACAATTTTTCCAGCCGAATTATACCATTGGTTTCCAACACTCACATTTGAACTTAAGATGTTTCCATTTTGGGTAATAACTGGTGCACCAGGTTTGGGCTTGATAGTTATATACAACTCAGCTGAGCCTCCCAAACCATAAGTGTTTAAGCCTGTAACTTTAATTAATCCAGAATTGGCAATTGCACCAAAATTTGCAGTAATGGTATTTGTAGTGCTTGTGCCTGCCACGCCAGCGGGTAACGACCATACATAGCTGCTTGCATTAGGGATGGGTGGAATTGTATAGGTTATATCATTGGCGCCTTGGCATACAACTGTTTCACCAACAATTGCACCACTGCAACCCGGAATATGGTTTTTAACCACACGGTATAATAAAAAGGTTACCCCATCCATGCCAGCAGGAAAGGAGTTTGCAAAACCACCCACTGCTACTTTTAAACAAGAGTCGTACATCATTTTACTTTTGTAGCCCCAAGTAGAACCACCATGGCCCCAATAAGGCAAGCCTTGCGTTACATCGCGAGATAAGCCAAGTCCGTAACTCAAGATTGGATTTACAGTATACACAAAACTAGTTAACTCTTCCATAGATTTTTTGCTAAGCACCTTTCCACTAAAAAGGGCATCATACCAAACAACCATTTCAGAAGATGTTGAGAATATATTTCCAGCATACCCCAACGAAGAATTTAAACCAACTCTTGAAGTATCATGGTAATCTATGGTATTCCACCAACGATGCGCGAGTGTTCCGTTGGTGGGCTCTTCAAAATCAATAAAAGTACTATCCATGTTGAGCGGATTTAAAATACTATCTCTAATTAGTTTAGCCAAGCTTACACCACTTGCACTTTGAGCCACCATACCTGCGATTAAATAATTGGTATTAGAATATTGCCAGCTAGTGCCTACTGGAAATAATGGGGTTCCAATCCAACCCAATACTTCATTGGGGGTAAATACCCTAGTCGGATTTAACCTGATGGTATCAAACCAAGGCGAAACAGAAAAGGGATCTGAAACACCGCTGGTATGATTGAGCAATTGCCTGATGGTAATGTTTGGACTGATGTTAGGATTGGCAATGGTAACCCATTTTTTGATAGAATCATCCAAACTAAACACTTTGCTTTCTGCCAACTTCAACATCATTACCCCAACAAATAATTTAGTATTACTAGCTATGCCAAAGCGCATGTCTTTTGTAATTGGCTTTCCTGAGTATGAGTTTCCCGTAACACCCGTCCAAACCCCTTGCCCGGGAATAAACACACTGGCCGACATGCCTTTGATGTTAGAAATTTGAGACACATAGGTATTTAAGGTATCTTGCAACATAGCAGCCAATAGCGGATTAAAAGTTTGTGCTTTTGCATGTGTTATGAAACAAGCAAAGGTGAGTATGAGTATTATTTTTTTCATGGTAAACGTGTAATTAATAATATAAGAACCAATAACTTATTCAATGCTAACGAAGTTTTAGGAAAGAGTAAGTCTGCTGGTTTCTTTTTATGATTTTTTTAAACTTGGCCTTGCCACTAATTAAGATAAATGAGTTATTCATCAGTTGACTGTTTAGATTAGCCGCTACATGCTTTGGAACTTGCTTGTTAGGATCAAACAAATAATAAACCTTGTTATCTGAAATCTTATTGTCTTTTAAGAAATTAAGCTGCATGGCATTAATCCCTTGAGGCATCCACTCTTTGCTCGCATTCTCTAAAGTATAAACTTTCTCTATAAAAATGGTATTGTGATGCACCCATAAAGGCAACATGGGTAAAACGCCTTTGATAAACACTTTATCATTTAAATAAATAGCATAACTTGGTTCGGCATTAGCAATACTTCCATTTGTTTGAGGAACACCAATTAATCTATCTGCCATTGCAGGAAACACAATTAAGTTATGATGAATATTACTGCCAATGCCAAAACATTGGATAGCATTTCCATAACTATGATAAATTGTATTGTATGAAACCTCTGCCTGGCTGGGTTGCCCAATGATAATTCCAGCCATTTGATTGGGTACTGCGGCATAACTGTCATAAGATATGTTATTGTGAGAAATTTTAACTTCTGTTGCTGCTGCTACTTGTATGGCATCCCAACCGCTGCTATCAATGCGATTATTGTAAATATTAACCCCAATTATTTCATGAGGCAAAACAATCATTGTATCTAAACTTGGCGGACAATTTAGGTTCAAACCGAAACCATTGTTATAAAAACTATTGCCAATATAAATACCTTCATTGCCAACCTTGCTAATAGAATTATCATGTATTTTAATATCATATAGGATAAACTTTAAAAAGCTATTCATGTATTTACAGTTCACCTCTGTTTTTATAGAAATGCCAGAGGAGCCAATGTGAGAAATTTCAATGCCGCATATTTCTATATTACTGCTAAACTCATTAAAGCTAATGGCATTTCCCTTGGGTAGATGTGCAATTTTAACTCCGAAGGTTTTTTTACCGTAAGAGATGCCTTGTAACTTTATGTACCTCGACCCAGAAAAAGCCAAACCATAAAATCCATCTACAGGTTTGGTAATGCATACATTTCCTTTCCAATTGCAAACAACAATGGGATGCAGAGAATCACCCTTTAAGCTTTCAAATTTTATGGGAGCACGAGTGCCAGCGGCAATAGCAATGGTATCCCCTGCTTTGGCATTTAGGTACAAAGCATTAAAAACCCTTTGCTCAAAACCTATTGGCAAACTATCTACCTGCCTCACCCAATCGGTTTCTGGAGTAATCAGAAAGGTTTTGGCTTCGGTTTGAACCAAACTGAAAATACTCAATAAGAGGCTAAATATAATAGTAGGATCTTTAGTTTGCATGAAGTTGAATTACTTCAAGCAAGATAGTTTAAAAATAGGTGCACATTAAATTCATTTGCAGGTTTGCACAAAAGCTATTATGTTGCTCTTATGCAAAAACACCTGCTTTGCTTATATTATTTGATATGTCTGACTTTAATCACTAAAGCAGAAGAACCAGAAAATGGACAGTTCAAAGTTTTACCCAAAAAA
>CAMDHZ010000090.1 GCA_945898275.1 Chitinophaga pinensis | reverse complement strand
GGGCGCCAATTCGGGCTCTCGGCTGTATTCAGTTGCTGCCGGGCTGCTTGCCCCATCGGCCTGCGGTGGCTCCCCCTGGTCGCCTCCTCATCCGGGGGCAAGCGCCCGGCACCGCCTTCATGCCGCCTCGATCCCGGGCGCGGGCGGCGCAAAAGCCATTACTTAATTTAATTTAATGAGTTAAGTCCAATAATGTTGTTTTTCTTATTATCAAAATCTTCTTTTATTTTCAATTTCAAATCCCCTAATTTACGCGATAATTCTTCAAAATTTGCATTGTTGTTTTCTAAGTATGGTATTAAAACATCTATAATATTAACCTTCCTAGGATTTTTGGCTTTCCTTTTCCCTTTATTATTTGATTTTGTTTTTTCATAAAATTCTTTCAATACATATTCATTGTTTGGATCTAAGGGGAAAGGATTACGTCCATGTCCGAAAAACATTGGTTCTAAGATGGAATCATCTTTTATACTAGCCATTAAATTGTCTCTCATTTTAAAAATTATATTCAAAATTTCATGTTCTTCTTCTTTAACTTTTAATTTTGGCAATGTTTCAGGGAATTTAAGCCACCAATCCATAAGAATAGTATCAAAAGTATCATTGCAAAATGCATTAATCAAAGCATTCTTATAGTCATCCAACAAAGGCCTATAAAGATTACAAATTTCTTCATAAAGACTTTTATGAATCCAAGTACCATAGGGAGTGGATAAAGTGTATTTTTTAAATTCTTTAATTGGTCTTGGAAATTTATTTTCAAATTCATGGATATTGAACAATTTAGCTTTTTCTAATGAAAAGGATAGTTCGCCAGCCGAAAAGCTTGAGCCGCCTAGGTCTGCAACTATTTTATTAGGCTTTAGGTTGTCTTTTCTTTGGAGTTTAAAAGAAGTAAGGGTATCTAATGTGGGAATGCTACCAGGTTCAAGTATGTATCCGTCAGCAAATACGTCAAAAAGTGAATAAACGGGTATTTTGTCCCTTTTTCTAATTCCCTTGCAATTTTCAAATTCATTAAGGAAAGAATCCAGGGTTACCCTATTTTTTGTTAAAACACCTGTTTCATAATTATGGCCAAAATATGCCTTTGAAAAATTCGCCGAAGTCAATATTAAGAATCCTTCTACCTTAGGATTAAGTCGGATTTTGATTTCCCCATTACTTTTCTTGGAATTTAATTTGCCATGAAAGTAAGAGATTGACTTACCGTGAAATAAGGTTGCCTCCTTTTTATTGGGAAAAGATTTAAAATGTTTATTATTCTTACCCAGGAATTCTATGTTTTGTGTGAAAATACCCCTTGACAAAATCAGTTCTAAAATTATTTGCCTTTTAGAACATTCTTGCTTAAATAATTCTAAAGTTGAAAATTCACTATCTCCGTATTCAAAGTTTCTAGAACCAAAATAGCACGATAAAATTTTAATGTGTCTTTCTTTTACGTCTGGCTTATCTTTAATAATATTATCTACAGATTTAAAAATGAAGTCGAAAAGCAAATTGTCTCTATCAAAGATTTGAAATTTGTCTAGCATTATTTTAATTTTAAAGGTTGTTACCTAGTTTTATTTAAATAAAGTCGATTAATACCCCAATAATAATACCATTTTCAACTCTAAATTACCTTCTTTAACACACTTTAATACATAGCTACAATCTAAAGATAAAAAGCCATCTTTCTCTAAACCGCGACACAAAAATGGTGCCCCAATTAGGCTTTGAAAGCCAATAGATTTCATAGGCTTGACCCCGAAAGAGGACAATCGGATTTTTTTATATAACTTCCTATAAAAGGAACCTGATTTCGTACGCATCTTTCACAACATGTGCTATTCGTTTTCGCCGTTCAACCAAAAATTCATAGTAATTCATGCTCTCCCAATTTTCAGGTAAGGCATGCCAATAGTACATTTTATGTTTTTCATCCCCGCTTAGTCTATCTAAATATTCAGGTAGGTATTCTGCCGGTTCGGTATCTGAAATCGAAAGATTATCGCTCCATTCAACCAAAGCAAAATTGGCAATTTGGTTTGTATCGCGCTGATCTGTTACTCCATTTCTTTTTAACCATGCCTTAGGAAATAAATGGTGGCGTTCTAGAGCCGATTTTTTGCTCCTTAAACCTTCTTGCAGTAAGTCCGATACCTTTAGGCGGCTGAATAGGCCATTCGCTCCAAGAATGTACAATGCTGCATAGTAGGCATACAACGACGGACTGTTTGATGAAGAAGTTGCTAAATCTAATGGGAATGTAATATCCCAAAAATCACTGCTGAGTTGAGACAGGATAATTTCGTCCAACTCGTTTTGAAATTCATTCGCTGTAGTAAGGCCCCTTAATTTAGCTAAATCCATTTCCATAACCGTTTCAGGTGAACCTGTGTATCTGCCAGTAATGGAAGACATAAAAAACCATTTGCCTATGAGTTTTTTTAATTCAAACAAATCCATTTTAAAATCTTCTCTGCCTATCAAAAAAAAGATGTAAGCATAGAGTAAATTATTTTTAGAACTGATGTAATCATGACGGGCAAACCCAGCCTGTTTTAAGGCTTTGATGAACTCGTGCCAATGTTGAATGTTAAGTGCCTTTGCTTGGGCTGATTTCAAAAGCTGGAACTGTTTTTCCCTACGTTCAGTGCTGAAATTACCGGTTTCTAAATCCTTGCCCCTCAATATGCTGTACACAAATTGCAACCTAGCTCTGCGAAAAGCCAAACCAACAGAAACCCGAAGCATTTGGTCGGGGTCCGGATCAATGAGGTAGTTGAAAGGCGAAGCTTCATCTTTTGACGGCACACGACACAAGCGGCAAAATTCTTCCAGTTCTTTTCTACCTTCTTCCCAAAAAACGCTCATTAATGTTAAAATAAAGTCCGCTTGGTTTAACGTTTTGCCTTGAGAATTTATTCGGACAAAAACATCAGCGACCTGTTCTTCGGAGATGTTGCTGGAAAGTTCTAAGGCAGAAAACGGATAAGATTCCAAATTTTTCAGTTGCATAAAAGCATTCTGAATGTTTTCTTCATCTGATTCTGACAATTCAACTGATTTTTTAAGGTTTTGTAAAAACTCATTTATTACCTTAATTATGTTAATGTTCGGTTGCCAGATTTGTGATATATTTTGAAAAAAGCGTGGATTTCTGCGAATGGATGCATCAGGTATTTCAAATTTTGCTTCCATTGGATTGAAAGCAATTACAATGGTGGCTTTGGTATAATTCTCACGAATTATCTCCTGGGCTTTAATTACTGCATACAGGGATGTCAGCCGCTGTTGGCCATCAACAATTAAAAGGTTAGGATTTTTTTGCTTAAACGAAGTACCTATGCCCTTGCCGTTCTCTATATTTGCATTTGACCAAAACAAGAAATAGCCTACAGGATATCCCTTATACATGCTGTCAAACAGATCCCTCACCTTGGTATCTGGCCAAACAAAAGGACGTTGAATGTCGGGCAAACCAATAATACCCAAATCAATTTGCTGTATCAGCGTTGCTAAGTTGTAACTGACTTCTTTGAATAGTGTTGCCATGAATAATATTGACGTTAACGGTAACTTTATCAGTATGTAAATGTAGTTTAATGCGTTGAACTTGATAGTACCCAAAAGTTGTTTGATGGGTACTTAAGCCTAGATTTTAATTACATAAATCGTGAAAAATCTACTCTTTACACCATCTCGAGGACGCTGCTTGCCCCATCGGCCTGCGGTGGCTCCCCCTGGTCGCCTCCTCGTCCGGGGGCAAGCGCCCGGCACCGCCTTCATGCCGCCTCGATCCCGGGCGCGGGCGGCTCCCAGCCCTGAAAGGGCGTAATACCCTAAGATAGGGTGCAGC
>CAMDHZ010000089.1 GCA_945898275.1 Chitinophaga pinensis | reverse complement strand
AAATATTTAATTAACCATGTTTTATCTGAAAAATGGTCAGAATTGATTTCTGCTAAGGCTTTGAGATATAAATCTTCCTCAAAAATCTCATCTTGGTCTCTCATGGCTAAACAATAAAAATTATTTTTTTGAATTTTTGTAAGAAGTGTGATTGAGGAGCACAAAATTGTCTGCGGAGCACTGAACCGATAATTACCTTATGTATCACCAAATTTATCTGAACTACCTGCGTATATTAATGATGATGATATGTATGTTGAAAATAATTCAGTTGTTGTTATTTTTCAGCTACACTAAGATTTCCTTTAAAAATACCACTACCAGCTACAATTTAAAAATCTTCAATAGTAACTCCACTAGTTATTTCTAATCCTTTGTTTGGTGAAATTTTCCTACATCATTTCTCCAATAAATCCTTTTGCCTTTACTTCCATTTAAGTCACCAAACAGCCCATCAGCGACAACATCAATATCGCCATCTAGATCGTAATCAAATAATCGAATCCATTTAATCCATGCATTCTTACCTTGTCCATCTGTTACATCAAAATAATTCTTTGTACTTTCTACAAATGAAGTCCCTTTATTTAAAAACAATCTTAAACCATATCCATTGTAGTTTTTATTGCTCATAGTTAAAACGTCAATTTTACCATCAAAATCAAAATCTAAAAAGGCAATGTCCATTATTTCCATATTTGAATCTATAGGAAAATCAATTGCTTTTGACCTATCGAAATCTCCATTTATGTTGGGAATAACTCTTAAAGTTTTTGAGGACCCTAAAAACAAGTCTAATTTTCCATCATTATTTATATCAAAAAGTTCTACAGTATAATAATTGTCCATTTGAGTAAAGTTTTTAAAAACTTTGTTGTTCAACTCAAATGTTTGCCCACCTTTATTGATATAGCAAGTAGGATGCACTGGGATTGCTGCACTACCTCCTGAATAGGCAATAATATCTGTAAGTCCATCATTATTTATATCACCAGTTGCGCCACCATGGAAGTAACCTATGTCTTTGCTTAAGAATTGATATTTAACATTCTTAGGATAAAAAATTGCCAAAGAATCTCCAGGGAATGGCATGCCATCATAACCTGAAGAAAATAGCATAATATCGGGTGACTTATCATTATCCATATCAGAGACCACGCATTTTCTAACTTGAGTTAACCCAATTTGTAAATCGTATATATTCCAATTTTTTTCGTATTCTGAATACAAATTAAGGCCTAATGCATTTGTAGGCCAAGGACCTTTCCAATAATATGCCCAAAGGTCTTTCTTGCCATCACCTGTAAAGTCTGTATATAAATAAGTACCTAAATCATTCCAATAATAACTTTTGGATGCATTCCACGTATTCGTTGTAGAAGTGTTGTAAGGTAATAGCGTTCCATTTGCTAAAAACTCAAAGCCCCAATACCTGCTCAAGAAGACGTCAAATAGTTGAGTCATTGCTCTTGTAGTAGTATACCAAGAGGTAGTTTTATTAATAACTGAAAATGAGTCTAAAGTATTATTAGGATAAATTTTTAAACTTGGATTCGTTATGACGGGATTTATTGAACTCGTATCAACCTCAGTTTTTGCACAGGATTCTAATAATACAACTCCTAAGATTAGGATTATAAATAATTTCATAGGTTAAGTTTTAATATATCCTTTGGGGAGTAATTCAAATACATTATTTAAATATATTGTAAATTTATAACTAAATTTCATTCACCTCAACCTCTGAATCAAACTCAAAGTTATCCAAGTAGTGAAGGGTAGTGGTTCGAGGGTATGAATGGTTCATGTTTTCACTAATTTTTTAATTTAAAGTTGGTAAATGGTATTTATAGCTTCCAATTTTAATGACGATCTCCTTTCCAAGTACCATCATATCTATTTAGAATTGCACAGAATTCTTCTGGAAGCCTTTTTTGCAATTCAGGTATTCAGTATATTAGAATTATTTTATAATGTTTGTTAAAATAGATTTAGCATATGGATCAAATTGATAAAAGTCTGTTTCGATAAATTTATTTCCCGATCTAATAAAAACTGTTTTCTTTTTCATATCATTATTGGGATCAAGCGTTGGCATAAATCCTGAATCAATTGTACCAATATCTTTTCTCCCGTCTTTATTATAATCTGCGTATACCAATTTCCATTTAGAATTTGGTCTACTATTTAAATTAATTGTGTACTGTATTAAATTCTTATCAATTATAAAGCTGCCATTTTGTAGCTGAATATAGGGCACAAGCTCCCATGACTGAGCCCCATTGTCTGAATAAATACAGTCTAAACCTATTAAATCATTAAGACCGTCTCCATTAAAATCATCAGTGATGTAATCAATTCTTTCTGCATTTTTTATATTTCGGACAGGCAAATTTATAATTGAAGTTTGATTAAATTTTCCTGACCCTAAATTTGTCAAAAAACGATTTGGCGTTAAAGTGGTTTCAGATGTTCCTAGTAGCAAGTCATTTCTACCATCATTGTTGATATCCGAAGCCCATGCCCTATATACATTTCCTGAGCCCTCTGGCACAACTTCCCCAAAGCCGTTGTTGGATTTAAAATTTGTGATATCCGAAGCGAAATGTGCAAAATTTTCATTTGTAAAATATGGGAAATTTGGAGTTCCCCAAAAAATATAAGTATGTGTATTTGCAGCTAGAATTAAATCAGGAAAATTGTCATTGTTCAACTTACCTACACTACCAGTTTCATAACCAAACATATCATGTAAAAAAGAGGGCTCCAAAATTAGTTCACTTAGTTTATACTTTCCATTACCATCACTAAGTAAAATTTTACTCCTTTCTGGAAAATATCCCGCTTCACATTCATCTTCATGTCCGATTATCACAACATCTAAATAATTATCTGCATTTAAATAAAGTGGGATTGCACCCGTTGGGCCACCTATATAATTAGTGTTATCGTTAATTAGGTTTTTTTCTTCAAATTTTTTTGTTGTTGGGTTCCAAATTAAAAATGATAGGTAGGCCGCTTTGCCCCTACAAGCACCACCTGCATTAAAAATATCTATCCAACCATCATTATTAAAATCACCCAAGGTTATTGCAAACAGTGTACTAGAATATTCATATTTTCCATTTCCGAATGGCCCTGTGAGTATTTTAACTCCTTTTTGAAATGCTCCTACAAAAAGGTCTGCTGGAATTGGTAAGTTTTCCCAATATGATTTTCCAAAATCTTTTTGTCTTGACAAGGCTAAAGCATTTAAGTCTACTTTATACCCCATAAATCTCCCTAATGGGTTATTTACAATGGGTATAATTTTATTGATTGTATTGCTAGAGGTAGATTTAGAAGTAACACTTATAGATAAAGCGTAACTACCTGATTTTTGGTGACCTGGGATCTTGACACTAAGACTTCCTTGATTCAGTGCTGTGTCTAGCTTATATATCTGTTTTGTACTATCAGTCCATGTAGATGTAATAGCATATAAAACGCCTAAAGTTGGGATTTTAGAACTTACTGTTATAACAAGTGGCAATGTATCTGCCACATTATATGTTACAGTATCCAAATTGGTGGTGAATTTAATAGCTTCTTCTTGAACTGATAATGTTGGGGTAATGGGAGCTTCCATTTTCCTACAGGAGATTGCAACTAGTATACAAAGTGCAAAAATTACTTTTTTCATAGTGTGAATTTAAATCTATTCTTTGACCGTTATAAAATATAGATTTTCTAATAACACCTAACCAATATTCATATTTAGAATTGGAATACTGTAGACTTCCCCAAAGTTCAGCCAATTAAATGTAGAATTTTTAATCTCATAGTTTACGGTTCCAAAATTTATAAGATTTTCATTCTTCATTAATACTTCC
>CAMDHZ010000088.1 GCA_945898275.1 Chitinophaga pinensis | reverse complement strand
GCACCTCATTTTGCTGGTGTATACGTTCTTCTAAACAGGAGAATTCAAATTGAATACGCGAAGCGCCTTGAATGTATTTCATGTGTTGAAAATACTGAATAACAAGGAATTATGCAACTTTTCGGCACATATATTATTAACAATCAATTTATTAAAATAAGCAATAGGGTTTTTAGACAGATTGACGTTCCGCGTATATGATTAGGTGCGGATTGCGGGGTACATTCCTGTCGAAAAGCACCGAGGTTTAAGCGGGTGATAATGTTGATTATCAGCACCGAAACCGCACTTAATTACATACGCTGTTAGCAATAGTTAATTTAATTGTCCATTAATCTTTAAGAGTTTTGCTAATTCCTCGTTTTCAATAACTGAAATATTCCAACCAAGTTTACTTTGCATCCTTTTGATATAATTCATTAAATTCTGTGAAGATCTTTTTGCAGTAACAAAAACGACAACACAATTATCAAAATGCAAAAAAGGTCTAAATATTTGATAAGAAATACTTTCTGGCACACTGTTCCCATTTATTTCAATGCCTGATTTAAAAGGCATGCACATATAGAAATTTTTTCCATCCAATTTTATGGGAATTTCCATATCGGAAATTTCTGAAACTCCATGAGGCTTTTTACTTTCTCTAGCTAAAATATTTGGATCAACCCCTTTTATAGTATTTGCAACTTTTGATCTTAATGTATCATCGTTGTATGCTAAAAGTTTTGTTAGTTCTCCATCAACAAGGCTAATAGCCGCACTTTTATAATAATTATTAAAAACCGTGTCTATATGCTCTGAAAAATCAATATTGTTTTTCTGAAGAGAATGCAATGAGAATTCTACATTTTCAATATTATTCTGACTTGATAAATATTGAGCTAAGCATTTGACAAATAGAAATGTATTAAGACCTGTTTTCTGCTTTGAAATTTCATTAATAATATCTGAATATTTTTCTTCAAATAGTTTAATAAAAAGGTCTTTGTCAAAATAATAAACTGTTCCTAATATCCTAAGAGTATTTTCAGATTTAAAATCTTTAAGACAAGGTATGTTTAGTTCAAATTTTCTTTGCTTTTTTTTTAATGCTTCATCTGAAATTGAAAGTTGGTATAGCTTAAAAAGATTTAGTTGCAAATTGTCTGCTAAGACTTGTTGTATTTCCTCTAATGAATGAAATCTTTCTTGTAATTCTAATACGTTATTTAGTAAATTTTCAACGGCATCTTTATATGTCTTATGACCAGACTTTAAATACAATGATAGGCTTTGACTTAAATTATAAATCACATACAATGAAGGAATATACAACTCTTCTTTCGTGAATTTCAAAACGTTTTCAAGCCCCCATAAAACTCTTGGTAATCTTTCGATATAATAGTCATCTGTGGAACCTCCTATGCCATTTATATTATTTCTATATCCCTCAAAAACTGAAATTGATGTTGCTGTATCCACATTGATTTGAAAAAAGGCTGATTGCTGCTTATATAAGTCTCCCTTGCTAATTTTAGCGTATGAGTAATAAAATCCAGCATAATAAAACAATTTTTCATATACTATATCAAATCCGAGTCTATATGTTTTTTGTAAAATAACTTTATTGTGTGGCTCATAATTGCAATAATCAATTACAGAAGTTAAAGCTGATAGGGCTTCGTTAATTAATCTAGCTTCTTGATTTGATATAGACTTCCCAGATTCACTTTTCGCATATTTTTCCACGATAAAATCTTGAAGTTTTCTAGTTTGCTCAATTATATCTTTTTTCACATCCATATAACAATACTCCATTATTTAAAATTTCTATCCACAATGAACCATTAGATTCCTTTAATTTAATAAACTCATTGAAGGTTAGGCAAATTGGGTCGATCTCACTATAAATTCTTGAAATTAAATCTTTGCGTTTGAAAATTGATATTCCACAAAAGAATTGGGAAATTATTACTAAATCAATATCTCTTTTAGAATTGAAATTTCCAATATGATAAATAATTTCAACTTCGAATTCTCTACAAATTATATCTAATGATTCAGGTTTCATTTTAATTATTGCTAACGTTTGAGTGTAGCAGCAGTAAGGGATTGCGGGCTTCATTCCTGTCAAGTTACACCGAAGTTTGAGCGGGGTAGAATGCTTGAATTACCACTGAAACCCTTATTGCTGCTACACTTTGTTGGGCACTGTAATTCTATTTGTCTTGTATTGAGGTTGTTACCAAAAAACCATGATTTGTATTCCTCCCATAAACAGTTTGGCTTCCAATGGTCTTTGGTTGTGAGTATGTTTCATACTCTAATTCTATCTTTCCCTTAATTGAAAGATTTGCACTTTTTGACTTGAAAGGACCTAAATCCTGAATTAGTGCATTGCTACTATTTGAGCTATATATTTTCATAATAATATGAGATTACAAAGTTACAAATTATTCTTAGTTAAAAACAAATTATTCATGATTTTATTGTTCTACCTTTTCATAAGTCCATTCACTCTTGACTGGTATCACATTGACTGCTATGTTATTATCAGGGAGTCGATTAGAGAATATTTTACCATCGATTCTGAAATGGCTCTTGCAAAATATAGACTCTACGCATGCAATAAACAAGTCATAGTCTAAAGGTGGTATTTGAGAAACTTGAATCTGTTGTAAAACCTGATTATATGCTTGTTGTAAAATTTGAGGTGGCAAATTAGCCGGTAACTGAATTTGATTTACTGGTGCAAGCAATGCTGCCGTTTGTGGATCACTTAAAACAATTTCAAGCGGATTAAATGGAGAATCAAATTTCATCTCTATTTCAAAACTTATTAAAACTTCGTGCAGTAGTTCTTTTAATTCATTATTTGGATTAATAACGGGTAATCCAATCTTTTTTGCCTCTGTAGGTCCAAGGGGATAGCCATGATGGTAAAATGACTTATTAAGTGTTTCTGCAATTGTCTTTGCTTTATTGGAATCAGACATATGTAATGAAAGTAATTTTTCTCCCATCGACAAAGCCAATTGTGAACTCCTTTTAGCAATTCCAATTGGTATTGCACCTACTTCTTTACATGCAAGTTCAAAGGATTTTTGTAGTTGTTCTTGGTCAGAAATTCCGACATCAGTTTTTACAAAATCAAGGAAGTTTCGCAAATCTTCTGAACCAAAATGAATCTCTTTATCTTGGCTTTTATGAGTTAATTGAGGATCTACTGGTCCTAAATTTGCAAATGGATGCATAATTATTTCATCAGCTCCAAGTGAAATAAGTGTTGCAGCACTATATGCGGTATATGGAAGTAATACACCAAATTTTTTGAATCGTTCTCTTAATAGATTGACGATCCTATATGCAACAGTTGGATCACCACCATAACTAATTAATAACAAGTCAATATTCTCAGTTTCCGCTGGTATTTCAGATAGTTGTTTTAAAAAATGTGAAATAACATCAGATGCTATTGAGGCATTTGCATTTCCTCTAAAACTAGTGACATATGAAATAAGAGGTCTTTTTCTTATTTCTGCTATTTTCTGATAAAGTTCTTTTCTGTTTTCGTAATTCATATTTTTATTGTTTATGGTTTCTTATTATAGTGCCCAACTTATATATATACGAAAGTATACTGTACTTTTTCCGGCTTATTGTGGTTTGATGATTTGCGCAGTATATTCATTATTAGTGCTTTTGTTGGTTTTGGTAAAATTAGCTGAGTTCTGGGTCAGTTGATCTATGGGGCTATTTATTTTATTTACTTTGGATTGGGTCAAGTGGGTATAAATGGTAGTGGTCTTGATGCTGTGGTGGCCCTAAAATCTGATGAATCCGGCTGCGAACCTTTTCATTTTGAAAGGCCATATAGCACTTGTGCGAAGCATTCCAATAAACTCCTTTTACCTTTTTAAGTTCT
>CAMDHZ010000087.1 GCA_945898275.1 Chitinophaga pinensis | reverse complement strand
TGCTCGAACAAGGTGTTTTATGCCGAGCGGGAATTGGACATTGATTGTAATCTAAGCCGGATACTGTATTATTACCACCCCGATTATTTGGGCCATAATGAATACATAACCGACATAACCGGCCGTCCGTATCAGTATTTCCATTACAGCGCATTTGGCGAAAGTTTGATAGAAAAGAACAAGAATTACGGGCAGTTTTCATCGCCTTACCGTTTTAATGCGAAGGAGTTGGATGGGGAGACAGGGAATTATTACTACGGGGCGAGGTATTACAATCCGGTGTGGGGGGTGTGGCTTTCTGTTGACCCCTTGGCAGAAGAAAGGAGTTGGGTATCACCGTATAATTTTGTGCAGAATAATCCAATAAACAGAATTGATCCAGATGGCAGGTTAGATGACTGGGTACAGGATGCTAACGGAAAAATTTACTGGGATAATAATGCAACATCTCAAGAAACCACCAAAAAAGGAGAAACATATTTAGGTAAAAATGTTCTTGTTGGCACTCATAATCGAGATGCAAACGGTAACGAACCTGTTAACAGCGCAACATTTGATCTATATTTAGAGAGCAATAAAAGTGGCCCTTCTGCTACGATTAAAGGAAATACAGTTCCATCAGATATTTCAAAAAATGGAACATTGGCAGAAGGTCTATATAGCGCAAAATTTGGACGTAGAAATGCAGAAAAATATAAAAATGAATTAGCAATAAGAATTTATAATTTAGATGGAACTGATGGTTTACCAACATTAAATGGCAATCCAAGTAAGGCCAATTCTGATTTGCTAACTGGAGTCCTATTTCATTCAGGAAATCCATATCAAGAAAGTTTATTGGATAGAGTAGGAAATCCAGTTTGGTCGCATGGTTGCCAAACATCAGGTTGTGGGCCAGGTTCAAGAGACCTTCACAATGCCTTCATGCAAACAGTAGGCACGGATTTTAAAGGTACGTATTATTTACGCGCTAAGCCTCAGCCAGCCCAGAGTAGTTTTAATTTACCAATGCCTGTTTTTACCGTACCTGCGGATAAAACATATGTTGCGCCAAGAGTTATTTTAAATAGATAAAAAAGATGGAGAGATTTATTGCACTAATTATTTTATGTGTTCTTTTTGGATGTCAAAATTCATCTGAAAAGAAAAGTGATGCGACACCTAAAGAAAGTTTTGCTGAAATGCCTGAATTGGAAGGTACGCAGTGGCAATTTAAAATTGCTGATGATTGCATAAATTATTATCATTTTAAATCAGACAGCAACAGTATCTATTATAGTTGTGAATCTGAGGATAAATATTACGGTAAATACTTCGTGGAAAATGATACTTTATATATTCATAATTTTGTCACTGATACAGATAGCTTGTTATCGCCAATGGAGAGTGATCACAGATCACAACAAGCTAAATATAAGTTAGTTCTTAAATCTGGTAAGCTTAAACATCTGGAAAGGTGGTCTTATTCTGAAGTGAAGGATTCTTGGACTAAAGACAATGTTGATTTTGGAGAAGGCTTTCTTTTTGAGAAGGTGAAGTAATTACAAAAACCCGGCAAGACACCGGGTTTTTTCTTTATAGAGTGGCCACGTTCTTTTGAAAGAAGTCCTTGAACTTCTTTTTGGTCAGGAAAGTATCAATCATTTTAAATATCATATTTTTTTCTTCAGGTTCGAGTTCAGCAATCAGTTTTACCTGTTCCATCAGGCTTTTATCTTCAATGGTCACTTCATCGGGGATGTTGCCGTCAAAGTTTACCGATTCGTCGTTAGCACTCAAAATACCTCCTCACCACAACCCAATTAACCGGCTTAGAGCTTAATTCAGGCAGTGCGGGAAGCCGTCTTTGAAAATCTTATATTTACGACTATGAAGGCAATGTTTCTCAAGTGAGCAATACGGTGGGCAGTACTTTCGGCGCGGAATATTCGGCTATTTACCCTTACGATGGCTTGAATTTTAGCGATTGCCACGATTCATGCCGAGAAGAGGAAGGCTCCGGTTCGCCCTATCCCCGTAATGCCTGCGAATGCTCGAACAGCGGTCAAAGAGGGAATTATGGAGTTATGGTAGGGGGTGATGCCGGGGCATATGCTTTAGATGGCGATGTTGGCGGAGGTCTTACTGTTTTGGGTTTCACATTTAAAGGTGCAGCTGGTGGTTCTGCAGGTAGTGCTCATATTGGAGCAGGACTGGGTGGCCTTTACAATTCTAATACTGGCGAGGCGAATGTTAAAGGCAAAGCTCATATTGGTCTTGGTCTAGGCATTAAGTTAGCTTTTGAAGTGAAATGGAGCATTAATTAATAGGAAACAATATTAGAGATGATTAAAAGAGAACTAACTTCTTACTTGGTTGTATTGATTTTAGTATTGTTAACAGGGTGTGAGCCTGAGCAAAACAAAGATAAAAAGGTAACTGACAGTGGATTAATAGAGAATGGTGTGAATATACCTGAAACAAAAGATGATAAAATGTCAGATACTGTGAAGTTCAATAATTTTCGAATTTACTTACCTCAAGATTGGAAGGTAGTATCTCAAGATGTTGTAGGTGAAAATATTTTTGCACTGAAAAAAGAAAACTGTGGTGAAGATGTATGTCCTAACATGGTTTATACGTTTCATAAGATTGAAGGCTCTTTAACAGGAGTGCAGTTTTTAGACTTTTGGATTAAAAATGCAGCAACAGACTCATACAACATTGAGGGATTGGCCCTTAGTGTGCTGGATAATGACTCTTTAAAGGTTCGATTTGAGTACTTAGTGAGTTCCCAGAACTTCATCCTAAGAGTAGTTGTATTTATTCAAGTGAATAGCAATACCGCAGATGTATTCACCTTCACAGGACCAAATGCTCCGTTGGAAAAAAAGAAATTATTTGTAAAGGAAGCAAACCAAATGTATAGCTCATTACAGTTTGATTAAATGCTTTTTGAGCTGCCGCCCATGGCAAGCATATTTTTTAGCTTTTCGGCATCTTCAATATTCTTACATCCGATGGAAAGAGTTTTGTCATTATGCTGGATTTTCAGAGCGTATGGTGGCGTAATCCCAATAAGTTGAAGAATTACCAATGGACCAGTTGACACCTCATAGTCTTTAATAGTGGCTTGAATATCTTTTTTGTTAAGTATAGTTTTCCTGTTTGCCAATCCACCTTTCTTTAGAATCTCAACTTTTGTATGGTCAGAGGTAATTGTATATCTGCCTCTGATTTGCCATAGCAATAAATGGGCAACAGGGATTAGAATTGTAAAATAGATAAGAGGCAATGTTATTCTTATTGTTAGCGGTTCGGAATTTGAAAAAGGAAGTGCTAAAATGCCAACTACCAATTGGATTGAGAAGATTGATAAGACGATAACTGCAACAGTGCTTCTTATCATTTTTATGGAAAAAGTTTGCCTCTGATGAGCAGAGTTATCCTGTTTATCCATTTTTTGTGTGATCTCTATGTGCTATGGCTATAATCTTTGCAATATTAATGTCGATACCTCAAAGAAATATTTCAGGAAAATACTTTTATCACGTTGAAGTTGATTTTTTTTTTCAGGAACAAAATTAGATGCCTTGATAAGCGGATTTACTTTGTTTGGATTGCCAATGTTATTGCTGAATTACTTTTTAATTTTTAAAGGGAACAGGTATGAGGAGCTTTTGAAGAAATTCAAGTCGTATAATGGCAAATTATTTTCTATTTATTTTTTCGCAATTCTAGATGCTCCTCTGCTGTTTCTTATTATAAGTCAAGTATTTTATTAAGAGCAAAAGCCACCGAGTCGGTTGAGAGAGAAAAGTCAAAACTAAATGGACAATATTTGTTGAGTTTCGAACCCTCTTAGATTATTTATAATGCCCTTTTGCGGAGTGAATTAGTATTTTATTGTCAATTATCTCGTAAACCAGTCGGTGTTCTTTGTTAATTCTACGAGACCAGCACCCTGTAAGTTCATGTTTTAAGGGTTC
>CAMDHZ010000086.1 GCA_945898275.1 Chitinophaga pinensis | reverse complement strand
CCACTTTTTATGTACTTGCGGTCTATTTTGGCTCTGTTGGAATTAAGAAACCCAGATATGCCTTGATCTGCGGACTTATTGCGGATTTGGTTGGACTGGTCGCCGCGATTTTTCTGACCTATCTGTTTTTTGGACATACCATTCCATAAGATGTTTTCAAACTAAAATTAATAGTCTAACCGTTTTAGAGAAAAAGAAGGGTAAATTTAGAAATATAATTATCCAGCTATGGCGCTGGTGCATGATGATTATTTTTTGGAAATCAATACCTGCGTTCTATAGGTTGATTCAGCCCTTTCCTCCGGTTAGTTCCGGCAAGAAATCGCGTTCTGATTTCACATTACAGATAGCCGGAAGCTAAGTCCTCCGGCAAGGTTTATTTTACCCGGGGCTTTATTTCATTGGAAGGGGCAGCCCGGCGAAATAACGCTCGACTACCACTTAGTTAAACCTGCTCCAGGTACATAAACTTCCATTCCGCTTAAAAGTGTTTCGAAAAGAAGTTTTGAAATGTATCGCCCTTTAAACTTGTAAGTTTGTAAGTGCGTCACGATATAGAAGATTGCCAGATTTTACAGCCATTGACAATTCTGTTTCCTTTTCATCTTACACCTTCACTTGCCCATTCATCAGCATAGGCAATAGCCAATCTCGGAGTTCGGCGAGTTTTTGGTTTTCGATTTCATTAATTACTTTCTTTGAAAATAGTGGTGCTATTATTTTTTCTAGATCAAGAGTAAATTGAATTGGTGGAATTACAATCCTGCTTTGCTTTAAATGCTCTTGTGTAATATGTCCCATTGTCGTTTTACGATTTTCAGCCATCATCTTAAAATGCTGTAAATAATTTAGTAATTGATAGAAGTAAAAAGATTTTGGATAATTATTTGAAGTGATCTTAAATATATGTTGATTTAATGCACCTTTTCCACCAGTCCATATTTTTACGTCTAAAGACGCTGACCAAGAGAATAAAACATCTCCATTTTCAATAATTGCTTTCGCAGGAATGTCAGTTCTTACTAATTCTGTATTTGAAGAAAAACCTTCGTTCATTTCTCGAATCTTAATAACCCTCAAAAAACCTGCTCCATTTGGTCGGAATTTCTGACAAGGTAATCCATTTTCATAATTTGCAATATCTAACAATGTTCCAATTTCCCACCCCTCAGGAATCTCCCTTTTCAACTCCTCATTCCAAACCATTTTACCGCCACTGGTTTTGTAAGGTAGCCCCACCCTGGCCCTCCCCGAAGGAGAGGGAGTTGGAAAATCAAACTGCACAAACCAATAATCGTATAGTGTTTTTGCCATTGCTTCTAACTCGGCATTGATGCGGTTGTTGAGTTCGATTTTGGAATCTAAAGATGAAAGGACTGAAGCGATTTTTTGTTGGGTTAACAAAGGAGGAACTGAAATGATTTTTTCTGAGATTTCAGGAATCGTTATTTGAGGTTGACCTGAACCAGTTCCGTTTTGTCTGTTTAATTTAAGATTGTAAAACAGGTAATCAACATCTAATTTATCTTTTTTGGGAATCAATGTAAGTAACCTAACTATTGGAAAAAACGGTTGTTTTCTTAAAGCTGCAAAACCTACTTTAGAACCTCTGGCTGATATTGTTACTGCTGGTTCAATTATTCTAGGAAGATTAGTATATCCTAGTAAGCCATTATTTCCTTCTGCGTTTGCAAATACTGGAAATATGTTTATTGAAGTTTTGTTTTCACTAAATATTTTTGGTTTATCTCCACCAGCAATAATCTCAGTTAACTCTCCTAACTTAATTTTGATAAAATGTTTATTCATACTTCAACCCATTTAATTGTTTCTGGATTTCATTTTCCAAGGTTTTAGATTCTACAAAAAGACTGTCTAAGTTGGTTTTGAAGCTGTTCATTTTGGTTTCAAATTCCGCAGGGGTAATGTCAGTATATTCAATCTTTACCTCAAAATATTGCCCTGCACTAAAGCTGTAATTCTTTTCTTTTATCTGCTCGTAAGAAAGCACCACCGTAAAATCTTCAATGGCTTCGTGTTTGTTGAATGTATTGATGATTTTTTGTTCCTCTTCGTGAGAAAGCAATGTTTTTTGATTTTTACCTTCTTTTACGGTAGTGCCTAATTTGGAAGCATCCATCAAAACGATGTCGCCTTTTTTGTTAGCATTATCGATAAATAAAATGCTCACGTTAGTACCTGTAGTAGCAAAAATATTACTTGGCATACTTACGACACCACGCAACATTTTTTGTTCTACCAAGCGTTCACGTATTTTACGTTCAATGCCACTTTGTGCGGTGATAAATCCCGTTGGAACAACAATGGCAGCTTTACCTTTCGCAGAAAGAGAATGCATGATATGCTGAATAAATAAAGGATAGATAGCCATTCCTTCTTTTTTAGCTTTAGGTACATTAGGCATACCAGCAAAAAAACGATCATGGTTTTCTTTGGTATCTAAATCAGCTACGTAATCGCTAAAATCTAATTTAAATGGGGGATTAGAAACAATAAAATCAAATTGTTTCAGCTTACCATTTGCATCTTTATGATAAGGCTCTAAAATGGTATTACCCTTTACAATATTTGGAATCGAGTGAACCAAATCATTCAAGATTAAATTTAAACGTAATAGGTTAGACGACTTTTGAGAAATGTCTTGCGAGTAAATCGTACACTTATCTTCGCCAATAGCATGCGCCAGATTCATTAGTAGTGTTCCAGAACCTGCTCCAGGATCGTAACAGGTTACATCTGTTTCAACTTGCGTTACCAAGCAAGATGCCATGATTTTAGCAACTGCATGTGGTGTAAAATACTCTGCATATTTACCACCACTGTTGGTATTGTAATCGCTAATTAAGTACTCAAATATGGTTGCGTAGAAGTCAAATTTCTCATGAAAAATATGCTCAAAACTAAATCCAATCAATTTATTGATAATGGCTTTGCAAAAATCATCACGTTTATCGGTAACGTATTTACTGATGTTTTCGAATAGAACAATTTTCTCACCACCTTCTGTAACTACCGAAAAGATGTCGCTGTTTTCTTTGGCAATCTCCAACAAGGTATTGTCAAATATCTCGGCAAAATTTGCTTCGTTTTGGCGTTCAAATAAACTAGATATAAACTGCGTTGGTTTCAGGTGAGCTGTACTTTCGCTCAACTGCATCATCAGCATTTGGTAGTCATTTGCAGAATATTTCTTCAATTCCACTTCCCAATTATCCGCTTTCGCTAATTTGGGTTCCAATTGTTTTAGTTCATGTACAAATTTATCGTTCAGGAATTTATATAAGAATACCTGCGTGATAATTTTAAATTCGTTTCCGTCATTCCCCAAACCGTAATTGGCGCATACACTTTTTAAATCGTCTATGAGTGCTTTGGTTTGCTTTTCAAATGTTGCTGTTGTAGTCATTTATTATTTAATTTTTTAAGAGGCAACTCTGCCGTAAAATTCATTCATGTATTCTTTCACCATCAAGCCTTGAATCATGTTTGTTTGATCTAAATTGATTTGTAATTGATGCTTTTTTAATAACTGTTCAAGTACCATTTTACCCATCATGCGCTCAACGTAGCTTTCATTCTCCATCATTTTAGAGTTTTGTACAATCTGAGCATCTACTTCTTTTTTTAAACTTTGTAACGCTTCAAACAATTTACTTTCACTATCGGTCAATGGGTCTTTTTCCATTAATCGCTTGTGTAAGCGAGCGTATTTTGCATCGTTATCATATTTGGCTTTAAGTAGTTGATTGGTTCTTTCAAGTTCCTTAGAAGCATTGTATATATCTTCTAGCTCCTTAATATTGCGTTCCATCTCTTCCTTGGTCACTTCGTTTAAGTTTTTCTTTTTAAATAAACGTTCCAATTCTTCTTTCAGTGAAACAAACATCGGGTCTTTGGGGTCAAAATTGCCACCTAAGGATTCTCGTGTTTTCTGTAAAATATCTTTGAGTTGATCGGCTAAAACCAT
>CAMDHZ010000085.1 GCA_945898275.1 Chitinophaga pinensis | reverse complement strand
CGCTCGTGATGGTTGGCTACACCTTGGCGATGCATGCGCAATTCGACTTTTCGCGTTCGGCAAGATATGGAATTTCTTGGCCCTTTTTTCCAGATCACGGAATGTATGCAGCGGCCATGGCCTATGTGGTTTTTGTGTTATTGATTTACGCGTTTTATGTACGACAGTTTAACATGCCATTGGCTGCGGGACCTGTATTGGTGTTTTTGTTGGTGGTACTGCTGTTTGCCATATTGGTGAGCTTTACCCGAGCTACGTGGCTGAGTTTAATTGTGGCTATGGGGACTTATTTATTGACGCGTTTTCGGGTGCGTTTTTATTGGATTGTGTTGGCATTCTTAGTGGTTGGATTAACAGCGATTTTAAAGCAAAACGACATTCAATTTGCCATGGAGGCGAATAAACAGGGCAGCAGCGACGAGTTGGAGGGCCATGTGAAATCGGTAAGTAATATTTCCACAGATCCGAGCAATTTGGAGCGTATCAATCGCTGGAAATGTGCAGCTCGGATGGTATCGGAGCGACCTATTTTCGGTTTTGGTCCGGGAACCTATGTTTTCCAATACGGTCCTTTTCAAAAGAGCAGCGAACTAACGATTATCAGCACCCAATCGGGTGATCTCGGCGACGCCCATTCAGAATATTTTTCGGCAATGAGTGAAACGGGTTTTGTAGGGATGTTTTTTTGGTTGGGAATTGTTTTTGCCACGCTTTCGAGCGCCTTTAGTATCATCTACACCACAACGTCTTTAAAAATCCGGTTAACCACGTACATGGTGTTTTTAGGTTTGGTTGCCTACCATTCTCATGCAGTATTGAATAATTACAGCCAATACGATAAATTGGCCGTGCCATTATGGGCGTTTACCGCCATAATAGTGGCGCTTGATATTCGCAATAAACGCTTATTACGTGCTGAAAAAGTTAATACGCCATAGGTATTTTCAAATAGGAGCGCTCATTTGTAGCGGCTTTCGATTGATTTCCATTTTGGGATACGGCATTACTCAGGATTCTAGTCCGCAAGCCAATCGCTTGATGCCCGAATGGGCGCAATTGGGCCCGGGTTCAACAAAGACAGGTGTCCAATTAAAGCGTGTGAACGAACGACAATTTTGGTATTGGTTGCGTGGCGATGAGGGGCAAGGAGCTTTATTAAGTGTTAAGGGAGAAGCGGTTTGGTCTGGCGATACCCTTAGGTTTAAGAGCGAAAAGTCAGACATGATGTTGGCATTTGATCGTGCTGAATTGGAAAGCGGTCAAGTGGAGCGGTTTCATTTTTACTTGGGTACCGATAATTTTGGTCGGGATATTTTAAGCCGTTTAATTATAGGCGCGCGCATTTCTTTGAGTATCGGTTTCTTAGCCATGTTATTAAGTATTTTTATTGGGGTGGCAGTTGGTCTAGTAGCCGGATATTTTGGGGGTGTTGTTGATGCGGTATTGAGTTGGTTGATCACGGTTTTTTGGTCGATTCCTACCTTGTTATTAGCTCTTGGCTTGAGTGTTTATTTGGGGAAGGGATATTATCAAGTCCTAATAGCTACGGGATTGTCTACTTGGGTAGAGGTAGCGAGAATTGTTAGAGGCCAAACCTTGCAATTAAAAAATCAGGAGTTTGTATTATTCGCAAAAATCACGGGCTTTTCTAATACGCGAATTCTACTAAATCATATTTTGCCCAATTTAACGGGGTCTTTAACGGTATTGGCTACTACCAATTTTGCTGCTGCTATTTTATTGGAGGCGGGCTTGGGCTTTTTGGGTTTGGGGGTAGCGCCGCCCACAGCGAGTTGGGGCATTATGGTGAAGGAAAACTTGGGGTATTTGGTATTAGATCAAGCCTATTTGGCTATTATACCGGGTTTGGCAATCATGGTATTGGTGATGGCCTTTAACTTAATGGCAATGGGCATCAGAGAGGTATTGGAGTGATTTATAATACTCCTCAGTTGTTGGACTAAAAGTTTAGTGATGTCAAATTAGTAATTTGAGTTGAAGGTTTTGCAAACAGTGGAAGTTGCCGATCACTTACTTAGGTAAAAAATAGTTTCCGCTAGAAATCGCAGCTCCCGTGCAGCAGAAAAAAAATGATGTTTCACCGAATTGGTTGCAAGATTTAAGTATTGGGAAAGTCGAGGAATTTAAAGCAGGCGTTAAATTTACTCAATTATTGATTAAAATTCATCAATTTTAATTTATGGATCATTTATAATATTGTAGTGGTAACGGGCCGCTTTTTTGCGACAGTTTAAAAATAGAGACTTATATTTAACAACTGGCAAAAAGGAATGAAAAAAACAAGATTTACAGAATCACAGATTTTGAAAGTGCTTAAGGAGCAAGAGTCTGGCAAGAAGGTGAGTGAAATATGTCGCGAGTACGGCATTTCACAACCCACGTTTTACAATTGGAAGAGCAAGTACGGCGGTATGACTTTGTCTGAATTGTATCGTGTCAAAGAACTTGAGGAAGAAAATGCGCGACTCAAACGTATTGTTGCTGACCAGCAAATTTCAATTGATGTTTTAAAGGAGGTGAACTCAAAAAAGTGGTAACGCCTTATCAGAAAGAGCAATGCTTATGTTATGTGAAAGGAAAATTCCCGAACATAAGTCATGCTAAGGCGTGCAGCATTCTAAATTGCTCTAGAACAAAGAAATACTATCAAAAATTAATGCCTCAAAAAGATGCATTGATAAAAGAAGCCATTGAAGAGAGTTTAACATCCACACGATCGGGCCGTCAAAAAGTGATTGTAAAAGTACAACGAAAACATCCTGAATTAGGTGCATCTCGCATTCGGAGGGTATATGAAAACGAGGGCTTTAGCTTGTTTAAAAGAATGAAAAACAAGCGACTCAATAACCCAGCAAATCCCATACAATTGCCTCTGGAAAAGAATGTGGAATGGGCAATGGATTTTATGTCTGATGCGCTGTCTAATGGCAGAAAAATCAGAACTTTAAATATTGTTGATCAGTACAATAGGCAATGTTTGCATATAGCTATTAATCACAGTATTTCGGCCAGAAAAGTAATTGAAATAATGGAAGTTGTAATTGACGAATATGGTAAACCAATGGGAATACGAACGGATAACGGGCCGGAATTCACATCAATTATTTTTCAAAACTGGATGGAACGTAAAGGTATCGAATGGGTCAGAATTCAAAAAGGCAAACCTCAGCAAAATGCTATCGTAGAAAGATTTAATCGAACGTATCGAGAAGACGTTTTGGATGCAAACATATTCTTTTCTTTAGATCATGCAAGGGAAGTCACGCACTCTTGGATTGAAGAATATAACGACGATCGCCCTCATGAGGCATTAAACTATCAAACTCCAAATCAATATGTTGCATAATCGATATTGGGTTTATTTAGGCATGCACCTCGGAAAATATATGCAAAAAGGGAGGCAATCGAACCTGCCCCCCTCTTATTTTCCTCGGAACAATTTATCCCTGGTAGGTTGCTCCCCAGCAGAGCCTACTTCCGTTTTAATTGAACAAGGCAAAATTCAAAGTAAATTACTATATTTACAATCTGTCAAAAAAAGCGACCACCTTCACACTCTATGAAGAAATCATAGAGAAATATCCAACATTTCCGGAGTTCAAAAATTTAGTACAGTTCGTGATTTTTATAAATAATTATCCTTTGAAAGAAGCTTATGATACGCAAGGTGTTAAGTTTAGAAATGACCTAGGCATAATGACCGTAATGTTTATTTTGTTATATTCATTTGATCCAGGAAAAGTTTTGTCTGAAATAAGCAGGGATAATTATGGATTTTATTTCAATAATTACTTTCCAAAACATTTAATTCTTAAAAATGAGAATCTTTCAGATGAAATACCGAAATTGTTTCAAGGATTTAATAATCCTACGAATTTAATTAAAACGATTTTTGTGAATACAAAAATTAACGAGTCAAAAAAATTTGATTCTCATAGAATAACTAAAGAGACAAGGTAACGGGCCGCTTTTTTGCGACAGTTTAAAAATAGAGACTTATATTTAACAACTGGCAAAAAGGAAT
>CAMDHZ010000084.1 GCA_945898275.1 Chitinophaga pinensis | reverse complement strand
ATGAATCCGGTAGCAGGTGTCAACTATTATTTTTGATATTTCGTTTTCTGTCATCCTTTTTCTTATTTCTCGCTAAGGCGCAGAGGCGCAAAGGTTTATTTCTTTGCGCCTTCGCGTCTTTGCGTGCAACTTTTCTTATTTCTCGCTAAAGCGCAGAGGTTTATTTCTTTGCGCCTTCGCGTCTTTGCGTGCAACTTTTCTTATTTCTAGCTAAGGTCTGTTCAAAATGAAATACCAAAGCAAATTGCCCTAGTTAAAGGCCAGCCTGCCATTGTAACAACAAGACCAAAAGCAGAAAAGCTCGAAATGGCGATGATTAAAAGTGAGAAAAACTTGGCTAAGGCCATTTATATTTTTTTTGGACCTAAAATGGGCCTATTAACTGCATTTTGAGGGGGTCAAAAAAACCAACAAAGAAATCTACACAAAAAGACCAAAAGCAGAAAAGCTCAAAATGGCGATGATTAAAAGTCAGCAACCCCCAGGCTAAAGCCATTTTTAATGTATTTGGACCTAAAATGAGCACTAAGGCATTTTGAGGGGGTTGAAAAAAACAACAAAGAAATCTATACAAAAAAACAGAAGCTTTTAAAAAGCCACAATTGAAGCCAAAATTTGAATCTATGGTTTAAGCTTTGACTTCATGATAAAAGTTGTGCAACAGGTACTGCTGTTATAAGCCGTTTTTCTATTTTCTCGATCTGTTGTTCACAATATTAATTCTTGTCGTTATCCCAATTTGTAATTTTGACAAAGCACCTTTTGTGTCGTCACTTGTGTCAACATTAAAAATATCTGCATAGTCTATTGTTAATCCTGCAACTGGATTAAAAGCGTTTTGATTCTTTAGAAAGAAAAGACCAAACCCTAATTTGGTTTTCGGTTTTTCAGTCTTAGATATATCAGTCCGATTGTAAAGTAGAAATGATTGGTTTTCTAAATTATGTGGAACAAAATATAAGTCAAAGTTTAACGGATAAACTGTATTTTCCTTATATGTACCGCTGTAAACAGTTTGCTTTGTAATTACTTTTCTGACTGTTCCCGTTGCAGTGTCAGTTAATGTTCTAGTATCTTCTTGGGTGCTTTCATTTAAATCATCAAAATTATTTGTTCGTTTAATTCCTATTGTTGCTCCAGCCAAAATAGTACTGTTCAATACTCTCGCATTCCAATAATTGAAACCAATATTAATTTCTGTACCTGTAAAATTTATTTTTTCTATCTGTTTAGAAAAAGTAGAGTCTGGACGAAAGTGTTTAAATGATGAGCCTTTAAAACCACCCGTAGCCACTAACCATAAGTCAGATGCAGGTCGTGTACTGTTGTCTAGTACATCTTGTATTTCTTGGGCTGTCTTTTTTCCTGCCAATAAGGAAGTCCAATCAGTTTTATTTCTAAAAAGTCTAAAACCAAGTCTTAAATTTGCGTCTCCACCAGAAACTACATTGCCTGTCGAAAATAAATTTGTTACACTATTCTTTATTTCACCTGAACCTGAAACACCAATAAAAAAATCCGTGAAATTTATAGAGTGGAAATAATTATAATGATTAAGTTCTAACTTTTTATCAGTTGTTGTAAATCGAATAAGTCCTAAATTGAAAGACACTGTGTCAACTTTTGGTTTATTTTCAGCTTCATCCTTTTTTGTCTCCTTAAAGCCGGGGTTTAATGGAATTGAACTAGTCCCACCACCCGAAATGATATTTTGGGATAAAACGGAATTTTGGAAAGTGAAAATAGATATTGCTATAAGTAGAAACTTATAATGTGATTTCTTGATTGAATTGTCCATATCCGTTTCTATTAAATGGTTTGAATAAGTTAAAACTTCCTTTTAAATTTCCGTCAACAAGAACGGTCATTTTTGAATCTGTATTCGGATTACCCACAGCTAGGATTAGAAGGTCTAAGTCATTATCGTTGTCAATAGGAAAGTTATTGAACTTCCCTACCCATTCACCATTCTTAAAGGTGAAATGAGTTTTAGGATTGAGATTTTTGCTTTCTAGCAAACAGAATTCAAGTCTTATTGAGTTACTGTCAATTTTAATCTCGATGTTTACTTTTGTCATATTATTTTTTTTAGTGATTCCGTTTAAAATGGCTTATAACAATTGGCAGCTGCAAGAAGTTGGCGATTTCGGAGACGAAAACTGTCTTCCACCACTGAACTTAATACGAAGCACAACGCTTCATTTAACCACTGAACCGCCAATTTCTTGTAGGTGCTGTTATAGCCAGTTTTTTTAGTATTTCGCTTCAAGTTTTTCAATTACATATTTTGTAAAGTCACCCGATTTTGCCATATTTATTAGGTTCGCAGAAGTATTGATTCTTTGGAATTCACTAATCGTCTGTGTCAAAAAATCGAGGCTCTCATTAAATTTAGTCTGATCAAACAAAGTCAAGTTAAAAGTTGATAGTTCATCAAAGGTTATACTCTTTTTACTTAATGAAACTTTTGAACTTATCCACGTTAAATGTAATTTGAAATTTGCTGTCATTCCCTTTTTGGTTGGATCAGAAATGTTCAACCAAAAGTCATTTGATTTTTTATTTATTAAACAACAATTTAAATAACCTTCATAATTTTTTGAAGGATCAAAAATTTGATTGTAAATTCTATCATCTTTTAAAAGTGAAGTCGGCTTTGCTCTTGCTGAATGCGGATCATTGAAGACGATTGCTCGTATTGCTTGAGCAGTATATTGTATGCTAAATATTTTTGAAGAGGGTTTGCCTTGGTTCTTATAATAATTTTTCCTCCTGTCATAAAAGTAGCCTTTGTTGTAAAAGAATATTTCTAAGTTTCTCTGAGTTGATTCAGTTGCACGCAGTAATGTTGCGGATACTGGGTTCTGACTATTTGTTGATGCAATTATATTGTCTATCGTTTCTTTATTATTATTAATTATCACTTTGACTAATACGGATCTTTCATCCGTTGTATCGTCATTATGACTATTGAAAATAGAATATGAAGTTTGAAGACCATTAACAATTTGAACATTTTCAATTGCCAATTTTTTTCCAATTTGATTTGGCGATTCTGCAATTATTGTAATTCCATTATTTAACCACCAGAAATCTTTATCTTCAATAGTTTCAATTGTAGATTTAATTTTTTTATTTACATCTACTTCACCTTGAAAATGTCGTATGTTACTTTCAAATAAGTCATCACGAATCTCAGAAGTTTCAGCGGTTAAAAAACTTTTATAATCCGCTAGCTTTACAGTTCCAACATAACCAATACCAAACTCCTTATAACTTGTCGAAAGTGGCTGTTCTTTAAATTCTAATGTCAACCTATTCGTTTTATGTGCTTGATATAATTTTAGCAATTCTGAACAACTATAATTTGAATAGGTAATATTCTCATTAGAAAAAATTCTTTTTGTTAATGCTTTTAACTGATCGACTTTACTGTTAAAAGCTCCATTTACTTCAATTTCGGTTGCATTGCATGCATAAATGAAGTCAATAAAAATATTTCCGCCACTTATTGCAGTTTTTTGCCAAACTTGGTTAACCAATAAAGCTAATGTTACCAAATCAGCATTGAATCTCGTCAGCAATGCTGTTTCGTTCTTTTCCAAATCAAACAATTCCGGTAGAGTTGTAATTAATTTGTCCAATGGAGCCTCCTTAAATGAGTTTTCTTTTTTACATTGTGAGATAATAAATCGACTGTTGGTTTTATTCGAAAATGTGTATTCATTTAACTCATCAATTGACTCTATTACTTCATCATCGATTAGTACGATTATTGAATCAATACCTCCATCATTACCACCGTCAACAATTGAGTTTAATATATTTTCATAACTCAAGTCATAAACTTTTGTCGTCTGAGTTAAGCTAAATAATTCAAATATTTCGCTGTCTCTTAATTCAATTTCATTTGCTGTTTTGAATTGGGTTAAACACCCTTCTAGTATAATTGTCTTGTTGTTTGGTTGTCGTTTTAAAATTGGCTATAACGGTCGGGTATTGCCGAAGGCGGGGATTTTTAGCACCGAACTTCAATAGAATTACAAATGTTTGTTTTAG
>CAMDHZ010000083.1 GCA_945898275.1 Chitinophaga pinensis | reverse complement strand
TGTGTACTAATTGGTTTCGACGGTTTTTTGTTGTGGTGTTTTTATTTGTGCAATGCGTAGCAAGTTACGGCAATTCCGTGTTAAGACATTTTCGAGGTTGTTAGCGCAGGTCTTTTAATTTTTCAATTATTCTTTTCAGGTCAGATTGTGAAAGCATCTCTAGAACTTCAGATTGTGATTTTGGTGGGGAAAACCCGGCTAAGGCCATTTTTAATTTATTTGGACCTAAAATGGAGGCAATGAAGCATTTTGAGGGAGTCAAAAAAAACAACAAAGAAAAAAACACAAAAAACAGAAGTTCTTAAAAGCCTGTATTAAAGCCAAATTTGAACTTTTAGTTTAGTCTTTCAATTCATGATAAAGTTGGGCAAGAGGCACGGCTGTTACTGGCTCGCTTTCTTTTACGGTTATTAAATCACAATCTGTCCAAGTAAATCACCTCGTCTAAATGCAGCAGAAAGTCTTGGCATTTCCAATTTTGTATAATCTTCATTGTAAAATTGGTTCAAGGCTGTGATTAGAATTGCATTTGCTTCTGTAAATATAGTGTCTTTGTTAATTTCGAAATATGTTTTTAATTGTTCGAAGTTTTTATGTGTCAGACTTGCTAAAGTTATATTAGCCTTTTGAAGTAATAATTGACCAATTAACATGGATAGGAAATAATTACTATAAGGAATATGTGGGTATTCTTCAATTAATGCTGTTTTTCTCCGTTGATTGTCACAGTATCTGTAAATTAAAACAGCAATTACTACTTGAGCGGCATTCGGTGTTGGCCTATATACGTCATCATACAAACTTCCAAATAATTCTTTGCGTTTAAACTTTGCTACATGTGGTTTTCTTTTCCAAATAGAGTAAACAGCTTGAGCCGCAACAGAAAGAGGAATTATAGAATCTGTAGTGTTTGCGATATCTTTTTTACGTCTATAATTATAACCAAGCTCTTTGATGTCTGTTTCAAGAGTTCGTTGTATTGAGTCGTAAGCTCTTAGGTCACTAAGATCCACTGGGTTTTGACTATTTGTAGCTAAAGTGATCTCATTTACTAAATTTTCATTGTCTTCATTTGAATCTGAAAGTTCATATATACGAACGAGAACAAAAACTTGAGAAAAGTCTTTGGTTGGATTGTCATTTACTGTATGTTCAATGGTTTTACAAGTTTGTCCCCCATTAATGATTTGAATATCTTCTGCAATAATGTCCCAGTTTTTTTCTTGAAGAGCATTATAGCTGAATTTTTTACAAATCATCGTTATTCCATTATTTTTAAAATAGAAATTATCTTTTCTTTCTCCAAGTAATGTTTCCTGTATCGCTTCATTAACCCTATTTCTGTTTAGACCCAAATATCTCCTAATGTTCTTCTCTAAAAGTCCATCTCCATGAGCTTGGAACAATTTTGCGATTTCTGCAACATTAACTTTCCCAATTAAAACCCTTTTGAAATTGAAACTTTCAACGACACTCTCTCCAGTAAGTCTCAATGAAGCTTTAATTTCCTTGGATGATTGAATAAAATCAACAACATTTTGATGATTAATGTATTCAAATTCTACTTGATCCTTTGGAAAACCTGCATTTACTATATGTTGCTCACCTTCATCATTCCATTTCAAGCCATTGTTGAATAACACAATTTTTACAACAGGAATATATCCGTCAGATATAAGCGAACGTATTTCTTCAATTTGAGGTTTAAGTTTCGGATTAAGTTGAACTTCTTTTGAAGGGTCGAATATTGAGCCTATTGAATTAATAACTCGAAGAACACTATTTGCCGGATAATTTGATTCTTTATCTAAATTGAAAACATATTTTCCTTGAAAAATAGTTACTGGGAGTTCTAAATCATTGGTGTCTCCTATGTAAATTGCATCGATACCAGCATCGTCACCACCGTCAGTAACCATAGAAAATGCTTCGGCAAGTTCTATATTTAAATAGGTTGCGACAGTAAGTAGAACGAATGATTTTGAAATTTTATTATTTTCGTCATTACTTTCTGTAAACCATTCTGGTTTGTCCTGTACTATTCTACGAATTCTTTGGTCAATGATATGTTTATTTATATCCATTTTTTTGCCTTCAATTTGTCTGGTTAAATGTACGTTTTTTTATGAAATGTGAGCTTTGTCGTCCTTAAGCTTGCCTGTAACGGTTTGCATATGGCTTGTGGCGGTTTCGAAGCACTAAACTGTCCACCGAAACTAAAGCTGGCTACGGAGCGAAAACTTTGCTTGTAGCCGTTAAGCCGCCATAAGCTATATGCTTTGTTAGCCACAGTATTTTATTTTTTTCTTCTGTAAATTCTTAGTCCGATAATGAGTCCAAGTCCGATTAAGACAAATGGCCAAATATTAGTCAGTGCGACAAAAAACCAAACTAAATTGTCCCAACCGTTTTTAAAACCATTTTTGAATTTCTGTCCGAATTCTGTTTCGTTTGGAATACTCTCATAGAAAGTCATTGTTAAGGTCGAAAATGAAACCCTGTCTTGTAGGTACTTTAGTCGTCCTTCAATTGATTCAATATCTGACCTTAATTGTCCAATTTGCTTTTCAATTTCTAATACTTCGGTAACGTTTTTAGCTTCCTTAAGAAGGTCAATAAAGCGTTGTTCAAGTTCTTTTTTAGTCTTTAGTCTCGCTTGAACGTCAAGAAATTCTTCGGTTACATCTTTTACGTTGATTTCCTTGCTCTCAAACTTTTCAACGTCTTGAGTTGCCTCACTTAATAAATTGTCAAAATTGTCCGCAGGAACACGAATGACTACAGTATTACTTTTTCGTCCTGGTGACTTAAATTCTTGGTCAGAAGAAACGTAGCCTTTGTATTTATTGACCGCTTCAAAAATGGTTTTTCTTGTCGAGTTTAAATTGTCCGTTTCAAACTCCACTCGACCTTCTTTGATTAATTTTCTTTCGACTGATTCATTAGTTTTTTGTTCTGTTGTCGGTGCGACTATTTCTTCGTCAGCCATTTCCATACTAGCACTGTCGGGATTCTGAGCGCATCCGAAAATGATCAGTAAGATTATCAATCCTAAATATTTGGTCATATGTTTCATAGTCGTTGTTTTATAATGTGGCTAACTTATATATATACGAAAATATACTGTAATTTTTCCGGTTTATTGTGGTTTGGTTTTTTGTATAGTATATTCATTATTAGTGGTTTTGTTGGTTTTGGTAAAATTAGCTGCGTTCTGGGTCAATTGATCTAGGGGCTGTTTATTTTATTCACTTTGGTCTGGGTTATGTGGATCGAAATGGTGGTCTACGTGATGTTTTGTGGCCCCAAAATAGTGTTCAAAGAGTTCGTAAAAAGGGTGTTGAGATATCCCGATGAATCTAATTAGCCCACGGTTTAAACCGTGGGCTATGTGAAGGGTGTTGTTGACTGTTTGAAGTTTGTGGCTTAGGAGTGAAAAGCATTGATGCAAATGAAGGTGTTGTGGGTTTAGCGACTGCTTTTGTTGGTAGAACTGAAAGCGCTTGCGGTAAAATGGAAAATGCTAGCGGTGGAACCGATAACGTTCTTGGTGGAAATGAAAAACTTCGTGGTTTGTTGTAAATGCGCGCGGTGCAGCGTTGAATTCTGTTGCTTATTGTTGAAGCCGATGGTGCAAATGAAAAAGTTGGTGGTAAAATTGAAAATGTTCGTCGCTTAATTGCAAAGGGCTTTGGTGCAGCGTTTGACGCCGACGGTGCAGCGGATAATGCAGGTAGTAAAATTGAAAACGCTTGTGGTGCAATTGAAAATGCCTATAGTTTGCTGTTTGATGCCTGTAGTATTATGGTTGATACGGGTATACAAAGTTGAAGAGGTCGGCAGTAGAATTGAAAAAGCCAACACCTTAAAGAGGTGAAGGCTTCCGCTTTTTTGAAAAGGTCGACTGCTTTTTTGCAGATGCTTGTGGTGGATGGTTTGAAGCCAGGTCTGGCTTGTTAGATGTCGGCCGCTTTTTTGAAAATGCCGGTTTCGTTTTTGAAAACGCCGACCGCTTTTTTGCTGATGTCTGGGGTTGATGGTTTGAAGTGAGGTTGGGAATTGAAAATGCGGGCTGCTTTTTTGCGGATGTCTGTAGTCTAGGACGAGAAGCTAGGTTTTG
>CAMDHZ010000082.1 GCA_945898275.1 Chitinophaga pinensis | reverse complement strand
TGGGAGTTTTATGTTTTTCTGCTTGCAATAAGCTAAGGCATGAACTATGGCTAGAAATTCAACTATGTTATTTGTGCCATCTTCAAAAGGTCCGGCCTTAAATAATACTTTTCCGGTTTTGGTATAAACACCTTGATATTCTACAATTCCTGTTGAAGTGTTCCAAGCTCCGTCAACTGATATACTGTCTTTTATTGGGTCGCCAATCTTTTTTAATTGTTCTTCTGTTAATTCCGTTTCAAAAATATCTTTTCCAATAAATTCATGGCTTGAACTGTTAAATGCCTGTTCTGCCAATTCCTTTGTTGTGAACGATTTATAAACTGCTTTAGGGTAGCCAAAAATTTGTTCGTTGCAGTCTTCCCACGTTTCAAAAATACCGGTTTGTCGTCCTACCCAAACCACATAATATTTCTTTTTCGACATACTTAAATAAAAGGTCTTTCAGTTTTCGGTTGTTGACGTTTAGCTTTGTCCTTAATCGGGTCAAGCAAAGGAGTTTCAGCCCTACTTCCCCACAGAACCGTGCGTGAATCTTTCGACTCAAACAGCCTTATTGTAGAGAATCGCAAATTAGCATTTTATGGCTTTTGGTTCTCGGAATGTGAAGACAGTTAACGGCTTTGTGTTTTATTGATTCTACTTTATTTGCCACCATTCGATGGTGTTTTATAATGCCGAAGGGATTTGATGTTTTTAGAAAAATTATTGAGCGATTAATGTGCGACCCCGAAGGGGTCGATTGTGTTGTTTGTGCTAAAAACTGTAAACGTTTGAACCTTTCGGGTTCGGATGAATACTTTCAATAAGCCGTTCATGCTGTAAGTGGTTTCTAATTATAGTTTCTCTGCATATTTTTTAGCTTGCATTACGCCTTCGCCCACTTCCAAATCATCACTTTTGTCTGTTATCACTGCCAATTTGGTGCCTTTGTAAACCAATACATACAAATCTGTTTGGATTGTCCTGAGCGTCAAGAATGGGGTCGAATCCTAACCCGGGTTCATGGTGCCCAAAGAGAGCAAAAAAGAATGAAAAACACAAATTAACTATTGATATACCAGAAATTAGATTCCATTTTTAGAAGACCGTCCAATCAAAAAATATCTATTAAGTTCACATCATTTGAGTTGAGCAACAGGCACTGCTGTTACAAGCTGGCCTTCTTTCTTTTATTATTTCTTCTGTCTTTTTTGTCTGTATTCTGTCGTCATTTTGGCGTTATTGGCGTTATTATGGCGTCATTCTAACTGAGTGTATAAAACGCACCTGCTCCTTTCACACCTGAACTTTTAATAATTTCTTTTTCCACTAAGTCTGACAAGTCTCTTGATGCTGTTCTTTCGGTAGTTTCATTCATCTCTTGATATTCCTTGTTTGTAATTTTACCTCTTTCCTTTAATATCAAAACCGCCTTTATTTGTCTGTCGTTTAAACCAAGTTTAGTTAGTTTTTCAGGTGTAATATTGTCTTTAAAAAGTGTTATGCTAAAACCACCGTCTAATTCTACCATTTCAGGTTCGGGAAGGTCTGCTTGTTTGCATGTTTCTATGATTTTTATTGTTCCTCTGCCCCAAGTGTCAATGTAACCACCTTTGAAGCAAACGTCTGCAATAATCGGGTTGCGTGGTCTTGAAGAATGCGAACGCTTCAACGCATCCAAGGTTAAACCATCTGGTAAAGTACCTTCGTTCCAAATTCTTATTTTGTCGTCATATACACGAATTTGAATTGGTGCTCCCATATAATTTCTGTGAACTAATGCGTTCAACAACATTTCTCGAATGGCTGCAACAGGATATTCTCCTTTTTCAATACGGTGCATTCCTTCAAATTCTATGGGTCTTGTCAGAAACTTACGGTTGAGTTGATTCAACACTCCTTGAAGTAAAGCAATCAAATTTCCTTCTTCGGTTTCTTGAAATTTTAAGTCTGCATCATCTTTTCCAAAGCGACCAATTTTTACAAACGTATTCGGATAAAACTTGCCTGGATCTTTACCGAATAAAACTAGAGCAGAGCGTTTTAACTGACCGTTTTCTATTAATCTTAGTTTTTCAAAAAGTTCAGGAATAGACAAACCATTATTTTCAGGCAAACGTCCTGCGTTTTCGGATGCTTTCAGAAATGTATTTACAGCTTTTTCGTCAATGTCTTCAAAGTTGGCTCGTGGTTCGATTACATCATCCCAAGTTTTACCCGATTTCTTTAATAAAAATTCATTTAACGATGCTCCTGTCAATTCATGTTTGGTGCTTCCACTTCGGTAGTAATATCTTCCTCTTAGCGAAATGGGCACAGAGTAGGGTGGTGTAATTATCTCTATAAAATGATTTCCATTTTCTTCGTGCAAATTTACTTCAACAGTAATGCCCATTGCGTTGCGGATTTTATTCGGAATATCATCCATCAACTTTTTAGATTCGGCAACACCAAACATATTGCCACTATCATCTTTGCCTACAACTATTACACCTCCTTGTGCATTGGCAAAACCACATACCCATTTCAGGTAGTCATCGTGCCAACTTTGCTTGTATTCTATGTTTTGTTGTTCAGGCATTGGTTTACTTTACCGTTACAAGTTTATCTAAAAACTGCTGATTTTGCTCCTTCAAAAATTTATTTTCATTGACCAACTGCTGGATATATAAGTCATACCCTGACGAAAGTTCTTGACCAATTAGTTTTTGGCTTCCATCCTTGTTGTGTTGTGTAAGTTGGAAAATATTAGCCACTTCCAGACCAAATATTTGTTGCAGTGTAAACTTATAATGGTTGCACAATTTGATTAATAAATTCAATTGAATATTCGGATATCGTCCATTTTCTATCTTGCTGATAATGGGGTGTGTGATGCCAATTTCAGAAGCGAGTGCTTGTAGTGTCTCTTTACGTGCATTCCTGATGGTGTGCAAATTTTAACCTATGGTAGTAGTAAGGTCAAAATATTTTGGGAATCCACCAAGTAATGAGTAAGAAATATTTTTCAAAGTGGTGGTGTTCAACTACAGCCGGTCTTCGGCCTCATTCCATTCCCCCCGAGAAAAAACAGACCTCAAATCTTAACTAATGACATATTTTTTTGGATACCTCCGGAATGGGCTAAAGCCAAATTCCTATTCCTTGAATTTCCTCCTGCTTTAGCTGGAGGAAAATAAAATTCCATTCATCGCCTCCAGAAAAACACAATTATGAAATGGACTAAAGCCACACTCCCATTCCTTGAATTGCCTCCAGCTTTAGCTGGAGGATAATAAAATTCCATTTTTTTTGGCTCCATAAAAACACAATTATGGAATGGACTAAAGCCTCATTCCCATTCCTTGAATATCCTCCAGCTTTAGCTGGAGGATAATAAAATTCCATTTAGCTAAATATTTCTCTTCTATTCATAAAAATCAACTCCTTGTTTTGAATAGCCTCCAGCTTTAGCTGGAGGACAAAAAAGTTCAATTCCAATTATTGGCTTTAGCCAAATATTATCCTTTGTGCCTTTCAAATCCATATTTGACAATAAATTCATCATATTCATCCTGAAATGTTTTCTTGCTATGATGATCTTCCTGATCTTTAATATATTCTCTCACCTTATCCAACATTGACTCAGAAACAGAAACTGCAAAGTATTCCTCTTGCCATTCAAACTTATCTTTAGTCAATTCATTTTTATTTATCCAAAAAGAAGATTCTCCCTTAATCAATTGAATTACTTTTTGAATAGTCTGATCTATGCCAAGTGAAACCAAACAATGGCAATGGTCAGAATAACCTTTTACAAAGTCTATGAAAATACCTTTTTCCTTGGCATTATCCCTGATATGATTCCAAACCTTTAAACGTAATTCCCCTGTATCTAAAAATGGATACCTATTTTTTGTACTCCAAACGAAATGGATGTATACTTTTACTAATGGCATATTGATTAGATTCTTTGGCTAAAGCCACTTTGATTTATTCGTTTCCGAGGAATGGGCTAAAGCCACATTCCTATTCAAATTTATTGTTTTGTAATCATTTATGAATTGGACTAAAGCCTCACTCCCATTCCTTGAATTGCCTCCAGCTTTAGCTGGAGGAAAATAAAATTCCATTTAGCTAAATATTTCTCTTCTATTCATAAAAATCAACTCCTTGTTTTGAATAGCCTCCAGCTTTAGCTGGAGGAAAATAAAATTCCATTTAGCTAAATATTTCTCTTCTATTCATAAAAATCAACTCCTTGTTTTGAATTGCCTCCAGCT
>CAMDHZ010000081.1 GCA_945898275.1 Chitinophaga pinensis | reverse complement strand
TCAATCATGGCAATACCCGCTTCCCATTTCTTCCACTCTTTATCATGATCCATTGCTAGCATGTTTTTGATTGCTACATAAGCTCCCAGGATCTCTTCTTTGTTTACTTTATGTCCGCGGCCGATGGTTACCGCACGGGGTGGCGCACTGAGCCTTGCAGCCTCGATCAGGTGTTTTCTGCCCATTAAATAACCGGTGCTTTGGGGTGCGCGGACTGCCTTGCCTCCCGAAAGAAAGACCAGATCAAAGCCCATATCATTGAATTTCCATAGATTTTCTATTGGCGGAACATCTGCAGCAATATCAATGGATGTTGGAATATTGTGTTTTTTACCAACTTCAATCCATTCTTCATGTTTGATCTTACCACCATTCACTGCAATATTTAAGAAATGCATCATCGCTGTTTTTTCATTGATGGCCTTCTTCAGTTCTTCCCGGGTTTCTACGGTGATGATCTTACATCCGGTTAATAAAAAGGCCTGGGTATAGGCATCTTTATGTGCTTTCTGACAGATTACTTCCGATTTCATACCCTCCAGATTAGGCAATTGCCCCACCTTTTTCATATCCAAACCGGTGAGTACACCCGCCAAACCCAGGGTCATAGCCGAATAAGCTCCACTGGTTACCGTAGCAGCCTCCGCATGCGTCATTTTTGCAATCTGTTCACCCACCTTATCCTGTAGCTCATCCAGCATGCAAAACTTACCCACCGAACTATTGATCGCCTTCAACACCTGGTCCTGCATAATGCTGCCGGTCATATAGGTTAATGTGCCAGCCGCATTAATGAAGGTGCGGATTCCTAGTTCCTTGTACAGATCTTCTGCCGGGGCTGGTTCTGCTTGTAGGGAAAGGTTAGTGATTGAACCTGCAAGGGGTAGGAGGGTAAGGGATTTGAGGAGTTGGCGGCGTTTCATGGAGGGGGATTAGTAATACTTTTTAATTTGGAAATTAATAATAGTTATAACTTTCAAGGTCAATATATTATTCATGGGGGTTCCTAAAATACATTAAGAGAATTCTTTAAAAGAGCTTATATGATTGTATTTTTGAAAACGAGGTAGAAATTATTTTATGATCCAATTATCTAAATTTAGAAAAATATAGACCGACTTAATTATTTTCTCGTTTAATGGAAGGCCAGTTTGGAGGCAATATAATGACTACTTCTTGAATCGAATTTGCAAATTTAGTTTAAAAAAGAACTGTCCGTTTTCTTCATATATTATCCCAAAATCGTGTCTACTACTACTTGCTGTTTCAAGTTTTGTATTAAAATATAAATAATCTTCAAACTGATTACGATTGTAGATGTGATAGCATAGAATTTCGCCACTCTCTTTTACAACCAAAAAGCCACCAGTTGCATCATAAACTCCAGCCCAAACCTTTGAAGGAGTCATACCTAATGCAATATCTGTCAAAAATCTTTTGATTTTATATTCATAAAATGTATGTTCAAATCGGTTATCATAATTAAGTGGATTATTTATTTTTAAATTATCCGAGAGATCCTTAATAGTAGATAGTCCAGAAGTGAAAAAGGATTTTAAAATTTCTGCTAAGATATTTGGTAGGAGACTATCAATTAAAACTAAGTTATTCTTAAATATGCCTTTTTCAAGGTCTAAGAAACGTAGATTACCCCCAATTTGAACTATTTTTTTTATTCGATCTTTTATTTTGCTAGTTGTATTAGTATTATTTATTTGATTTAATTCAAAAAGAGTTGGATAGAAATTCTCAATTTTATAGATAAAATTTGTAGTTTTTCCTGCATTTAAAAGGGTAGCGTCACCGCCTAGTTGTGATTTAATACTAAATCCTAATTCAGCTATTTGACTAATTCTTTTATCATGAATTACAATTCGTATATCGGTTTTAGATGTAGATTTTGCCTTTAATGATTTACAATTAATTGACAGCATGAATGCTTCAACCTCTGGGATTGAGAATGCGCCAGAGGCACCTTTTATTTCAGCTAACAACTTAGTTGCTTGCTTTTTAAATGTCAATACGGGTATCCTAAGTTTTTCTTTCCCCCCAGAAATTATTACCAAGTCTCTAGATAACTCATATTCAAAAGTGCCGCCACTTTCATTTCTAATAATTTTTATTATCGGATAAAAAATCTCTTCGACAATATTTAGGTCAGCATCGCCAACAAATAATTTTTCGTCTCCAAGCAATTTAAATAAAGCATATATTTCACTCCATTCACCTTTGTTTCCAGAGATCATTTCTTTTGTACCCCCAATTTTTCTAAAATTTTATTTGCGGTTGCCTGAATCGCAGGAACTGCAACGGAATTTCCAAATTGTTTATAAGCTGATGCATCTGCAACTGGTATTACAAAGTTATCAGGAAATCCTTGAAGTCGTGCCCACTCACGTGGTGTCATTTTTCTAATACCTTCCCTATTAACTTCGCCTTTTATATGAGTAGTGGGGACGAAATCAGTAATTCTACCATCTAAGACTAAATTTCTTTCTCTACCCATACCCCCTACAACTATCGCATTAGAAATTTCATTGTCTTTAATTATCTCATACCCAAACCCATTTCCTTTTCCCTCATGACGGGCTTTATGCTCACGCAATGTATTAAGGTATTGATTAGATAAATAGTATTTAGTAGGAGGGACAAACTTTTCCTTAACTTGAGAAAATGCTATTTTAATATTTAAAGCTTTTGGATATTCAAATTCTTGAATTCCTAGATCACTTCTAAAGCCAACTATATAAATTCTTTCACGATTTTGGGGTACACCGAAATCTTTAGCATTTATGATTTGAGGTTCCGGTACGAAATATCCTAAGTCATTTCTCAAGACATTTAAGATTGTAGATAAAGTCTTACCTCCATTGTGGTTTCTTAATCCTTTAACATTTTCCAAAAATATAGCTTTAGGCTTTTTTCGATTAATTATTTCAGCTACTTCAAAGAATAGGGTTCCTCTTGTATCTTCAAATCCTCCACGTTTACCTGCAATCGAAAATGCCTGGCATGGAAAACCAGCAGATAATAGATCAAATCCATCAGGAATACGCATTTTGGTTTCTTCCAATGTAATGTCGCCAAATGGCATTTTACCAAAATTAGCCCTATAAGTTTTTTTTGCTTCTTTATCCCACTCACTTGTAAAAACGCAATGGCCTCCTAAGTTTTGTAAAGCAAGCCTGAAACCTCCGATGCCAGCGAAAAGGTCAATGAATTCAAATTTGGGGTTACTCACTGGAGGAAAAGGGCAGGAGAAATTATCAAAAATGCCATATTGAAGGGCCTCTTCGGCTACTTTTTGGCTAATAGTTTCAGTTGGATATTTGTTCTGTAGTATTTCAATTGTGAAATTTACTGCATCGTTTTTATAAAATTCTGAAACCCCGTTTTTGCTGTTTTGCAAATAATGTGTCAATACCGCTTCCTTATGGCTTTCGGGCTCAATACTCTTCGTTTTTGATTGTTTCCCATATAACTCATTAAGCGATATTTTTTCAGTAAAATTCATTTTTGTCCCTTTGATAGTATTTTCCACCTTAAGCACGCAATTTAGTAAATCTTTCTTGATGTCTTTACCCCAAAATCTTAGGATTGTCCACCCAGTTTCTGCTAGGGTTTTATTTACTATTGTGTCTCTTTTGATGTTTTGTTCAATTTTTGTATGCCAAAATTCTATGTTAGTTTTATGGTCATTTTTGTGCTGTTCCCAATATTTGCCGTGCCAGAATTCACCATACACAAATATTGCTATTTTAAGTTTTTTAAAAGTAAAATCAGGAGTACCATAAACATTTTTATCATTTTTTCTGTATCTGTAACCTTTGTTCCACAAAGCCTTACCTAATATTCTTTTGATTTTAGTGTCCTTACTTCTAATTTGACTCATATTGTATGAGCGAGACACTTTTGATTGCCTATCAAGCATTTACAAATGACTTAATTTTTGAGAAGTTTATTCGCTCAAAATTACTAATAAAATTAGTAATTTGTTAGTAATAATTGAAATTATTTCAATTAGTCAGCAATAATGAACTTAAACTTTAAACCTTATTTCAGAATTCTGAATCCTTAACAGCCATCCTCAAATACTCTACCACCACCCCCACATCCGCCTCCGCCCACTCCAAATCTAACAAATCCTTCACATCCAGCCATTTATAATCAGCATGTTCTTTTAAAATAATCTCACCGCCCGTTTGTTTGCAGATAAATGGTATGAGCCGAATCAGTTTATCGGGGTATTGATGATCAT
>CAMDHZ010000080.1 GCA_945898275.1 Chitinophaga pinensis | reverse complement strand
GCTCAATAATTCCCTCGCTATCCAACATATCAGTTTTGTATTTTTTGCCGTCAGCCGCAGTAAGTTTCAGTTGGGTAGTGGCACTAACCAACTCACTATTTTCCTTTTTCAGTTTGGCTTTCAGATATTTCCAATAGTTGCGGGTTTTTGCGTAGTCGGGTTCTTCGTTTAGCACACTTACAATATCCAACACGCTAAACCACCACTTGGAATGTTCGTCATCCCAAACGGCACGGACTTCTCGGTCGTTAAAAAAGCGTATGGATATTTTTAGCTGCTCCTTCATTTTTTGTTTTCTATTTGCTCTATTGCCCAGTCATAGCATTTCAATGCCACCGAAGTGTTGTAAGCTCCCCTAAAACTAGTACAGTTTAAAAGTATCACACATATTGTTGAAGCTGTTGGTTCGGGTCAAGAGGGAGTCGGATATTACTTTTAGTGTCATTTTAAAGAAGTCCATCTGTCCTCCGCTAACAGGCACATGTAAATTGTGGCTGCGGATTTCGGAGCTCGTTCCTGTCCGGCTGGACGGAACGATATTGTGAGAATCCAGCGTACAACACACCACGAACCTCGCAATGCAATTTACAATTTGTTATGTCTAGTTATTATTTCATCTATATTTTCAAATTTCCCCTTTCCGTCAAATAATCTAATTGTTGGTTTCTCTTTGTCATCCATTTGAGGCAATATTTCCTCAATCATTTCCGACAACTTGTTTAGGGATTCATTATCTGCCTGAGATTCAATATGAGAATATAATTCTTCTAAATATTCATCTTTATTGAAAAAATACGCAGTTAATATTATCAAGGGTAAAATTTCTATTTCTGCTTTTGAGTTTAAACAAGAAATAGTTGCATTTTTCCACGCTTCAATATCGCAATTATTCATTAATGCAGAAATTGTAAAACACATTGTAGCTTGATGAAATTCATTTCTTTGGCTGTGTAAAATACCATTATTAAACCAGGCAATATCTGAAAGCAAGTCCAACTCTAAAGCTTTTTTTAACTTATCGTTTGCTTCTATAAAATTAAAGTTCGAAATAATTGATAATGCTCTTGCTTCTTTGATTCTTCTTCTTTGTCGTTTTATTTTGAATTCATTTAAAAATTGCGATAATAAAATGTATTTTAATACAAACTCTTCATGAGGTTTTTCATCATTGTCTAAGTATTCTTTGAATTTTTTCGTTGCTTCCTCATACTCTCCTGCGAGCATGAGACTATCGGCGTATAAAGCTATTGTCCTATTATCATTTTTAATGGAAAGAGACTTTAAATAAAGCTTTGAAGCACATTTGAATTTTCCACTTCGAAAGAATACACTTGCCATTTCAGAACAGAAATAATATTGATTCCAATATATCGGTGCATATTTTCTAGCTTGGTTTAAATGATGTATCGCTTCCAGAAACATGTTTCTGGAATTATAGTGATTTGCAAGATTGTAATTTGCAATCCCAATTTGTTGTGTATCTATTTCTCTCGCTTTTAAAATTGCTCTTTTATAAAAGTTCTCAATTTCAATATTTTTCTCTGGATTACTTGCGTTCGAAGCCAGGAGCAGATGTAAGTGTGAAACAATATTCAGTTCTATATTTTTCTGATCATCCAAGAGTTTTTCGAAGATTGAAATGGTCTCTTTAAAAAATGAACTATATAATAATGGAATTATTAGATGCGCATTTAATTCTGGTTTTTCAATTAATCTAGTTTCTAATTTATTTTCAAAAATTATTCTTCCGCAATACTCGACTTGTCCAAGTGGAATCATACTAACAGCTATCCCCAACAAAATATCTTTTGCTAAAAATTCAGAAAAATTGTCTTTCTCTCGTGATTTGATATTGTGGAAAGAGCATCCTGTGAGATTCGAAATATCAATTTTTAGTTCATCATCGTCAAGCGTTACCGTAATTATTGAATTGCTTGGTTTTGAATTAACAGAAATGAATTCTGATGAATATTTTTTTAGTTCCTTTCTTATCTGAGCAGATAATACACTTTTTGAGAAATCATTTATTCTGCCTTTAACAATTGAAAGTTCCATTGTTAATGGAAATCCGAATTTTCCAGATTTTAGATTTTTTATTTGCTTTAAATAGTATTCTATTTTGGTAGATGTTTGCGCATCAAACTTATCGATATCATTGAATTTAAGTCTGAATGTTTTGGCTTCTTTTTTTGAAAAATATAAGTCAATATTGTTTACCCATTTTGTGTAAATAGAATTTTCGTAAGAAGAATACCTCACTAATAAAACAGGAATTTCTAATGACTTATAATATTTTAAAGTATCAATCTCTAAATCAATACTTAGTATCGTTGACTTTTCTTTAGAATCAGTTGCTTTGAGTTGAACCCAAAAAACCAAACCTTGTGCATTTTCATCATTATCAAATAATTCAATTTCAGCGTCAATTCCATAATCTTTATCTTTGTCTCTATACACCCACATTTCAGGTAAGACTTCCTGAAATTTTTTTCTTGAATTATCTTCTAGTCTGTGTTGTTTTGGTCTTTTCGGCATGTTTCTTTTTATAATTGGGTATAGCTTGAATACACGAAAATATACTGTACTTTCTCTAGCTTATTGTGGTTTGGGTTTTTGCATAGTATACTCATTATTACTGGTTTTATTGGTTTTGGTAAAATTAGCTGCGTTATGGGTCATTTGATTTAGATGGCTGTTAATTTTTTTATTTATTTTAACTTGGGTTAAGTGGGTATAAATGGTAGTGGTCTTGATGCTGTGGTGGCCCGAAAATCTGATAAATCCGGCTGCGTACCTTTTCATTTTGAAAGGCCATATAGCATTTGTGCGAAGCATTCCAATAGACTCCTTTTACGTTTTTAAGTTCTTGTACCCCATTTTTGTCGGTAATGAAGTTTAAATGCCCAGTACCGACCTACTACACCCATATACTGCAAATCGGGAAACATTTCAGCCTTGACATTATCTGGCTTATGGACAGCGTTCTCTTGGTCCATTTCGGGCGCAAGGCGCTGTAGAGCGTGGCTGATTTGAACCACTATGGGTGGAATTTCTCGGTTTAAACTACCGGCCACCTGTTTTTTCGTTTGGCTTTCTGCTTCAGGCATGAGCAGCACCACGTCCTCGATGCCTTTTAATTTATTGTATGAGGCTAAATCGTCGTTCAGATACCAACATTTTTTACTTGAACTGTAACGCCCGCCGATTTGTTTTAAATGCTCATTTAACGAACCGCTAAAGACAAAATACAGGGCCATGCGCCACTGCCCTCGGTGAAACATTTTCTGTGTTTTAACTTCTGTTGGCATCTTTAACTTTATACGTAGGCTAAAACCACATTCCCATTCCTTGAATGGTGGCCTCCAGCTAAAGCTGGAGGATAATAAAATTCCATTTAGCTAAATATTTCTCTTCTATTCATAAAAATCAATTCCTAGTTTTGAATAGCCTCCAGCTTTAGCTGGAGGAAAATAAAATTCCATTTTAGCTAAATATTTCTCTTCTATTCATAAAAATCAACTCCTTGTTTTGAATAGCCTCCAGCTTTAGCTGGAGGAAAATAAAATTCCATTTATTGATCTCAATAAAAACACAATTTTTGGATGCCCAGACCTCGAACTAACCTTCGCAGTCTCGTAATCACATTTTAATCAGGTGTGTATGTCTCTTATGTGGGTATAAATGTTGTTTAAATTGGCATAAATGCTTTATAAGCCAGCAAGTGTGCCTTTTCAATGGGTGTGTATGCCGCCTAATACGGGCATGCACGCATTTAGTTTGGGTCTAGATGCTTTTTACACGGGCGCAGATGCCTTTTAAAATAGGCCAATTGGCATTCAATGAGAGCACTTAGGCGTTTTACATGACCTTATAGGTATTCTAAGGTGGGCCTTTATCTATTAAAAATCACCATAGATGGCTTTAAAGTGGTCGTATATGCGTTATTCAATGGGCACGGTGAAATTTTAAGCGGGCACGGTGGTGTTTTAAATGGGTATACCTACTTTTTACATGGCCATAGTTGCTTTTTACATGGCCATAGTTGCTTTCGTAAATAGGCTTCAACACATTGTAATTGGGCACAGATGCATTTTATTCGGGCATGGATGTGTTACTAAGCGGGCACGGCGGTAATGAATTTGGTCTTGGCGCTCTTTTATGTGGTTTTACTGCCATTTTAAGCGGGCATTGTGGTCTTCAATTTGGGTAAAGCGCTTTTTGAAGCGGGCATGTATGTTTTTTGGTCCATGTAATTCATTATAGGCAGCTTATGTTG
>CAMDHZ010000079.1 GCA_945898275.1 Chitinophaga pinensis | reverse complement strand
TATGAAAGTCCACTCATACTTTTATCTGAACCAATCCTCCAGAACCCTTTTGTAGCAATATATTGAAGCATTTGTAGAATTTATTCTACCCTATATTATTTTACAATTAACAGTTTGTTTTTGCAACAAATTTTAGTAAACTTTGATATACCTTATTAATGTCATACCTATGAAAAATTATTTAAAATTCATCTCAATTGGTTACCTTTTATTTCACTTTGTAATATTGCAATCCTGCAGAAAAGATTACGACTTATGCGAAGGAGAGCCAGATATAGAAATTAAATACCGTGAAGTAGTTGGTGCAGATGCAATGAAACTATATCCATACAAAGGCAATGAAACATTAACTTTTATCAGTAATAAAGGTGATACAGCAACATTGGTTGGGAAAGGCCAATTATTTAAATACCCTAGATTAAGATATTCTGCAAATAATGATTGCACCGATTTTTATGATGAACACGAAATATTGTTTACAGAATTTGTGGGCAATAATTCAAATTTTAATCATTTAAGATTGGAAGTTTTTAGTCTAACTCAGGCAATTATTATGAAGCCATATGTAAATGGCAAAACTGGAGTTTACGATTATTGGAATACCTCAGGTATAGTTTTACCAGTCATTTTTAAACCTGAATTATCGAATATAAAATTTAATTATAAGGATAGCCTAATAAATGCTTTTAGAGTTGTTATGCAACAGATTACTAATGAACCTAATTATCCAAGAGTTATACTATATCAAGGTGAAGGCATTATTGGTTACCAACCAGATTCAAGTACTACATATAAATTAAATTAAAATGAGAATATTATCATTAACTTTAACGTTTGTTTTAATTGTTTCATTTAAAACTGTTACAGGGCAGAAAAATTGCGATAATCACAAAAAAGTCCCAAAAGAGTTTTATCGAAGTGGCTATTATGAATCCAACATGAATTCAGGGTTTCCTTACACAATGTTTAATAAAACAAGCGAAAATTGGAATCTAGATAGTACGTTGTCAAAAATTAGAAATAGAATTTTAAGCACGAAGCTTAAACCAGACCAAGTATTGAGATACTTTGCAGTTGACGATTATGCAAAAGCCTATAAAGAAATTTTTGTTAGCCAAAATGGTATAAATGAACCAGGCACATGTTCAAAAGATAAAGCTTGCGACCATCCCATGTGGGTAAAGCGCAATGCTTTTTTAGCATTGATTGGGATTAAATATGAATGGCTTCAAGGGTATAAAGATACTTTTTACCTAATGCCTGCTGCTTTAAAAGAAGAATTTAAAGATAAAGCAACTGCTGGGTTAAGAAATTTGAATCCTAATATTATTGGGTGCGGAGGTGGAAAAGACTGTGGGATAATACATGAAAAAGCATTTGACTTGATGCAGTACCTTCAAGCGTATGATATGCTAAAAACAGCAGGTTATTTAACAAATGATAGAAATGGAGAGAATTGCACTGCAAGAAACAAATTAAGAAAATTTTCAAGGAATCTTTATGCTGAATCTAATTTTGTAATTAACTCTAGAATTGGTTGGAAAAAGAATCATGGAATTATTTGCGCAAGCGTATTGGGCATGGCCGCAATTGTTTTGCATGATGCTGGTTCAAGAGCCATAAGGGATAAATATAGTCCAAAAAACTGGCATGTGAGGGCTGTTGGTAGTATTTTTATTGATATAGGAGAAAGTGGTTTAGAAGATTTATTCTTTATTGGAAAGCATAACGGCAATTTAATTGGTGTTAAGAATGTACCACAAACAAATTCTGATGGAACTTCTGGATTTGCAGAAGGCCCTGGCTATTTTAACTATAGTTTAAGAGCACTTTTACCTTTTATGCGTGCCAGAGAAAATTTTGTTCCGTATGAAAAGTCTTTTTTAAATAACTCACGGTACAAAAACATGTTAAATTGGTATCAGGATATTTCAAATTCTGATGGAAGAGCTCCAAGTTATGATAATTCCAAACTAAATAACTTGAATTTTTTAGGGATGTTAGGAAACGGAAGCTTTTCATCCGCTATACCACCCACCTCAGAATTTTTTGGAAAAGTAGATTTAACAATAGATTACATATTAGCTTTAGGTGAAAACAAGGAAAGAAAAACTGAAGATTATGTAAATGACTACTCAGGTAATGTTATCTTAAATAGTTCAACAGAAAAAGGAGAATATGTTTTTCACATGCTATATGAAAAAGATTTTGCAATAGATAAAGCTGCAACATTTAATGACGATACTCATGAAGAGGATGATTTAGGAAGTTTCTTAATTTATGCTGGAGATACAAATGGCGTTATGCATCCTTTAGGAATTGACCCACCTTATTTTGATTGGAGTCAAGTTGAAAATACCAATAAATATTGGATGCATAATGTGATTGAAATTGACAATGGTGATTGGGCTAAAAAAAGGTATTACAAAAACCCAAAACCAGTTTTAATTATCAAATCAAACTTTAGAAAAGAATTTACCTTGGTTTACGATTTTTCTGATAAGGACCACCATTTGGTTGGAGAGGCTATTAAAAGAAATGTTATTGAGCAAAGAAATGAGGACAATGTTTATTACATGATAAAAGATTATATAGAGGCCGACAGAGTAGAAGGGCCCTATTTTCAAGGTGTCAAACTTAATTTCAATGGAAATGGAAGACTTGGGTATCAAGAGTCTTTTGACACAATTGGGAATTTATATTCATGGAAGGGTGCATGTGACACTAGTTCTGGTTGGAAAATAAGTTCTAATCATTGTGCTTTAATGGGAGGTTTAAATGGTACAAAATCTTGGGAATTACCTCAACAATTGCACCAAGAAAATGGGACACGCGCAAATGGAATAGCAGATAATGTATTAACACGATTGCAATTCTTTCAGCCAAACAAGCGCAAGACCATTTTCCATTCTGCCTATTTTCCGCAACGATGTGCAGAAAATTTGCCAAAGGTTATTGAGATTGATACCTTAGAAAAAATAATTGCCACCATTATAGAATTTGTTAATCAGGTAGACACTTTTGCATCAGCAAATGGGGGTAAAACCTTTAACCCTTTGGTTAATGATTCAGTAAGCCACTTGCACCTAAGTAAATGGGAAGGCCAAATTCAAGACTCATTAAAAAACCCATTTGCTCGACCAAATATGGCAAATAAAACACTTTACTTTAACAGTTCAAGTGTTTTTATGGAGCATCATTCCTTAGCTAAAGTGAACAAAGGTTTTAGGAATTGTCCCGCTTCTGAAATTAAAATAAGAAACTATAGTTCAAAAAATGGCAATTATTTAAGGCTAGAGGATACATTGTTTCGTAGTGATGTTCCCTTAAATTTTGATTTTTCATTTTTAGGAAAAGCTTTATATCAATGTAGTATTGCCAATTTAACAACTCCCACTAACAATGATACCCTTAAAATAAAACTTCCTGAAGTTCCAAGAGGCATTGATATGATTGCCCTAATAGATATTACAAATGATACCCTTAATGGCAGATATGACTCGCTGGCAAATTATATTTATTTAGCACTAAAACCAGGTAATTATTCAATAACCATCCAACGCAAAGACCCCTGCTCTGACTGCTATTTCCCTCCTTATGGTACAGATTTCGATACCTTGTTTGTGGCCGATGATGGTTCAGAACACACCTTGGGTCAAAGCAAAAAAATAAACCAAGGTCATGGCAATTTAAGCATTTTAAATGCTACAAGAATTAGCCTTTGCCCAGGGGTAATTTTGCACAACAAAGATTCTATCATCATCCAAAGTGGCAATCAAAAATTGCCCGAACCTATGTCTTCTTGCGCAGGCATAGATTCTATAAAAAAACATTCTGCCAATAGTATGTTAATTGTTTCGCCCAATGCCGCTTTGGTGCTAGATGCAGGCAGTAGAACCCATATAAAAAATGGTGCAAGCTTGTATGTCAAACAAAATGGCAGCCTTATCATCAAAAGTGGGGCATTTGTAGAAGTGGGTGATAGTGGCACTTCTGGCAATTCAGAAATCATTGCAGAACCTGGGGCATTTGTATATATAGAAGATCAAGCCTATATTAGGTATAGAAGAAACATAAAGGATACTACCGATAAGTTTAATACCATTAATTTTGCCTTAGGAAATGGAGGGGTAATTGCTGGTGTAAAATTTCCAATTGATTCTATTTTGCAAGCAGATAGTATTTTGGTTAACCCTATTCTCCCCATTCCCATCTGTGCTTTAGATACCATTAATCCCATTGGCAACCCTTATTGGGGGTATACAAATTTTGCAGCGCCACAAATTCATTTAAAAATAAAGAAACTCACCTTGTGTCCTAAAGAGAGGTTTTATTTATCCATGAAACGAATCTTAAACGATGCCCAGGCTAAAATAACTGTTTGCAGGGTAGATAGTATTCTAAGATTAAACCAACACGGAAATTTAGCTTGGAAAGACACCTGTATCAATGATAGTATAGCTTTAGATTCTATGCCACCAGACCCGAATTGTTTGCGACCAAGAGCCACCCCAGATGAATGGAGTTGGCAGTTTCCTGTAAATACCACTCACCGAGTTACCATTAGCTTAAAAAATGAATGTAATAAAGCGGTTGATTCAACCTTTGAAGTAGCGGTTTTAGACACCCCAA
>CAMDHZ010000078.1 GCA_945898275.1 Chitinophaga pinensis | reverse complement strand
ATTCATAGTCCTAGCAGCAGTGCCCTCTCATTAAAAAACAATTCGATACTGGATATTTATTTTGAGCTTTTTGTACAAGAAGTTGAATTTCTGATTCATGCTGGATTGATTAAAAAGTACAGGAAAACAGAAGGTAATGTTACAGCGCTTAAAGGAAGTTTGCAGTTTTCTAAACATATTCAACAAAACCTTACCCATCAAGAACGGTTCTATACGCGGTATTCAACGTATGACGTAACGCACCAGTTGCATATTATTTTATATAAAACACTATTGCTGCTAAAGCAAATAAATATGAATGGTTCACTGCAAAGTCGCATTGGTTCATTGTTATTAGATTTCCCTGAAATGCCCAATATTAAAGTGAGTGAAGCGACATTTGAGCGCATCGTTTTTAATAGAAAAAGCGATAGGTATAGAAAATCGATAGAAATTGCTCGACTCTTGCTTTTAAACTATCATCCCGATTTATCTAAAGGCAGAAATAATATTTTAGCCCTAATGTTTGACATGAACCTTTTATGGGAAAAGTTTATTGTAGTTAGTTTAAGAAAATATAAAATAGATTTAAAATATATCCATGCACAATCAAGTAAACCCTTCTGGCAGGCAGAAGGAGGCTCCAAATCAAGATTAAAACCAGATATTTTTATGGAACTAAATACTGGTGAGAAAATGGTGCTAGATACTAAGTGGAAAAACCTAAATGGCAAAAACCCTTCGCCAGAAGACCTAAGGCAGATGTATGCATATAGTTTGTACTATGATGCCAATATGGTAAATTTGGTTTACCCGGGTAAAGAGGAATCTAGAAAAGGTAGTTTCTTGGATAAAGTAAGTGGAGATAAATCAGAATTATTTTGTGGCGTGATAAATATTAAACCTATGGATAATATTTCTGATTGGATGAAGGAAATTGCGAATGAAATAAGGTGAAATGAAACCAGAATTATTTCTTAAAGAAATCCATAGGATTCATCACCGGAATATATGCATTTTCGAGATGAGTACCTGCCGATTTTACAACCAACATTCCTCTAGTGCTTGAAAGAACTATTCCAATAAACATAGCCAATAATTCTTCAGGTAGTAATATTTGATTGTCCGATTTAAAGTCATCCATATTAACTAATTCAAATTCAGCAAAAGTCTGAATTTCTCCTAGCTTCCTACTCAATTGTTCATTTGAATATATTCTTGCAGTATATTGAAAAGTTAATTGTTTTAATGCTGGTTCAATTGAGAAATTCACATTGTTTTCAAAACCAAATATCGAAGGATTAAGTTCTCCCAATTCACCTTGTGTGATTGGTTCTAAACTAAAATCAATTAACATTAAATTTCTTATACGTGAAGTAATATTAAAACTCTTAGGCAAAACTTCTTGCATATCTAATTATTATTATAAAATTGGTTGCCACAAAACTGAAGTGAATTACTGGCGCCAGAATTATGTAAAGTAAATTTATTACCTTTATTGAGATTAATATAGGGATTTACTATTGGGAATTTAATGTCAATAGAATTTGCAGAAGTATTAATAACGGCCTTAGTGTGGGCAATTTTTTTCTTTTCAAATTCCATTGGAAAAAGCACCAAAGGCTCTCCTAAAATTGATTGCATTTTGGCAATACTACGTAAAGTTAAATTTTGTTCTCCAGAAAGCCATTTACTAATTTCCGATTCTGATTTGTCCAATTTTTTGGCAAAATCGCGTTGACTCATTCCTTTTTTTTCAAGAATTTTTTCAACCTGTTCCGACAATTTAAATGCCATTTCCACAAAAATTTTAACATCAGCTGGAACCTTTTTTCTTCTTTCCTCTAGCCTAGGATTCCTTTTCATTTTCTGTTGTATTTATATAAAATTTTAAATTACCTGTTAACTTTCTCTTGTATAGCTGAGTATTATTGTTTTTTATACTACTCATCAATTTATTCCCGACCTCTCGAAGAATTGAAACCTTTTTATTTAATTCCGGACTTTCTTGAAAAGTCCTAGTATTTTTTAATCCTCCATTACCAATTAAAACAACTTCTTCAGATAAGTGATAAAGATATAATCTAAGTTTTGAAGTAGTTAATGGAATAGCTTTAAGACGACCTCCTTCAGGCCTAAATCGGTTTTCCTTTGCTCCAATTTCACCAATTTTGTCTATCGCTGCTAATATGATGTTAATGTCATCTTCATTTTCTTCTGTATCAAACTGAGTTAAAAAGTCTTCAACCTCAGATTCTTTGGCACCTTGAAATCTGATTGTATAATAATTAACGGCCTCATGTTCTTCGAATAATTCGACAATGATAGTGTGTTTCACTTATAAGTTAAGTATTGCAAATGTAAATTATTAGTTGAATATTACAAGTCTTAAAAAATATTATTCTTACCCTCCCTAAATTCACTAAATGGCCTACGAATATTCAGAAGATAACTTAATAGAACAAACCGCCATTGATTTATTTTTCAATTCTTTGGGTTGGGATACATTATTAGCCTATAACAAAGAGGGCTTTGGCGAAAGCAGCACTTTGGGTAGGCTGAACAAAAAAGAAGTAGTGCTCAAAAGGATATTTATTGAGAAAATAAAGGAGTTCAATCCGGGCTTACCTCAAAAAGCGTATGAAGAAGCCTATGAAAAACTGATTGAAGAGAGTATTACAAAATCATTAGCCGAAATCAATTACGAAAAACACCAATTGCTCCGCAACGGTATTCCTGTTGACTTTATCAATGAAAAAGGCGAACAAGTAAAAAACAAAACACTCAAAGTTTTTGATTTTGAAAACACCGACAACAACAACTTTTTAGCCGTTCGCCAATTGTGGCTGCAAGGCAAAAGCAACCGTGAACGTAGACCAGACATCATCGGTTTTGTAAATGGCATACCGCTTCTTTTCATTGAACTAAAAGCAGCCCACCGAAAATTAGAAAACGCTTACAACGATAATTTTACCGATTACAAGGACGTAATTCCAAAACTGTTCTATTATAACGCATTTGTCTTGCTAAGTAATGGGATCGAAAGTCGAATAGGCAGCGTTACTAGCAAATATCAACACTTCCACGAATGGAAACGTATCACAGAGGAAGATGAAGGCATTGTTGCCTTAGATAGAATCATTGTTGGGGTTTGTGAGAAGAAACGCTTTTTGGATTTATTCGAGAACTTCATTCTATTTGATAATTCTTTGGGCAAGGTAGTAAAACTCATTGCCCGAAACCATCAGTTTATTGGCGTTAATAAAGCCATTGAAAACATACAGCACAAAGAGCAATTATATAAACTGGGCAAAATCAGTTTAGAAGAAAAACAAAAACTGGGTGTATTTTGGCATACGCAAGGAAGCGGGAAATCCTATTCAATGGTTTTCTTCTGTCAGAAGATTCATCAAAAGTTTACAGGCAGTTATACCTTCTTAATCGTTACCGACCGCAATGAATTAGACACACAGATTTATGGCACATTCAGTGGAATTGGTGCAGTGCCACAAGTAAAAGCAGGTTCAAAAGATTCATTGAAAGCCAACAGCGGAAAGCATTTAAGAGAGTTATTAGGTTCAGAACACCGCTATTTATTTACGCTCATTCACAAATTCAACTTTGAAGAAGAAATAACGAAGCGGGATAATATCATAGTAATTTCAGATGAAGCACACAGAACACAAGGCGGAAATTTAGCCATGAACCTACGAAATGCTTTGCCCAATGCATCATTCATAGGTTTTACAGGAACACCACTTTTCAAAGACGATGAAATTACCAAGCGAATTTTTGGCGACTATGTTTCACGCTACGATTTCAAAAGAAGTGTAGATGATGGTGCCACCGTTCCTTTGTACTACGAAAATAGGGGTGAATATTTAAAACTAGAGAACCCAAAAATAAATGATGAGATAAGAACACTTTTAGAAAAGGAAGAATTAGAGGGTGATGAACGAAGTAAGGTTGAAAAACTAATTGCCAGAGAGTATCCAATACTTACCGCAAAAAAAAGGTTGAATGATATAGCCAAAGATGCTGTTTGGCACTTCTGCAATCGCGGCTACAAGGGCAAAGGAATGTTTATCGCATTGGATAAACTCACAGCCGTAAGAATGTATGACTTAATAACGCATCATTGGAAATTGGCAGTTGAGCAATTAGAAAAAGAGGTTGCCAAAGGAAAATATGGAGACCAAGAATTATTGGAGAAAAGCCGTGAATTACAATGGATCAAGGAAACAGAAATCTGCGTAGTGGTAAGTTCAGAACAAAACGAAATACAGAAGTTTCAAAAATGGGAATTAGAAATTGAACCCCATCGAGAGAAAATGAATAAGGAAGATCTTGAATCAAGGTTTAAGGATGAAAATGACCCTTTCCGTTTTGTAATTGTTTGTGCCATGTGGATTACAGGTTTTGATGTACCAACACTTTCTACTTTGTATATTGATAAACCACTAAAGTCGCATACATTAATGCAAGCCATTGCCAGAGCCAACCGTATTAGTGAAGGCAAAAACAATGGTTTGATTGTGGACTATATTGAAACCTACACTGCTTTATTAGATGCATTAGCAATTTATGGAGAAGGCGGCGGAGGTAATGGAGAAGGTGGTGATGAAAAACCAGTACCACCAGTAAAACCAAAAGAAGAGCTCATCAAACAATTGGAAGAAGCTCTGGAATCAACAGAAAGCTTTTTGCAAAATGAAGTGAATTTTGATTTGCAGGAACTCATCACGTCAGATGGGTTGCACAAATTGGCTTCCATGGAAAAAGCCCTTAACGCAGTTTACACAAATGATGAAACTAAACGCAAGTTTCAGATTTTAGCGAGAGAAGTTTTCAAGAAATACAAAGCCCTGCAACCTGATAAAGTATTGAATCAATATGCTCCGAG
>CAMDHZ010000077.1 GCA_945898275.1 Chitinophaga pinensis | reverse complement strand
GGCATAGGTTCGGAAGTTGTAATGGTTAACCAACGATATGAGGGCAAACAAAACAAAGGCCACGCCCAAAAGGCTGTAGGCTGAATTCCGGCTTTTCATTGGGCCAATATACGGAGCCGGGTAAATGCGAATGCATTGGATATTTGTATGGATGAAGGATGAGGTTGAAAGAGCCAATTGGCCCATACTGTTTAGCGATGGGCAATGTGTTTTGTGCCACTGGAGTGTGAACCTCGTGTTGGCGAACGAGAAAAGGGCTTCTATGTATTTTGCTTTTTTACAAGGAGAAACAGCCCAAAAGCTAATTGGGGAGCAGGCTCTACGTATGAATGGAGTGGTCTTTTACACAAAGGGAAAAATGTACGTAGGCGCTGATGCGGTTTTGGAGCTGGTAAAGTATTTAAAGTATCCTTGGCCTCTTTTAAGGTTGTTCAGGTATTTTGGATGGAGGAGAAGGTTATACGCATGGGTGGCCCGCAACCGGTACGCTTGGTTTGGCGATTATGGGGCTTGTAGGTTACCTTTAGGGGAAGAGAAGCAGCGTTTTTTAGGTTGATTTAATTTCATAAATGCAGGCATTTGTTTAACGGGCTAAAGCCACATGCCTATTCCTTGATTATCCTACAGCTTTAGCTGGAGGATCTTTCGCTAGACGGCTACTATTGGGTTTTTCTTTTTGTTTGGTATTCGGGAGTCTATTAAGGTAAGGTTTATTGATAATTTCATGTTTTATGGGAATAACGTATACTACCATCGTTGTCTAATTCGAATACAGATTTACACACTTTTTGTACGCTCTCACGAGCGATATTAGAAAGACTTGGATTAATAAATGAATTTGTGGGTTTGTTGTCCACGGCTGCTAGACACTTGCAGCATATAAACACCAGCTTTGAGATGGGGCAGATTCAGTTGAAGTTTATCCCCTTGCATAGCTGTAAATTGCTCTTTAAACAGCGCACTGCCTTTCATGTCAATAACTTGCAAGTTTAAAACATCCATATTCTCAAAAATATTAATAAATACTTGCCCAGCATGTACCCAAGCTTGGAAGTCCCCGGCATTTTGTGCCAAAAACTCTTCTAAAGCTATGGCAGAATGGTTGAAGTGAACCACAAAACGTTCTGAAAAGTTGGTATCATGAGTAAAAGAATAGGCCCCATCCAATACCAAATTGTGATATTCGTTCAGGGCTTTGTCTTCCAAAAAGACCGAAAAATTATTGGTTAAATAAGAAAGGTTGAGCGAGATTTCATAAAACTCGCCGTATTTGTCGGACTTGAAAGCCACGTCCATTGATTTGTTCTGACCAAATGCATAGGAAACAGAATTTACGGCCATTCCTTCACCATTCATCAAACTATACATGTTCGGCATTCCAGAGCCATTCAGGAACTTACGGGCATCCCACTCGCTATCAAAATCATCAGTAGCACCCGGAGCTATAGAAAATACCAGTTGGTCTTTTTTACTTGTATTATTTATTTCGACTACATCCAAAACAAAGTAATCTTCGATAGGGTTTAGTAGCCCTTTTAAACGGGTTGGAGATTGAGAAACCGTTCCATAATCTGCCATTGTCCATGTGGCTGGACCCAAAGTAGGATTGGATCCATTTGCTTTTATCCAAAACGCCTGCATTGGGGCTACATACCGGTTTCCCGGAGAACCGGCTGATCTAGAGGTATAAGAAGGGCCTGAGGAATTATAAATATAAATAGCTCCTTCAATATCGGAGGAATTGTTTGTTGTTAATGCCTCGACATCCAAAGCACAAGTGAAAGGATTTCCAATCAAATTCCAGCCTTGGTTGCCCGTACTTCCGCTTATTGAAAAAGAAACTCCGCTAGCAGGATTACTAAAATTCAACGCGGTTGATACTACAGAAGTATTTGGTGTGCCTGTAAAGTTAGTAACGCCTGCCGCAGTCTGAAAACCAAGTGTTCCCACAAAGCCGAAGTAGCCTGTTCCAGGCGAAATGTTAGCTGAATTATCAGGTATATTCACGTATTGCGAGCCGTCCCAGCTGTACAAGTTGCGGGTATTTAAAGTGGCACCAATGGCATTTGTACCTATGTTTCCAAAATGAGAAGCCTCAGTAGCATTCATTGAAGAAGAAATTAAATTCCAACCGGCATTGAGGTTTTGTTGTTGGGTTACATTTCCCGAGCCCGTATAAGCTCCATTAAATTTGAGCTGTGCATAGTTACTGGCATCAGTAGCTTGCAAGGTGATGTTACCATTATTTTGTAGGTCATTGCTAATTAGCAAGGTGTGGTTATTTTGCATGGTGAGCACTGCATTCGATTGCAATACGAGTTCGGAAATTTCAATGAAACCGCTTGAAATTGGATTATTTGCACTTGCAGGTATTAAAATGTTGCTGCTGCTTGTGGGTACGCCAAGAGGGTTCCAATTGTTTGGTTGTCCCCATGAATTGCTTTCAGCGCCAGTCCAAACCGCATAACCTGTTGCATTGAATCCATTCAGCTCAAAAGCACCCACATCGCGAGTTCCTTGCTTATAAAATCCTCTTTGATCTCTTGACGTAGCGTCTGTACCACCTGCATCAATGGCAGGACTTCCCGTTGCTATGGCATGGGTTTGTAATGAACCTCCATTATTGGCTAGGGCTTGTAACAAAGGATCGCTGTTGCTGTTGTTCGTGTTTGTTCCGTTAATGGCATTGCCAGTTGTAGCAGCAGTTACACCAATAATGTTGTGGAGGGCATTGACAACCCCGATAGAGCCTCTAAAATAATCCGCTCCTGTTGTAGCAGTATTCCCGAAAATGATGGAGTTACGTAGATTTATGGTATCACTACTATTTACAAATGCTATTCCACCTCCACTACCAGTTGTAGTGTTGTTTGTGAATGTACAATTGTTTATCAGTAAACCTTTGGAAGGAATAGAACCAATAGCAGAACCACTCCCAACAGCAGTACTGTTGACTGCTGTAAGTGAATTGCCAGAAAAAGTAGTATTGATAATTTGATATTGCTCACTCCCGCCAAAATCACTGAGATACAAGCCTCCTCCTCGAACTAATCCAGTCTGAGTTTTCAATAATTGATTGTTGGCAAACAAGCAATCTTCAATTTTTAGCTTTGTTACATCTAAAGCACTTACTCCTCCTCCAGTGGTTATGTTCGTATTTTGATCATTATTGGCAATATTATCTACAACTGCACAACGATACATTTCTAATTTTGAAGAATTAAAAGCCCAAATTCCTGCCCCGTGTATATTAATACCTCCAACTATTTTACCATGTCTTATGGTTACATCTTTTATAATTAAATGCCCGTTCATTACTCTAACTACTCTATCCGTAGCAGTATTCGGAGTAGATGAAGCTTGTAAAATGGTTTGATCTGCCCCATTTCCTTCAATGATTATTAGTTTGTTGCTTATAGTAATGTTTTGTTCGGTATAAGTTGCTGATGCAAGATTGATTAAATCTCCACTTGGTATAGAATTGATGGCCGACTGAATTGTCGTATAATTACATCCTGATGCGCATACTGTATGTGCGGTTCTATACCCAATCTCAAGATTATTACTCAAATATCCAAATACATCAATGGCATTATTAGCATTAAAGGCGCTGTTTGCAAATTGAAGAGTCAGATTGTTAATATTATTCGCTGAAGTATGTGCGCTTGCTTGACCAGTCAGTGTAAAGGTAAGCTCATTGGTGGCCGTCAGCACAACTTGAGCTGTGAGTCCTGCTGGAACATTACTTATGGATACTTTACCCGTAGCTACATAGTTTTCATTGTTGCTACCCGTTAAAAAATCTCCATTAAAACCATTGTAGGTAATGGTAATTTGGTTTTCTATCGCTCCATTATTTTCAACTACCTCAGTAAAGCTATTTCCACTGTAAGATAATGCAGGGCCTGTAATACTCGCTGATACAGATGGAACCGGAGGTGATCCTATAATATCGTACCAATTGGTCGCTAAATCTGGAGTTGCAACATTGTTAGAACTGTAATAAAGTGGCCCATTATTGTTGTCAAATATATACCACTCAAATAAATCCCAGTATATAGTAAGATTAGGATCTCCTGTTTTAACATATTGTGTTTTGCCATTTTGAGTTCCATTTGGCGTGTAGATCCCATTGGCTTGAGAACTTCCTGCTCCGCTTACTTCAATATTCTGGGCAGTTAGAGCAAAATGCAGAAAACAGAAAAAAAATATTGCAAAACGCAGAGGACTTACAATAAATAAAGAATTTTCAGAATGATTCTTTAATAGCATATGAAGACTTGTTTTAGGAGGATTCACTGTTACAAACGTACATCATTTTATAATAATAAAACCCTAATTCAGTCATTAACTTTTTGTGAAATAAGTCCGTCATTTGAATTGAAATATTTTTAAAATTTTTTACAACTAAAACACTAAATATTTTTTAAAATTTATATATACACTATTCATCTTGTTTACTTTAATTATCGTTTACAATGTGACTATTTAATATAACCCTCATGCAATTTTTCCTAATAAAGTCAATTAAATATTTCTTAAACTTCAGATTAAAATACACTTATAATTTTAATACAATCATGAACATCATAATATAATGCCTAATTCATTATTATAACGCTATGCAAACCCTTCAAACACATCAAAGGGATAGGTAAACCCACATTCCTATTCCTTGAATTGCCTACTGCTTTAGCTGGAGGAATATAAAATTCCATTTTTTTAGCCTCCAGAAAAACACAATTCTTGATGCTCTCATACCTCGAACTCACTTACAACATACCTCGAACTCACCTTCGCAGACCTCGAACTCACCTACTACATACCTCGAACTCACCTACCACATACCTCGAACTCACCTACTACATACCTCGAACTCACCTACCACATACCTCGAACTCACCTACCACATACCTCGAACTCACCTACCACATACCTCGAACTCACCTACCACATACCTCGAACCCACTTACAACATACCTCGAACTCACCTTCGCAG
>CAMDHZ010000076.1 GCA_945898275.1 Chitinophaga pinensis | reverse complement strand
GCCAGAGATAAAGTATTAGAATCTTTAAGCAACTTTCAGTTTACGATTGTAACAGGTAAACCAGGAGTTGGAAAGTCGGCAGAAGTAAAGGAGTTTCTTGAAAAGGAATTCTCTACTGCAAGTGTTTTTGTTTTTAGAGCAGACCAATTTAACGAACCGACGATTGCAAATGTTTTTTCAAGTCAGGGAGTAAATGAAACCATACACGATATTTTCTCTTGCGTTTCTCTTATACCCGACAAAATAATTTTCATTGACAGTTTAGAAAAATTATTGGAAGCAAATCCTGAATGTGCATTCAAACAATTACTTGCATTGCTTAAAGATTTTCCTGACATCAAAATAATAAGTACAGCAAGAAGATATTCAATTGACTTAATCACTCTGAAATTTGGCATTGACATAAAAGAGTTAGGAGTAGTTGACATTCCACCACTTGATGAAAGTGAACTTAATTCGGTTGCAGAAAAATTTCCGCAACTGAAAAGCGTTTTGAAAAACAACAAAATCAAAAGGCTACTTCAAAGGCCTAAATACCTTGACTTCGCAATTTTAGCACTCAATAAAACAAGCGATGATTTTTCAAATGTTTCATTGACCGAGTTTAAAAACAAACTATGGAATTCATTGGTAGTTGATACAAGCAATACAAAAAATGGACTTCCGATTAAAAGGGAAAACGCCTTCATGGAAATTGCAGTTAAGAGAGCAAAAGAAATGAAACTCTTTACCAAGCCGATTGATTCCGATGCAGAGGCAATTGTTCAGTTAGAGAATGATGAAATCATTTTTCAAGAAAATCAAAACAGAAGATACTCACCTACTCATGACATTTTGGAAGATTGGGCTTTAGTAAAATATGTTTCCTCAAAGTTTGAAGAATATTCAGAACCAAAAGAGCTGTTTAATAATTTAGGAAATGAACCAGCTATTAGGCGAGCATTCCGACTTTGGGTTGAAGACTACTTAGATGATGATAGCAGTAAAATCAATGACCTTATCCGAGCATCAATTAAAGACGAAAGCATTGAAAGATATTGGGCTGACGAAATTTTAGTTGCTGTTCTAAAATCAGACAACAGCAATTTGTTTTTTGAAACTTTTGAAATCGATTTACTTGAAGGCAACGCTGTATTGCTCAACAGATGCATTCACCTATTGAGAACTTGTTGTAAAGAAACCGATTTGGCTTACACAGATTTTCTCTTTCTCACTCCTACTGGTTCAGGTTGGGTTTCTATAATTCACTTCATTGAAAAGCATTTACTCAAACTTGACAGTTTGAGATTTTCAATTTGTGAATTTCTTTCTGATTGGAAAGAAAGGATTGGACGAAAAAACTCGCCACCGAAGGTTGAAGAACTTTTGGCTGCAAAAAATATCGTCCTCTCACTTTTGGCTAAAGTTGAAAGCGGAGATGAATCTTGGCAACAAGAATTTGTAAGAGACAAACCAATTGAATTAGTAAAAATACTTTACAATTTGGCGACCATTTCTAAATCAGAAATTGAGTCGCTAATTGACAAAGCTTTTGAGGATAAGAACGACAGAAGTTCGTGGAAACTAAGTTCATTTTATAAAGCTGCAATTGAAAATTGTTTGACTGGTGTTGGAAACTTTCGTTTGATAAATTCAATGCCAGAGTTGATAGTTAAAACCGCTTGGCGAGAATGGAAATATGTTCAGCCAATAGAAACTCCTGACACAGAAAGTAGATTCAGGTTTGCTGGAAAGAATCGTTTACGTGACGAAGAATGTTGGGGCGTCAGAGATAAACACTCGTTTTTTCCAGCAGGTATTTATAAGACACCATTCTATAACTTACTTTTTTACCACCCAATTATTGGCTTGGAATTTATTATTGACTTCATAAATTATTCTGTTGAAAATTATGTAAACGCTGATTGCGAAAACAAGCACAAAATTTCGCAAGTAGAAATTGAATTGAATGATGGAACAATTATCAAGCAATGGGCAGCATGGGAATTATGGGCAGCATACAGAGGTTCAATTGTAACAAATTATGCTTTAGAATCATTGCTCAAAAGTTTAGAGAAACACTTGTTTGACACAGCGGCATATAAAACAGAGGTAAGTAAAAAGAATTTAAAGTTTATGTTCAAAATGCTTCTAAAAAGAAGTAATAATGTTGCTATCACAAGTGTTTTAAGTAGTGTAGCAATTGCATATCCTGAAATTGTAGAAGAAGAAATGCTGCCTTTATTGACAGTAGAAGAATTCTATGAATGGGATTTAAGTAGAGCATTACAAGAAAGTAGTTCAATGGCTATCTACGATAATAGAATACCATTCGCACAGGAGGAGACGGCTAAATCAAATCAACTTCCACACAGAAAAAAATACCCCCGTGGTTTGAGCGATTTTATTACCAATTACCAATTCAATATTGGAACATTGAACCCTCAAATTCATGCACTTTTTGATAAGTTACAATCAAAAATCAAACCTGAAGATGTTGTTTGGAAAAAGCGGTTGAGTGAGATTGACATTAGAAAGTGGGAAGTCAACCCGTATGATGAAAAACTTGGTGGTTTTGTTGTTCAGCCAAAGTATGAAAAGGATGTAATTGAATTCATGAATTCAAATCAAGATTATTTTGAAGCACAAATCACAGCACTTAAATATGCAGGATTGATTTCAAAAGCATACGAAGGAAAGGAAGTAATTGATTTCAAAAAATGGACAGAGTGCCACAAGCACTACTTAAAGCGTAAAAATTCTGATTTACTTTATGACCGACCAGTTACACTGGCTGTTCTTGGGCTTAAAGAATTTTCATCAAGCGTAAACAAAAAGCAGAAGCAGTGGTGCATCGAAACTTTGTCCAAATCTATTGTTGCAGTTCTGCAAGATTCATACAGCAGAAATTATGGATTGAGTAAAGGCTTCAACTTAATGGAGAAAGAAATCGCACTATCCTCTTTTCACTTGCTTATCCAAAATGCAAGCAGTGAGGAGGAAAGAAATGGAATAATAGTGCTGATGATTTACATGCTATTTGCACCATTCGCTGACCATGAAATTGACAAGGTTACACAATATGTAAGAGAGGTGTTTTTTAAGCAATTCCCTGATGAAGCAAAAAGAGTTTGGCTTGGATTAATCACGTATTCAATTTTCAGGAAAGCTAATCCGTATTTCTATGACGACCATGACCTTGATAGATTAAATAAAGTCAAAGAGAAAGAAGAAGCGTTTTTGCAAGAGGTAGCGGCTGACAAGAAATTAAAATTAGACCTATCTGAAATCACATTGGAAAAGTGTGAAGGATATTTACTTGCTAGGGCATTTGTAATTAGTCCTTATGATTCGGCTGATAAAGATTTTGAAACTCTAATCAAACATTTCATTCAGTTACTCACAGCAGATTTAGAACTTGATGAAGACCATTCCTACAACCGCAGCCGACAAGGAAGACAAATACAATTTGAGGCGGTTCTTGATGCTGAATTTTATTTGACAGAATTACTTGTAAAGGCAAACCCAACTTTTACAAAAGAGATTTTGGATTTAATCCTTGCACCAGCTTACAAATCGGAAGTCAAAAGAAACAGGACAGGTAGAGATGCTTTTAAATTCGCTTCAAAAATTCCCGAGTATGTCATTTATAAACTTGACGAATTGCTTGCCAATTCAAAAGATGAAAACTTAAACAAACAGTTGATTGCAAATTTTTGGGACTTATGGCAACACTTCTATACACAAATAAAACGTAGTGGTAAGCAATATTTCCTCTCAGTTCTTTTTCTTGACATCAAATGGAAAACAACTGCATCACATTGGGTTGCTTTAGAAAACAAGAAAAGTTTTTACGAAACAATGGTAAAGGACTTAGGAAAACATAACGCACTTTCTATTCAGAATGTTTTTTCTTCAGTAGGGGAAAAAACATTTTTACCCGAATCAATAAGTTGGTTAGTAGAAATTTTTAGGAATGATATGAATACGACAGGATGTTTGATTGCACCATCAGCCGATAGAATGATTCAACGACTTTATTATAACCACATATCAAAAATCAAAACGAACAAAACTTTGATTGATGATTATGTTTGGATATTAAATAGAATGGTTGATTTAGGTTCATCAGAAGCATACATGTTTAGAGAGAATGTAATCACATATAAAAACATAGCATGATAGCCAAAACACAAAAAAATACACTCTTAAAAACGCGCAAGCCAACTCTAAAGGCATTTTTTTAAAGAGAGTATTTTTTTCTCCCACCCAAATAGAATTGTTTCGAAAAATTTTCCACCCACGAAAAAAATTAAAATACACCGACACTCAGACAAACAAATGCAGTATTCAATGACACGAAAACTCAATATTGACAAGGCATACAGCGACACGATGGACAGAAGGCCAGCAGGTAACAGCCGTGCCTGTTGCACAACTCGAATGATGTAAACTTAATAGATATTTTTTGATTGGACAGTTTTCCAAAAACAGAATCTAATTGCCTGTATATCAATAGTTAATTTATGTTTTTAATTCTTTTTTGGTACCTTTGGGCATGCAAGGAGAAAAGCATTTAGTACCTAAATTAATGTATCAAATCTCGTTAGAGAGTTTGGTGCCTGGTGATCATTATTATAGACGATATCGGGCTTGTTTGACAGGGGTTTACTGTGTAAAAAAACCGCTCATTATTTTGGGTCGGAAGGGCAAAAGAGCATTGACCCCGTGGTGTTTTTTAAGATTCTTTTGGTGGGTTATTTAAACAACATAAGCAGCGATAGAAAGCTTAAAGAATACGGCCCAATTGCTTCGATGTTCGTCTATTTTTGAAGTAGGGAGTAGATGGATGATAACACCTTTCACTATTTCGCCCTTTCAGGGCTTCCCCATAACATAATAGCCCCGACGGGTCGGAATGCACGAATAATGGTATTTGGCGCTGATTTCAAAAATATTCGTTGCTTTGAAGTTGGTTTTTAGATGGAATGAAGGTAGTTGGTAACAAATCAAGATTGTTAAAGAAAATTCCAATTACGTTCCCAAAATCAATAGATGAACAACAAGTCATTGTCCGGCAATTAGATGCCATGCGAGCCGAAACACAAAAGTTGGAAGCCGTGTATCAACAGAAAATAAATGATTTGGAAGAATTGAAAAAATGGATTTTGCAAAAGGCTTTTGTAGGGGAGTTGCGTGGTGGTGTGCCTGCCGAACCAAAAACTGAAAAATCCCGAAGGGATGAAAAGTTTATAGAAAACAAAATTAACCAACCACAGCCCAACCCCGAAGGGGTGAAATGATTATAACAATGAACATACCACCTACAATAAAA
>CAMDHZ010000075.1 GCA_945898275.1 Chitinophaga pinensis | reverse complement strand
GATTTTCTCCGTGGTTTTGGCGGATTTGGACTTGGATTTGGCATCGCGTATTCGGATGTCTAATTTCCCCAAAACCTCTTTACGTTTGGCTTTTAATTCCTTGATATTGAGATCAATTTCTTCGAGCTTTTTGGTAAATGGTGAAGATTTAAGAGCCTTTTGTGTTATTTTGATTTGATTCAGCAATTCAGCATTCTCTTTGTTCTCTTTGTCAATAATCTTAGCGTCCAAGCGATTCACTAGTGAGAAGTACTTGATCCATTCAGTGTTAAAATAGCTGCGCTTGTCCTCGCCGCTTTTGGCTTGAACGAATAGTGATCCTAGAGAAGTTGGAGATCCAGTAGTCGCTTCGATATTCAGTTCAAGGCGAACTTGTTCGATAAGTCCAAATAATTCATCTTCAGAAATATAGCTAGAGCGCGCGTTATCCCGTAGAATCAATAACTCCAATTGGTCAATTCGCTGATCGTCGTTTAGTTTTTCGCGGATCATTTCCAATAAGATCGGCTTGCGCTCTTTGGCTTTTGTTTTTTCAATGATTTTTTGAGCAACTGACGGATTTATAGAGGGTATTTCCGTGTAATGTTGAATAAACAACCGCTTATCGGGACCAAGCAGGTACTTGAAATTAGAAAAAACCCACGTGAGTTCTTCGTCATCTAATTTGAGTTCCAGTAGATCGTCCTGTTCTTCGATATCCCTGCTCAGTTGTGTCTTCTTGCTTTCATGATCAATCCGGTCAATAGTAATTGGCGCATATCGATCAAACAAATCCAAAAGATCAAGGATGTCCCTCAAAGCCCGTTCAATAGAACCATTAATCTGATTAAAATAATCATTATTGAGCGGCCATTTACGCTTCACTTCTTTGCCTGCTTTATCCTCGGGATGCGCATATATGTTGCGAATTACCACCATCGTATCAAAGTAATCCGCCAGGTGACCGAGTGGAGTGGTACGGCCTTTCATTATAGCTTGTAGGGATGATTCAAAGTCCTCATCGAGCCCTTCATTCACCACCTGGCGTAGGGCTTCGAAGTTGGTCTTTAGATATCCAACCGAGGAATGCCGAGCCGATTTGTCAAGGATCACCTTGAGAATGGATTCGTTGGTGTGACCCGCGAGCATTCTCAGGAAGCTTTGCCAAACACCATAACTGGGTTTACGCGAAGAATATCGATAAAATTCAGCTTCAATCTCCTCAATAGGAGAACCTGCTTTCTTGTACTCCCCAAACAAGATTCCAACCAAGTAAATCAACAGCGTTTCGCTCAGATCCACCAGCTTTTTATGCCGCAAAGCTGGGTCCGTAATCGCATCTAGCTCCCTCATAGGGTAGGCTAGTTGTTTGGGAAGGACGTGACTCATTACATTGTCTATTGGTTCAAAAGCCCGTCATTAAGAGTATCATCTATCCTCTTCGTATTAGGTGCCCTTAACCTATTCTACCCTGGAGTTTGTGAGCCTTGTTTTTCCAACCTGCCTGCGATTTTGAAGTAACATATTTTACCTTGATATCCTCGAAATTACTTACAATTTTAACATTTAACTTGTCTGAACCGCCTCCATCTTCGAAAAACCAAATCTCATCCTTACCTTTAGCTTCGGATTTGCTTTTTGTAATATATACGCACAAATCCGGAAAACTATCCACTAGTTGAACCTTAACCTTTTCGAAGGAGGTGACAAAATCTATAAAAGCCATTGTTGAAGATTTAATTTACGAACTTGTTAAAGTTAGCTCCAAAATACAAAATAGAAATATTTTAAAGGTATTTTTTTAATGTTTTTTAACATGAATCGAATCTGTAAGTGTCACTAAAATGCAGACTCTTGAAAGTATAGAAATTCCTTTAAATTCAAAAACCATGAAAAAATCACGATTAACCGAAGTTCAAGTCGTACAGGCCCTTCAGATGCATGAATCCGGCGTAGCCATCGGTTCACAATTTTAAGACAACGCCTCACGTATAGCGTCAAACATGGCCTGTTCTCCTTGTGTAACTTTTCCATCGGACTCAAAAATTGTCACCAAATCATTCATTACAGCGGTCTTATTTTCAATGTGTTCCTTTACAACGCCAAGGCAAAAGACAAATTCTTGAGCGATCGTTTCACTGCCACTTGCGCTTGAAGCACTACGCCAACGCATAGCTTGTTTCGCTGATTTATGCACTGCGTCTAAGTCGTTTACCCACTCGCTTAATTTCTCAACAAGAACATCAATTTCAGAGTCATCGGCATCCCCATCGCGGAACATGGCTACGACGTAAATGAAAGAGAGACAATCTAATGGTGTAAGCTTTTCTGGTCTTGACATTAGTTAAAGATTTAAAATTTAGTTAAAGGTTAAAAAGATATTACAATGATAAATATAATTAAGAGTTTGCGTAAAAAAAATGAGACTGAGAGACATTTAGGGACTGAGAGATAATAAATAAGATTAAAACCCTTCTGGCCTGCTTATATCTTCATATGTATCAGGATTTATCAATTGAATTATTTCTTCAACTTTAATATATCCTTCTCCACCAGCCCCCTCTTTCCACATAGGTAATCCTTTCGATTGTTGGATGGTCTTATAACGATTTCCCCAAATAACTTCAATAATTTCTAGGTAACTGCCTTGATTCTGATCACGCCTAACTAGCTCAAAAAAATCCAGGCTTCCACCATTTTCGTACTCTAAGGTTAAGCAATTTACATTTCCTTCGTCGTCAAAACCGGATGAGCCACTACCCATTCGCTCAAAACTAACTTCCTTAATATCGTCCCAGCCTGCAATTGCAGTTAGCCCTATATCCTCAGGGAAATTTTCCGTGTACAGACTAAAGATACCATTTTTATTGATTAGGATAGGTGAAGCTATTTCATTCCAAAAACAAAGTGGAACGGCCCACCAAACATGTTTCAATTCCATGATTACTTCAGCCGGTGCGTTCAATAGAATTGGTATTGCCTTGTGTTCTCGAAGATTGTTTGCTATTGATTCAACTTGACTTTCATTTAAAATTGGGGCAAAATCAGTATCGTTAAAGTAAGACACCCATTCTGCGAAACATCCGCTAATTCCACCTCTCCAATTGAACATATGGCTTGGCGCCTGCCATTTATGAACATATGCACTAAGTTGGTCTTTGGGTATATCCAGAAACTTTTCACCCGGAATGGAAATCATGGGGAAACCCATCTCATCGTCTTCGTTCCCGTCATCTTCAATACTGTTGGGGACATCCTCATCTCCTGTTTTAATTTTAGTTATTATTCCACTTCCTTGTATGTTCGAGATAAAACTTTTTGCCGCCTCTACAGCATCCTTTGGATTTGTAAACACCGGGTTACTCAAGGGTCGAATTCCATTAGATACTTTTTCTATAGAACTGGATTTGGCCATTACTTCTTCAATAAATTCTACGTCCCTACAATAAAACCCCAATTTGATGGTGTCTTTAGCGGTGTTAAAGTACAAATGACTTCCTTTTGCAGAATGTATTCCAGGAAGGTGAATATCGAGAAAATTATCTACATCGACTTTTTTAACCTGCGCATCCTTGAAGATTTCTGTTATAAGGTTTGCTATTTCTTTCTGGATATTCATAAAAAATATTAATTAAAGTTGATATAAATGAGGTATAAAAATGAGTTAACCAAATATAGCAGCAATTACAATCTAGTTCAAAGGGGGTGTTTGACATATAAGGTCAATGTGGCCATTTATGTCCATTTTTATTGATTGCTGTTGTCAACTAAATAAGTACATTTTAGACCAATATATGGCAAAAACGCCCTTTTCGGGCATTCCATCAAACAAGGGGTACTACATGGCCACAAATCTTGTTTTTCGTATTGGAATTCTAAAAAGCTGCAATCACGTTATAAAAAGGCCACCATTGGTCTTTTTGTCATCCGTTTTAATAAATTTAACTTATTAACTGAACACACCAGCGAAAATTCTTGGTATTTTAGCAAACTAGTTGAAACCAAATAACCTCTGCTCTATGCAAACGAAAGAAAATGAACCGACGCTATACCACTATAAAATTAATTTTTCTCTTGATAAGGATTAATTCTCTTTGGAAGATTTTAATGAGAAAATTTCACAACCCATTCAAGATTTGTTTTACGACGATTTAGGAAAGTTATATGATATCTTACATGAAGTGGACAGTGAAAGTGATTATTCATTGGGGTGGTTCACTTTTTCTTTTACCTCAGAAAGACAATTTAGATGGGAAGACCAGACGAAAGAAATAATCGAAGCTTTCCCGCTTTATTCATCAAACCTTAGAGTGCCATTCACTATGAAAGGCGGAATCTTCAGCCAATTAGCCCTTATTTTACTTCAAAATGATAGTGACGGGACAGTAGTTGACGTGTCTTTTTTTAACAAAGAATTAGACGAGTGGAGAGATGTTCAAATTTCAAAGAACCTCGATGATAATGGAATTAGTTATGGAAGATTCGACGATGTATTTTAGATAGCGGTCAATAAAATACGATATCATTTTAGATATACACGGGCATTACTATCACTTCCTAGAGAACCTAAACAGATAGGATATTGCCAATCTGAAAAAGGATATACCTATACTCATGCAGGCAGGCTATCTTTTTAGTGGATTGCATTGTAAGCGCCCCTAAAATGCAGACTTTTAAAAGCAGAGAAATTCCTTTTATTTCAATTACCATGAGAAACCTAACATTTTAACCTGTCTAGAAAAAGGGTTACTTACACTATGAATTATGATATAATAGGAGATGTTCATGGACATGTAGATGAACTTACTTCACTCCTGAATAAAATGGGATATAACTTATCCCCCAAAGGACACTATCACTATCCAGGCAGAATGGCCATTTTTGTTGGAGATTATATTGATAGAGGCCCACAATCAAGTGATGTTTGCCGTATAGTAAGGCGTATGGTTGAAAATGAATCTGCGATTGCGTTAATGGGCAATCATGAATATAATGCAATTTGTTTTCATACTTTAAATGCATCAAGTAACGAATCAAATCAAGGGTACTTGAGAGAACATAATCTAAAAAATATAAAGCAACATTATGAAACCTTAGAATCTTATAATCATCAAGAGGAACTTGAACAAGATATTGAATGGTTTAAGAAGCTACCTCTCTATTATGAAAATGAATCATTTAGAGTGGTTCATGCTTGCTGGCATTCAGAAAAGATTGCCTATTTAAAATCAGTTAATAACGATGAGAGTTTCAATAAACTTGGGATGTCATATGGTTTTTTAGAGAAATCGGTAGACAAAAAGTCAAAGGAATATGAAGCCGTTGAAATCTTGTTGAAAGGACT
>CAMDHZ010000074.1 GCA_945898275.1 Chitinophaga pinensis | reverse complement strand
CCCATTAAACCCGAAGAAATTCCTTTTGAAATTCCTGATGGTTGGGTGTGGTGTAGGTTGGGGGAGATTGCAGAAATAGTGCGAGGAGGCTCGCCAAGACCAGCTGGTGACCCAACATTTTACGGAGGTTCAATACCGTTCTTAAAAGTAGGCGACCTAACTGGATACGAAGATATTTATGTCAGAACTCATACACATTCAATTAAAGAGGCAGGTTTACATAAAACAAGATTTGTTGAAGCAGATACGTTAATGTTAACTAATAGCGGTGCAACATTAGGCATTCCAAGAATTTGCACTTTTCCAACAACTTTTAATGACGGTATTGCTGCATTTTTAAATTTGAATAATATCGAAAAAGTTTATCTCTATTATTTTTTAAAATCGAAATCCGATTGGTATTTAAAAGAAGCATCAAGAGGCCAAGGTCAACCAAATTTAAATACTGATATTATTGCTTTAACTCCTTTCCCACTTCCACCATTAAATGAACAAATAAGAATAGTTCAGAAATTGGAACAAGCAATGCAAAATTGTAATGATTTGGAGGGAAGTATTATGGCAAGCCAAAAACAAAATGAAAAGTTATTGCAGCAGGTGTTGAGGGAGGCGTTGAGGCCTAAAGCAATTGCAGTTTAAAAATCATAAACTATAAAAATGGATAAATTAGAAATGCTAAATTCATTTAAGCAACGATTTCAAGACAATTTAAATCCTAGCTTGCAATCCATAAAATATTGTCAAACGGATGATAGCGCAATCATAGAACTTCAGTTTTTAAACAACCCTGAAACCAAATCAATTGATTTAAAATTTATGGGTGGAGAAATAATCAAAAATGAAGATGGAACTGACAAAGATATTCTTGTACTTTTTAATCCAGATGACGATGTTGTTGATAATGCTGGTCGCTTGCTGCAATTGGATGATTATAGTTTAATCATGTGCTTAGACGATATTTTGAAACAAGAAACTATTGAGCAAATTGTATCAAGGCATGAGCAAACTAAAAAATGAAAATAAACTTCAACAGGTTTTGAGGGCAAAAAATTAATTGGATGCTTTAAAATGAATATAACTTATCTATTTGGTGCTGGGGCAAGTGTTGGAACCATTCCAGTAGTAAAAGATTTTATTAAAGGTATTAAAGAATTAAGATCTATTTTGAATAACGAAAGTACTAATCAAAATAAAGAAGATTTAATAAATACATTACACTACTTAGAAAAAGAAATTCCTTCCTATGCTTCAATTGATACCTTAATCAGAAAATTACATATTCAAAATAATCCTTATAAGGTTAAGCTCAATGCGGGCCTCATTGCTGTCATACACTATCTTCAATTAATCAGAAACATTGATAAGCGCTATGATTTATTTTTAGGGAATCTTATTAATATCAATGAAAGTAAAATTTCACTTCCAAATAATGTACATTTTGTGAGTTGGAATTATGATAGATTATTTGAATTAAGCTTATGCTCATTGTTACATTCAAATGGCGACCTCAACCTAGTTAGAAGGCACATAAATATTTTTAATAATTATGAAACAACTGAAATTGAAGAGAATCCTTATTTAATTAAACTTAATGGATCTGCTGGAGCTTTCATTGACATGTACACTAGAAACAATTCATTAGAAAATGTTTTAAATGATGTTATTCATAATTATCAAGGTGCTTTTGAAAAGAAGATTCCTGACGCTTTGATACAATTTGCTTGGGATGAAAATGAAAACACAAAAATGAGCAGACAGAAGGCCATAGAGATTATGGATCAAACCAATATTTTAGTTGTCATTGGTTATTCTTTTCCAACATTTAATAGGGTAATAGATAAAGAACTATTAAGATGTCACAATAAGTTTGAAAGAATTGTAGTTCAAAACACCAAAAGCAATATTGATAGCGTATGTGATCGATTAAAAGCCTTGGTTCCTCATACCGAACCTCATAGAATTATTAAGATAACAGATGAAGACGAGTTTCATATGCCGATAGAAATTTAATAACTAAAATTAATTTAGGAACCCTAATTAAGTGGAAGTTTAAAGATGATCTATACCTGTTTGGTTAATACAAATTAACCCATCGGCTACTTGCATTTCTCTGAATCAATTACAATATTTACATGAAAAAGGGACAGGTACATTAAGCACTTAGGAAAGTGTACATTTAATACCTCATAATTTTACAATAAGTATTTACAAGTATGACAGGTTTTAAAATAACAACATCAGACCAACAAGAAATAAGATTTGAATGCTATCTAGACCATGCTCCCATAACCTCAAAAGCCTTTGCTGAAATTCTCCCATTTACAAGAACATTTTACCATGCAAGGGTTTCTGGACAGGAAATTTGGATAGACGATGTTCCGCCACTAGCTATCATCCAAGAAAACGCTTCCGTTTTTACCAACCCTGGTGAAGTTGTTTTTGGACCTTCAAAACCCCTTAGAACAAAAACTGCAAATTGCTTTGGTATTTATTATGGCGAAGGCAAAGGGCTCGACGCTTGCAATATTTTTGCAAGGGTAGTTGATAGTGACAAACAAAAATTGATTAACCTTGGAAATCATATTTGGAAAAATGGGTCACAAGAATTGACAATTTCAGAATACTAACAATAGCGTGATTTTGCAAGTTTTCTCACACAACAAAACATGTATCTCGCGCAGCAAGCTTCTTGGTGTTAAAAACAAACAATATACCCCATCGGGGCAACCTCTTAGTAGAACCGAAGCAATCACAAGTAAAACAGCTCCGTAGGAGCGGCATATTATTAAACCACATCTTACGCGCTTCATTGGTAATTGGTTCAACCCGAAACCATCTTATTACCATTGTATGAAACAGTTTAGTTCAAACAAATTAACTCTTCAGCAATTTGCTTTTCTCTGATTAAATTACAATATTTACATAGAGAATGGTGTAAAGGTTTAAGGGAAGCAGGGTTAAGTTTGTGTAATGAAATATGACAACGATATATTGTTCAAACAAATTAAAAGAATTTATTGGTCCTTCAAGTTTATGCTCGGCGGGTAGCGATACTCAAAATCCCTTTGGAGACTGGAATGCACATCTATTTTATTTTAACAGACACAAGCATTTAATTTTTGTAAACAACCTGTCTTACTATTCAATAATCATCGAAAACATCAAAAAGGTTGAGCTTAAAAACTTCGATAAATTATTTATAAATCGGCTAACAGACCAATTAGTTTTTGATAAAGTCATTGACATTTCAGATGTTTTAATAACCATACAAAAGTTATTACCGCTCCAACTTTACAGCACTAACAACGACAAAAAAACTATTGGAACAATGAACGAATTTATTCTATCATATAAGTGTATCCGAGATAGTTATAATTGGTTCGACAAACCCTTGATTGAAGTTAATCATGCAGTGAATGACACCTTAACTGGCGCTGGAAAAACTAAAGAGAGAGCATTTGGCATTCCTATTACAGACATGGCAGCATTATTAAACAGCAACACCTAACAATCCATTTTAAAGAAACAGAACGCTCCTACGGAGCTTTGTTTAAATACAAATCTCATCCTACAAACAGGATGCTCCTACGGAGCTATAAAAGCTGCAATTAACAATATGCCCCATCGGGGCTAGCTGTTTGTAGAACCGAAGCAATCACCATTAAAACAGCTCCGTAGGAGCGGCATGTTAATAAACCACATCTTACGGCCTTAATTGGTAATTAGTTCAACCCGAAACCACCCCAAAACCTTTGTATAAAACACTTTGGTTCAATATAATTTAGCACTTTAGCTATTCGCATTTCTATGATTTAATTTCAATATTTACCTGGCAGAGGGAGGAGTGGTTTTAGCAATCAGGCTTAATTTGCATTAGGAGTAATTATAACTATGGCAAAACTAATGCGTCATTGAAAAACCTATAGCTCCAAAAAACCTATGCAGGAAAACCAAGAAAACAACAAAGGATTTATACCCCCGCATGGCGGGTACAAGAATTTAATAACCTATCAGAAATCTGAAATTATTTATGATGGCACTATTTATTTTACAAAAAGGTTCTTTCAGAAATATGACCGTACCATTGATCAAATGGTACAGGCTGCTAGAAGTGGTAAACAAAATATTGTAGAAGCTAGTATGGCATCTGGCACTTCTAAAGAAATGGAAATAAAATTAACCAATGTAGCCAGAGCTTCCTTAGAAGAATTAAAAATTGATTACCAAGATTTTTTAAGGACAAACAAATTGCCTATTTGGGATAAGGAGCATAGGTTGGTTGCCAGACTTAGAGAGTTGAACAAAATACCAAATGCCAACTATGAAACCTTTCGCAAAGCTATAGAAAATGAGAGCCCCGAGATTTGCGCAAATGTTATGATAGGTTTAATTGCTGTGGTGAGTTATTTACTAAGCAAGCAAATAAAATCATTGGAAATTGCTTTTATGAAGGAAGGTGGATTAAAAGAAAAAATGACTAAGGCAAGAATTGAACAGAGAAATAATGACAGAAAAGTCAAATAATGACTCAAATTAGTGTCGTGGAAGTCGTTAAAGTCTTTTAATAAACTAATGACCAAACTATAATAAACAGAAATAAAAAAAGCCACACTATCCTAATACACCACAAACTTAATTCTCTCTTGATTGCCTTCTTTTGTGGTGAGGGTTAGCAGGTAATTCCCTGCTTTTAGGTGGCCTAGCTCAACGATTTGGCTTTGGTTCAACCCGAAAAATTTATTGCCTTCCCACACTACCCTACCTGCTATATCATACACGAGCATTTGACAATCGCCAAGGTCTTTTAGTGCCTTCACATAAAAGCTTCCCTCATTTGGGTTTGGATATAATACTAATCCTTGCTGCATCAGTGTTTGGTTCAAACCAACCGGATTAGGATTACAAATAGAATCATCCACTACCCTTACCACCAAACTAAACGAGTCGCGGCAACCTGCATCCGAAACACTGGTTAAGGTTACCTTGTAATTACCCACTTGATTATACTTTTTACCATAAATGGAAGTGTTTAACACATCAATGTTGCCATCTCCAAAATCCCAAGTGGTGCCATTGATAAATCCTGAGCCGATGAGGTAAGAAGCATTTACAAAATTATAGTTTTGGGTGAGCAAACACTCAACGGTATCTAAGGTTACAAAGCGCGAAACTGGTTTTGGTTTACCGGTATTGTTTACTTGTAAAAACAAGGTATCAGAAATGCTGCTGCAACCTTTTGCATCAATAGCCGCTAATACCACAGGGAAATTACCCGTAAATGCATAGGCATGAAATACACTCGAATTGGCAATTAAGGGTGTTGAATATCCATCTCCAAAATCCCATAAATACTCAACCGCATTCGAACTTAAGGCATTAAATCTATATCCAGTATTACAAGGCACACCTGTTTGCAAGGTGAAATTAATGGCTGCGCCAGGACCAGATTGGTCAATCACATTAATGTTTTTGCTTATCAACCTCCTACATCCATTGCTCAAGGCAAC
>CAMDHZ010000073.1 GCA_945898275.1 Chitinophaga pinensis | reverse complement strand
AAAGTCAGTTTATCTCTCCATACACGAAGCGTCAAAATCATGGACTTTACCAATAAAAAATTGGGGCCAAATAGTCAGTCAATTTATTATTATGTTTGAAGACAGAATTAATCCTTAAATTAATTTACACACTTTTTGGGATGGTGTCTTAACTGCTCAAAGTAATTGATAAACCATGGGGCTTTTATCGTTTGTGCTCTGTGTAGGTCTTCTGTAAAATCATTGTATAAGTTGCCACTTTGTGCCCAATTCTTAAATTGATTGGTTTGCATAAACAGGCTTAGGTATTTAAAGTACTCATTGTTGGCTGTGGTTTTGTTTATAAACCAATCATCTCTAAAGGTTGAGCCCCCTTTGTAATACATAAATCCTAGGAACACAGAAAGGTCGTAGGCATTGCCTAACAATGTTTTAGTACCTGTAAAACAAACGGTGTCTTGTAAACCAGCATTGGCAACTCGGTTGTATTTAATAAAGGCTGTATCAAAAGAAACACAGGCATTTTTGTAAGCGGCTAATACATAATAGATGCTATCCATTGGGGTTGAAATCACACTTAAGGTGTCTGTTCTATTAAGGTAGGTTGAAGGATGCCAACTGAAACTATCCGCAGTATTCACAAAACCATTCAATTGCAATGACCTTGCACCATGAATTGGGTTGGCATAAACGGTTGGACGCGAAAGCTGAACGTTGGCACCAGTAGGCACAGACAAAGTATCTTCAAAATAAAATTTCCCACAGGTATTTTTTAGCACCAATGAAATTAAATATTTTCTACCACCCTTGAAGAAAGTAGTTGGAAAGTGTATGGTATCTGGTATCACTCCAATTGTATCCACAAAAAATAAAGGTGGTTTATCTGAAATTTCAGAAGTGGAATTTTGCCAAATAGAAGCTGTATTTAATTCATTTATTTCAACTGTATAATTCCCTATAAAATTAGTCTGAATGCTTAACGCAGTTGTACCTAGTCCTTCACAAACTGAATCTTTTATTGAAATATTTGCAGTTGGTGCTGTAGTTTGATGCACATAGAAAACAGTATCAATTTCTTCCTCACAATCACTTTCAAGTTTAAAGCTTACTCTGTAAGTTTCATTTGACTTTAAATGATATATAAACCAATCGGGTGTAACTCTTGGAGGTATGCAACCTGGGTCAGAAAAATTGGAATCTACACTCATCGTGTCAACAATACAGGTATCAACCCATCTCCAATTTCCATTATTATCCGATAAAAACATACTATCCAACCTGCAAACCTTGAAACTAAACTTTTTATCATTGAGGATTCTTCGTAAATCTACTATAAGCGGTTCTCCTGAACATAAGGTGTCATTTCCTAATTTGATATTGGCTTTAGCGGGCAAAAAATTAGCAAAACCCCAATCATTATTTTTCACAACAGGACTCATGTAATTTTTCAATTCACAAAAGGCTATGGGTGGATGGTTTAATGGATTTGTTAAAATCGTATCATCCACCAATAGAGGTAAAATAATACTATTTACACCTGATATGGCGCTTAAATGGGTTGGTTTTAAACTAACAATAAATTCATGTTTGTCTACGGTATCTCCAATTATTTTATCAAAACTAATTTTTGCACCTTTTTGAATATAAACATATGAACCTGGCTCAGCAATTAGCTGTCCCTTACCACCACAATAACCACCTCCAATAAGCAATTTAGCACTATCCTTCACAACTAAAGTACCACCCGTTTTAATAATGATGGCTGCATTGTTGCCTATTTGGGTAAAACTTCCACTGTCTAAAACTAAGGCAGAGCCCGATGAAACAATTAATCCTGGCAATGCATTAATTTTAAATTTAGCACTAGGATTATCGCAAGGTTGGATGGTTTTATCATCTCCACAGCCCCCAACCAATAGTAAGCTATCTCTGTTTCTTAAGTACTTATTGCAAGAAATCTCCATTTTAGAACCATCAGCAATTCTAAGTAAACCTGAAGGCTGCACTATATCTAATTTGTGACCTAAATTTTGATACGTTCCATCATTAAAGTTAAAAAGCGAGTCGATTTTATCTTGGGTTGGCGGAAAATAACAACTTACTAAACAAGGATCTTGCGGTTCAATAATAAATTCAATTGCAGAATCTGGTAAATAAACCGAGAGATGAAATGAATCTTGGGTAGAAATCAATCCATCTGCTTTCATGGCCATGTTTTGACCCAATCCCATCATATAAACTTTAATACACCTGCATTTTTGGAACTGATTCTACATTTATACTTATTGTACCCAATCATTTTTACAAAGGCAGTGATTGGCGTATCACTTTCAAACAGGATGGTGTCTTTGAATTTTAACAACTTGCCATCGGTCATTTCATAGAATCTGAAATTACTTAAACCGTTACAACTTCCAAAGTTAAAATTAGCATTTTCTGAATACCCAATATGAAATGAACTTGCATTAAATATGATTTTTTGAGTAGAATCAGTTCCATTTATATTTTTTAAGGTGTCTGTTCGGATTTCATCAAAATAAGTAAATCCATGATAATTTACGGTACTTGGATAAGGCCTTGCTTGAAAGCCATACGACCTACTTCCCACAATATTTCTGCGTAACATGGCAGCAGTATCCATACAAGGAATTAGCTCTATTACAGAAAGAATTCTTAGACTCTTTCCAGATTTTAATTCTGTAGGTTCTGATTTTACTATTGTTATTGGGCCATCCTCACCCATATTCTGCCCATACGATGTAAAAGTTAAATCTTTTATTTTATTACTATCTGAGTTTAATAGAATTGTTTTAAGCCTCATTCGATAGTTAATGGGGTCTAAAGTACAAGGCTTGGACCATATTGCAGACTTATTAAAATCTCTAAAATAAAAAGTAGAATCTTCTATAAATCCATTGCCATTCATTTTAAAGACAATATCATTTTTTGAAAGGGAATTATTAGTAACATTATCCTCAATAATAATGTAGGTATAATAATCTTTAATAATACTAAATTTTCTTATTAATGCTGTTCGCATATTCCATTGTCCCCATCTATTCCAATAATTGTATTTAACCAACATTGTATAATAACTAGCCTTGAATCCATTATCATAAACCCAATCCGAATTTTTTCTACCAAATGAATACTCTGCTCCATCCTTTTTATGTGGCCCATCGTAATCTGTTAAAATTGAATTATGTCTCTCGCCACCTTGAACCCATTCTCGTTGTACTGAATTATCGCCAAAATAATAAGGGTCAACCACCATTTGGGTTAAATTACTTCCAGCTCTTATTTCAAAACTACCCACATCGCCTTGTTCATGAAAACCACCTTCAACAGACATTCCTCGTTCAGCGTTAATATACACATACAAATTTGAGTCACTTAACACTGTATATCCAGCTAAATCATGGTTTACTATTAAAGAAGGTGTGCCCTCAAAATTACTTCTAAAAAAAGTTAATAATACATCAGTTTCAAAAGCTCTTGAGCCAAGTTCACCAGGACCTTCAAAATCAACTTTTTTATCTTCAAAACTACTTAAACTGTCAAAATCTTTAAAATAAGGAGTGTAGCGATTATCTCCTAAAATTAAAATTGGCCCAAATCTTTTATTAGGCCTCCAAGTATCATCTACTACTGGATGTAAGCCATTTTTTTTATCGAGTGATTCAATATATCCTTTGTATAAGTTTTGATAATTACTAGAATTATATGGCTCAGATGGAACTCTGCTGCATAATTTACAGGGATTGTATTCCCGTCCACCTGGATCGCTGCCGTCTGTTAAACTGTTAATACCCTTAGCACGGTAATAAGTTTTCATAAAAACCAACATACATTGCCAAGCATAGGTAAAATAATGGCTACCTTCTGCATAGGATGTAACGAAACCTTTGCTTAACATAGGCCCTTCATCATGCAAGTTGGTCCAAGATTTGCCTTCAAATAAAGTTCTTGCAATATACCCATGGGCAGCATGCGCCCACCTTTCAGGATGCCTTCCATATTGTAACCTCCCTGCACCTTCTGCGTGAAAAATAACCGCTGCGGTTCCAACGGCTGAGGCTGTAATTAACGCAAGGTTGTTGTTTCTTGAATAAGATTGGTTCCAATTATTTGACGCTGCATGCAATTGAAAAGTAAACTCCATTAATAGTTCCCTAATTCCAGCATCATTGGCAACATTATCGTTTTGGAGCACACTTTTAGCCGTTTTTAAATAATCATAGGCTTGCAAATAATTCAATAATTCAAAAGACCTTCGTCTTTGGTTATCAATGCCATTGAAATATCTACCTTTAGAATTATGAAATGGTATTGTGTTTAAAATGTTTTGTGCAACCACAGCATATATTTCTCTACCTTCATTGCCAAAACTAGGCAAGGTATCTATTGTATTTGTGGAAGTATTATACTTCAATCCTATCATGTATATAAAAGCAGCGAGTTTGGCCTTTAGTGAATTTTCGTAGACTTTTTCCTTATTGAATACAGGTGAGTTCCGAATAATTTCATCGTAACGGTCAAAAATGAAACTTAAAAGGTATTTCTTTTCACTTTGACTTAACAATTCTAGTTTAATTTCATCGATGTAATCTGCTGTAGATTTTCCTTCTGGTACTATGAAAGTATATGGAAAAGTTCTATTTTTAAAATATTCATCATACGTTCCAAAACCACGAGGTCTTCTATCTGTGGTTGCTGCTATTAAATTTGGAGAAGTAAGAATTGTAAATAGCACAAAAAACAGTAAACCATACTTTCTATTTGGGGTAAGTAATAAATTTTTCATTGCTAATAGATTTTATTTTTTCTTAAGAAACAACCATTCACCATTGTTTTCATACATATATTTTACAATTCCAATTCTAGGAACATAATAACAGGTATGATTTAAGTCTTTTAACATATTTGCTTCTATATAAGTTGAGTCTGGTGTTGTAACTTCTTGATATAAATCTTCATGACCTCCAAAATCATATCCATACTCCCAACTCCCATTTACCCTAAATTCGATGTTTCTTCCATCAATTTCCACTCTTAAACTATCCTTCTTGTCCTTGCTTAAAAAGGTTTGTCTTAAATATTCATTTCTAACCAAACCACAACAATTACATTCTACCCCAATGTCATAAGTTGGAAAACTATAAGTGCTTCCGTATAAAATTAAAGTGTCATTTTCAGGAAGCCTTAAAAAGTTTAAAGTGTCATTTTCTTTGTAAGGGTACCAACTTTGGTATCGCTTGTAATCTTGTGTAATTTTAATAGGATTCTCACAATCCTCCTTGCAAGAACTTACCCATAAACTTAAAATAATTAAAGTGATGGGAATGAATAAAATTTGTTTTTTCATAAGCTAAAAAATAATTGATAATATCAAAGTTTACTAAAATTTGTTGCAAAAACAAACTGTTAATTGTAAAATAATATAGGGTAGAATAAATTCTACAAATGCTTCAATATATTGCTACAAAAGGGTTCTGGAGGATTGGTTCAGATAAAAGTATGAGTGGACTTTCATA
>CAMDHZ010000072.1 GCA_945898275.1 Chitinophaga pinensis | reverse complement strand
CTACGTTTCAATGAAAATTTCATAATGGTATTTAATGCGATTTAATGCGAATTAATGACGAATAAAAGTTTTATGAAAACGATAATAAAACGTTTTGATATGCTGTAATTTGCTATTTATGTGCTTTGAATGAAGTTTTGCTGAGGGTTTTGAGTAGTAATAATTTCGTCTTTGTCAAGTTTCAATAAAAAATCGGCCAAGTCTAGCCCTAATCTCTTGTCCTCATCCGAGGCAATATCCTCAAGATACCTTGAAACCTTAATTGAATAAAGATTTGAAACTTTTTCCGCAAACAGTTTCCACTTTTCGTACGCATTAAGATCTGGGAATAGCACTATCTCTTTACCCCTCAAGCTTTTTAATTTTTCTGCGGTTAAGTTTAAAATACCTCCTGTCGCTAACCAAATGAAGTTTGGGAGGTGGATACTTGCTATAACGGCCGTTTTTTCGCTCTCAACAATTGCAATAGGTTTGTTAGGATACTCACTAAGCAAATGCTCACCGAAAAAGCATTGCTTAAGATTAAATTCGCTGAACTTTAACTCACTATGAACCCAAGTGATATGACTAAAAGGCTTTTTTATTCTCTTTCCAGTACTGCTATCATAAAGCAATATTTTGCCGCTTCTCACATTATCGTTTACATCAATTTGCCAAAATATAGTAGCACCATCCCAATGCTTTGATGTTCCAATTTTATATTTAGCAATTGCATGATTTGCAATAGCGTGTCCAAAATTTAGTATCAGAAAATCATTAAAGCGATTAGGCCTTCTCGTATTTAGACTTTTTTCAAACAAGTTATAAGGTATATAAGAAACGCTCTTGGTTTTTTTAGCTTCAATAGGCTTGTCAACATAATAGGAATCAGGTATTAAATTATTGTTGTCAAAAAAAAAATTGTTTAGGGGTATAATGAAAACCACAATTAATTTCACGATTGCATCTTCCGACATCATTTTGCAGTTGCTCCCCAGTTTTTGTATCAATATATCTTGCGAATGCACTTTTGACTTTACAACTTGGGCATTCAAATCTTGACCCTAGACCCGTATATTTTTGAAGTTTAAATCTAAATTCTTTCATAAAAAGAACTGTTTAAATGCCTGAATGTTAAAAGTGTAGAAAATGTAGTTGCTAGAAAGAATTTTATAAATAGTACCCTAAAAAGATTTAGACAATTATACTACATTTACTACATAAGCTACATAGCAGCGGGGATACAAACTTTAAGTTCTCACCTAGGTTTCTTTTTTTGCATATACAGCCATCCCAAAAGTTTTTCTATCCATCTGAAAGTTTAATGCATTGAGCCTTCTACTAAACGCTATATTAGCAAGTGCCATGTACCCGTTTTCCTTGCAGTAGTCCTTATAAGTCGTGTACAAGTCTTTTAGTCGCACAAACTCAGTAACTGACTTTTGGTAGGGGTTGTCTTCCAGAAACAACAACACGCTATCGGATTGCGTTTTGTACGCCTCTAGCTCTTGCCTTACTTCAGCGCATTCAGTAAACTTTTTGTTTTGCAACAATCGTTTAAAACCCTCCAGCATCCAATTAAAAACACCAGAGAGTTCGTGCCTAATAATTTTTTTAGCTAACTCTCGGTCCTGATCTTCCTCATTAATAGTTACATTAAAAGGAACAATAATAAATCTTCGGAAAAATGCATAATTGTGTTCTGTTACGCGCGGCATCTCATTGCAGCTAAAGGCTAGCTTAGCGTAATCGGTTAATATGAAAGGGTTGGAATATGGCAATCGCGCTTCAATTGGTTCACCTGAAACCAACTGTTTAAAAAGTGCCGCATCAAAGTTTCCGCTCAATTCGGTCGCGAAATTTATGAGCTTGTTGGCTAAGTAGGCGCGGTGGTAGCCCTTTTCGTCAGTTAAGCTGCTAAGCGAGTAGTTACTGATGTTCATGCTCCCTCCCAACACGGCACTAATAATTTCAAAAAGTACAGATTTGCCGTTAGAGCCTTTGCCGTAAAGTAAAAGTGTTTTTTCGAAGTTCATTGTACTTTTTGGGATGAAAATACTGCCGAAGTATTCTGCCAAAATCTGCTGCGTTCCGACTTCTGGTAGAACTTGATTTAGGAAATTCTGAAACATTGGTGCCGAAGCGCTTGGGTTGTAATCGAATGGCAGTATGTACTTCAAAAAATCCTCACCCTTAAAGCCTCTCAAATTGTGTGTGGTATTTGTGAATTCGAAGGTTCCATTTCCAAAATTTATTAAAATGGAGCTCTTTTCTTTATTTGATTCTTGCACCTTAGCTGTTGACATAAATTGATAAAATAGGGCGTCACGATATAAATAATGTCGTGCATCGAATTTGCTTATACCCATTTTTTCAGCTGCTTCGCCTAAAAATGACTTCATCTCAGATTCTGAAGTTAAATGCCAATGGCGGCCATTATACGCATATAGAAAATTAGCCTCTACACAAAACCCCGAGTTGTTTTTCGCTGCTATTTCTATGACTTGCTCTACACAGCAGATTAAAAAATGCTTTTTGCGTAACTGTAGGTCTTGAGTACCAATTCCTGCCTTGGAGCCAAAATTCACTTTAGTGATTTTTAAAAGCAGCTCCTCAAGGATATTTTTGAGTAGGGGGTAAGTGTTTGACTCCTTTTTTATAGTCCCCGCATTAGCGAGACTTTTTGTTTGTCCGCTCATTTCTTTTTGTTTAAATAAATTTCGGCATCCAGGCGGATTTCGTCGAAGCTTTTAACCTTCCGCTTAGCCACAAATTCCTCCAGCTCCTTTTTTGAAAATAGCAACTTCCTCTTTCCGCTTCGAGAATATGGCAACTCGCCTTTTTCGGCTTTGGAGTAAATGGTGTTCAACTTTAGTTTGAGAAATGTTGCAGCCTCTGAAGCCGACAGGAAATCCTGGTTGATATTCAGCTCCTTGAAGGCCTTATCCTTCAAAAGAGCTTCCACGGCTTCTGTTGTTGCGGAGCGAACCACCATGTTTATGTGGCGATAAATTTGAGGCAGGTAATCACTTGGTGAAAGTTCTTCGTTTTTCATCTGACTTGTTTAGAATGTTTATGGTTTAACAATACTCAAACATAGTCAGGGACTAATAACCCAATCAACACCCTAAAATTCGTGGGGTATAAAAAGGGTATTGATTTTTTAATTTTTGGTGGCTGCGAATGCTATTTTCTTTGATTGGTAACTTTAAATCCAGCCAATTCTTCCAAAATTCTTTTTCCTTTTGCTGGTTCAGCGGTTGTCTTTTTTAATACTTGGGATATTGTACTAAGATTAAGCTTTTCAATTCCCTTTTGTTTATCTCGGATAGCAAAGTGCCTTACTATCCAATGCGCTAATATCTCGATGGAGCTAACAGATATTTTACCATTATATCGCAGTCTTTTAAACAATTCTGCCAATTGATTTGCTTGCCCATTAAAAACTAATCTTACTGTAGCTTTTTTATTTATAATTAGTTCCTCTAAATCGTTTTCTTGACCTTTAAAAAATTTTTTAAACTGCTTATTAAAAATTATAGCAAAGTCATCATCCATTATTACTTCATCAACCTTCAGATCCGCGCCATCTTTTGGAAAGGGCAATTCATTGTTTCTCAAAAACACTCTGTTTTTTTCAACCCAATTGGAAATTTTCTCTAATCTATTTTCCTCAAAGGGAAAGACCCTAGCACTAACAAAAGCATAAGTTGAAAATTCTATTAGGCCAATAAAATTATTCTTCTCAGCATAGTAATTGCCTTCAAATAATGCCAATTGATAGGATAACAAGGACTCTATTTTGTACAAATCAATAGTTAACAATTTATATCCCAAGAATGTATTGTAAAGGTTAAAGGTTGATGGAATAACAAAATGTCTTCTTTTTTGCTGTTCCGTTAAGTCGATATTAGATTCTTTAAAGCTTTCCATGAGAAACTCTTCTTCAAGATGGATAAATTCTAAGCTCCTTAAAGGTCCTTTCGAGTTATCATTATAAGCTTGATGTTTTTCCTTTAATCTATCCAGGATTTCAAAGGCATCAATATCATATAAGTGTATTTCAATAGGCTGAGCATTCTTTGCGATTTGACTCATAAATCTATGTCAATTTGATTTGAAGCATTTACTTTTGTTTCAGTCAATGCTTTTAAATATCCGAGGGTGCTTGATGGGTTAATATGTCCAACCATTTTAGACACAGTAAAAAAATCTACCCCGTTGTTCAAAAGCAGTGTAGCATAAGTGTGGCGGAAGTTATGGAGGGTGATTTTTTTATGAATGCCCGCCGCTAATACCCATCTCTTAAGTTTATCATTGTTGCTATCAGAGTATTTTAAACCTTCAAATACCTTCTCGACGGGATTACCTCTTTCGCCCAACATTTTAACAGCTTTTTCCTTTATCGGGTGCATAATTACGTCCTTGGTTTTCTTTTGAGTAATATGCAAAAAATAAATATTATCGGTTTTTTGTATTTCTCCCCATGTTAGGCTTTTAATATCTGACCACCGTAAACCAGTAAATGCTGAAAATAAAGCAGCAGTTTTTAATGCTGGTAAATCACAGTCCGTTTTGGCTAGTCGTTGTAATTCTTCTTTTGTTAAAAAATCCTTCTTGTTCTCCTTTTGCCGAATACGATTTGCACGTAGTGAGGGATTTTCAATCAATAATCTAGCATAGAAGGCTTCTTTTATCGCACAACGAAATTTATTAAAATAGCTTGCTGCAGAGTTTTGGGATAGCCGCTTTCCTTTTACGGTTTTTAATTTGTTTGCGTTTAAAAGGTAGTCTTTAAAGTTATTGCAGAATTCCTCGGTTAAATCGCCCATTTGGCATTTCCCACCCGTATATGCTTTTAAATGTTGTAGAGTGCTTAACCAATTACCATAGTTACCATGGCTTTCCTTTTTCTTCTCGCAAAGTGTTTCAAAGTATTCAATAAAATCTTTTTTCTTTTTAGTGGAGTTAAAAATTCCATCTTGCTCATTTAATATTTCTTTCTCACGCTGCAATCTAATAGTATCAGCATAAAGAATGTTCTCCCGATTCAACAGCTTCTCAACATCGTTAACTGGTCTTTTGAAGTTATACCTCTTTAAAAACTCTCTTCTTGTAAATTTACCATTGGCCCCTTTGATTGGCGGGTAAAAATCTAAGTAGAGACTTAATCTACCGTTGGCCAATTCTTTAGTTCTAACGTTTACACTCATTGTTTACCTTATTAATGAATCTATTTCCTGTCTTTTAATTATCACTTTGCCGCCAACTTTTGAAGGCTTAATAGTTTTGTTTTTAATGTAGCGGTATAATGTCATTCTGCTTACGCCAATCAGCAAACACGCCTCCCTGATGCTTAAATATTCTTTTGATTGAATCAGCTGCATATCAATGCCCACAGACTTATGGTATTCTTGTACTTGTACTTTTTCAACCTTCTCGTTTTTCTTATTCAATTTATAGGCTTTGGCTGCACATTTGTGTGAGCAAAATTTCGTCACGGTGGTTTTTGCAATAAACCTTGTATTGCATTGTAAGCAGATTTTTGGTATGGTTAT
>CAMDHZ010000071.1 GCA_945898275.1 Chitinophaga pinensis | reverse complement strand
GTGTTTGGCCTCACCATGTTCAACTATAATATTCACTACCCTACTTTATATGCTTTTGCGCACGAAATTACCACCGAAGACGCTTACCAACGTGTAAACTCTTGGATAGAAATTGCAGGACAAAGTACTTCCATTCTTTCTGGCGCATTAGCAGCTATTTTGTTAGACGGCATCAAGGTTCCGTTTAAAATTGCGCCTTGGCAAGTTTGGGACATCTTCTTACTAGATGGTAGCACTTATTTCTTGGCAGCCTTGCTCATTTATTTTATTAAATACCAAGCTACCAAAAAGGTAAACATTCAAACTGGCAGCATTTGGCTTCGCGTTAAAACGGGCTTTAGTTATTTAAAAGCACATCCCTCTTTATTGGTTTTTGGGTTTTTCTCCAATGCAGTTTTTGCCACCGTTATTGTAGGCATTCATTCTTTACTCCCCGTTTATGTTAAACAACATTTAAATGGCTCTGGAGCACAATTTGCCACAGCCGATTTAATTTATGCGCTTGGTGCTTTGCTGGCTGGACTATTTGTTGGAAAAGTTTTTAAACCAGCGCAAACCCTATATGCCATTGCCTGGCTAAGCTTTGCTGGCGCTGCCATTTATATGTGGCTATTTCTAGCCAAAGCCGTTTGGGTATTGTATGCCTTTTGTGTTTTGCTTGGTTTTAGCAATGCGGGCATAAGGGTGTTGCGACTTACCTATTTCTTTAAATACATTCCAAATGAAGTTATGGGAAGGGTTAACAGCATTTTTAACATGCTCAATGTATTGAACCGAAGTCTTTTTATATTTTTGTTTTCAATTCCCTTCTTTAACTTCGAATCCAATGTAATATGGGCTTGTTTTATTTTGTCTATATTTCTGGGAATTTCTGGTTTGATCCTATTTCAACATGCAAAAAAGTTTAAACAACATTCGCTTTAACCAACTTGCTGCTGCCTTGCAGGGTAAAAGTTTGCAAACAAATGAATCAAACCCAGAAGTATTGCACCTACTTACCGATAGCCGGAAGTTATTATTTGCGCAAAACGGCCTTTTTATTGCCATCAAAGGCGAGCGTCACAATGGGCATTTGTATTTAAAAGAAGCCTACGAACAAGGGGTTAGAATGTTTTTGGTTCAAACCCATGCTTACCCAGAAAATCTATTGCAGTTGTTGCCAAATGCAGGAATCATTGAGGTGAACGATTGTTTGCAGGCGTTACAAAAACTTGCGCAATTTCACCGTCAACAATTCAATTATCCATTGGTAGCCATTACTGGCAGTAACGGTAAAACCATTGTAAAAGAGTGGTTGGCCTATTTGCTAAAACCTAAGCATTCGGTAGTTAGAAATCCAAAAAGTTATAACTCACAATTAGGTGTACCGCTTTCGGTTTGGCACATGGCCCCTGAAAATGATTATGCCCTTTTTGAAGCAGGAATTTCAATGCCAGGCGAAATGGCTAAGCTTGCCAAAATCCTTCAAGCAAACCTTGGTATTCTTACGCTCCTAGGCGATGCCCACGATGAAGGCTTTGAAAACAAAACACAAAAACTGCAAGAAAAACTAAAACTATTTGAGACTTGTCAACAGGTGCTTTTTTGCCAAGAACAAAGTTTGGTTTCAACTTACATTCAAAATTTAACACAAAAAGAAAAGTTCAAATCTTGGAGTCGCAACCACCCTTCTGCTGATTATTACATTTCGGTTCAAACCGACAAAAACCACTGCACCTTGCAGTATAAAAGCCATACGGTAAATATCCCATTTACAGATGAAGCAGCAATTTGGAATGCTTGTACTTGCCTTGCTTTCTTAGCCATGACAAATAACTTGGAGGAATTTATCCTTCAAAGGTTTTCAGAATTGCCAAGTTTAGACATGCGCTTGCAATTAAAACAAGGCCAACAAAATTGCTTGCTCGTAAATGATGTTTATAGCGCCGACCTTGGTTCTTTGCTCATTGCTTTAGATTTTCAGCAACAACATGCGCAAGGCAAAACAAAAACCGTAGTACTTTCAGATTTTTTAGAAAGCGGTTTGAACCAAACAGCGCTCTACGAGCGAATTGCAGGCTACCTGAATGAATACAAAATTGAAAAACTCATAGGCATTGGCGATGAGATAAAAATTCATGAAGGATTGTTTTCGTTGCCAAAACAAAGGTTTTACCCTACGGTGGATGCCTTTTTAAAATCTGAAAAACTGCTGGATTATGCACATGAAATAATCTTGTTAAAAGGGGCGAGAAAATTTGCCTTCGAGCAAATTGGCAAGTGGTTCGAAAAACAAGTACATCAAACTGTTTTTGAAATTAACCTAAATGCCTTGTTGCATAATTTTAATGCCTATAAAAAATTGCTTCAACCACAAGTAAAAGTAATGGCCATGGTTAAGGCTTTTAGTTATGGTGCAGGTTCCTATGAAATTGCGCGCATCCTTGCCTACCACAAGGCAGATTACTTGGCTGTTGCTTATGCCGATGAAGGGGTAACGTTAAGAGAAGCGGGCATTCAAACCCCTATTATGGTAATGAACCCAGAACCCGCAAGCTTTGATGCTATATTAAAGTATAACCTAGAACCAGAGGTTTATAATTTTGAATTACTAGAAGCCTTGATTCAAGCCGCAGAAGGCGAAGAAATTGGTATCCATTTAGAGTTAGATACTGGAATGAAACGCTTGGGCTTTGATGCCTCTGAAATTCCTTCTTTATTACAACGTTTAAAGGTTGAAAAAAGCCTCAAAATCAATTCTATTTTTACACACCTTGCTGCCAGCGAGGAAAGCACGCACGATGTGTTTACACAATCTCAAATCACCCAGTTTGCCGAGTTAAGCGCGCAATTAACAGCGGCATTCCCCTACCCTATTTTAAGACATTGCCTCAATAGCGGCGGCATTGCTAGGTTTCCACAAGCACAGTTTGGCATGGTTAGGTTAGGCATTGGCTTATATGGCATTGACCCAGCGCTCCAAACAAGTTTGGCTTTAGAACCTATTGGTTGTCTAAAAACAATCATCTCTCAAATTAGAGCAATTGACCCTAGCGAAAGCATTGGTTATGGGAGAAAAGGAAGCCTACCTGAAAAGGGAAAAATTGCTATTGTGGCTATTGGTTATGCAGATGGGCTCGACCGTAAGCTTAGCAATGGCAATGGATACATGTTGGTGAACAAACAAAAAGCGCCTATTGTTGGAAATATTTGCATGGACATGACCATGTTGGATGTGTCGCAAATTGATTGCAAACCCGGCGATGAAGTAATTGTGTTTGGTGAAAGTCCAAGTTTGGCAGAATTAAGTGCACAAATAGGAACCATTCCTTATGAGATTTTAACAGGCGTTTCGCAACGTGTTAAACGGGTTTATTTTTACGAGTAAATCAATAAATCAAAACGATAATGCGCATAGGGCTGCCACGGTTCTTGGGTTTGAATTTCTGCCTTTACGCCTAGGTTCTCACAAATTCTCAAAAGCTCTTTAGGATGCCAGAAGCGACCCATTTCGTTGGCTCCTTTCAATTCTTGCTTTATCCATTGCCACCATTTAGATGGAGTATTGTAATACGTGAAAAATTCTAATTGATTGGGAATGTCGCCTATTAAAATCAAAGCATCGTTATGCGTATGCTTCAACAAGTTTTCAATTACTTTTTGTGCATCTGCTAAGGTTTCAATGTATTGAAAAGAAAAGTACAACAGGCTTTTATCAAAGGTTTGGTTCAACCCGAAACTAACTGCATTGGCCGATGAAAAAGTAAGATTTGAAAGGTTTAATTGCTTGGCTTCTGCAATGAGTGCATCTGATAAATCGATGCCATGTATGGTAGCCACTTTTGGTAATAATAGGGTATCTAAAACCCCATTGCCACAACAAACATCCAACAAGGTTTCATGAGGTTTTAACTGCAATTGTTGGGCAATTCTAGCAGCGATTTTAGCCATAATTTCTGGCGAAATAGCTTGGCCATTGAGCACTCTACCCACTTGTTTGTAGGGATTAGCCTGAGATTGCTGCTTGTTCCAAAATTCTATCCAGTTCATCCTTCGTGGTGATAGGGTTCTCCTTTTAAAATGGTGAACGCGCGGTACAATTGCTCCGCAAATAACATTGGCATGAGTTGATGAGAATACGTAAAATCTGACATAGACAATTGGAAATTTGCACGTTGATAAACTTCTTGGGTAAACCCATAGGCACCACCAATTACAAACACAATATGTGCATGGTGATTGAGCCACTCTTGCAAATGCTGCGAAAATTTAGGGCTGCTAAATTGCTTGCCCCGTTCATCTAACAAAACCACAAAATCAGTGGGCTTTAACTTTTTTAAAATGGCTTCAGATTCGGCCTTTTTAATTTGTTCTACTTCTTTGGATTTGGTTTGAACCAACAATAATTCATCGGTATAGCGGCAGTAGAAACCAAGCCGCTTTGCATATTCATTGTATCCTTGCTGGGCAAAAGTTAAATGGAGTTTACCGTTTCTAATTAAGGTTAGCTTCATTTAACTTCTGTTTGGCAGCAAGGCTTTTATTTGGAAAGAAATTACTCAGGCTTTTCGGCGGCTGGACTGTCTTTCTTTTTTCTACCAGGTTTTTTGCTTCCACTGGCAGTAATTTTCAACTCACCTTCGTTTGCTTCTTTATCGTAATCAACAGTGATTTCTTCACCATCGCTCATTTCCATTTTAAGCAATTCTTCGGCTATAGGATCTTCTACGAACTTTTGAATGGTTCTGCCCAGCGGCCTAGCACCTAATTCTGGATCAAAACCCTTTTCGGCTAAAAATGCTTTTGCTTCATCGGTAAACTTCACTTTGAAACCAAGCTCTTCAATTCTACCTAATAACTTGCTAAGGTTTAGCTCAAGTATCTTGGCAATTGACTCTTTATCGAGTGATGAGAATACTATAACATCATCAATTCTATTTAAAAACTCTGGAGAGAAGAAACGTTTGAGGGCTGTTTCAACCACCATTTTAGCGTTTTTATCAGAGTCGGCAGATTTAGAAGGAGTACTAAAACCAACGCCTCCACCAAAATCTTTGAGCTGTCTCGAACCAAGGTTGGAAGTCATTATGATGATGGTATTTCTAAAATCCACTTTTCTTCCCATGCTATCCGAAATAAACCCTTCATCTAATACTTGCAGTAAAATATTAAAAACATCAGGATGTGCTTTTTCAATTTCATCTAGCAAAACAACAGCATAGGGTTTTCTGCGAATTTTCTCTGTAAGCTGTCCGCCTTCTTCGTATCCAATGTATCCTGGAGGCGCACCAACCAATCTGCTTACTGCAAATTTTTCCATGTATTCGCTCATGTCTACACGAATCATGGCTTCTTCTGTATCAAAAAGGTATTTAGCCAATACTTTAGCCATTTCTGTTTTTCCTACTCCAGTTGGTCCAAGGAATACAAATGAACCAATTGGTTTATTGGGGTTCTTAAGTCCAGCACGGGTTCTTTGAATGGCTTTGGTAAGTTTTTTAATCGCTTCTTCTTGGCCAATTACCTTTCCAGCTAATTCGTTGCCCATGTTTAGTAAACGCTGCCCTTCGCTTTGTGCAATTCTTTTAACAGGCACACCAGTCATCATTGCAAT
>CAMDHZ010000070.1 GCA_945898275.1 Chitinophaga pinensis | reverse complement strand
GGAAATTGAGGAAGAAGAATAATGAGTAATCCAATTGTTGGAATCATAATGGGTTCAGACAGCGATTTGGAGGTAATGAATGCAGCTGCCAAAACCTTGGAAGAGTTTTCTGTTCCTTTTGAAATGACAGTTGTCTCTGCACATCGCACCCCAGAGCGTATGTTTACCTACGCAAAGGAAGCCAGAGAAAGAGGAATTAAAGTTATCATTGCGGGTGCAGGTGGGGCTGCGCATTTGCCCGGAATGGTAGCTGCTATTACGGTTTTGCCAGTGATAGGCGTTCCTGTTCAATTGAAAACTTTGTCTGGTTTAGATTCTTTACTTTCGATAGTGCAAATGCCAGCGGGGGTTCCGGTTGCCACTGTGGCCATAAATAATGCTAAAAATGCAGGCTTACTTGCCATTCAAATTTTAGGAACTTCAGATGAAAAATTGGCTACAGCCATGCAAGCCTATAAGGATAAAATGCAAACGGAAGTGCTAGAAAAGGCCGAAAAAGTAGAGTTGGGGTTAAGAAAAATAGGTTTCAATAGCTGATAATCAGTTTGCTGCTATTGCTCATTTTTTTATTAATTTAAATACCCATATTTTGTTGAACCTATATTTAATGCATTGGAAAGTTTCTGGGATTTATTTCAGCCTGAAGAGCTCATAAGGTTTGGTGGTTTAGCTTTGTTGCTAATCATCATTTTTTTGGAAAATGGAATCTTCTTTGGATTCTTTCTTCCAGGAGATTCTTTACTGTTTACTGCTGGTTTACTTGCTTACCCAAGCGTTGGTGTATTGGAGGTTAGCTTGCACGACTTAATTATGTATATTGGGTTGGCAGCTATTTTGGGGTATTATGCCGGATATATTTTTGGCTATAAAACGGGTGAAGCACTTTATAAAAAAGAGGACACGATTTTCTTCAAAAAGAAGTACATTACCCTAGCAGAAGAATTTTATAAAAAGTATGGTGGCCTTGCCTTAGTGGTAGGAAGGTTTTTGCCTATTGTTAGAACCTTTGCCCCAATATTAGCGGGTATGGTTAAAGTGAAACCACATATTTTCTTTATTTATAATGTCATAGGCGCTTTGCTTTGGCCATTAACCATTGTTAGCGCAGGATATTATGTGGGTGCTGTTTTTCCAAATGCACTCAATTACCTTAACTATATCATTATTGGTTTTATTGCTGTAACTACTATCCCAATTGCTAATAGTTATTGGAAGGAAAGGAAAACTAAGCAAGCCAGCTAGACGCTATTCGCATACAACCTTAAATTTTGTATTTACCAAACAGGGTTAAACACAAAATAAAAATTTATAGCCTTTTTACCCAATTTTCAATTTTGATATTCAAAATTCTTTCGAACTCTAAGGTGTTTTCGGTTACAACTATCAAGTCATTGGCAATACCTGTGGAACCAATTAATAAATCAAAGTCACTTATCATTTTCCCCATATTTTGAAGTCTTACCTTTTCACGAGCATAAATTGGAATTGCATCAAAGATTGGCAATATTGTCAGTTGATTGGTAAAAGTATCAATAAGTTTAAGGTTCTTGTAAACATTGGTGCTTTTCTCAGCACCAAATGTTAATTCTGCTAAAGTAATTTCTGAAATTGCACAATTGTCTATGCCAACTTCGTAAAATCTTTCATGGATATTAAATTTACCTCTAAGAAAGTGAATACAAATGTTTGAGTCTAATAAATAATTCATTATAAGTCAATTGGGTTTGACTTTTCAATTCTCGAAAACTTTAAATCACTTATTATTTCGTCTGATGTTCTAGAGTCTTCCCAGCTTCCATACATAGTTTTTAAATCTATTGTCGAGTTTTCATTCTCATCAATTGATTCAGTTAGCTTTATTATTAATCGTTTTTTTGATAAATTATCAAGTCTAATCAAAAAGCCAAAGTACTTTTCAATCGTTGTATTATTTAAGGCAAGCTTCATTAGTTTAATTTTTCACTAATATAGATGATAGCTGCAAAAAATTCAAATTTTCAAATTTAATACTTAGGTTAAACAAGGTAGAAAAGTACTAACCTACAGTATTCAGAGAAATCTAGGCAATCTATGAGAAATAAAGTGGCTCACAGATAGCACAGATAAGCACAGAAAAAGACCAGGGTCGATTGACCATTGCAAATAGCTAGGTAATTCTGCTTGAAAACAAAATAAAACTATCGTCTTTGGTCCATGGACTATGGTATTAGATCAGCAGCCATCTTTGTTTTTCAATAATTTTTTATTAACCTTTGGTATACCCAAAAAATATTTGCTTATGAAAAAGTTCCATAATCTACCAATCTTAATTCTGATTACGATAAACCTTTTAGTATTTGGTGGCTGTGAAAAACACTCAGACCCTAAAAATGTATATAAATACTATTATCTAACGCCAAGCCAAGTAGCCCAAAGCCCCTATTTTACCAGTAACAAGTATGATACCCTAAGTTTCTTTAATACATTAAGAGATACATTTACTTTTGCCAAAATTAAAACTGATACTGCATTTATTAAAGAAAGTAGCACCGAAATGGGAAGTGAGGTAACAACCTATTATAACTACCAGTACCTTCATAATACCTACCAAACCTTAAAAGGCGATGGGAAATTTGAGGTTTGGCATAAAACTAATTCTGTAGGAAGTTTTATTGAGGTAAAATTACTTAATTATAAATTTGAATATGATCCTAAAACAATTGACAAAAACTCTCGGCCATACACATTTTATGATAAATTTGATATTCGTGGTCAGAGTTTTATTAATGTAAAAAGGTTTAACGGTGTTGGTGGTTCTCTTGTTTTCATAAATGTTGTAGATGGAATATTAACTGTTATTGCAAATCAAAATTCCGATTCATTAATAATTAGCAAAAAATAATAATCTTATGAAGCAGTATATTTTAACCCAAATCCTAATATTTGCCAGTTTAGTATTAAGTGCTCAACTCGGCACAAAGGTCAAAGAGTTTAATCGTGGAAGATTGCAAATTGCAGGTTCGAGTTATGGACATCCTTATACAATGTTTGATAAGCACAATGGGAAAACATTTGAAGAAACAATAAAGCTAGTTAAAGCGAGAATTAATCTAGAATTTGACACTGCTTTTAATCTGCCTGTAAAAGAGTCCTACAAACTCATCTACACCTACTCCCAATTACCCATGCCAAGCGATAATGGCATGCCTTATGATGCAATAAGTGCCTTAGCTTCGTGGGCAAAAAACAATGCCTTTGTAATGCTGGTAGGGTTGGATGGAAAAGGGAATGATTTGAGTATGGTTTGAACCAAAATTAAACCACTTGGTCTCTGAACGGAGTCGAAGAGAACTGTTTGTTTTTCAATATTTTTTTATTAAACTTTGATATACCCAAAAAATATTAGCTTATGAAAAATTTCAATAATCTACCAATCTTAATTCTGATTACGATAAACCTTTTAGTGTTTGGGAGCTGTGAAAAACACTCAGACCCTAAAGAGGTATATAAATACTATTATCTAACGCCAAGCCAAGTAGCCCAAAGCCCCTATTTTACTAGTAACAAGTATGATACCCTAAGTTTCTTTAATACCTTAGGAGATACATTTACTTTTGCCAAAATTAAAACTGATACTGCATTTATAAAGGAAAGTAGCACCGAAATGGGAAGCGAGGTAACAACCTATTATAACTACCAATACCTTCATAATACCTACCAAACCTTAAAAGGAAATGGGAAATTTGAGGTTTGGCATTATACGAAACAGAAAAATGGTGCCGATAACTTAATTGAATTAAGCTTAACTTCTAAGAATATTGCTTATTTTGCAGATTTTGTTGAAATTAAACAACCTGAATTTAAATATTATAATGAAATAGTATTTGTTAATCAAAGATTTGAAAATGTTGCACGATTCCATCTTTATGGTTCAGAAAAATACGATATAATTCAATATAACTATGTTAGCAAACTTGATGGATTGATTCTATCTATAGATTTAAAATCAAATGACTCCCTTTTTTTAGTTAAAAAATAAAAATGAAACATTTTATTTATACCCTAGTACTTTTATCAATTAGTCTAGGAGCAAAAGCTCAACTTGGCACAAAAGTTAAGGAATTTAACCGAGGTCGACTACAAATAATAGGCTCAAATTACGGGCATCCATATACCATGTTTGATAAACATAATGGCAAATCTTTTGAAGAAACTATTGATTCAATACGGTCAAGAATAAAATTAGAAAAAGGAAAGCCAAATGATTTTATTTTTAAGTCATATGAACTCATCTACACCTACTCCCAATTACCCATGCCAAGCGATAATGGCATGCCTTATGATGCAATAAGTGCCTTAGCTTCGTGGGCAAAAAACAATGCCTTTGTAATGCTGGTAGGGTTGGATGGAAAAGGGAATGATTTGAGTATACATGGCAGAGATAGTTGTAAAAAGAATGTATTGAGGGCTTTTGATGCCTTGCAAGGTGAAATTACGAATACTGCATTAGCTCAAAAGTAGTAGCGTAAAGTAGATTGTGTAAACTCTTTTTTATAGTCTTTTCCAATCTGTGAAAATCTGTGGCATCTGTGAGAAAAATGTTGGCTCACAGATAGCATAGATTTATACATAGCTAATATTTATTTTCCTTGTAAAATTTATAGTTTCGGTTTGAACCAATTATGGCGTTAAATAATTCTTAACTCTTTGTTTTTCAATAATTTTTTATTAACCTTTGATGTACCCCTAATATTTAAGCCTAATGAAATTCCAAATATTTATAGCAAAGTATACAATCAGATTTTGATTGAAATCTAAAATAAACATAAATTTTAATAACAATACTTATGAAAAATTATCTCACTTTTAAACATTTACAACGTAGCCTAAAATTCCTTTTGCTTTTGTCTATTTTTTTTGGAATAAGCAATTGTAAAAGAGACATTGATGGCTCTTGCGACCAGTCGGATATATACTATGAAACCTCTTATTTTGAAAAGAATGAAAGAGACCTTCTTCCTGATTGGGAAGGAGATTCCCTCTTTTTTTATTCTGATGCAGGTGATACAGCCTATATGTTTTGCAAAAGTCAACATTTAGGGATTACTAAAGATTATAATAGATCTGGTTCTACTTGGTGCAGTTGGAAAGTTCATGCTCCCTATGAATCATTTGGAGCTAACTATAGTTCAAATAATTCAGAATTGGATAATACTTTAATCCACATTTACAAAGAACCCTATTCGGATAAAAGCCCCCCTCCCTTTCGGTATGCTTGGGTAACTATATATGGATGGAATTCTTATACTTTACTGGAATTCGATGGGAAAGCGCTTCCAGAAGATTCAGTTAGGCTAGCAAACGGAAAGTTTGAAAAGGGTTTGATTAGAGATTATGTTTCTAAAAAAACCGTTATGAATTTAAATACTGGAATAATCATATTAGAGAATAAAAGCGGTAAAAAATGGACATTATATAGATACACTTTAGCTAATTAAACTTACAAACTATGAAACATTTCACCAAATTTTCATTGGACAAATGATTTCATAAGCATAAGATTGGAATTCACCTCGGCTGCCGCATTGCAACATTTGGTTCAACCCAAGTTAAATTTATTATACTGAGATGAATTTTTTCCCTTTTGTTTTCAATTTCGATACTTTTGAAAGCAACATCAATTGTAACATAGTTATTTTATTGGGACAATAACATCCCGTAGGTTTGATAAAAAAATGAGTCA
>CAMDHZ010000069.1 GCA_945898275.1 Chitinophaga pinensis | reverse complement strand
TGGAGTCATTTTACGGCAAACACAGTTAAATGGGGCGTCGAGCCCCACTTAACTGAGCAAACAAAGCCAAAAGTTCAGAATGTATTTTTGGCAATTAGAAATAAAAAAGATAGTTAATTAGCGGTCAACGTATTTTAGGCTTTTACAATAAAAACTATCGTCTTTGGTCCATGGACCATGGTCTTATATCAGAAGCCATCTTTGTTTTCCAATAGTTTTTTGTTAACCTTTGATATACCCAAAAAATATTTGCATTTGAAAAAGTTCAATAATTTACCAATCTTAATTCTAATTACGATAAACCTTTTAGTGTTTGGTGGCTGTGAAAAACACTCAGACCCTAAAAATGTATATAAATACTATTATCTAACGCCAAGCCAAGTAGCCCAAAGCCCCTATTTTACCAGTAACAAGTATGACACCCTAAGTTTCTTTAATACCTTAGGAGATACATTTACTTTTGCCAAAATTAAAACTGATACTGCATTTATTAAAGAAAGTAGCACCGAAATGGGAAGCGAGGTAACAACCTATTATAACTACCAATACCTTCACAATACCTACCAAACCTTAAAAGGCAATGGGAAATTTGAGGTTTGGCATAAAACGACCTCTGTTTCTAATTCGATTTATATAAATTTAAACAGGGTAGAATTTGGTTACAGTAGTGATAGAGTCGGAAAAAAGTTTCCTAATTGGCCTTTTTTTGAAGAATATAAGTTAGGTGAACAATCTTTTAGAAATGTAACTTTATTAAATCCATTGCCTAATAATTCAATCAATGTCTATATAAATGTTGAAGATGGATTGTTAAGCTTAATTGATAATAAAACTATTGATACACTTAGTATAATTAAAAAATAAAACTTTACATGAAACATTTTATTATTACCCCTATTTTTATTTTAACTAGTTTCTTTCTAAAAGCTCAATTAGGAACAAAAATTAAAGAGTTTAACCGAGGTCGATTGCAAGTTGCAGGTTCAAGTTATGGGCATCCTTATACAATGTTTGATAAACATAATGGCAAATCTTTTGAAGAAACTATTGATTCAATTCGGTCAAGAATAAAAAATGAAATCAATGAAAATATTGACTTACCTGTAGCACAAGGTTATTTATTTATTTTTCAAAATTCCCAATTACCCATGACAAGCGATAATGGCATGCCTTATGATGCAATAAGTGCCTTAGCTTCGTGGGCAAAAAACAATGCCTTTGTAATGCTTGTGGGGTTGGATGGAAATGGGAATGATTTGAGTATACATGGCAGAGATAGTTGTAAAAAGAATGTATTGAGGGCTTTTGATGCCTTGCAGGGTGAAATAAGCAATACCACTTCACTACAAATTTGAGAGTGTAAACTAGATTGTGTAAACTCCTTTTTTAATCTTTTCTAATCTGTGAAAATCTGTGACATCTGTGAGAAAAATGTGGCTCACAGATAGCACAGATTTATACATAGCTAATATTTAATTTCCTTGTAAAATTTATAGATTCGGTTTGAACCAATTGCGGCGTTAAATAATTCTTAACTGTTTGTTTTTCAATATTTTTTTATTAACCTTTGATATACCCCTATTATTTAAGCCTAATGAAATTCCAAATATTTATAGCAAAGTATACAATCAGATTTTGATTGGAATCTAAAATAAACATAAATTTTAATAACAATACTTATGAAAAATTATCTCACTTTTAAACATTTACAACGTAGCCTAAAATTCCTTTTGCTTTTGTCTTTATTCTTTGGAGTAAGCAATTGTAAAAGAGACATTGATGGCCCTTGTGGTATGACAGATAAGACATTTGATACCTCTTATTTTGAAAAGAATGAAAAAGACCTTCTTCCTGATTGGGAAGGAGATTCCCTCTTTTTTTATTCTGATGCAGGCGATACAGCCTATTTGTTTTGCAAATCTCAAGGTTTAGGGTTTGCCGCTGATTATGGTGGTGGTGGTTCCACTTGGTGCAGTTGGACCGATACTTATCCCTATGAAGGATTTGGAGCAACATATAGTTCAAACAATTCAGAATTAGACGATATCGGCATCGAAATTTACAAAGAATCTTATAGAGACCAATGGTCCCCACCCTTGCGGAAGGCTAAAATTTTGATTCCAAAAGTGGGTATTTATAATTTATTAGAGTTTGATGAAAAAACCATACCTGACGATTCGATTGTTCTAGCAAATGGACAAATTGAAAGAGGGAGGATTTCAGATGAAGATTTGACCATGAATTTAAAAGTTGGAATTTTAAAAATTAAAAGGTACTCCGATGGTAAAAAATGGACCTTATTTCGATATACTTTAAATAATTAAACTTACAAACTATGAAACAAATATTATCCTTTTTTCTAATTTTTTTGTTATCAATATCCAGTTTAAGCTCGCAACTTATCAGGAACTTATGGAGGGCAAATTTGAATAACCTTAATCTTTCTGGTGGAGCTACTTACTCGTTAATTGAAGGGTATATTGATAATTTAACCCCTTTTGAAAAAGAATTCGTGCGTGGTGCCTTAAATTATGGGGAACCTAGTAAAAGAAACCATCCATACACCATGTTTAATAAAAATAGAACTCCAGATTTTCATTGGACGAGCGATGTGATAACCATAAGATTGGAATTGTTAAAAAGCAATGGAGTAAAAATACCTAAGGTCTCATATGCTGCAAAAATTTACAATGCCTTGTACCTACTTGCAATTTCTGATAAACCAAATGTTTGTAACCAAGATGCCCCACAGTGTGAACATCCAAGATGGGTTAAGGCAAATGCCTTAATTAATATGATAAGATTAAAAATAGTTGAGGTGGGCGATGAATACGTTGTAACTTCCATAGATAATCCCCCCTTAGGACCAGTTAATAATTCATTTGAAGATAAAGCAAAACAAGGATTAAGAGACCTAACAACTAAAGTGGATGTTTGTTGGGGACTTGGTGGTAATTGTTCCAATGTTAGGAACAGAGCAACTCAATTAATTAATTATTTACAAGCCTATGATATGTTAAAAACGGTATCTGCTATACCAACTGATTTAAATGTAAAGGATTCTGAACGCGATAAATTAAGAAGATTTACAAGTGAACTTTATATTGCATCTTCAAGGATAATAAATTCAAATTTAGGTTGGAAAAAAAATCATGGAATTATCTGCGCATCTGCATTGGGCATGGCTTCAATTGTTTTAGGAGAATCTGGGGGAAAGTGGGACAGGTACGATCCTAAAAAGTGGTTTGACCGCGCACACGGAACACGAGGTACAAAAAAATTAGAAGACTATTGTGTTTTGCGTGATTGTGACGATGGGTTAGAGGATAATTTTTTTCATGGAAGACATATTTGGCCTGCAAAAAACACTCCTACAACCAATTTTAATGGTACTGCTGGATTTTCAGAAGGTCCTGGGTACTTTGCAGATGTTTCAGAGTCTTTGTTTACTTATATGCGTTGTAATAATAATTATTTACCCAAATCACATAAATTTAATTTATTAGAAGATGAACGCTATAACGAAATACTGAAGTGGTATTATAATATTTTACATATCGATGGTAAAATACCTATGTACGATAATAGCGGTGTTGTTTGGGGGAATTACTTTGCAGTATTAGGAATTAATGAACTCAAAGAAGGAAATGGTACAATACCCATTAAAGTAAATCCATCTGGCATACTTGTAGAAAGTGGATACTATGCACAAGTTGACTTAAGAGCAGATTATTTGCTTGCCTTAGGGTTTTTAGATGAGCAATTGCGAGAACCAAATGAAGATTATATAAATGAAAATTCTGGGAATTATATTTTTTTAGATAAAACGGATAAAGGTAAGTTTTCTCTTCATGGTTTGTTTGAAAGAGGAAAAGCAGTTGACATAGAAGCTCAATCTAAAGATGGCACTCATGAAGACGATGATTATGGTAGTTTTACAATATTTGCTAGAAATTTGAATAGTGCCTCTAGCAATACCCCTTTAATAATTGACCCAGGTTATGACACTAGATTTAAAACAAAAAATATTTCTCATTTTGGTTTTCATCAACAACATAATACATATGCGGTTTATAGGACCACCACTAATAATGAAGACCATATAACAAATGAATTTACAAAACTTAATAGTTTAAAGACTGAGAGAATTGTTGGTTCCTCAAAAATACGTGGCTTAAATTTTAGAAGTTTTAGTTTTTACGGTTCAAACTATTATGAATTTTCAAGGCATTTTGAAGTATGGAATTTAGATAATTCAGACCAATCTTTTTACTACACTGTCAATGATAAATTTTATGATACAGAACAGCAGGATTTATATTTTATAATTAACAGAATTGTTGGAAATGGTGCTTATGATTTGCATGAAAATAAAGATAATGCTCGCCCCCTAACGTGTCGAAAAGAAAACGAATATATTATTTACTCTTATCCGTGCGGGTTTCAAAACTCAGGGCCAGGTAATAGATCAAATGACAGATGGAAAATTGGGGTAACTTATTTAGCCATAAATGATAACAATAATTTAGTAACAGAATTGAATAATACCAATCCTAATGGTGAAGATAAAGAAAATACTACAAAAAATGTTGATGCTGATTATTTTTATACGCCTCATCATACCAAAATTGACTTATTAACAAATTCCAATAAATCTGATTTAACCCTATTTTATTTTCCTTTAAAATGTGAAGAGGAGTTACCATTTGCTTTCAGAGGTAAGAGAACTGGTCTTTCATACCTAAATTTAGGGTTTAAAAATTCACTAGATACATCTGCAAGCTTTAGGTTAAAAATGCCAGGAAATCCGCAAATGGTTAATGATACTTCCAGTCATTTTCATTTAGTAAAGAATACAAATACCTCTGATACAATCATTAATCCCTTTAAATTAGGCTCTGAAACAGGAAGAATTCTTACCACAAATTCCAAGAAATTGTTTATTAACTATAGGTCAACCCCTTACTTTGGTAAGGATTTTGGTTATTGTCCTCCAACTTATTCTCGTTTAAGAAGCATATCCGTCAATGGCTCAAGCTTTTTGTCTTATGGTACGGATACTATAATTAAATCTTCAACAGCAATTAACCTAAGTTATGGAATTGCTTTAAAAAATCATTATGAACTAAGTATATCCGCCCCTGAATCAATATTACCTGAAGATACAGTGTCTGTTCTATTATTTGGAATGCAAAGAGGAATTGACATGATAGGACTCATTGGTGAAAATGATACAATTGAAGGAAGGTATGATTCTCTTGCTTTTAAATTTTATTTTCATCCAAGAGCAGGTGGGCCAGTTAAAATATCTTTTCAACCCATAAACCCATGTTCTGACTGTTATTTTCCTCCTTATGGTACAGATTTCGATACCTTGTTTGTGGCCGATGATGGTTCAGAACATACCTTGGGTCATAGTAAAAAAATAAACCAAGGCCATGGCAATTTAAGTATTTTAAATGCCACTAGAATTAGCCTTTGCCCGGGCGTAATTTTGCACAACAAAGATTCTATCATCATTGAAAGTGGTAACCAAAAATTACCAGAACCTGTGTCTTCTTGCGCAGGCATAGATTCTATTAAAAAACATTCTGCCAATAGCATGCTAATTGTTTCGCCCAATGCTGCTTTAGTACTTGATGCAGGCAGTAAAACCCATATAAAAAATGGAGCAAGCTTGTATGTCAAACAAAATGGCAGCCTTATTATTAAAAGTGGTGCATTTGTAGAAGTGGGTGATAGTGGCACCTATGGTATTTCAGAAATCATTGCAGAACCAGGTGCCTTTATTTATATAGAAGACCAAGCCTATATTAGGTATAGAAGAAACATGAAGGATACTACTGATAAATTTAATACCATTAATTTTGCCATTGGTAATGGAGGGGTAATTGCTGGTATAAAGTTTCCAATTGATTCCATATTGCAAGCAGATAGTATTTTGGCAAACCCCATTCTTCCAATTCCAATATGTTCATTAGATACCATTAACCCAATTGGTAACCCTTATTGGGGGTATACAAATTTTGCAAAGCCACAAATTCATTTAAAAATAAAGAAACTCACCTTGTGTCCTAAAGAGAGGTTTTATTTATACATGAAACGAATCTTAAACGATGCCCAGGCTAAAATAACTGTTTGCAGGGTAGATAGTATTCTAAGATTAAACCAAC
>CAMDHZ010000068.1 GCA_945898275.1 Chitinophaga pinensis | reverse complement strand
CTTCTAATAGCTGTTCAACACCACGTTTTCTTAATTGATCAATAAATGAGTTTAACTCATCTCCATTCTTGAACTGTTTCAAGAAATCATCATTTAGCAATTCTTCTTTTTTCATTTTAAGTATATAAAGTTAAGCAAAAAGTTGTTTCCATAAATTTTTTCGACCTTTTCCTTAACGGGGTCTAAAAATTTCTAGAACAACTTTTTGAGTTTACACACTTAATGGGACACTACCAAATGGTGGGGAGCTACTCCATAAAAGGTGCATACCTACTCCATAAAAGGTACATACCTACTCCATAAATGATACATACCTACTCCATAAATGGTGCGGAGCTACTTCACAAATGGTGCGGAGTGAACCCTCCTAAAATTACTTGACACATTTTGAGGTTAAATACTAAAATTAATTGTCAAGATTTGTTATAATAAGGATACAACTTTTTTTGCAACCCTAAAAATCGGTTACTGGATTTGATTTAAATCCTAAATATTCTTGTCATGGTTTTCCTTTATTCCTAATCATTGGTACTTGTTTTTTTGTTATTCCTAAATTCACTTTACAGCTTTTTTTTAGTACTGATTTTGTCAACTATTTTTTTGATAACCCTGCTTTAAGTTTACGCTTTGTCCTAGACTTATCCTCACGAAGGAAAAAAATCAATGCTATTGAGATTTTTTTCTGAACGTGGGAGATAAGTCGGTAGGCTAGCCAGACACTGTTGCCTGGATCTGTTTTTTTGCATATTTTTTGGGTTTCCAATGTTTCTTTAAAATACCTGATAACTCATGCGCTACAATAGGTGTGTGTCTATTGCAACTGTCATGCGGCCGCAAATGGTTGTAGTTTTTTACCGCTAAGTCAGTAGCCGTCTTTGCTGTTTCGTAGCTTGCAAAGGTTGCCGCTAATCCATGTTCATACTTTAAAATACCATTAATCCGCTCTGCAACGGGGTTCTCGTAAGGGTCTCCCTTTTCTGTCATCGATAATTGAATTTTTAAACGATTGATTTCTTGCACATAATCGTGGCAACAATATTGTATTCCTCTATCACTATGATGGATTAATTCACTCGTAATCTTTTCATCAAAACTTGCCATTAACAAGGCATCAATAGCGCCTTTAGCTGCCAATGTGCTATGTAATTTATAACCAACAATTTTATGACTATATGCATCAGTAATGATACACAAATAGGCAAAACCATTGGTTAGGCGGATGTAGGTAATATCACTCACCCAAAGTTTTCCAGCTCTGGTTACTACTAGTTGTCGAATCAAATTTGGATACTTCTTGCAGTGGTGATTCGAGTTGGTGGTGTAAGGTTTTCTGCGCCTGAATCGTATCAAATAACCATGCTCTCCCAACAATTGATATAAACCATCCCGCCCTATTTTAATGCCGTGTTCAATAAATTTGGGTTGTAATAGGTGAAGTAATTTCTCCGTTCCACATTGCGGTAAATCAACCCTTATTTCTTGAACTAGTTTTAAAATAAGTGCTGCTTGTAAACCTTTGTCACCAGGTTTGTTTTGTTGTTCGTAAAATGCTTGTCGTGTTTTGCCAAACAGCTTACAGTAGTAGCTTATGCCGTATCCAGCATATAACTGTAAAAGCATTACTACTGTTTGGCTCCAGACTTTTTTCGAATACTGATATTGAGCTTTTCTTCGGCCACATCAATAAGCATGTTGATAGCAATATTCTGCATTCGTGCGTCTTCCAATTGCTTCTCTAATGCCTTGTTTTTCTTTTGAAGCTCCGTTAACATTTGTTTCTCTGCTTCTGTCATTGACTGCGAAGATAATACCATTTCTGGTGCATACTTCCTTCGCCAATCATTAATTAACCTGCATCCACTTTCTGGGCTGAAATTGAAGCGCTTAGCTGCTTCTAAAACAGTAATCTGTTTCTCTTCAATTTCTCTTACCAACCATCGCCTAAAGGCTATCTCATAACTGAAATTTTCATCCGTCTTATCAAACGAATCTGACACTTTTATCGTGTACTTTTTTTGAACTTCTACTTTTTCCATTTTGAACTTTTGCTTGTTCAAAATGTGTCAAGTTTTTTTAGGGGTGGACAGGTATTGGTTGATGCTGCATGGCCAAATAAAGCAGACGAAATATTAGAGGGCGTGCGACAAACTGGACATGACCCATTGGATATTAAACATTTATTGCTCACCCACGGTCATGTTGACCATGCGGGTAGTGCTGCCGAAATAAGCAGACGAACTGGCGCTAAGGTTTACGTGCATGCTGCCGACCTTGCCCTTACTTCCAACGGGGAAGCTGGATACGATGGAATTACGGTTACCCCGGGCATAATTCCGAAACTCGTCTTTCGTTTTGTCATTAAACCAGGAGGCACGAAATATGAATCTTTTCCTATAGCTAAAACCTTTGAAGACGGGGAAGTGCTGCCATTTGCCAATGATATCAAAGTTATTCATACACCAGGGCATTGTGCTGGTCATGTCTCATTTTTACTACCCCAAGATGGAACATTAATAGCAGGTGATATCTGTTCAAACGTTATGGGATTAAGCTATGCTACCATTAATGAGGATAGGGCTTTAGCACGAGCATCTATTTTGAAAGTGGCAGATTTTCCTTTTGAGCAAGCTGTTTTTGGACACGGAAACCCCTTGAAAAAGCGGGCTAATCAGCTGCTAAAAGAAAGGTTTATACCTACGAAACTTAAATAGCCCGAACGCAAAACTTGGAAAAAGCAAAGTTATCTTAGAATGCCTTTGCGCTCTTTCTCTACGCTAATCCTCACTGCTACATTATTAATATAAAGTTTAAGCCAAAATACCTATTAATAGGTGTTTTATGATTGTTTGGCATGGGGTATATTTGTTAGAAGGCAAATGAGTGCTGCGGGTATTTGTGGGTTACCTGAAAGCATAAAACCAGACAACTACTAACATATGGTAAATATTGACGACTACAAAAATGAAATTGTAAAACTTGAAAATGACGATGAAAAACGCATTTTTACACAAAAACATTTTTTTCACGGCATACCTGCTGTATTTGACAACAGAGAAAATGAATACTACCACTTTAGAAAAAAGATTGCAGACCAATTTAAAATTGGCTTCTTTGAGGTTATGATAGTAGGCTCATCGAAATTTGGCTTTAGTCCTTATAAATTCACTAAGTTTACTTTCGACAGTGACATTGACGTTGTTCTTTTTAATGAAAAACTCTTTGATAATTTTTACGAAATAATAAGTGATTATCAATATCAAATAAGGACTCAAAAAATCAGACTAAATTCAGAACAATTTAAAAAGTATCAAAAATTTCTACAGTATTTTGTAATGGGTTGGATGCGACCAGATTTACTGCCACAAAACACAACTGAATTCAAAGAACTAAAACAGAAATGGGACCAGTTTTTTAAAAGCATTTCACATTCAAAATCTGAGGTTGGAAACTATATTGTTAAAGGGGGCTTATTTAAAAGCTATTATTATGCAGAAAAATATTATCGTTCCTCAATAGAAGAAATTTCAATTAAAATTAAAAGCAATTAAAAATGGCAAAACAAATACCAGCGCATCCAGACAAAAAATCAATTTCTGATTTAATTGGTAAAATAAATAGAGGAGAATTAATACTTCAACCAGAGTTTCAAAGAGAGTTTGTTTGGACACCTACTCATATGGAAAAGTTTATACAAACAATTCTTGATGGGTTTCCGTTTCCTGAAATATATTTATCTCAAAAAGGAATTAATTTAGAAACCTTGACTACCCAGAATGTTATTGTTGATGGACAACAAAGACTGACAACAATAAAAAGATATATTGAAGGCACATGGGATTTTGAAAAAAATATTCCCAAATTCTCAGACCTAAATGGACAAGAAAAAACGGACTTTTTAAATTATGATGTAACTGTGAGGGACTTGAAAGATGCTGCTCCAGAAACAATAATTGAAATATTCAGAAGAATAAATTCTACAAACTTTACACTTACTGCAATTGAAATTAATAGAGCTATTTACAATGGCGAGTTTATAAGTTGTGCGAAGGATATTTTAGAAATAATCAAACAAAGAGATGTGAAAGTCGACATCTTCAGCGAAAGCGAATTGACTAGAATGGCTGACTTACATTTTATTCTTTTAGTTTTAGCAACAATTGAAGAAGGCGGATATTTTACAAGGGATAATGAAGTTGAAAAATATATCGCTTCATTTAATAATGAATATCCAGAATTAGAAACAAAAAAACAACTATTGTCTGATGTACTTATTGATATTTTGACGTGTGAACTTTCGGACGATTCTATTTGGTTCCGCAAATCAAACTTCTATACAATTGTAGTAGAACTCTATTTCCATAAATTGACAATAGCTAGCATAATAGAGTATTTGAAAGAATTTGAAATAAATGTTTTGTCCAGTAAAAATGAAGACAAATCACAGAATGAGTTTTCCTTATACTATTCAAATATGTATTCAGGAACAAATAGCAGACAAGCAAGGGTAATTAGGTCGGACTTATTTAGAAAGCACATTGTGAATAGAAATAAATAACTGGACAAGAATAATGTCGGCAGGTAACAGACGTTTGGCAACAATAAGGGCTTTGGAATAAAAGGGAAAAGAAAAGGCAGAAAAGATTATTATTGGAGTAAAGTGCTAAAGCAAAATTTGAGGTTACCATTCCCTTACTGCTTTAGGCACCCAAACATTAGCGCAAATTGAAGGACGACAATTTAAACCAACAAACTTCGACAAGAACTGTAATACAGCCAACGCTTTGCAAAATTTATAGAAGTATTTTGCCCAATCACTAGCCTTTGCAAAAACTCCACATTTAGTTTTGCCCGACACTCCAAAGTTAACCCACCACCTCAACTATGTTAATATCTTTTGTGGACTTTTTTTGTCCATTAAATGTTTCTATTTACCTTTGGACAAAAATTGACCAATGGCCACAATAAAAAAAACCGAATCATTCGGAGAACATCTTAGGACTCTTAGAGAGGAAGCTGGACATACATTGAAATCAGTCGCAGAAAAAATCGGTGTCGACACATCATTGTTAGCCAAAATCGAACGCAACGAAAGACAACCAACAAAGCAAATTATAAAAGAAGTTGCAAATTACTTTAAAGTGAATGAAAAGGAATTACAAAATAATTTTTTGAGTGATCAAATCGCATATAAAATTTTAGATCAAGAGGCTGATTTAAGCATTTTAAAAGTTGCAGAAGAAAAAGTTAAATATCTAAAAACAGTTCACAATGGAAAACAAAATTAAAGTCGTTGAATTATTTGCAGGTGTTGGTGGCTTCCGAATTGGACTCGAAGGCTGGAAAGGAAAATCTGCGTTATCGAATTATAAAAAAGATTTTAAATCTCCTTACGAAGTTCTTTGGAGTAATCAATGGGAGCCATTAACTAAAACACAACACGCTTCATTAGTGTATGAAAACCGTTTTGGAAAAAATGGACATTGTAATGAGGATATTTCAGTAGTTGATGTTTCAAAAATACCTGACCACGATATGCTTGTTGGTGGTTTTCCTTGTCAAGATTATTCTGTAGCAACAACTTTAAAAAATTCAAAAGGACTTATTGGTCGGAAAGGAGTTTTGTGGTGGAGTATCCATAGAATACTTTCAGAGAAAAAGAAAAAACCAAAATATTTATTTCTTGAAAATGTTGATAGACTTCTCATTTCTCCATCAGGACAAAGAGGAAGGGATTTTGCAATTATTCTACAAAGTTTAAATGAGTTGGGTTATGCGGTTGAATGGCGAATTGTAAATGCAGCAGAATTTGGAATGCCACAAAGGAGAAGAAGAATATTTATACTTGCTTATTTAAAAGGAACTTCTATCTATGAAAATATTAAAGAAGTTTCGCCAACCGAATGGATTTTGGAAGCAGGAACTTTAGCAGAAGCATTTCCAGCAACATCTTACTGCACGTTGTTTCCAACAGAATTTAAACTCAAAGGCGACATTGTTTCAATATCAGAAAATTTTAACAAAAATGGAACTACAGGACTTTTTGAAAACACAGGTCTAATGATTAATGGTTTAGTAACAACTATAAAAACCAAACCAAACTATGAAGGGAATTTTATAATATTAAAAGACCTTATTCAAAACGGAGAAGTAAAAGACGAGTTTTATATAGATGAAAATGAATTAGATAAATGGAAGTATTTAAAAGGGCCAAAAAAAGAAATGCGAACCAATGCACAAGGATTTGAATATAATTATATTGAAGGTGGGATGATTTTCCCTGACCCATTGGA
>CAMDHZ010000067.1 GCA_945898275.1 Chitinophaga pinensis | reverse complement strand
CTCTTTGATATGATCCTGCGTAACGGCCATATTGAGTGCTTTAAAGTGAATACAAACGCTGGCGTTCTACCGCCTATCGGGGGCAAAGATAGCAATTCGTGGCCGTTTGGCTTGTGGGTTTTGAAATTGCGTTTGATTGTAGGTTGTGTGGGCTGCTTTAGGGCGGCAGCCGGGCTTTCCGGGCTACTCCGCGGTTGCCGAAAGGCTGGCCCAGCTGGTTTGCGGGGGCTCCTAACGTCGCCTCCGCACCTAGCGGGCCAGGCTTCGGCGCCCGTGCGGGGTAGCCTCGTCAATCCCTGCCGCGGCTCGTGGCCGTTTGTGCCTTGTTTTTTGGGATTATAGGTTCCGTTTAGGCTGTTAAATCTTAGGTCTTTTTTGATTGGCCAATTCGCTATCGGCATCGACATGCGCATCCAAGCAATACATCTCCCACTGATTTCGGGGTTTTCCTTGGATAAATTTCATAATTAAAAATACCGATTTTTAGGGAGAAATTGGCAATAAACAGCCTGAAATTTATTAACAATTGAAATGTTTAAATGGAGGGGGGTGTTAGACAATTTGACGGTTTTCGTGTATAAGAAGTAGCGGATTAAAAAGCATTTTGCCTTAGGTTTGGGTCTTACTTTTATAAAAAAGCACAGACCTTTGAGATAGCACTGAGCATGCTATTTCTTGTACACGCTGTTGTATCCAGTTATTATTTTTGCCCTATCAATCTAGGTTTACTTGCTAATTTCGAGTCAATGTAATTTCTTAATTGCTCAAATGTCATTCCTTTAGTTTCGGAATTAATTTTGGCCCTTATCTCGCGCATCATCTTAACTGCGTCAAACTCTTTTTGTTTCGTCTTATTCGTTTCCATATTCTATTAAATCTTTCGGATTTCTAATCTCTAATAAATTGTATCCGTTTTTTAAATTAACGGAATTATATCCCTTTATTCGTGTAAAGTTCACAATGTGTTTAAAGTTCCAACTTGCTAAAACATCTACGTTGTTTATCGTCGCCATTGCAATGTGATAGCAATCTTCAATGCTTGTTTGTCCTACAACCTTTTCTTTTACGTATTGTTCCCCGAGTTCTTTCGCCTCTAATGTAAAAGCTACTCGTTCAAAAAAATCATCAGTATATTGAAAAAGTAAATTTTTTACTCTTTCAGGTGCATTATCCAATTCAATGTCCAATAAATCCGAAACAACAAAAATTATCTCTCTATTCTCAAGTCTTTTGAACAGTAATTTTGTTTCAAATTCAAACTCAATGTCAAAATATCCTCCAACAATTGACGTATCTATATAAATTTTATCTTTTTTCATCTCTAAAAAAGTTGTTCAAAGATAATATTTTTTTTTCAACGTCTTTGGATTATCATAGGCTACAACGGCAGTTTGTCTAACAACGCTATTTTAAATAAAAATTCCATTCAAATATATCCAATTTTTTCGTTGTTAAGCTCGGAAGGTTTTCTGCGCAAAATATTTCCGGTTCCAAACCAAGCAAAACAGAATGCCCAAAGAAGGCTTCAAACGAACCCTGAAAGGTTGAAAAAGCAGGGCCCAACGCCTTTAGGTAGGCTTTGAGTAGGTTTTTATCCAATATGTTAAAGCTGCGCCGGAGGCTGTAGGTCGTAAACATCGTAAAATCTGAACTGCCTAAAATGGTTTTGGCTCGTCGACCTTTAACCCCAGTTCGGACAGATTCAAGCTATCCACAAACAGGTCAATCAGACGAACTTCATTGTCGACATCGACATGCGCATCCAAGCAATACATCTCCCACTGATTTCGGGGTTTTCCTTGGATAAATTTCATAAATAAAAATACCGATTTTTAGGGAGAAATGGGCAATAAACAGGCTGAAATTTATTAACAATTGAAATGTTTAAATGGGAGGTTATTAGACAGTCTGACGGTTTGCAGCTTGGCGATGTGGCGGATTAATTGCACAACACTGTCAAGTTGCTGTAATGTTTATTAAATGCACCAACGTTCATATACCCACTTCGCCCGCCATATTGCCAAGGTGCTGTTAGGCAATCGTTGCTTTTGTCCTACTTGGTCTGTCCGGTCATTTTCCATTCTTGTCTACCTGTCTTTAAAAGTGCGGTGGGAGAGATTTTTATTTGATTTTTCTCTGTCCGTGCGTCTGCTTTTGGCATATCTTTTTGTTTGTGTGTTGGCTTAGCTCTTTTGCCCCCGCAGGTACGAGGAGGCAAATGTGCTAAATGTGTGTCGGGACAAAAAGTATGACAAAAATTATGCATGCCTATTTAAAACTTTCCTCTATCGAAGCAATTAATTTTTCTAGCTCTTCCTCTCGCTTTGATTCAAACTCATTTCTTTTGTCAGAATTTGAAACTAAGTAATATTTGTTATATATGTATTCCAATAGCTCTTCCTTGAAAGAATCTATAATAGAAAATACAATTGCCTTTAATTTTTCTATATCCTTTAATGTTAAGGAGAAATCAATCTGAATAGTGTCGTTAAATTTACTACCATGTCCGATTGCATTTCTATTAGCAAGTAGATGACTATTTATGTAGTGTTCCCTTGCTTCAAGAGCCTTTTTGTAATTAAGTCCTAAAATTTCGATTATGTTTTTAAAAACTTTGGGTTTTAAATTGGATTCGGTATCAATAATCGTATTATCAAAATCATTATCAGGTCTCACATCGATTTTGAATTTCTTGCTTTCGAATTTAAGAAAGCTTGAAACAAAAGCTATTTCATTTGCCAAAGTCATTTTGTCTTTGGTTTCTATACATCTACTTACATGTTCTTTCAAAGCAACAGCTTTAAAATTATAGGACAAGTCGCTAAGTTTTACTTTTTCTTCGGAAATGTATTTTATGTATAGCTTACTACTCTTTTTTATATAACCTTCCCAATGTGCATAAAGCAAAAGAATTAATGACTTAAAAATAGTTTCCTTTTCAGACTCTTTTGCTAACAATAAAAGTTCAGAAATCTCTACTTTTCTCCAAGCGAGATCTTCATCTAATAAATTTTCAAATTGTTCGTACTTCACTTTGAGAAATATTGATTAGAAAATTCGGTTAGTCCTTTCATCCTTGTAATTGCCTTTGTTCCTCTCTCTGAATACTCGAGATACACTGTATCCTTATAAATGTCCTTGATATTCTGAATTAACTGTTCTTTTGATATTGATTTTATTTTATCATAGTTATTTGCAATGCCTGGAACGATAGCTTCAAAACTTGATTCTACAAAAGGTCCTTCAAATCTATCTTTTGCATCATTGTACTTTTTAAATGAGTCGGCACCGAGTGTTTCATTTAGCAAATCAAATACTTTTTTGAATAATGTAATTTCAGTATCAATATTGAAAGAGTCATCTTCAATTAGTTTTACAGTTTCTTTGTCAATGAATTCACTCAAGTGAGTATAGGAAACTTTGTAATTCTCAAATTTTGTTTTTCCATTTTTGGCAATAAAATACCTTAAAATTAATTCCATGTGATGTTCAATTTTGAACTTTTCATCCCTTAACGGGAGAGTAGATTTATATTTAGAATATGTTTTTAAATCGTTAATTTTATCATAAAAAGGTTCACTTAGCATGATTATTAAGCAGTTTCTTATTTCTTGAGGCTCTAAATGTAATCCTCCTGTATTTAGTCTTTGAAATAGTTCGTACTGAGCCTGAATGCTATTTTCTGTCAGAATAATATTAATTCCAAATTTTGATCTTTTCAAAATTCTTTTAATGTCATCTGGAAGTGTCAGCCAAGTAAAGCCTTCTAAAGAAGGAAGCTTACGTGTTGTTGTTAATGTAAGCGGTTCTTTATTTTTTAAATCACCAGTTAATTGCAATATGGATGATATTCGTTGTACACCATCAACAACGCTCCATTTACCACCTTCCTTCTGAGCTACAAAAATTGGCGGAATGGGTATTCCGAGAAGTATAGATTCAATGAAATTGGATTTCTGTTCATCTGACCATCGAAAAAGTCGCTGGTATGCAGGATCTAACTGTAACTCCCCTTCTGTGTAAAGATTCAAGAGTTCACCAATAGACATGCTGTAACTATCTGTTTTTATTTCCTTTCTACCTTCAGAAAGTTCTTTTAGTAATTCTTCTTCTTTCATAATTTTTAATTTATCTCGGCCCCATAAATCTATCGCCATTGAAATGAATCATATGGTCAGGCGTATCAGCCAGCCAAACTTCGGTTTCCCAGGCAATATTATTGGAGTGTTTTTTAAATTCAGTGAAATCAGGAAACGCTGTTACATATATCTTACCTGCTTTACAGCTTTTCAGAAATTCTTCCAGTTCCACAATTCGTTTCGGAGAAACTGGGCCATGTGAAGTAACTGCTTCAATAAGGAATAACCAGTTTCTCTTTTCGTCATAAATCACAACATCTGGCAATTTACTGTGCTGGTCAATAGGAATTCCTAATTCTTTCAACTTCTTTTCATCTACGAACAAATCTTTTTTCGCAGTATCGCCTAAATATAGTACCGAACCACCGTGAGCAAACCTCGCGGCAAAATGATGAATAATAGCAGCCTGAACCTCATTGTGTTTCCCTGAAGAAAGCTTAATAGTTTTACCGTTACTCAGTTTTACCGGAATCAGATTTTGTTTTCTTTCTTTTTTATATCGTTTCGCCAAATCTCCTGCTTCCGATTTAAATTTTTCAACGGCTTTCTTCCAATCCTTAGCCCCAAATTTTTGAATGGCTTGTAATGCTTCATTTGTAATAGCGTAATGAGCATTCGGGCTATTTACGGGTAGTTTCGGATTGTCGGGATTGTAGTCCGCAATACGAGCTTGAACGAATTGATGTAAAACCTGTCTGCGGAATGTCTCTCTTGTATTCGGTGCGTATTCCTTTTTATGCACATCAAGAACGAAAGCCATAATACCTTTTGTAACTTTTAAACTTTTGCGAGTCGCTTTGCTCCAACTATCACGTGGCTTAATTCCACAAAGTGCCAATAGCGTGTATGCCGATATTTCATTTTGTTGCGCTGTTGGCAACCCTAATTCTTTGAGTATCTTTTTTGCTTCGTCAAGTTTGCTCATATTATTTCTGGTGTAAATTGAAATTGTTCACTTACTATTTTGTTGGCATTATCTACTGAATAATCATTAGAAAGGATAACGCTATTACCAATTTCTTTTATTGCTTCAAGCGGAGGAAGGGGAATTTCCCTGAGTTCTGTAGCACTTACATTCACGTTTCCATTGAATATTCTGAAATACGAATCGAATAAACTACTGTTTAGTAAAGCACAAAGTCCGACTACTTCGTTTCGTTCCAAATGTCCTTTTGGACGATAGATATAATTTACTTTATTTTCTACACCGATATAATCTGCTTCTATAAAATTGCAGAAGTAAGGAGCTGCAACCAATCTGCTTTTATCATCTTTAGCACTGAAACGCCTCAAAAGAACATAATTTTTATTAGGAATAAGAATAGATTTTGATTCGTCCTGTATTCTTACATATTGTCCTTTATCAGGCTTTGGCATCGGCCATTCCAAGACCATTTGCTTTACGTTATGTAGCCAAAAGAGTGGAGCTAAAAATACTGTTCCGTTTTGATATGTGTCATGTAAATACTCTTTTGATCTGAACGCAACGACAGGGCCGGTCGAAATTTGAATATTGTATTTATTCAAGTTTCCATTCCAGTTTTTAAAAACATTTAAAATAGATTCATCGGAATCGCTAGTGGGTAGGTACAATATTTTTTCATTTGAATTGAGATCAATCAATTCCTTTTGTGCGAAAGATTTGATTATTGGAGAATCAATATCTTTTAATCCATGCGATGAATAAACATTTACCTTGTGTTTCGGATTTGTTTTTTCTTTTCGTATTCCTTTTATGATAACGGTTTCCTGTAATACATTATCTCTGTTGAATGTATCTTTTCTGGAAACGAACAAATGCACTTTGTCAATTTCAATTATTCTGAAAAAGTACTCCCGAAATAATTTGAAGTAACTACCGGAAGCGTAGCTTCTTGGAGTTATGAATATTAGTTGTCCGTTTTCTTTTAGTAACCTTGCGGAGATAGCCATAAAAATGGCATAAATATTTGGATGTCCATTAACAACTGCTTTTGCCGCAACCGCTCTTTTGTCGTCAATAGGCAGTTTAAAATAGGGAGGATTTGAAACAATAATATCGAATGGATTAATTTTTTGTGAAAACAAGTTGCCATTATCTGTTAAGCAATCTGCATTTTCGAGAATGAAATCATTTGTATGAATAGAGATTTTTAATTCGATATTTTTTTCCTTTAACCAACTTTTTAGATAATCTAATGACTCATTTGTATAAGGG
>CAMDHZ010000066.1 GCA_945898275.1 Chitinophaga pinensis | reverse complement strand
TGATGCAATTGAATTGGACAAGTTTATTATCGAACTTTTAATCGATAATTCAGCGAATAAAAGACATACAGGCATTGAGATATTTGACGAATTATCTTCACACCAACCGCATAGGTTTTCATTTAATATTTTAGACACACCACCCCAATCGCAATACAAATTATGGATTTCATTAACTGAAGATTTCCACGAACCTAAAAAGAGGCTTAAAGCATTACTTCCTTTGATTGACTCAAAGAGTTCCTTAGTAAGGGAAAGTTTTTTGTGCAAACTAGAAGAAGTATCAGAAGATTATGGAGGACACGTTACACAAGTACTAGAAGAGAATCTTGACAAGAATAATACAAATCATTCATTTGTAATCGATAGAGTTAAAAAATACATTGAGGAATATTATAAAAATAATGTTGATTTAAAAAGGCCTGTGTTAGAATTAAATCCGTATTATACTCATTTCAAACTGATCAATAAATACAATGAATTGTTCCATAAAAAAATGAATCAATCTGTAGAGAAAGGTGCTAGAGAAAACAGTCTTCTTTCAATTCTTGGCACAAACACAGTGCAATTATCAAAGGGGGGTGGATGGCGAATTGGAGCAAAGAAAGAAATTTCGCAGCTTGGCAGTGTGGGAGCTAGTTTCGTAATGCCAAGAAGCTACTTTATAAATCCAAATGAATTTGAATTAAGCAAAGGTTTTTCACTTCGTAAGGATTGGACAGATGAAGAGTTTTTAGAAATTAATACTATCCTTGATAATGAGTAGCAATAATATAATAGTACGTGAATACCTTGCTTCTTTGAAAGAGGATAATGAATTAGACTATTTGTTTCCAATTCTATTGAACTTGATGGGGTTTAGAATAATTCAGACAGCAAAAGAATCAAAAGGACAGTCTCAATATGGAAAGGATATAATTGCCATTGGCAATGATAATAAAGGTGTTAAACACAAATGGTACTTTGAATTAAAGGGGTTTTCTGATAGAGACATAACTCAAGCTAATTATTCAAAACCAGACGGTATTAGAGAATCTATAATTGAGGCAAAAGATACAGTTTTCAAAGACTCAACTATTACAGGCTTTAATGAATTACCAACAAAAATTGTAGTTGTTCACAACGGTGTTTTAAAAACAAATATTAGAGATACTTTTGAAGGATTAATCTCTAGAGAATTTAAAGAGGGTGAATTTGAACGTTGGGACATTTATCATTTGACAGATATTTTTAGTGAACACCTATTTAACGAATATTTACTATCAGACGATGCAAGTAATAGACTACTGAAAAAAACATTAGCTTTTTTAGATTCACCGGACAATGAATATAAAGAGTTTAAAGAATTAGTAGATATTCAGTTTGATAAAATAATAAATATAAAAAGCAGAGCATTTGCAAAATTATTTGCAACATTAAACCTCTTAAACTCACTCATTTTTCATTACAGTAAAGAGAACAACTATTTAGTACCTGCTAAAGAATGTTCTAAATATTTAATCCTGAAAACTTGGCATTGGATATTAATAAACAATTTACAATCTAAACATCCAATTATTGCCGAGTTCAACAAGTTGTTGAAAGGTCAACTTCATATTTATGACAAATACTTTCAAAAAACATTTAGTATTGCAAAAATTGAAAATGGATTGTTCTATGAAAGTGGCGCATTTTATGAAAAAATTGGATATCCTTTAAGATGTTTTGAATATTTAGATGATGTTATTTATTGTTGTAGGTTAAGAGATACTGTAATTAAATCCAAGAAACCCGTACTTCTCAAAAACAGACAAAAGGATTTGATTATTGAATTAATTGAAAACAATAGTGGTTTTGTCCGCCCTATTTTTGACAATCATTCTATACCAATAATTCAATTACTACTATTTTTTTCTGATAATAAATCTTTGAGAAAAAAGGATGTAGAATTCTTAGGCAACTTCTTTCAAGATATAATATCAAATCTGAAAATTGAGAAAATTAGACATAATAGACTTCCTGAATTGCATAATAGAATAGATGCTATAATTGAATTTATGGCTATTGGTGAAAAACCTGAGGAGTACTGCGACACCTCATCAATATTACTTGCCGTATTATTGGAAGTAACCGTTATATTTAATGCTGAATTTCTTTTCAAAGAAATACTATCGTTCATTGACGATAAATTGAGTTTACAAATAGTATCTATAGATAACACAAAATATAAGGTTGAGCAACTATTATTTGAAAAACACTTACACAATGAGTATTATGTGGACTGTATTGAAAGGGTTCAAGACGGATTGAAGTTGCTGAAAAGTGAAGCCAACTTTAAGGAGTTCAAAAAGTCAATTATGGAGAAAAAAGAAAGTGCTAAACCCTATGTTACAGACGAATTAGGACTTGCTTGTATAAGATACTTAGCACACAGTTATTTTAGAAATGAAATACTACCAGAAGAATGGAGATCATTAATAAACGAAAAATAAACACTACCGCCAACAGCACCTACCCAAAATTGGCGGTTCAGTGGTTAAATCAAGCTTTGTGCTTCTATCAAAGTTTGTGCTTGGTTGACAGTGATTCGCTTCGAAATCGCCACCTTCGGGTAGCTGCAAAACGTCAATCTGTCTAAAAACCCTACTGCTTTCTTTAATTAATTGATTGTTAATAATATATATGCCGAAAAGTTGCATAATTCCTTGTTATTCAGTATTTTCAACACATGAAATACATTCAAGGCGCTTCGCGTATTCAATTTGAATTCTCCTGTTTAGAAGAACGTATACACCAGCAAAATGAGGTGGGGCTAATCGATCTATTTGTTGGCAGTCTAGCCTTAAACGATTATGGCTTCAAGCTCGACTTTGTAAACAACAGCAGGCCGGCTTATCACCTTGGCGATTTGCATTGGCATTTCATTTTGAACAGAGCCACGGCCGATGTTGGATTAATCTTTACCGCTTACAACCTTAAACGACTATTTAATATGCTGGATAAAAACACCTTAAATGCCTACCTAAAGGCTATTTGTTTGCTTTTTCCAGCTCTTTTTGTCCTCATAAGAGGCCTAAACAGACATTTTAAGACCACCAAAGCTGCGATCCAAAATAAATACCCTCAAATAATTAACCACCAAAAGCCTTATTACCACCCTTATTTGGCGCTCATTTCAAAAATATTCGTTGCTTTGAAATGGGTTTTTAGACGGACTAACCGTAGTTGGTATGAAATCAAGTTTGTTAAAGAAAATCCCAATTACTTTCCCAAAATCAATGGATGAACAACAAACCATTGTCGACCAATTAGATGCCCTGCGAGCCGAAACACAGAAGTTGGAAGCGGTGTATCAAAAGAAAATAGATGATTTGGAAGAATTGAAAAAATCGATTTTGCAAAAGGCGTTCAATGGTGAGCTTTCCGAACCAGCGGAGGAGTTACGAACTTCGAAAATTGTATTGTCTTATGCTAGCGAGTCACAGGAGTCAAATAAGTTGACTCCTGATTCCATCATCAAGTATCAAACCCGGTAAACTGATCAAGTGAAAATTACAGATGCCGCATATCGTCTTCCAGTAGTTGAAGCATTGTTAACCTTCCCCTTGTTTGATAAGGGTACCACAGCGCCTTTGGCTGTTTGGGGAGTAGATAAAGAAACAGGTGAACGCGGGCAGTATGTTGTAAAATTGAAACACTCGGACAGGATGACTACAACAAGTTCTGCCTTTGAGCTCATTGGGGCATGGATGGCTCTTGAGCTCGATTTGCCTGTTGTAGAACCTGCATTGGTTAATATATCTGCTGAGTTCGTGGAAACGGTAAGAGATGGATATCGGGCTGCATTGCAAAGTCAGGGAACCAACTTTGGCAGCAAATATCAAGCGGGATTTTCGAATATCCCACAAGTCTCATTTTCCTTGCCCGCAGAATTTGATGAAACTGTAAAGCTGACCTATGTATTCGACCTGTTTATTGCTAATACAGACCGCGGACATGAACGACCCAACGTGCAGTCAAACGGATCTAATCTTTTGATATATGACCACGAACTCGCTTTCTCTTTTCTACGTATTCTTCCCTTTTTAAGAAATAAAACGCCTTGGATTTTGAATGAAGTAGACAGAGATCTGTACCGAAAACACTTGTTTTTCAAGTATCTAAAAGAAACGAAACCAGATCTAACGCAACAAGTAGCCATGCTTGAGCGTTTTAATAACGATTTTTGGAGCAAGGTATATGCTAACTTACCACCGGAATGGATTGATGAGCAAGTCATGGAAATTCGACCATACTTAACGTCAATTGTCGAGAATCGCACTTATTTTGCCGAATCCCTGAACAAAACACTTGCCTTATGAAAAAGTATCAATATCAACTTATCAGGTACGTACACGACCACTTTACTGGTGAATATGTGAATGTGGGCGTTGTGGTTTACTCCAAGGATGAAAGGTTTCTAGCCAGCAAAACCACGAACAGATACCAAAGGGTCAAGCATATGTTCCCGGAAGCCAATGGCAGGTGGATTATGCAGGTATTGGGCAACTTTAACCAGCAAATCCGCAAGACTTCTAAAGAACTGAATGAGCTTTTCACGCCATCTGAATCATTGGAACAGATTACATCTGGCATTATAATGAGAGACAATGCTGCTATACAGTTAACCGAAACAAAGTTTGCAGTCGACATGGACTTGAATGCGGCTCTGAGTGACTTATACAATTCACAGGTTGAAAAATATATAGTTAACAAGGTTGACAAGAACTCACTCTTGGATGAAGATGTCTGGCGTATAAAGTATAAGGTATACTTCGAACAATATGGAATAGAAAAGCGTCTGAAAACCCATGACGTAAAAGTTCCTGAAGATGTGATTTCCTTCCAAAGATCTTGGAAGAATGAGATATGGCATTGTTATGAGCCATTGTCATTTGTTCTAAAGGAAAAAGATTCTATTAAGGATAAGGTTTATAAATGGGCGGGTAGATTACAAGGATTACAGCAAGCGAATGAGCCTTTGCATATAACTTTGATGACATCTATTTCCCCAAAGCACAAAGACCTTAATGGATTTATATTTGAATATCTCCAAGTAAATTCTGAAAATCTTAATGTTGACATCATCACAGAGGATAAAGCGGAAACGTTGGCAAAAGAGATACTCGGGAAAATGGAGCTTCACGACAAGCAGCAATAAGTATCCGCCTAAATAAACGAAGCATTAACAAGAGCAGAACTCAAAGACCCAAAGCTAAAAGCTTGTGGTTGGAGCGTTGTGGAAGGCTCTAACGTCCTTCGTGAATACAACATCACGTCAGGTAAAATTCAAACAGGTGTTGGCTGGTCCGTGAGCGGTGTCGAACGGAGGGGCAAAAGAGAAATTGCCGATTATGTGTTGGTTTACAAAGGCATCAAATTGGCAGTGGTAGAAGCCAAAAGAGATGAATTGGAAGTGGGCGAATGCGAAATGCAATCCAAGAAATATGCGGAGAAATTAAAATTAGATACCACATACAGTACCAACGGAAAAGCCATTTACCAAATCTGTATGAAATAAGGCGAAGAAGGATTGGTCGCCAATTTTCTTAGCCCTGACGAACTTTGTAATAAAATATATCCGGTGGCTTCGACAAGCTTATATGAGCCCGAAACAGACATTTTAAGACCACCAACGCTGCGATCCAAAATACATACCCTCAAATAAGAAATCTATCAAAAGCCTTATTACTCCCCTTATTTGACGCTGATTTCAAAAATATTCGTTGCTTTGAAATGGGTTTTTAGACGGACTGACGGTATTTGGTATCAAATCAAGATTGTTAAAGAAAATCTCAATTCCTTTCCCAAAATCAATAGATGAACAACAAACCATTGTCGACCAATTAGATGCCCTGCGAGCCGAAACACAGAAGTTGGAAGCGGTGTATCAAAAGAAAATAGATGATTTGGAAGAATTGAAAAAATGGATTTTGCAAAAGGCTTTTGTAGGGGAGTTGCGTGGTGGTGTGCCTGCCGAACCAAAAACTGAAAAATCCCGAAGGGATGAAAAGTTTATAGAAAACAAAATTAACCACCCACAGCCCAACCCCGAAGGGGTGAAATGATTATAACAATGAACATACCACCTACAATAAAATCCTGAAGGGGTGAAATAAATGCCACCCCTTCGGGGTTGGGATACCCCTCGTTAACGTATTTCTATAATCTTGCCACCCCTTCGGGGTTGGGATGCCCCTCGTTAACGTATTTCTATAATCCTGACACCCCTTCGGGGTTGGGATGCCCTTCGTTAACGTATTTCTATAATCCTGACACCCCTTCGGGGTTGGGATGCCCTTCGTTAACGTATTTCTATAATCCTG
>CAMDHZ010000065.1 GCA_945898275.1 Chitinophaga pinensis | reverse complement strand
TATTTAGAAGACAGACCGTGGCCAAGCATCGGTCAAATTATTTTACCAAGCGAGCTGAGCAGAAGCAAACCGTTTACTGTTAGAATTAGCAACGTTTCCAACGCAGACTCTGTGATTTTTACTCTTGAAGAAAATGTGAGTGTGGTGGTTGCGGGTAATGTTACATCTTATACATTTTCGCCTGCCCAACTTACCGGAATTAAGCCCGGCGAAGACAATGCCATTGGGGTAGGCGTTTCGGCTTATAATTTTGAATCTAATAACCAGGCTGGTAAAAAAATATATTACGGAAAGCTTTATTCAAAGCTCAGTGATCCTTTAGAACAGGTGCCAGTTGTTCCTTGAAGATTGTCTTTATTGTTGCCCGTAAATCGTTAAATTAAATTGGGCAAAATTCTGAGAAACAGGCAAAGGAAAAATGACATTAGAAAAGTGGCGAGTCGAATTGGCTCGCCACTTTTTTTGAAATGGTAAGATAAGCGCCTAGAAAGCTGGAAAGGCCTTTGCGAAAGATATAAAATGAGGCATTGAGCCTAATTGGCGAAGTATGCAACCCTTAAAATTGCTAAAGAAACCCAGCTTTTTAAAAGCGGCATGTACAGTAGAAGTTGTGAAACCCTCGATTGCAAATACGAAGCTTTGGTTGACTGATGTTGTTGCCATGTTTCTTATCCAAAAAATGTGCTATTACTTCAAGGTCTTATTAAATGTAATAAGCACAACATCAAAGAAATTAAAGAAATTTTGAACAAAATCTTCTTTCGAAATCCGTTTCATTAAAGTGTCAAAAGATTGTTTATCCTTATAGATTGTAAAATGTGGGAAAGCATCTTTGCCTTTAAATCCACCCGTAACATTAAAAGTATAAGATTTCAGTACCTCGGGTTCGGAATCTAATCGATTTAAAAAAGCAGTTCTCTCCTTTAAGAATATGTTTTTACTTACACCTTGTTTTGGTCGTAATAAGGCGATTTCTGTGACATTTTCTTTGTTCGCAAAATTCAAATAATCAAAATTATCATCCATCGGTTGAATAAAAACACCTATGTGTGCGTCCATTTGCTTCATAAATTTCATCAATTTAGAAATGAAACCAAAGCTCATCATTGCCCGATAGACTTTGCTTTGCGAAGCATATTTGGTCATACCAACATAAACTTTTTGGTCTTTTTTCGGAACCGTACTAAACGGTTCAAACTCTCTTTCCGGACCAACGCCATTAATTCTGACTAATTTTCGAACGGCCGCGTTTTTTGCCGCTTCAAAGTCATTAAGTAGCGACCCATTTTTAGGAGAACGAATGGCCAACTCTATAATTTCTTTGCCCATTATTTAACTTGTTTTAAGTGTTCAAAATCTCAATAAAACGCTCCGCTTAGGCTTCGGATGTGCGTTATAAAATCCCGATGTTTTGCCGCCAAAACGACCGACAAGCCCAACATTATGTTGCTCAAAACCAATATTCAATTAGAATACAATGGATGTATTGCCTATTGGAATCAGAAAATTTATTCTTTTCTTCCAACCATTTTTTCAGCTTGTTCTTTTGCCATAAGCTCTTTATTTTGCTAATAAATAAAAGCAAAATACATTTATCAATATTTATGAATTTAGCCGTGATTGAATTTGTGAGACAACAGTCGGAAAATCAAAATAATCCCAATCTTCTGCGACTTTTTCGCCTTCAAATCGACGCATAATCATGCCTTCAAAATGAAGAGTTGCACCACTTGCAGGGAATCCTAAAAACTCCCCATTATGCGTACCTTTAAAATTGAAACGAATCACCAAGCGGTCGCCTTCCCCAATAATGTCAATAATCTCGGATTGCAGATCTGGTATTGCTGAATGAAAACCTTTTATTGCTTCTATAAAACCCTTTGGTGTTTGAGCGGTCATTCCGCCCAATCCATGATAAACATAATTATCTGTTAAATATTCTACAATAGGTGCATAGTTTTTTTCGTTGACAACTTTTTGCGAGATACATCTAGCAATTTCTTTGTATTTTTCTGTTATGTTTGCCGTATTATTTACGTTTTCCATATTAGTATTTACTTTACAATGGTACTTACTTCGCCCCCCATATTTGGAGGATATGTGCCGAAAAACGCCTGGACAGTTGGATCATTCATAAAAGTTGGATTACTAGAAAGTTGGAAGAATGAATTTTGATCTTGATATACAGTCATGCCAACTACGAGATTTGGATTTAAAACTGAAACCCATTGATATTCCTTAACCGTTGCAGGCTGAGCTGCTAGTTTGGTTAAAAATGCATCTCTTTTGGATTCATAATCTGCCATATTGAAATTGGGATACAACGACAAATCTCTTACTGCTATTTCTAAAATTTGATTGCCTGTTGCCAATTTTGACAAATCAACAGGGGTTCCAGGAACCAAAGGTTTTAAAGCCGTAAAAGTTAATATATCAAATGTTTCAAAGAAAGCAGTTGCTTCAGTTGTGCCACCTAATTTATTACTTACCTCTTGAAAGGTAGACATATCCTCATATTGCGTCATGCCAATATATACTTTACGAGAAGTATCTTGAGCCGGATTGAAGTGATAAAAAGAAGAATATTCTCTATCATTATAAACATAGCTTTCTTGGGTTAACAATTCAATGAAACTTGTTCTTGCCGAAAGGAATTGAGTTTCTTGTCCATTCTTTACTTGTCTAATAGCTAACTCAGCTATATCATCGGTTTTGTCAAAAACACAATTTCCATCGCTTTCGGTTGCATTTGGATTATAATTACTTGCTTTTGGATCCGTACAACCTTCTATTGTATCTTTTTTGCACGATTGGAACATAATAAATCCCATGCAAACGCTTAAAATAAAAATCTTTTTCATAATGACCTTTGTTTTGTTGATTAGTGACTGTTCATTTGCCCAAATAGAAAACCCAAATACATATCAAACATCATCGTACTTTCTCTGTAAGGGTATTTAGCAAGCAGTTGGGTTTTAAATTCTTCGGGAGATGGCTTTTTTTCAAATATTTCTTTAGCTACTTTTAAATAGTAAATACAATTCATAACTTCTACCTTTCCGCAAGGCAAACCATGACCTGCTAAAATATAATTGTATCCATCGGCATTTAACACATTTTCCAGCTCTGAAATCCATTTGTCGAACCAACCCATGCCTAACCATAAATGCACTCCACTGTAAACCAAATCTTGTGCAACGATTACGCCAATTTGAGGTAGTTTTATAAGCAATTGGGCTTCGCTTTCTGCGCCTTCAACCATTTCATATTGATATGTTAAACCATCAATAATTTCTTCTGTATTTGGTACAAGGGTGTGTTTAGGCACTATCACTTCGTTTGGTATTAAATCACCAAACATTGGTTTTTGGTTCTTAATCATTTGTGGACCCCAATCGGCAATCACTTTGTCTATACCCGTTAATGTATAAGCGTGATATTCACTGAATACTGAAGACAAACCAAAATAATGGTCAGGGTGCCCATGTGAAATAAAAATTCTGTCAATAGGTTTATTCAACGTTAATGCATACCCTTTGAATGCCTGCGCCAATGGCGTTAAAAAATGCGTGTCAATTAAGACCAATTTGTTTTCTGTTTCAATAATGTGAGTTGCGTTTGCCGCAGCTTCGAATGGTGCTAAAAAAGTATGAACTTTTACACCATTAAAGTCTTTTACAATTATTGAAGTTGAATTTTGTGTAGTCATTTTAGTTTTTTTTTGAAGTTTCAAAATCTCCAACCTATACTCCAAGGACCTAAGAAATTGAATAGGTTTTGTGGTTCGTAGGGTTTTGGTACCGTTTGAAAAGTTACTTTACTTATATTTCCTAAATCATAGCGTGGATGCAAGATGGTTAGATCCACGATGAGGTTTGTTTTTTGGAATGGTTTCCAAACCCAGCCAAACCAAGCACCCGGTGTGAAAACGGCAATGTTTTCTACAGTTTCATTTGAGCTTTTAGACTCTATTGATCTGCTTGCAAAATCAAAATCACCACCAATATAAAATCCTGTGTTTTGCTTGGTTTTGCTTAAAAAATATTGATACTCAAAGCCTAAACGATAATTAATTTTATCTTGGTAAGTATCAAACTGCTGATTATCAAATTCGCTTACCCTTCCACCAAATCCGGCCACCAAACCAATCAGATGCCTCTCTTTTCCAAAATCAAAACGGGCAACAAAACTTTGATTTACTAAGGGCTCCAAAAAATCTACTTTGGCTTGCCAATAAGTCTTTTTTAATTCATTTTGTGCTTCAACATGCATGGATAGCAACACAATAGAGAAAATTGCGAATATGTTCTTCATTTTTACTTAATTGAGTATGTGTATTGAAGAGCTACCGGGTCAAACGTTCCAAAGAATGCACTTTCTGCCCATGTTTGAGTAGCTTGACCTATTTTTTGGAATTTCTCTTGACTTTCGTAAACTGTCATACCAACAGTAAGTCTTTCGGTATTACTTCCGCCAACTACCTGGAATTCCCAACTTTGAATTACTCCATCTTCTTTGCTTAGTTTATTGACAAAGGCTTTTCTCATTCTTTGAAACTCACTTTCCTTTCCTTCTTTTACTCTACGAACTGCTATTTCCAATATTTGCCCTTGTTTCTTTGCCAGAGTAGCCAAGTCAAATTCACCTCCTTCTATTGGTTGTACAAACACGTAAGCCTTCAAGTCCATGGTTTTTTTAAACTTCATGAATTTAGAAACCACCCCCATATTGCTTTGCACTTCCTTTGGCGTTTTGTATGAGTCATACTGAGTCATGCCAACAAATGTTTCCAATTTGTCGGGAGTTGGTAAAGAATAGAAAGAACTGAACTCACGGTCGTTGCTTACACCTTTCTGAACAGCTAGTTTTTCTATAAAGGCAGTTCGTGCGGCTTCAAAGTGGACTTTCTTACCGTCTTTTATTTGACGCACAGCAATTTCATAAACAGGTTTCTCCGTATTGTTTACCAGAGATTTTTTTACAGGAGAGCAGCTAACTATTGCTGTAAATCCTAAGATGCCCAAGGCCATAATTGATTTCGTCATCATCAATTTTAAAATTTTAAGTTGACGATGCAAAAGTGGAAGGACTACTAGCGCTCCTTAATATCTTAATGAAAAAAGGATTGTCATTTTGATAACTCTCTAAATTGTTGAGGCGTATGAGATGTTATTTGTTTAAAGAAGCGATTAAAGTTTGGCGGATCAGAAAAATTATATTCGTAAGCAATTTCAGCATTGGTTTTAGACGTGTATAAAAGTTCTTTTTTAATTTCCAATGCTAGTCGTTCTTTAATAATCTGTAAACTGGTTTTGGCATAGAAATCTAAACACAGCTTGTTTAAATAAGTACGACTAATTCCCAATAAATCTGAATAGTACTGCACATTATTATGCTTTTTAATGTCTTTCTCTATGGCGTAACGGAATTTTAACAGGTAATCGTTCGTAAGTAAATTGGAATTCAATTTTAAATGCAAATTGGTATATAGTCGGTTGAGCTTTATCAATAATTGATACAGATAGGCTCGAATTAGATGTTCGCTATCATGCTCAAAGTTTCTAATTTCTTTGTGTATTTCTTCAAACAAGTAATAAATACGGGCTTGTTCTTGATTGTCTATTTGTAAATAAAGTGGATTGTCGGTATTATGAAAGTATGAAAACTTAAAAACAAAATTACCTTCATTAAAGAACTTGTCCAAAAATTCGCCTTCGAAAAAGATAAAATAACCGTCTTTAAAATCGGCTTTACTGATGTCCACCAATTGAGATACAGGAATAAAAATGATCACATTTTTGCCGAGCGGAATAGTTTGATTATTTATTTTAATGGTCCCCGATGAATTTTTTAGAAATGCAATTGTATAGAAATCAGGAAGCACTTCCATTTTGTCAACAGCAAATTCTAATGTGTGTGCTGTGTCAATAAGAATTTCTTTTCCATACTTATTTCTTTGAAATGTTAGTTTCTGCATTCTCTCTGTTTTTTTTCGGGGTCGCCCATTTGGGTTAATCTTCCTAAGTCCCTTAAAAACCGCATAAATCTTTCAACATATACATCTAAATCTCCTAAATGGCAATGTAAAGACCACCCAATAATAATACTCAAAAAAATAGATTTTATATGAATTTAGCATAGAAACTAAGCGGTTTCAGCCCATAGGGGTTCCACTATTTTGGCTCAATTGGACAGTATGTAGCTGTCTTTTAAAATTAATCCTCCCATCCTTTAATCAAATATACCACGATTCAGACACCCGCGCCAGGGATTGCAGCGGAAAGCCCACAGCCGCCTTGACCAGAGCCTTCCCAGTTAATCATGCCCATCCATAAATTCAGAAAATCTTGGTTCAGACAATGGCGGCGAGGACTTGCAGCGTAAAGCCCGGCCCGCGAGGGGTATAAGAAT
>CAMDHZ010000064.1 GCA_945898275.1 Chitinophaga pinensis | reverse complement strand
GTCGGTAATGAAGTTTAAATGCCCAGTACCTACCTACTACACCCATATACTGCAAATCGGGAAACATTTCAGCCTTGTCATTATCAGGCTTATGTACAGCGTTCTCTTGGTCCATTTCGGGCGCAAGGCGCTGTAGGGCGTGGCTGTTTTGAGCCACTATGGGTGGAATTTCTCGGTTTAAACCACCGGCCACCTGTTGTTCCGTTTTAATTTCTGCTTTAGGCATGAGCAGCACCACGTCATCGATGCCCTTTAACTTATTAAAAGAGGCTAAATCGTCGTTCAGATACCAACATTTTTTACTTGAACTGTAACGCCCGCCGATTTGTTTTAAATGCTCATTTAACGAACCGCTAAAGGCAAAATACAGGGCCATGCGCCACTGCCCTCGGTGAAACATTTTCTGTGTTTTAACTTCTGTTGGCATCTTTAACTTTATACGTAGGCTAAAACCACTTCATTAATCGATGCTGTAAGGTCAAAATAATTTGGGAATCTACCAAGTAATGGGTAAAAAATATTTTTTAAAATGGTGATGTTCAACTCCAACCGGCCTACGGCCTCCTTTTATTTTATTGGATACCCCCGGAATGGGCTAAAGCCACATTGCTATTCATTGAATAGCCACCTGCTTTAGCTGGAGAAAAATAAAAATCCATTTATTGGCTCCAGAACAACACAATTTTTGGATGCTCCCATACCTCGAACTCACCTTCGCAGATCTCGAATCACAAGGCATTATACGATGCCATGCATGAGAAATTACAGCAGCTTTATGCCAAACGGATTTTAAAAAAGCGCAGCAGTACGGTTGAGCCTGTTTTGGGTACTATGTTGAACTATTTGAACCTCAAACGCCTTAATGCGCCTGGCATTAAAAGCGCTAATAAACATGTAATGATGTCTGCTTTAACCTAATAACTTGAAAATTTGATGAAACATACAAAAGCAGAACAGCTCGAAATGGCGATGATTAAAAGTCAGCAAAACTTAACTAAGGCCATTTTTATTTTTTGGACCTAAAATGGGTCTATTAACTGCATTTTGAAAGGGTCAAAAAAAACAACAAAGAAATCTACACAAAAAAACAGAATCTCTTAAAAAGCCTCTATTGAGGCCAAAATTTGAATCTTTGGTTTAAGATTTGAGTTTATGCCAAGGTTGTGCAAGAGGCAGGGCTGTTATGGGCTAGGCTTCTATTTATATGCGTTAAATATCCCTTTCAGCAATTTGTTTAATTCATCAATTTCAGTCACCTCTGCCTTTATTAATTTCTTTCTAAAAGTTTCTTGAACAAAGTTTTTGTCTGCAATTTCGCCTTGATATTTCATTTCTTTTTCTTCAAAACCTTTCCATTGAATTGGAATAAGTTCGTTGTTCCTTGTCAGAACATCAGCTCCAAAATACATTTCAATTGAGCAAGCAAGTCCATTAATATTCATTTTCTTTTTCCCTGTTGGTCCAACTGTTGGATATTTTTTTGCTAATGTGATGTCAGGATATTTTAAAATTTTAATGTTTGGTGGAACTGTCGTGGAAGTCAATTTTTTCATCTCTTTAAGACCTGCTGTGTCATTGTCAAATAGAGCAATTATCGGGTGCTTCACATTTGCCGCTGCAAATTATGTAACTAATTTCACCAATGCTGATGCACTGCTTTCCACTTTGTATTCGTCAAAGTCTATAAAGTGATAATAGTCCTTTAAATGCGGATATAGTTTTTCAATACTTTTAGAGATAAATTCAACGTCTGATTTACCTTCTGTTAGGATGACTATTTTTTCATAATGTATATATTTTGCTTGGTCTTCATTTACCCAACCGTGATTAATTACATCAGTCAAGTTATACTCAACAAAATCATTGTCAGGCAAAACGCTCAGAATTGACCATAAATGGCTATTCAATGAGAAACCATAAATACCTAATTCTCCCGATGTTAAACTTTCCCTAAAATTTTCATTTTGTTGGTCATAGGTTATTTCCTTAGAGTCAATGATGCTTTTGATTTCAGCCAAATATCGGTCGTAAGTTATGCTACTAAGAGAGAAATCATAAAAGCCTTCTCGTTGAGATATTTTTTTTCCCAGTTGAAAGTCCTTCTTTGCCTTTTTTGAAGATGCACCAAAAATTTCTAAACGGTCTCTGCATACCTTAACAGTTTGTCTATAACCTTTAAATTCAAAAGTCCCTTTTTCCTTTTCATATGCATCTCCCCAAACCAAACGATTTCTTGTTGAATATTTTCTTTTTTCACTGATAAAGTCGTCTGGTAGGAAAATTGAATTTACAATTTCCGGATAATACCAATCTTTGTTGCTAAAAACTGGATAGTCTGCAAAACATATTTGGGAAAAAGACCCCATTTATAAATTCTGTTTGTCGTTTTTATGTCGCTTTATGCCTTGCACACAATCGGGTTGAGCAGGGGAGTTTCACCTCTACTTTCCCACAAAACCGCATGTAAGACTCTCACCACATACGGCTCTTCTTGTTGATGACCCCAAAGTAGCATTTTATTGCTCACGGTTGTAACCATTTCTAGTGGTAAAAAATTGTGTTGGCGCTTATGTTGATTTTTCAACCAGCGAACCAGTAAGAGGGTACAATAAAAATGTAAAGACAAGTCAAGGCATGCCCTTGGCACTATTGTTATAATATTCACAGTTTGAGCTCTAAAATGGCAACGATTGTTGTTCCTTACCCAAACAATGAACGGTTTTTTTTACGCAGAAAACCCCAGTCAAACAAGCCCGATAATCGTCTATAATAATCATCATTCGGTACCAAACTCTCTAACGAGATTTGGTACCTTAATGTAGGTCCTAAATGCTTTTCTCATTGCATGCTCAAAGGTAGCAAAAAAGAATTAAAAACACAAATTAACTATTGATATACAGGTAATTAGATTTCATTTATAGAAACCTTTCAATCAAAAAATATCTATTAAGTTTACATCAATCGAGTTGTGTAACAGGCACCGCTGTTAGCATCAGTGATTGATTATTCCTTTGTCAAATATTCCTTTAGTCGTGTTGATGTATTGGTTGAAGCCAACAATTCTCTTTTTATTTCGTCTTTTTCTTCGGGTGTCCATATATACGTTTTGTCATAATCCAGGAATTTGTGTAGATTGGGATTATTGTGCAATTCTTGTAAAATTTCTACTCCAAACATTTCACCCCGTACTATCATTTCTTCGTTATTACCACTTTTTAGTCGTAAAAGTAGCCCCAATAAATCTAATATTCCCCAAAGCGAAACTGTCGCCTCGTCTGCTTTTTTCAAACCTTGTGTAACTGGTTCAACACTCAATGCGTCAAAAGCTCTAAGTGTTCCCTGACCAAAGTACTTTTTTGATTCAGAATATGACTTGTCACCCGTACGAAATAAAGCGTTTTTTACCATTTCTACTTTTTTCCATTTTTCAGTTGGTCTGTTTTTAAGTAACGTGTCAATTTCTTTTCTATAACGAACAATCCATAATGCTGCCGCTGCTGCTATTTGTGGTGTAGCTGACGATGTTCCAGCACCATTTAGTTTGAATGGATTGTTTCTGTCGTTTAGTGTTGCCCAAGTCGTATTTGGTGTGTATGCTGCCAATGCAGATTTCATTGCACTTTCAGGTCCATAATTTCCTTGCATATCTTCACTACTTCCTCCTTTTTCTTTTAGTTGTGCTTCCATAACATACGGCTTTTTGTTATATGAAACTCCTGTTGCTGCTATAACTCTGTCCCACCTTGCAGGGTACAACAGTCTTATTGGTGAAACAGAGGCTATTCCTCTATACCAACTGTTACCTGCAGCAGTAACAAGCACAACGCCATTTTCATAAGCCTTATTAACAACTGTCGCCCAAGCCTTTGTTGGTACACCTGCCATTGACATACTGATAACTTCACAGCCTTGATTTATTGCATATTCAACAGCGTCAACAAACGCACTTGTCCTAATCAATGCCACTGTTTCACAAATTCTAATAGGAATTATTTCTGCAAAAGGAATTGCACCAAAGTCGCCTTTGTAACTTTGCCCAGATACTTGTATGTCAACTTCTTTCCCCGCTAGAATTGACATTGTTGCTGTACCGTGCCCGTTTTGTTCTGTTATTGTTCCTGCGTTTTTGTCAATAGCAGGTTTATTTTCCTCTCCTCTAATAAAGCTAATTCCTTGTGGGCTATCAAATCCTTTTGGTAACGCAGGATGTCCTTCTTGATAGCCAGTGTCTATAATCGCAATTCTTATTCTACAATTTTCTTTCCCTACTTTGTCTAATACTTCGTCTTTTGCCTTATGTAATTGCGAAAAGTTCTCGGTTAAGTACCAAACTAAATTGTTTATTGTTTCATTGGGTTGCGGCCAACTTTCTAAATAACCCTCTACCGATGACTTGAGTTTTAAAGCAAAAACTTGTTCTTCAAACAAAGTTGATTCTATATCTGGCTCAAAAAATTCTTTTGACGCAGATGCGTCTAAATAGTTGTGTGCAATATCCCAATCATTAATAACATCCTTAGTTTTTAAAACTTGGATTTTTTCTCCGCTGTTGTTTAATAATTCCATATTCAAATCTTGTGTTTATAGTTTTTGATGAATTGTAACTTTGCTTCTATGTCAATTTGTTCATTGACCGTATTCAATACCTCTTTTACGTCAATACTTTGCATAGAATGAACCTTTTTGAAGTTTATTCTGCGGAATTTTTTATTTAATTTTTTAAGATTTCTTATACCACCCATATTGTTGATTAAATCTAGTTTGAACTCTGCTTTAATATCGCTTTCCTCTATATTTATTTTTTTGATAAAACTATCAACTGCAGCTTTATCTTCATTTGCTAAGTCATCAATGTTTACTACATCAAGAGTTTTTTCATCTTTAGTTATATTTAAGTTTTTAAAATTTATCTCTATTGTTGAAACGCCTTGCATACTTTCTCCGTTCTTGCAGACGTAGTACTTGTGATTTAGATTTTTTGCCTCCGTAAGAATTGGATTTTGATTGTGGTTATATGGTTGAATTCTATTAGGCACTTCATTCAAAACGTGATATATCAAATCTAAGACACTGACATATTCTCTGTTTTGTGAAAAAAGCCCATTAAGAACTTCTAAAGCCACTTCCGTAAACAGACTGTTTTTAGCTTTGGGCAGTATAACCGATGTTTCATTGTCATCACAAGATGAAATAAAAACACGTCCTTTACCTGACTTTAATTTTTCTTGTAAAGCTCTATTTGAGTAAAATACTTCTTCTTCTCCCTTTATCTTTAATCCGTCATTTTTCATCCCACCAGCATAGCAACAATCCAACATTACTAAAATTCTATTCGCTTTAATTTTTTCAACTTTTTCTGAAAAAATATTGCCGTTTAACATCGTCTTTTCTTTGTCATTCTTGTCCGCTCCAAAGGTTATTAAGTAATAATCAAAAAATTTTCCTGACGCTTCAGCAAATCTTTGTCCGTGCCCTGAATAATAAATGAACACAGTAGATTCTGGTGTTTCTTCACTCTTTTTAATTATCTCATCAAAAGCGTTAATAATATCGTCCTTGGTGCTTTTAAATTCCGTTAAAAAAAATGTATTGTTGGGATTATAAGCGCCTTTTGTAATCAAGACATCACGTATAGCTTCTGCGTCTTTTACTGTTTCGGGAATATCTGCTCCTCCAACCCCGACAATCAATGCAAAGAAATTATCCATATTACTTTTACTTTATTCGTTTAACTTGCAAAGTTAGATGTCCGAAATTATTCCAATAAAATCCTTTAACGTCATTGGCAAAGCAATAAAGTGTTCCATTCTCATTAAAAGAAATGTTACTATTTTTTCCAATGAGATAATACTTGTCTTCATTTTTGTCCAAAGAACTTATCAATGCAAACCACAGATACTGCTTGGCTCTTTTCTTCTTGTCAAATAACTGCATATACGAATTAGTATAGCCATCAGCGTCCCTTGTTATGGTAAAATCAGTCCACTTGCCTGTTGCTATAAATTCATATTCTTCACCTTCTGAAATTTCAACTTGCGTTGAATTCCACTTACAACTTGCTCGTATTTGAACTTCTATTGTTTTATTTATTTGCAGTTTCATCTCTTTATTTTTTGTCGGATTCTTATCATAGATGCTAACGTCAGTCTGTCTAAAAACCCATTTCAAAGCAACGAATATTTTTGAAATCAGCGCCATGTAAGGGTGGTATTAAGGCTTTTGGTAGATCTCTTATTTGAGGGCATTTATTATAGATCGCAGCGTTGGTGGTCTTAAAATGCCTGTTACGGGTTCTTATTGTGTTAGCAGCGGCGGCTGAGGTTATGTTAAGAAAGTGTTGAAAATCATGAACAAGGTTTCAAATAGGTATTAACCGCCCACCTTACGAGCGTAACCGTTGTTAGATTACGTACCTTTTGAGCACATTAAA
>CAMDHZ010000063.1 GCA_945898275.1 Chitinophaga pinensis | reverse complement strand
TTATTCTTTGGAATAAGCAATTGTAAAAGAGACATTGATGGCCCTTGTGGTATGACAGATAAGACCTTTGATACCTCTTATTTTGAAAAGAATGAAAAAGACCTTCTTCCTGATTGGGAAGGAGATTCCCTCTTTTTTTATTCTGATGCAGGCGATACAGCCTATTTGTTTTGCAGATATCAAGGTTTAGGGTTTGCCGCTGATTATGGTGGTGGTGGTTCCACTTGGTGCAGTTGGACCGATACTTATCCCTATGAATCATTTGGAGCAACTTATCGTTCAAATAATCCAGAATTGAATGATATCGGAATCCAAATTTACAAAGAATCTTATAGAGACCAATGGTCCCCCCCCTTACGTCAGGCTTTAATTAGGATTCCAAAAGTGGGTAATTATACCTTATTTGATTTCGATGGAAAAACCTTACCAAACGATTCGGTTATTTTAGCAAATGGACAAATTGAAGTAGGGAGGATTTCAGGTGAAGATGTGACCATGAATTTAAAAGTTGGAATTTTAAAAATTAAAAGGTACTCCGATAGTAAAAAATGGACATTATATAGATACACTTTAGCTAATTAAACTTACAAACTATGAAACATTTCACCAAATTTTCATTGGACAAATGATATGATTGCAATAAAATTGGAATTAACCTCTGCTGCCGCGCTACGACATTTGGGTCAACCCAAGTTAAATTTATTATACTGAGATGAATTTTTTCCCTTTTGTTTTCAATTTCGATACTTTTGAAAGCAACATTAATTGTAACATAGTTATTTTATTGGGACAATAACATCCCGTAGGTTTGATAAAAAAATGAGTCAGGGAAAACTTATTCTTGTTCCAACGCCAATTGGTAATCTCGAAGACATTACGCTAAGAGGTCTTCGTATGCTTAAAGAAGCAGATGCAATCCTTGCCGAAGATACACGCGTAAGCGGAAAATTACTTAAACACTACGAAATCAATAAACCTTTGTGGAGCTATCATGCCCACAATGAGCACAAACAATTGACGCATTATATTGAAGAATTAAAATCGGGCAAAACCCTTGCTTTAATAACAGATGCTGGAACTCCCGCCATTAGCGACCCAGGTTTTCTGTTGGTTAGGGAATGCCTAAAAGAAAACATTATAGTTGATTGCTTGCCAGGTGCCACAGCCTTAGTGCCTGCACTTGTCAAAAGTGGATTGCCATCTGATGCCTTTACTTTCCTTGGTTTCTTGCCAGAAAAAAAAGGAAGACAAACTGCTTTTACTAAGCTTCAATCAGAAGAAAATACAATGGTATTTTATGAAAGCCCTCATAGACTGCTCAAAACACTACTGCAATTGTGCGAATTTCTTGGAGAAGAAAGAAAATGCAGTGTGAGCAGAGAACTTACCAAGATGTTCGAAGAAACCATCAATGGCAGTCTTAGAGAAGTATTAACACATTTTGAAACCCACCCAATTAAAGGAGAATTTGTACTTGTTGTCGAAGGTAAAACATAAACATACTTCATACTTTTTGTTGAGTATGTCATCGGCTTTGCTATTAAGCTTAGCTTGGCAAAATTTCTATTTGTTGCCCACTATTTTTTTCGGTTTGATCCCACTGTTCATGCTGGAAAGAAAAATACGCGTAGAACAACCCAATGCCAAACTTTGGGTTTTTGTATACACTTGGCTAGCGCTTCTGGTATGGAACATTGGCAGCGTTTGGTGGATTTGGAATGCCAGTCCGGGAGGCGCGGTGGCAGCATTTTTCATCAACAGTTTACCCATGGTTTTGCCCTTTTTGCTTTACCACAACCGAAATGTTAAAACGGGCACAGAAAATTTTTGGTACTTCATTGGCCTTTGGATTGCTGCTGAGTTCCTTCAGTTTCATTGGGATTTAGCCTTCCCTTGGTTAATTTTAGGTAATGTGTTTAGCTACGCACCCATTTTAGTGCAATGGTTCGAAATCACCGGCGTACTGGGTGGTACCTTCTGGATTTTGATGCTCAATGTTAAGCTATGGCAATTTATTGAAGCTTGGCAAGAAAAGAGACTAATAGAGGAAAGACCCAAATGGATGAATGCCTTATTTATTTGGGTGTTATTGCCAATTTTTGCTTCATGGTATTTAATGCCAGAAGTTAATCCTAAAGGTCCGGAAGTTTCTGTGGTAGTGGTCCAACCAAATATCGACCCCTACACGGAGAAATTTGATGGCCTTAGCCCAGAAGCGCAACTTAGAAAAATGTTGCTACTTGCAGAAGCCACCATGGATTCTCAAACACAATACATCATCCTACCAGAGACAGCTTTGCAAGGTGGTTTAGAAGAAAATAATTTGTTAAACGAAAGCTTGTTCCAAATTCTAAAAGGCTTTATTGCTGTTCACCCTGGTGTTAAAGTAATTGGTGGAATGGATTCCTATAAAATTTATGAACCAAATGAACCTAAATCCATCACAGCGCGCAAAGCTAGAAATAGCGAGGTTTGGTATGATTCCTACAACACAGCATTTTGTTACAATGGCCTAGAAGGATTACAAGTGTACCACAAAAGCAAGTTGGTGCCAGGTGTAGAAAAAATGCCTTACCCTCAACTTTTTGGTTTCATCGAAAGATATGCAATTTCTCTTGGAGGCACTTCTGGTAGCTTGGGTCAAGACAAGGAAAGCAAAGTTTTTGGATTCTCAAATCAATTGCAATTAGCACCCATTATTTGCTACGAAAGCGTTTTCCCTTCCTATACTTCTTCATATGTTCAAAAAGGTGCAGATGTGTTGTGCGTTATTACCAATGACGGTTGGTGGGGCAATACACCTGGTTTTAGACAGCATTTCGATTTTAGTCGATTACGTGCCATCGAGAATCGCCGTTGGGTAATTCGTTGCGCAAACACTGGCGTGAGTGGCATCATAAATTTCAAAGGAAGGGTAGTTACAGAAACCGAATGGTGGAAAGAAGCAGCGTTCAAAGCAAAGGTGCCTTTGGTTCAAACCGAAACCTATTATGCTAGGCATGGAGATTGGATAGCTTGGGTTTTAATGGTCTTTGGTTTTCTTTCAACTCGGTTCAAACCAATTGTTTTTACCCGCTTTGGCACTTAGTGTTTCGAAGCAGCGATTGCAAAACTACACCTGTAAACATCCCTTTCACCGTTTTTATCTTGCATTTCTAAAACTGCAAAATACATTCCAGCTTCACTTAATTGCCCAAACCTATTGAGGCCCGTCCAGCGCAAACTAGCATGGTTTTGCCCTATCAAATTCGGCTCCGATTCATACACCAATTGGCCTTGATGGTTAAGGATATTTAACCTAGCCCATGCGGTTTCATTTATGTTTTTTAAATTGAAAGTTATGTAGTCATTGTGTCCATCTAAGTTCGGACTAAAAACTGGTGGCGTTGCGGTAAAGGCCTCTTTTAACAAGGGATTTGCCTTTTCAATATACAAACCGGGTGTAGCAATTTGGGCCGAGCTAAACCAATTGGAATTGCCTTTATCCATTGGAAACAGGTGCAAGCGCTCTAAGCTTATTCCTTCGGTTTGAACCAAAAGTTCAAAATGTAAATCCTTAGAAAAATATAGGCTATCGATACAAGCATTGTTACTGTCTCTTAGTTCTATAACTCCCCCCTCATCAGTTAAAGATAACATAGGGTGCTGCAAAATGGCTGGTAAATAACTGGTGCTGTAGTTTTTAGAAAGTTGAGTTGGATTAGCATGTAAGGCAATTGTTTTACCAGCGGCCAAGCAATTTCCAGGCCCACTAAGGGAAATTACTTCTTTCCATTCAGGCTCTTCAATGGATTTTCTAATTAGGATAAGGTTATCCAAACTAATGGGTTTCACATGGGTATTGTGCAGTTCTACAAAATCTGTTTGATTGGGGTAGCTGTCAAACAAAACTTCAGTAAATACAATATCGTCAGGTTGCGCCAAAACACTGGGTTCAATAGTAATTTGCTCTGGTGGCATTTTGTTTCCTGCACAATCTTGTACTGCCCAAATTTGAAGCGCTTGAGGAAAGCCATTACTGTCTGCCCTTATCCTTAGCTTATATAAATTATCCCCAAAATAATTTGGTGAAATAAGGTTTGAACCGTTTTTCCATCTGATGTCAATTTGAGCCGAATCTATGTCTTCGCTAAAAGTAAGCAACACCATACTATCTTTTAGGCAACTCATTTTGAGGTGAGGCGCAGTTACATCTTCAACTTTTTTGAGCATACTATTTTTCCTCCCTGGCGTACTCCCCAATTTGGAAAGACTTGCTTGCCAAATTTCTTCCTTTAAACATGGATTGTTGGTGGGGCTAAGTTCTAAACTTGCTGCTAGCGGATTTAAGTAAAGTTGAGCGTTAAGCCAATCGCTTTGATACCTTACTTGATGAATTATGTTTCCCTTGCTATTTCTTAAGGTTAATGTTTCGTTAAAGGTTAAGCTTGGGAAATTATTTAATCCCAAGGTGTTGCCATACTTGCTAAAATCTTTGGCAAAATCAGATTTGCAAAGAATGATAAACGAGTCTGGATAAAGCAGAACTGGTGCCAATGGAATATCTAATCTGTTTGTAGAAATTGACAAGTTTTGCAAGTTAATTGCATAGTTGCTTTTATTGTGAAGTTCAATAAAATCTGTTTGAGGGAAGTAAGTAGGTTTAGATTCGTCGAAACATATTTCATTAATAAGTACCTCTAAAAACTTTGGCTCACGCTGCTCATAAAACACAAGGTTGGTATCCACAATTGATTCGTTTGAACTGCAGTCTTTTATACCGCTACAAATTAATTTGTAAGCATTTTTATGCTGCAAACTATCTCTTAAAGTTAATAATAAATCACTTGTTCCTTGCTTATCAACTGGGCATTGTGTACCGTTGAGTGTGCAACTCATAGGCTCAATTTCATTTGAATGTATGGCTTCATCAAATTTCAAATACATTTGCTTCAAACCGGAGAAAGAAACAGTAAGTAAGGTGGGAGAAAGCTTATCAGGACCAAGCTGCCAAGCAGAATTTTGCGTTCCCGGTGTTCCTCCTATTGGGTTTAAACTGGCTTGCCAATTAAGCTCCTTTTGACATAATCTGCTGGGGTGAATCATTTCTAAAGAATAGCCACCTTGCGATTTTTTTGGGTCTTGATAACTGTCCAAATTATAGGTGTAAGTATGAATGGTATCAAGCTTTTGGTTCAATAAAAAAAGTGTTTTGCCTTCATTTCCTAAAACTGGTAAACTCATGGCTAGTTTTTGAGCATAAGCTTTAAACAAAACACTGTCTTTTGGATTAAATAAAATGAGAAACTCTCGCGGAAACAACAACTTTTGAGTCAAAGGAAAGGGGTATGTTTTGGATTCATCTGCTAGGATTAAATTTTTTAATGGAATTGAGACATCGCTGTTATTGTAAATTTCTATAAATTCCGCATCAGGCAAACCAACACTAGGAGAAGGGTCTGGAAGTAATTCTGTAAAAAGCACTTCATGAAGTTTTGGTTCAACATAAAACAAATTGATGGAAGTATCTTTTTGACAGTTTTGTTGCTTGTCGCAAATGTTTTTTAAGGTTAAAGTGTTTGGTTGTTTTGAACCAAGTTTTTCAAGTAAGTATAAAGTTATTTTTTCGGTTTGAACCAACTGATTTGAAATAGGCTTTTGATTAAGCAAGAATGCTGCTTTACTCATATCAAGGGGTTCGGAAAAGTATAGTTCTAGGCTGCTATCAGAAAGCAAATTGCTAGAAACAAGCGTGGGGGCAGAAGTATCCACGCGTTCTGGTCCAAAATAGAAATCATCAAAATATAAGTTTGCGGCATTGCCAATAGTATACCTAAACCAAATGCCTTGAAAGGCAGCATTGAATGGAAGCTCGAAAGTTGCCTTTCCTTCTAGCATTTCTGATTGCTTGTTAATGCTGGTATCACTAAACAATTGCCAATGTTTTTGCTGGTAAAGTTTAACTTTAATTTGAACCAAGTTGTTTGTAGCACCAAGTGTGGCTGGTCTGCCACGGATGATTGGCATGGAAATTCCGTTATTCAAAACATACAGGCTTATTGAATCAGTAGTGCCAGTGCTGCCGCCAAACTGAATATAAACTGCATTTTTGCTTTGGGTCAAACCAATACTATCTGCAAATAGGTAATACCTAACTTGGTTTTGGCTGCTTGGGTTAAAGGCAATCCTTATCCAAAAATCCCATTCGAGGCTATCCTGAGCAACAAAAGGTAAGGCAAGGAATGCAGGAGTTAAAGAAGATTTTCCGGCAGATTGCAATTGTAAATTGGCATTAATTCTAAATAAAGAATCAGTTCCTAACCAGCTGGGAGCATTTGTAAAATCGCCATCTGAGAAGGTTTCATTGGTTTGCGCTTGAACAAAAACTGTCCAAAACATAAAAAGAATTGTTAATAGGTTTTTAGGCATATTCAAAATTAGTTTCTGATAAGTTACCTATTGTTTTAATTTCGTGG
>CAMDHZ010000062.1 GCA_945898275.1 Chitinophaga pinensis | reverse complement strand
CTTAAAGCCATAATCGTTTAAAGCCAGACTGTCAACAAACAAATCGATTAGCCGCACCTCATTTTGCTGGTGTATGCGTTCTTCTAAACAGAAGAATTCAAATTGAATACGCGAAGCGCCTTGAATGTATTTCATGTGTTGAAAATACTCAATAACAAGGAATTATGCAACTTTTCGGCACATATATTATTAACAATCAATTAATTAAAGAAAGCAATAGGGTTTTTAGACAGATTGACGGTTCTCAGCTATACGCAGGAAGGGATTTTTACCACTGAACTTCCTACGAAGAACTGAACTTTAATTTTACTACTTTCCTGTCATACGAAGTGCGAAACCCCTGCTTGCGTATAGGTGATGTTATGCCTTCGCCCTTTGTTTTCTTCTCACTGCGTCTGGTGTTTACCTAATTAATATTTCTGATATTCTTTTCCACTCCATACCACTTAATGATGAATTGGAAGGTTTCAATCCATCCCAATCAGAATTCGTTAAACTATTAACTTTACTTCTCAAAGTCTTATAAGAATATTCATTTAAGCTTTTATCCAATATGTTTTGTAGTGTAAACGATAATGCTCTTGGAGCACCAATCATTCTAAAGGCTAACGCTTCTTCATTGTCAACTCCAAAATATACCAATGAAGGAATATGTGAATCCTTAATATCCTCATTCCCTCTTACAATACCTTCCAATGCACTTAAACCCCAAGAAGCTTTAAAACGAATCTCATTCATTTTTTTTACAAATTCTGTTATTCTTCTTTCGGTCTCATTTTCATCCTTGCCTTGAGAATTATATGCTGGATGCAAATCGGATATATTTCCAAGTTTTTGACCTTTTACCCAATCAATAATGATTTTTGCATATAGCTCTGCGTTAAAAAGAGTGTTACTAGATTCTATTCCCAATTTTGTTTCTGGTAATGCTGCTATAACTCTTATTTTTTCAGCAAGATTATCGGGATTCTGGTTATTAAATAATTGTTCTTTTGACCAAGAACTTAAATCATTAATATCAGGATTTTGAGATGCAGCCGCCATAACTCTTAAAACCGAAGGAACAGAGAATCCCGTCTTATCTGCAAAGCTTAATGCACCACCTTGGCTTTGATATTTTGATTGAATATGTAAATATATTGACTTGCATATTGAGATGAATTTCTCCTTTTTCTCGAGTGTATCTAATAAATAATACTCTAACGAGTCTTTGAACAAATCCTCTATTTCGGAAACAAAGTATTCATTTTCACCAACAGTGAGTAAATGCACAAAATATTGAATTAATGGAGAAAGGGAGTCTGAATAGTCGCTGAATAATTCTTTTAAGCCATCAATCTCTTTTAGCTTCTGTTCAATGATATCAGCATTTTCAAAAAGCTCTGCCAAAACGCTTGTTAGCTCATTGGCACTTTTGTTTATTAAACTTTTTGCACTATTTATGTTTGCATAGCTATTAAAAGGAAGAATAATTTTCCCATAATTATCAACTAAAGTCCTACCTGCCCTTCCTGCAATATTCCAAAAATCATTTGAATCCAGCTTCCTGTCGCTTCCTTTTCTATAGTCATCGAAGAATACAGTTGAAACAGGAAAGTTTACTCCTTCTGCTATTGTAGTAGTTGCACAAACAAATTTTATTTGCTTTTCTCTAATTAAATGCTCAACTAATAATTTTGTTTCGTCTGACATTCCTGAATGATGTGTAACAATGCCCTTTTCAATTACTCTTGATAAGGTCGTTTGTTTTCCTACTTCATCTTCAATAAACTTTTTGACAAGTTTGACATCATCATTTGCGTTAAATTGATTTACTTTATCATAAATAAATTTAGCTCTGTTGTTTGCAGTTCTTTTTCCGTAGCACAAGACCAAAAGTGTTTTCTCATTTTCTGAAAAATGCTTAATCGAAAACTCAAGTATTTTGTCTTTTGCACCTGTACTTTCAAGGATATATGGATTTTCAATAATTGTTTTTCCTATTGGCTTTATAGATTCATAAGGTGAATGAAGTACTTCTAAGTGAATTTCATTTTTTGTTAGTGAGGGAGTTATTTTGGTATCTATTCCCAATAGTAGTTTTTCAGAAGGCTTCCAATCTATAGCAATGGAATTACCACCTCCGAGCCATTCTGTAATCACCGTATCAGCATTTTTTATAAATGGTGATAGCAACATATATTTGGCGTTTGGTCTTTCTCTCCTCAAAATAGCTAATAACAATTCCAATTTGGCACCACGTTCTCCATTTTGAATAGTGTGTGCTTCATCAAGAATAAACATTGAAACATCATCTACAGAAGAATGCTTTCTTCTAATTAATAAATCAAGCTTTTCAGGAGTAGAAACAAGAACATCAATATTATCATCTCCACTTAAAAATGAATCTTCCGTTGGGTCTATTTCAATTGCTGATGAAGTTTTCTCAATTACAAAATCAAGCGGTTCCAAATCTGACTTTAATTCAAAGTAAACTTGGTTAACCAATGCCCTTGAAGGCACTATATAAACAATTTTCGCATCTGCTCTTAATGCCTTGGTTACAATTATATTAAATTCAGCTAAAAGTGTTTTGCCAGCACTTGTTGGCATCTGCAAAACGGTAACATTAGCAGCAACATCAAGCAGATTTTTTTCAGTCAAAGCTTCTCTCTGAGAAGGTAACAGCTCTAATACTCCTAGTTTTGCTTTTTGCTCACACAGCTTTCTTACTTTGTCCCCTAATTTTGTGTTAGTCCAAATGGCATTCTTATACAATGTATACAAACCAAACTCGAAAAGCTGAAATACACTGTTTAATCTTGGTTCACTTTTGACTAGTTTCTTTGCTATATCCAAATGTTGTCTGATAACCGCATCTAATCGCTCTTTATAATCATATCCTTTCTTCAGATAGGTAGCGGTCTCTACAACTGCTTTTGAAAGATGATATAATGAAAGTAATTTATATGCTTCTTGGACTTCATTTGCTGTAGAAAACTGTTTTAAGTATGTTTCTTCATAAAGTTGTTGTTCTTGCTTTAAGGACTCGATTACAGCTAAAGCTCTTTCAATATCTGAGAAACCATTTTGCTTACGCACTAACAAAATATAGGCTTCAAATGCCTTATTGAGTAGTTTATATTTCCAATTTGAATTTTCCTCAGTAACAGGATTGTATTCTTTCAAATCTACCCTGATACTTATTTGTTTATCCGCTTTTAATGCAACATTTGCCAAATAAAAGTAATAAAGTGTTTTAGAATCAACGCCTTCTATTCCAAATACCTCTTCAAACAAAGAAGTGCCTTTTTCGGAATTTATGTTAATAGATTTTAAAAGTTTGTAAGCAATGGCTTTTTCATATCCGTTTTCAGTTTCAGAAAAAATAGCGTTGATTAAAAAGAAAGAGAGACGTAGAACCTCCCCATCATTTAATTCAGATGTATGTGAGAGTTTGAGTTGACCCAATATGTATCTCGTTTCACTTTCATTGAGAAGTGAAATGATGGATTCATTTTGCAATATGGTTTTGATAATATTGCTCATATTTAGCTTGCTATCAACTCTTGGACTTTTTTATAAAATAAATCGACAGTGTCTTTTATTGTTTTGTCATTGAAAGAAAGAATTGAAAAATGAACCTTCCCTGGCTCAAAGTCACTCTGATTCGTTTTCATTTTTCCAAAATCAGAGCTTTCATTGAGGCAAGTATGATCTCTGACTAATGTACAGCCATAAGTTATACTGAAATTATCACTCAATTGATGTTCAATGCTGATTATTGCAAAGCCTAGTATTTCAGCATCTTTAGTATTTAGTCTACGGGCATAATCAGATAATCTTTGGACAACTATCGGAGTTCCATTCTTATGATTAATTTGCGTGTTATAGATAGAGTCGTTAGTAGAATCTACAACAGGAGGGGGAGACTTTTTATCAGCAGATACTTTTGCTTCGCCTAATAAAATTTCAACTTGTGATTCTCCGATTATTCTATATCCTATAGCATCAAGACCCCTGCCCGGCAATTCTGCCCGCTCTCTGAATGTGATGTTTTTAAGCGGAATAACAAACCGCTCACCGTCAGGAAGTTTTTCCTCGAAATAATAAGTCATTAATAACTCTCCCAAATCACTTCGATATATATCATTTAGCACTTTTGGCTCTAACCCTTGTTCTCTTTTCTTATCAATAGGAATGGTATTTTTTGTAATGATTTGTTTTAATGCATCTGTTCCAAATCCAAGATTTTTATATAACACCTGTTCATTGATGCTGCTGATATCAAATTGCGATTGAGAACGTTGTTTCAAATACATTTCAGCAAACTTTTTGATAAAAGAATCAATGACTGGGATATCTATTTTCTCGTGTTTGTGCATAAATTTAAATCAGTTACAAAACTACCTTTATTTTTTAATTTTTGAGTTCGATATAAATGTACATTTGACATTGTTCTCATCTTATTTGATTGAGTAAAAGACTGTCTTTAGATCTTTCTTTTGCGTTCATTTATTGTTGGTCGTATCGTCTTTAGGGTGAGGCATAACGTTTTGCAGCTACCCGAAGGTGGCGATTTCGGAGCACTTCACTGTCAACCAAGCAGAAACTTTGATAGAAGCACAAAGCTTGATTTAACCACTGAACCGCCACTTTTGGGTAGGTGATGTTATGCCTTCGTTGTTTTTTTCTGTCGTCATAGTTGTCCGTCTTTTCGTGTGCTTTCTTTAAAGTCAAAACCGGTCAAGTAAACAATTTTCCATTTGTCGTTTTCTTTCACTACTCTGAATTTATAAGCAAACTCTTTCCAACTTGAATGCGTGTCTGCACTTAAATTTTCCCAAGTCCATTCTAATTCTCCTTCGTTGTCTGTTAATTTAATAACTCGGACTTCAACCTTGTTCCAATCGTCATTGTCTTGGCAGTTACACCAAGGGCTATGGTCGTTGGCGAAAATAAATGTCGGCAAGTCACCAACTAACCACTGGTCGTAACTACCATTTCTAAGTCCTTGGTCAAGTGTCAAAATTATTTGGTTGTAGTTTTCAATAAATTCTGTAGCAAAGAAATTTGTCTGTTGAAGTTTGTCAAGATTTTGTTTGTGCTTATCTAGGTCAAAGCCAATGTAAACACTGTCTTTGCTGTCAGTAAGAACAGGAAGTAAGTCAATAGTATTTTTACTGTCCGACCAATTAAGAACCTGTCTGATAAGATTTTTAATTTGCTCTTTGTCGTCTGTTGAAGTTGTTGCTTTTTCTTCTGTAACTAAAGTCGTTTTATTGTCAGCTTGGTTGCAGCCAAAAAGCAGAAGTCCAAATAATAATGTTGTTAGTTTAATGTATTTCATTTTTTGTCTGTTCGCTGTTTTTAGCGGTCGTTTTACAATGAGGCATAACGGTTTGCAGATTGGCGATGGGCGGGCTTTTCAGCACAGAACTTTATTCGGAGCTGTGAACTTTCGGCTACCACAAAACTGTCAAGCGGAGACGAAACCCCGCCTATTGCCAATGTGCTGTTATATGCCGTTATTCTCATCTGTCTTATGCTTGTAGTTCTCAATTCTCGTCAAAAGGTCGGTCATAGATTTAGCTACAATTGCAATATCCGTGTCTGTGTCAAAACGATTGTAAATAAGCCTTTCACCTCTTTCATAATTTTCAAATGGCTTTGGAAGGAAATTGTTGTCTTTACATATTACATTAAATATAAAATCAGTTGATTGGCTATTGCGTCCGAAAAGTTGAATTTCCCATCCGTTTGTGTCAATGCAAGTGTCAACAGCTAATTTATATTTTGAATTTATCGTGTAGTCGTGAACCAAACAACAGCCTTCTTCCTTGTAAATCCATTGTCTATCAACTTTTGGGGCAAATTCTTCTTGAGGCAATGTGTCTTTAAGTTGATAAATTTTTTCATAAAGTGAGTTTCTGTAATCACTAAAACTGTCGGTTAACTCTTGAATTGTTTGCGAGTTATTTTTGAAAAATGTCCAAAGTGCTTTATTCTCCATCGTTTTTGGTGTAAGATTTTCTATTGATTTTATAAAGTCTGTCAAGTGGTTTATGTAACTAATATTTGAGTTGCCAAGGTGTCCGCCAATACTTTGTTTTATGTTTTGAAATAGTTGCTCATAAGTTACATTAACAAAATTATTAGTCCTTACTTTTTCAAGGTCTTCTTGTGATGTCAATTTATTAAGTGATAGAACAATACAAATTGGCTTTCTTGAATTATAGCAGTTAGATTTTACGGTATTGTTGTAATCGGTCAGGTCGTTATGTAAGTGATGGAAAATTTTGTTTTCTATTACTATTGCAAAATTGTCTGTCAAAATAAGTAAGTCCAAACGATTGTCGTTTATAGTTTTATGTTCCCTATAAATTTCTATTTCTTCAAAATCAGTGTCGAATTGAAAGTCCTTGTCCACTATGTGAAGTAAAGAATTTAGAACTAAATCTTTAAGTCCGTGTTCGTTTGATGGGTCGAGATAAAACTTCAAAATGTTACTACATACATTTTCGTAATGTGGATAGCCAGCAATTTCCATAAACGTCTTTGTCCGCTTATGTCGTGGAATTGATTTGAAGTCAAGCAATATTTTTGTGAAGTCTGTTTGCACTATGTCGGTTTTTTATAATGGCATATAACGTCAGTCTGTCTAAAAACCCATTTCAAAGCAACGAATATTTTTGAAATCAGTGCCAGATAAGGGTGGTAATTTGGCTTTTGGCAGATTTCTTATTTGAGGGTATGTATTTTGGATCGCAGCGTTGGTGGTCTTAAAATGTCTGTTTCGGTCTCTTATAAGGTCAAAAAGAGCTGGAAAAAGCAAACAAATAACCTTTAGGTTGGCCTTTTA
>CAMDHZ010000061.1 GCA_945898275.1 Chitinophaga pinensis | reverse complement strand
TCCTTTTTACGCTCGATGCCCTGATCCAAAAGATGAAGATCAAAAGTATTACCGCGTTAAAAAGCCCGGACTTGCCTGGCTGCTTATTATTTATCTTCTCCCATGCCCCTAAGACGATAATCCCATTCTTTAGTATCAGAATAATATATCATCGATTCTCCAAGGGAAGTGCCAAAGTAAACCATGTAATTTACACTATCACGCTTTTCATAGAAAAGCGGTCCTTCCATCGTTTCTTTTATCCCTAATGATTCTAAGCTATTTGGCAAGTGTCCGTTTTCAACTTTGTACTTTTCTATTTTAACCACCAATTCATCACCTTTTTTCATTAGCTTCTTTTCAGCATTATCGCATCCAATCATCACTATCGAAAAAAGTAAAACCAACCCTTTTAAAACAACTATTCTCATAATCCTATTCGTTTATAAACATTGGTTCAGTAGTGCGATTTTGAACACTCGGCAACTCTCCTTTTAAAGGATATTCAGTTGGTAAGTTCTCATAGTTTGGAGCGTTTTCTGGATTTGTTGCTCCCAAAACATTATTCAGATAATTCTGTAACTGTTCACCAAAGCTTAATTCACTATTTGGATCAAAATAATTTACCGAGAATTCAGCTCCGAACTTATCACTTGGTAAATCTTCATAACTATATGCACTATAGGTTGGGCCGTATTGATCCATCTTTTCCTGCATGTAACCTTCCTGAACAGCTTCGCCTACTGGGTCACTCATTGAAGTGGATATCAAATTCTTAGGAATTTCGGAATATGGAACACCCGCTTCTCGCATTCCCTTGATTAAGTTTTGTGCTTGCTGCTTGTCTAATTTTGCTTGATAACCACGACCTGCGTAGAACATAAAATGAGACATATCTATCCAACCACCCTTCTTAGTGTATATGTATCGATTTCCACCTGAGGTATTGAATGGAGCTGTAGCTGCGGGGCTTGGACCCTTCATACTCCAATTTACAGAACCCATTCTAAGCATAACGGCATGGGCAGTACTCCCTGTTGAAGATCCTATCCCTGACGACAATCCATTGAAAAAAGTCATAAATCCGCTTACTGTACCTGCAAATGGCTTAATAGGTTCTCTACCATCTGGGTCTATTAAATTAATCGGATTATTTTCTACAAAAGCGTAAGGTGATATATACAGGAACTTAGATGCTAAAGGGTCAACCGATAACCACACCCCCCACACCGGATTGTAATACCTCGCCCCATAGTAGTAGTTCCCGGTTTCGGGGTCGAGCTCTTTGCCGTTAAAGCGGTAGGGCGATGAAAACTGACCGTAATTCCTGCTTTTCTCTATCAAGCTTTCGCCAAATGCGCTGTAATGGAAATACTGATACGGGCGGCCGGTTATGTCGGTTATGTATTCATTATGTCCCAAATAATCGGGGTGGTAGTAGTACAATATCCGGCTTAGATTACAATCATTGCCCAATTCCTGCTTGGCATAAAACACACTGTTCGAACATTCGCAGGCATTACGGGGATAGGGCGAACTGGAGCCTTCTTCTTTTTGGCATGAATCGTGGTAATCGCTAACATTCAAGCCAACGTATGGGGTAAGGCCCGAATATTCCGCTCCTAAAGTACTGCCCACCGAATTGCTCACCTGAGAAACATTGCCTTTACAGTCGTAAATATAAGATTTTCCCAAAAGGGTTCCCGCAGTTGAAGAATTAAGCTGTAAGCCGCTTAGTTGGGTTGTGGTGAAAAAATAGTAGAACCTGTTTCCCGGAAATTTAAGAGTGTAGTTGGTCGGGGGGATACACTGTTGATTTAAATTCAGGTGTAGTTTTCAACCAAGATGGCATATTTTTTTGAGTACTTATAGCCTCTAGCTCACGAGCAGCTTTATAGCTTTCTATCCATCCCAGCTCACTATGAAAATGTCTTATACTTTGTTTTATATGCTGTTTTGGAAAGTGAAAAAGCCACCTGATTGGATGGCTTTATTTTTCATTCTATTTTATTATAAAAAATTTTCCTGTCATAATCAATAATTATTTTTCCATTTTTGATTGGTAAAAGACTTGGCATAAGTGATGCTTTATCAAACTTTCCGTTTTTTGGTTTTGCATAATCATTTAGGTTAAAATCATAGTTTAAATACAAATCAATAAAATCAACTTTCCCATCTTTAATTTCCCATTCGCCCTCATTTATCCCAAAAAATTCTCCTGTTTTGAAATATATAGTTTGCTTGTATTTATTGTTACCGTACAGCACAAGTGTATCAATAGTGTTTACTGAAGGTGTTTTAATATAAGTACCTATTAAATCCTTCTTTTCATACCCACACCCGTAGAACATTAGCATCAATACTAAATAAATTAAGATATTTTTCATAGTTACTTTTCTACGTTATTATCTATCCAAATATAAGTTTGATTTGTAGTACTTTGTCTTGGCTGTGTACCAGAACCCGAACGACTAACATTATTAATCCAAGGTAAATGATAATAAAAAGACTCCTTAGTCTTCTGGTCTGTTATCATTACCAATCTTTGATAGTTTCCAATATCATAAAAACTCGCACCTCCTGAGCCCATCATTTGCATAGTCATATTAGTTCCTGAAAGCAACAATCCAGAAAGTCCAAAATCTATTGGAATGTATTTTTTTGAAATTTTATTATCAAAATCCCAAGCTTGAGCTTTTAAATAATTGTTTCTTGCTCCGTGATAAAGATTACTTGTTCTAATATCTTTGATCATATTGTTATCTCTACCAAAAAACAAACTATTTTCAGGACCAGTACCTGACTGCCACTCATCATAAACAGATTTCCAATTAGTACTCTCGTCCCTTTGAGTATAACCTCTCATAAAACGTGAATCAGCAATCCAATTTGTAAACCCATTCTTTGTGTTTACAATTTCGGTTTGACCTTTTCTATCCCCATCTAAATGATGATTAAAATCTATACCAACATCATCTCCTAAATTAGAAACTTTGGTTTTCACCTCATTTCCGTTTTTATCATGGGTTATTTCATATTCGCCATCAACAGACATAGGTTCTCTCCCATCCGGGTCTATCAGTCTTACTGGATTTCCCAATACATAATTATACCCACTCCACGAGGCATACTTCTCTGCCAACGGATCCACCCCCAACCACACCCCCCACACCGGATTGTAATACCGCGCCCCATAGTAGTAGTTCCCGGTTTCGGGGTCGAGTTCTTTGCCGTTAAAGCGATAGGGCGATGAAAACTGTCCGTAATTCGTGTTCTTTTCTATCAAGCTTTCGCCAAATGCGCTGTAATGGAAATACTGATACGGGCGGCCGGTTATGTCGGTTATGTATTCATTATGGCCCAAATAATCGGGCTGGTAGTAATACAATATCCGGCTTAGGTTACAATCAATGCCCAATTCCTGCTCGGCATAAAACACGCTGTTCGAACATTCGCAGGCATTACGGGGATAGGGCGAACCGGAGCCTTCCTCTTCTTGGTGGCACGAATCGTGGTAATTGCCAATACTCAAGCCATCGTATGGGGAAATGCCCGAATATTCCGCTCCGAAAGTACTGCCCACCGAATTGCTCACCTGAGAAACATTGCCTTTATAGTCGTAAATATAAGATTTTCCCAAAAGGGTTCCCGAACTGCCTGAATTAAGCTCTAAGCCGGTTAGTTGGGTTGTGGCGCAAAAGTAGCAGAAACTATTTCCGGAAATTTAAAGGTTTGGTTGGTAGGGGGGATACGCTTCACTAAAGGTTTCGCCCTCTAAAAATTGAGACTTCGCCAAACCGAAATTTATCCATTTCTCTACCTCAACAAACATCATCTCTTGGATACTCATTTTTTACAATTTTAAACGAAAATCAAAATGAAACACCTAAACTGCAATATGTACTTGGTCGGGGGGATACTTTACTAACCACAGTTGACCACTTTATTAAAGCTTCTAAAATTAGTTTGATGTAAAAAACAAAACCCCTTTTTGGCTTTTGTTTTTTAAGTTTTAAGACCTAAATAGAAGAGAAGAAAAATAGCAACAATAGAAGCAAAGGTAAACCAACTATATTTCCGTTTTTCCGCAGTCGACCATTTCTCATATTTATCAAAGTACTCTATATACTTATCATTTTTAAATACAAAGAAGTAGCATATTACTCCAGATAGCACGGCACAAGCAATAATATATGGCATTGTTGCATATACGAATACATTGAATGCTACAAGTAGTGAAAAAAAGAAAATAGCTATTACACCCCATAAGATACCGCCAGCTATTGTCGTACTGAATCCAAAGTTTTTATCTCCAAAAGCTTTGTTAATTTCATTTTCAATATTCGTAATGCCTTTTTTTTCAAGTCTCTTTTTTATAAAAGTTGTCTCAGCTAATATTCTAAAAGGATTAATTTTATTAGCAAACAAGTGTGATTTATAGTGAGCCTTATAAAAACAAAAATGTAAAATATTTAGATAGTTTTCCATTTCTATCATTTATCTACGGTGATAATAATTAACAGCGCCACCTCCAACATTACCGCCTAAGTAGCCACCACCCCAACCACCTGCAAATCCACCAATGACAGCACCAATAAATGCTCCTGGAGGACCACCAATTAAACCGCCTGCTATACCAAAACTCCAAGCTCCAGCTTCAGCTCCAGCCCATCCGCCAAATAACGAACCAACCGTACTTCCAGTTGCTACTTGTGCGTTGTAACCAAATTGTCCTCCGTCCTTTTGATATCCGTTATACATTTGAACACCTCCTTCAACAACAGTAACAGCCACGACACCACGCCCTCCCCATTTCCCTGCTGTACTTAAATTCTGTGCATACGCTTTATTCGTTTTCGCCCATTCTGATAACTGCTTATGAGGTCGGTCATTAAAGTTTCCTGTTTTTCCATTAAGCTGTTTATAATTACCAGAATTTAACTTACTATCTCCTATTGTTTCAATGACTTCATAAAGTCCACCAGCATAGTCCAAAAAGCCAACTCCCCCACTTTGAGCATCTTGAGTCTTATCCTGAGGATTACTATTTCCACTAAAATCGCTTCCATCATTATTTAGAGGAGCCTCTTGTGGCCCGATAAATGGCATTGCCGTTTGAGGCCCCTCAACTGGGCCAAGAGGTGCTGGTCTCACTACGTCAACATCTGGTCCGACATAAATATCGTTCCCAAATTCGTTATTTGGATCTCCAGGACCAATTGCACCTCTTCCATCTGGGTCAAAAAGCATTACCGGATTACCCTCCACAAAATTATAAGGGCTAAAACTCGGAAACTCCCCCGCCAACGGATCCACCGAAAGCCACACACTCCAAGTAGGATTGTAATAGCGCGCTCCGTAATAATAGTTACCAGTCTCACCATCCAGCTCCTTCGCATTAAATCAGTAAGGCGATGAAAACTGTCCGTAGTGGGCATTGTCTTCTACCAAGGTCTCTCCGAACGCTGAGTAATGGAAATACTGGTACGGCAGTCCGCTGTTGTCGGTGATAAACTCGTTATGCCCCAGATAATCTGGATGGTACCAATACAGCAAGCGGTACTCCGTGCATTCTATTCCGTGGATCTGCCAGGCGTAGAACGGACTGTTGGCACAGCGGCACTCAGGGGCGGGGGAGTTGGGTGGGTTTGGTAGGTTTGGAAGGTTGGGTGGGTTTGGTGTTTGGGCTTCGCAGCCTTCTGAGAGGTCGTTATACTGGCTTTCAAGGAAATAGTCTTGGTAAGGAATCAAACTTTGCAAGCCATCCCAGAAGTTAGGGTCGGTGGTAATGTCCAAACAAAGACAGCGATGGCGGAGCATTCTCCCGCTCTCTGTGTTAATCATATTTCGAATAATATTGGTTAATTTCACTTACCAAGTCAATCCGAATATTCCCTAACCAACTTCGTCTAACTTGTGAAATATGAATGGCACGTTTATTATCATAAACCCATGTGATTTTGGTGCCACCTAAATCATATTTTAAATCGTAGATTCCTTTTCCATAGTATGAACTTGAAAAGGTCATATCACTAAACAACACTAATGTATCCTGTCTGCTTGGTATTTCTGCCACAGAACTGTTCTCATAATTGGTATTCACATACTTTCCATAGACCGTCCACCCTGGTAAAACATTTCTAAATAAATAGACAAGTAAAACTAACAATGCCACTTTTCCTACCTTTATAATTACTCTCATTACTGATTACTTAAAGAATAAATAATTTTGACGGGTAGTGGATTGCTGGTTACCAGGATGCACTCCTCTTTCATAGTTCTGTATAAAAAATAAGTGATAATAAAAGGAGGACCTCGATTTAGAGTCATTGACAATTGTCAATGTTTTATCTCCAAGTTTGTAGAAGCTAATATTATAATTCCCCATCATTTGAACCTGTGCTTTATCGATCCCATCTCCAGTTTTAAAAATATCCATGAATCCAAAACCGGATTCCATACCAGCCTTGAAGGCACCTGATTCTTTGAATGCTTCATAAGCTTCATTAATCAAATAGTGATCTTTGAAGCCTTCAATTGTCTGATGATCACCTTCAAAATAACTTTCTGCAGAACCCGTTCCCATTTCCCACTCCTCAAATATTGTTAACCAGTTAACATCATCGCAACGTTGATCTCCAGCTAAAGCTCTCCTTCCTCCTGATATGGTATTCCAATTTCCCTCCCTATCCGTCACTAAGGTTATTTGTTTACCATCTTTATTCAAAATGTCAGTATGATAAAAATCCACACCAATATCATCACCTTTAGTGGATACTTTTTCCCACTTACCATCTATTAATTCAAACTCTCCCTCAAACAATCCTGTGGGGTCAACTAAGTTAACAGGATTATCAAAGCAAAAACGGTAGGGTGTCCAGCCGAGGGCTTTACTCGCCAACGGATCCACCCCCAACTATATCCCCCACACCGGATTGTAATACCTCGCCCCATAGTAGTAGTTCCCGGTTTCGGGGTCGAGCTCCTTGCCGTTAAAGCGGTAGGGCGATGAAAACTGTCCGTAATTCGTGTTCTTCTCTATCAAGCTTTCGCCAAATGCGCTGTAATGGAAATACGGATACGGGCGGCCGGATTTGTCGGTGATGTATTCGTTGTGGCCTTTGTAATCGGGGTGATACTTTCTCATTTTCTAAAGGAAAAGCAATATATTTTCAATTTTGTAGAACATGAAACCAAGTGCCGAATGCTAACAAATAGGCTTATCATTTGTCTGAACTTTGATTTTTCCTGATTTCTGGATTAGCCTGATTGGCTTGTTTGAACTTTTTATTCTGAACTCGCTTAAACTCCAAACTTTTAGACCCAAAGTTGATTAGCAATCCGATCTCCAAATCATAAGCCTCTAAATAATTGATAGCTTGTGCCAAATGCACATCT
>CAMDHZ010000060.1 GCA_945898275.1 Chitinophaga pinensis | reverse complement strand
ACAAATAGCACCTTTTGGGATGAATTTATTAGTTTGTTGATTTGCTCCATCTTTAGTCAATTTTTGTACAGTTGAAACGATGTGCATATTTCCTCTAACATCACCAATAGTAATAAATGGTATATTCCCATTATAGAAATTTGAATTTGTGGTTGAAGGTGTTTTTCCAGTCACAATATTATTCTCAACTTTTTCTAAATCTAATATTTCCCAACCCTCAGGAATCTCTCTTTTCAACTCCTCATTCCAAACCATTTTTCCACCACTGGTTTTGTAGGGCTTGCCGTTTACATCAGGAAAATCAAACTGCACAAACCAATAATCGTAAAGCGTTTTTGCCATCGCTTCTAACTCAGTATTGATGCGGTTGTTAAGTTCGATTTTGGAATCTAAAACTGTAAGTACTGAGGCGATTTTTTGTTGGGTTGTTATGTCGGGTAATCTAATTGGGTACTTATAAAGTGAAGCTAAATCAACTCCAGTTTGACCTCCTGTCCTAGCAGAAAGTTTATCTACGTATTCAAAAACTTCTTTTTGAATAAGAAAATAGTATAAAAACGCAGTCGTTATATTCTCTTTTGGTGCCGCTTTCATTAAAGCGACATTATAAGCTCCTTCGAGTACCCCTCGAAAAATCTGAAAAATTGGTGGCCCATATCTGCCGATGATAATATCTTCTTTGCAGAAAAATTTAGTAGTAGAATTAGTTTTTATGTATGTTGGAAATTTATCGGTTTTGAAATCTCTAGTTTGCACAAGCCTAGTATAACCTACTTTAGGGATGTTAATAAAAGTAGATTTAGGTGGTTGACTACCACCTATGAAATCGCAAACATCTTCGATTTTATTTTTTTCCCAATTATTCATACTTCAATCCATTTAATTGTTTCTGAATTTCATTTTCCAAGGTTTTTGATTCTGCGAAAAGACTGTCCAAATTGGATTTGAACACATTCATCTTGGTTTCAAACTCCGCAGGGGTAATATCGGTGTATTCAATTTTTACTTCAAAATATTGCCCTGCACTAAAGCTGTAATTCTTTTCTTTTATTTGCTCGTAGCTAACCACCACCGTAAAATCTTCAATAGCTTCGTGCTTGTTAAAGGTGTTGATGATTTTTTGTTCTTCTTTAGGAGAGAGTAAAGTTTTTTGGTTTTTACCTTCTTTTACGGTTGTGCCTAATTTAGAGGCATCCATCAATACGATGTCGCCCTTTTTGTTGGCGTTGTCAATAAACACAATACTCACGTTGGTACCCGTAGTGGCAAAAATATTACTGGGCATACTTATCACACCGCGCAGCATTTTTTGTTCAACCAAGCGCTCCCGTATTTTGCGTTCAATGCCACTTTGAGCGGTAATAAACCCTGTCGGTACTACAATGGCTGCTTTGCCTTTAGCTGAGAGAGAATACATGATATGCTGTATAAACAACGGATAAATGGCCATGCCCTCTTTTTTAGCTTTGGGCACATTGGGTAAGCCAGCAAAAAACCGGTCGTGGTTTTCTTTGGTATCCAAATCGGCAACATAATCGCTAAAGTCTAATTTAAACGGTGGGTTAGAAACAATAAAATCAAACTGCTTCAACTTGCCATTGGCATCTTTGTGGTAAGGCTCTAAAATGGTATTGCCCTTTACAATGTTTGGTATGGAGTGTACCAAATCGTTCAAGATTAAGTTCAATCGCAACAGGTTAGATGATTTCTGCGAGATGTCTTGCGAATAAATGGTACACTTGTCTTCGCCAATAGCATGCGCCAGGTTCATTAACAAAGTACCCGAACCAGCAGAAGGGTCGTAACAGGTTACGTCTTTTTCAACTTGGTTTACCAGGCATTGTGCCATAATCTTTGCAACGGCATGAGGCGTGAAATACTCTGCATATTTACCCCCACTATTGGTATTGTAATCGCTAATTAAATACTCAAATATGGTTGCGTAAAAGTCGAATTTTTCGTGAAAGATATTTTCGAAACTGAAATTAACCAGCTTATTAATGATTGCTTTGCAAAAATCGTCGCGCTTATCGGTAACGTATTTACTGATGTTCTCGAATAACACAATTTTTTCGCCCCCTTCAGTAACTACCGAAAATATATCGCTGTTTTCTTTGGCAATTTCCAACAAGGTATTGTCAAATATCTCAGCAAAATTAGCTTCGTTTTGGCGTTCAAATAAACTGGATATAAATTGCTTGGGGTTAAGATGAGCCGTACTTTCGCTCAGCTGCATCATGAGCATTTCATAATCGTTTGCCGAGTACTTTTTCAATTCTACTTCCCAATTTTCGGCTTTAGCTAGTTGGGGTTCCAGACGTTTTATTTCATGTACAAACTTGTCGTTCAAAAATTTGTACAGGAATACCTGGGTTATAATTTTAAACTCGTTGCCATCATTGCCCAAACCATAATTGGCACATACACTTTTTAAATCGTCAATAAGTGCTTTGGTTTGCCTTTCAAATGTTGCAGTTGTAGTCATTTATTTTTTAATTTTTTTAATGTCATTTTCAAGCTCTTTAAGGCTTTCCGATTTTTCAATTGTTTTTTGAACCGCTTTATATTTTTCAAATTCTACGATTGATTTTTCTAAAGCTTTTTCGTGGCTAATTTTTCCAGCGTGGGTGAGCAGCTCTCTTCCGTTGAGTTGTAAAATGCTATCCAATCGTTGAACCCAATCTGCCATGTACATGGGTGTTCGCTGTTGTGCCATGGTTTCGGCAAATGCTAAGTATTGCTCCACCAATAAACCTAGCAGTTTTATTTCATCTTCGTTCAAATAATTTTTAGCGATGCTAACATCCGATTTCTTGATAGCAACAGCGTTTTTCTTGTCGAAAGATTGCATTCCCAACAAAGGTAAACTAGCGTCGGCTCTTCGGTACACTAATTCGGCTGCCGTTTGTTCGCTTATAGCCCACAATAGTTTGTTTTGTACCACCTTAAAAAACTCAATCGTTTTTTCGTCTTTTGGCTCATAGTCAATACTGGTAGTGTATATATCCTTTATTTTTTGATAGAAGAACCTTTCCGACAGGCGTATTTCCCTGATGCGTTCCTGCAATTCGTTGAAATAGTTCATTGAATTACCCGATTTAAAACGATCATCATTTAATGCAAAACCCTTGATGATGTATTCTTTCAATCGTTGTGTGGCCCATATACGGAACTGGGTTCCTTGTAATGATTTTACACGATAACCAACCGATATGATAACATCAAGGTTGTAATGTTTTACGCTGTTTTCTTGCGTTTTTCCTTCAATTGCACCGTGCGAAGTGGTTAGTCGGAAATCCCGACATACCTCTTTTTCGTCTAATTCTCCTTCTTTAAAAATATTTGCGATATGCTCGGTAACGGTGGTTCTTCCTTTGCCAAAAAGCAAAGCAATTTGAGCCTGTGAAAGCCAAACGGTTTCCGCTTCCAGCCTAACATCTATTTTAATGTTGCCTTCAGTATTTTGATAAATTATTATTTCTCCCGTTTTCATGTACTTTATTTAACTACGGCAAATTTTTGTAGTATCATTTGCTTACAACTCTAAGCAACTCTGCCATAAAATTCATTCATGTATTCTTTCACCATAAGTCCATTAATCACTTTTGCTTGTTCAGCATTTAACGGCAAATGGTGTTTGTTTTTTAATTGCTCAATAACCATTTTTACCATCATACGCTCAACATAGCTTTCATTTTCCATCATTTTAGAGTTTTGTAAAATCTGGGTATCCACCTCCTTTTTTAAACTCTGTAAAGCTTCAAATAATTTGCTCTCGCTATTGGTCAATGGGTCCTTTTCCATTAATCGTTTATGCAAGCGTGCATATTTGGCATCGTTATCGTATTTGGCTTTAAGCAGTTGATTTTTTCTTTCCAACTCTTTAGAAGCATTGTAAATAGCTTGAAGCTCTTTAATGTTGCGTTCCATTTCTTCCTTGGTTACTTCGTTTAGGTTTTTCTTTTTAAACAAGCGTTCCAATTCTTCTTTAAGAGAGACAAACATAGGGTCTTTCGGGTCAAAATTGCCACCTAAAGATTCACGGGTTTTTTGCAAGATATCTTTCAGTTGATCAGCCAATACCATTTCTTCTTCTTTCACTTTAACAAAAGCAAAAAGCACATCTTCTAATGCGATATTTAAAAGGTTGCTGGTATCAACATTGTTTTCTAAAGCTTCTTTAGTATTGATAAGTGTTAACCGGTTATTGGCTTCACGCGATAATTGAGTGAGTTTATGAAAATCTAGTTTATCCAACATTTCATAATTGCCTGATAAACGAATGATGTTATACAAATCGCGAGAGCTGTTTAACACCTTCACAATTTCCAGCATCTGCTTACGGTCGCTTATCTGCGTAATTTGTTGCGAAAAGACTTCTGCGTTTTTTGTATCATACTTAAACAAGACATCTTTTATCTGCTTAATCTCCGCAGCAATTTCTTCGGCACTTTTAAAGATATTGGAGTAATGCTGCATTTCATCTCCAAGTTCAGATTGCAGTTCATCAAAATAAGCGCGATTAGTTTTGTCAAACTCTTTTTGGATATCTGCAAAATCTACAACAAAGCCGTATCTGAAATCTTTGTAAGTTCTATTTACTCGTGTTAGCGTTTGTAATAGGTTATGAGCTTTAATTACACGCCCAATGTACAGTTTCTTTAATCGTGGCGCATCAAAGCCCGTTAAAAGCATATTGTACACGAATAAAAAATCAATCTTACCCTCTTTAAAATGGTCAACTTTTTCTTTTCGCTCATCTTTGGTGCCAATATCATGTAGAATCAGTGCAGCGGAATTTACTTTACTTTCAATTTTCTTTTTATCACCATAACTATATGCCGGTTCGGCAGCCATTAAAAAGCTTTCCTCTTGAGTCAATCCATATTTCGATTCAAATATCTCAAACATCATTTTGGCTTGCTCTGATGAATCGCAAACCACCATGCCGCCAATGGAATTATCATTCATGGCAATTCGCGCATTTTCAAAGTCATGCACGATGTATTCAAGCATTGGTTCTACAAATCTTGGATGAGCATAAACAATCTTTTTTTCAGCATCACCTTTCAGTAGCTTTATATCTTCTAATGCTTGCTGCAAACTTAACTTGTATTTGGTCTCTATTTCTTCTCTTATCAAACGCAATGTATAACCATCGGCAATAGAAGAGTTATAGTAGTATTTGTGAATGTAGCCTCCAAATAAAGATTTAGAGTTAAAATCAGTTCCCAGCAGTGGAGTACCTGTCAATCCAATTTTAATAGCATTGGTATCAGATTCGTGCAGGTTAGCTAAAAAGCTACCTTTAGGATTATAGCTTCTATGCACCTCATCCAGGAAATAGACCCGTTGGATGTTTAAGTTGTAATCATTGTTTTTGATTACATCTGCGTCATCCTCAAATTTTTGGATGTTTACAACAGTTATCTCAGCCTTACCTGAATTGTTGTGTATAACGCTCGTTGATTTTATATCGCGAGAGAATTCTTCCCTTGAATTTATATTATGGACAACTAAACCTCTGCTTTTAAATTCCCTTCCAGCTTGAATTAACAAATCAATTCGGTCAACAATAAAATAAAACTTAGGTACAACTCCCTTTGAGTGGAAATAATCGGTGAGGTGTTTTACGCTGTAATATGCTAAGGCCGTTTTACCGCTACCTTGTGTGTGCCAAATGATCCCTTTTTTTATACCCTCCTCAATTTTCTTTTCAATTGCTTTTGTAGCAAACATCTGCGGGTAGCGCATAATGTGCTTCTGAAGGCCATTGTTTCCCTTCACGTAAGCTAATCCGTATTGCAATAAAAAAGATAAGCGGTCGCGTTGAAATAGAGAGGTGCAAATTCTATTTGTGGGTGTGTCGGGGTTTTTATTGGTAATAAATTCAGCCGAATGTTTAATACCTACTAGATTGGTATCTTTTAATATGGCGGTTTCAGTATCATCAGGCACATCAGAAAGTATTTTAGCCAGGTCGAATTTTTCTTCTTCCCTGAAATAATTAAATCCCGGCTTTTGATAAGAGGCTGTTGCGTAAAAAGCACCTTCAATAGGTAAAGGTGAGTTATTGTCATACTCCATGTTGTTGGAGAATACCATTAACTGCGTAAGGTTTACAAACTTTCTAAATTTTTTGTTCTCGAATCGTGTTTGTATGCGTTTGTGTTCAGCTACAATACCATCTTGGTTATTAGGTTTCTTTACTTCAATAAAAGCCAATGGCATACCGTTGATTAAAAGAATGATGTCAGGGCGAAACTCATCATCATCTTTTTTGTAAGTAAGCTCTGTGACAACATTAAATGTATTGTTGTTGAAGTTCTCAAAGTCAATAATTCTTGTTCCTGATACTGCAATTAACTTTTCGTAAAAGGCTTTACCTAAATCCTCATTTTCTAAAGCAAGTGAAACTTCATCGTATAAGCGCTTGACATCTCCATCGGTAAATTCAGGATTTAAACGTTTGATGCTTCTACTGAAAATTTCAGTGAAAATATTTGTTGTTTCATCCCATGTTTGGCCCCTCAACGATAGGTACTCAAAACCTAACCGCACCAGGTGCAGTATGGTTGGAATTTTTACTCTACTATTTTCGTTAAAAGCCATTTTATTTATTTTTTTATATTGATAGTATGCTTAGCGTTCATTGAAAAACGCCGATTTTGTATGGCTCTAGCATTTCTACCAGTAGCTCTACTACGCTGCGTGGGGTGTAAAACTGCCCACCCTTTTTGCCTTCGGCCAGTGCAAACTCACCCAAAAAGTACTCAAACACATGGCCCAGCACATCGGCACTGCGGGCTTTGGCATCGCCCAGGGCAATGTTGCTTATCATGTCTATCAGTTCGCCCAGGCTGGTAGGGTCAAGGTTTTGGCGGGCGTATACTTTGGGCAATACGCCCTTTAATGATGCATTCTCGCGCTCAATGGCATCCATGGAGTCGTCAACGGTTTTGCCAATGGTGGGCTGCTTAGCGTGGCTTTGCAAAAATTTCCAACGAGCACTTGGCGGCACAAAAAACACATTTTCGGCTTGGTACTCGTCTTTGTCTTCAGGGTCGGCACCGTTGTACTCGCCTTCGCCAGCTACCAACTTATCGTACAGCTCCTCAAATGCATCTGATATGTACTTCAAAAAAATTAGCCCCAGCACCACGTGCTTATACTCGGCAGCATCAATGTTTTTTCGCAGTTTGTCGGCGGTTTTCCAAAGTTGTTTTTCCAGGGGTTCTTCTTGCACATTCTTATCTGTCGCCATATGCTATCTACTTCTATAATTGCCGCTACACGGTGTAAAGGGTGCTAAATATAAATCGTTTACTTAATAAATTCAAGGGCTTATACTGTAATGTTTAAAAAATCATTGTAAACGGCTGTTGTTGCCTTCGTGTAGTAAGAAG
>CAMDHZ010000059.1 GCA_945898275.1 Chitinophaga pinensis | reverse complement strand
ACACCCGTCCAAAGGCCATTATTTAAATCACGGAAATAATATGATACATGAAGATCTTGACTGATGGCCGTTTCCTTTTTGATATAATCTTCGATTTTACCTCTAAAGGATTTAAGTTCAGTCATTTTTAAATGATTTGCTTCAAAATCATCAATTAATGGATTTAACATTGAGTATTTCGATTGGTCATTAGCTGCTTCAAGCTTTTTTGCAGGTTTTGGTTTAAACCAAAAATAAGCTACTGCAAATCCTAAAATAAAACAAAGTAAAACAAGAGCAATAGTAATAGGCACGAGATTTTTTTGAGCATTGTTTTGAATGCCCTTTTGAGTGGTTGGAGTTTTCATAATTGATTTCGAATTCAATATTATAAAAACATCAAGCTCATTTCCTTGTTTTAATCAAAGATTTATTTAACTTTAATTCGCCTATAATCAAATTAAGAAAATCTTTAGAAACTGGATGTTCAAATTGAAGTTTTGTAGATTGGAGAAAGATAGAACCATCTGCTAAAACAGTTTTTGCTCCATATTTGGCATCTCCAACAATGGGATTGCCCATGGCACTCAATTGCGCTCTTATCTGATGTTTTCTTCCCGTTAATAAATCTATTTCAAGCAAGGTAAAAATCCCCTCCGACTTCAATACCTGATATTTTAATTTGGCTTCTAAACTATCTTTTACAAAACTAGAAAAGGCTTTGGTGAAGTTTTTCTTTTCGTCTCTTTTTAGCCAATGCATTAACAAGCCATTTTGTTCAAGGGGTTTACCTTCCACCCAAGCTTGGTAGGTTTTTGAAACTTCCCTTTTCTGAAATATCTCGTTCATGCGAGTTAATGCCTTGCTAGTTTTAGCAAACACCACCAATCCAGCCACTGGCATATCCAAGCGGTGAACCACTCCCAAAAAAACAGCTCCAGGCTTTTGATACTTTTCCTTGATATAGGCTTTGGCTTCTTCCTCAAGTGAAAGCGGTTTGCCAGGCTCTGGTTGTACGGTTTGACCCGACTTTTTTATCACCACTAATAGGTGATTGTCTTCAAAAACTGGGTTCAAAACTAATATTGCTCCTTTTCGTTTGGAAAGTCAACTGCCTTTACATCTGCAACATATTGTTCTACGGCCACTTTTATTACATCGTATAAATTCAGATAGCGTCTTAAAAACTTGGGTGAAAAGTCTTTATTAATCCCTAACATATCATGGCTAACCAAAACCTGACCATCAACTTCTGGTCCAGCTCCAATTCCAATTACTGGAATCTTTAGCATTTCTGCTACTTGTTTGGCCAATTTTGAAGGGATTTTTTCTAAAACTAAGGCAAAGCAACCAGCTTCTTCTAAAAGTCTGGCATCTTCCAATAGTTTATCGGCTTCGGCCTCTTCTTTGGCGCGAACCTCATAGGTTCCAAATTTATAAATTGATTGTGGGGTTAGCCCTAAATGCCCCATCACAGGAATTCCGGCCGACAAAATTCTGCTAACCGAGTCAACCACTTCCCTGCCCCCTTCTAATTTTACGGCATGAGCCTCTGCTTCCTTCATTATTCTAATAGAAGAATTTAAGGCCTCTTTTGAATTTCCTTGGTAAGAACCAAAAGGTAAATCAACCACAACCAAGGCCCTATCAATGGCTCTAATTACTGATGAGGCATGAGAAATCATCTCATCTAGGGTAATAGGCAAGGTAGTTTCATGACCATGCATAACATTAGAAGCAGAATCACCTACTAACAAAACATCAATCTTAGCAGCATCAAATATTTTAGCCATACTATAATCATATGCAGTTAGCATGCTAATCTTCTCTCCCCTCATTTTCATCTCAATAAGAGTATGAGTGGTTACTTTTTTTACCTCTTTATGAACGCTCATAACAAAAAATTAAGTTTCAAAAGTAGTGGATTGAACCAATTTGACAATTTTAGTGACTAATAATATATAGTTGCTCTTTAAAAATTTGTATTTTGCACGCCGATGAAATTACGCCTTCTTCTAATAATTGCTGGATTTAGCTTTTTGTTATCTTGTAAAAATGAGATAGAAATTAATGCACCCTATAAAGACATTGCTATTGTTTATGCCTTTTTGGATCAAAACGAACCAGTGCAATATTTAAGAATACAGAAAATGTATCAAAATGCGGCCGACCAAACTACAGCAGAAGGAGCTCAAATTGCAGACTCTCTCTACTTTGACAGTTTGGTGGTTACCTTAACCAATAGATCAACCGGAATTGTTTACCCTTGTTATCGTGTAGACTCAATCTCTAAAGATAGCGGATTTTTCTCTTCAGGAAGGAACACTTTATACGCAACAAATATCCCAAAAACAAACGCAGTTAATGAAGAATACGCGCTTGATATCTTTTATCCTAAAGGAAATATTCGTTTTGGCAGTGTTACTCGCTTAGTGAAGGATCCTCAAATTGAAAATAGAAAAGTAGTAATCAGACCAGAAATCAATAACCATAACACCTTGATGCGGTATACAACTGGAGTTAACTCTTACTTATATGATCTTAAAATTCGCTTTCATTACCGTGAATACCAAACTACAGATACTACCACCTTATTTGAAGATAAATTTTTGGACTACAGTTTAAAAATCAATAAAAAAGTTAAACCTAGCGGCCAATATGATGAACTCATTTCAAGCAAATCCTATTATGAATTTCTAAAATCTCAGTTTCAACCCATTTCAGGTAAATATAGAAAATCAATGAACTTTGAATTTATAACTTATGGTGGTTCAAGCGAGTTTCAGGTTTTGAATAGTTTGAGTTCCCCAAATATTAGCATTGTTCAAAAGAACCCAACCTATTCTAACATTACCAATGGTTTAGGTATTTTTACAAGTAGAAACTACACTAGCATAGTTTTACAAAACGACCTCAATACCATCAACTTCCTGAACAATAACCTAGAGGGTTTCAAGCCTTAGGTGACATTTTTTCTGTGTTCTTGTCAGCATTTGAATCGGTTCAAACCGAAATAACTGACACAATTTACAAAACCTGACATAACCGTGGATTGGCACTTTCATTGCTGAGTTGAGGCAAAGAATATCTAAGTTATGAGCAAAATAATAGGAATTGACCTCGGAACTACCAACTCATGTGTTTCTGTAATGGAAGGCAATGAGCCAGTAGTTATCGCTAACAGTGAAGGAAGAAGAACAACTCCTTCAATTGTAGCATTTTTAAAAGATGGTGAACGTAAAATTGGTGACCCGGCTAAACGTCAGGCAGTAACTAATCCAATTAATACCATTTATTCTATCAAACGCTTTATGGGCCACACTTACAGCGAAGTAAGTGATGAAACTACTAGGGTTCCATACAAAGTAGTTAAAGGTGATAACAACACACCTAGGGTTGATATTGATGGAAGATTATATACACCACAAGAGATTTCGGCAATGGTGCTTCAGAAAATGAAGAAAACTGCGGAAGATTATTTAGGCACAGAAGTGCGTGAAGCAGTTATTACAGTTCCTGCATACTTTAACGATGCACAACGTCAAGCCACCAAAGAAGCTGGCGAAATTGCAGGTTTAACCGTAAAGCGTATCATCAATGAACCAACAGCAGCGGCCCTTGCTTATGGCATGGACAAAAAGGGCAAGGATATGAAAATAGTTGTGTTTGACTGCGGTGGTGGTACACATGACGTTTCTGTTCTTGAATTGGGTGATGGTGTTTTTGAGGTTAAATCTACTGATGGAGATACCCACCTTGGTGGAGACGATTTTGACAATGCGATTATCAATTGGATGGCAGAAGAGTTTAGCGCAGAGGAAGGTTTAGACTTGCGCAAAGATCCAATGGCTTTGCAACGTTTGAAAGAAGCTGCTGAAAAGGCAAAAATTGAACTTTCAAGCTCTTCTCAAACAGAAATCAACTTACCTTATGTGACAGCTACCGCTAGTGGACCGAAACATTTGGTAAAAACTCTTACCAAAGCAAAATTTGAACAATTGGTTGATAGCCTTATCAAACGTACGATTGAGCCTTGTCGTTCTGCTCTAAAGAATGCAGGTTTGAACACAAGTGATATTGATGAGATTATTTTAGTAGGTGGTTCAACTCGTATTCCAGCCATTCAAAAAGCGGTTGAAGATTTCTTTGGAAAATCGCCATCAAAAGGCGTTAACCCTGATGAGGTAGTTGCTATTGGAGCTGCTATTCAAGGTGGTGTATTAACTGGAGAAGTTAAAGATGTATTGTTATTAGATGTTACTCCATTAAGCTTAGGTATTGAAACCATGGGCGGTGTAATGACTCGTTTGATTGAAGCTAACACAACAATTCCAACCAAACGTAGTGAAGTATTTAGTACTGCGGCAGACAATCAACCAACAGTAGAAATTCATGTATTACAAGGTGAGCGTCCAATGGCTACTCAAAATAGGTCAATCGGACGTTTCCACTTAAGTGATATTCCACCAGCGCCGCGTGGTGTTCCTCAAATTGAAGTGACTTTTGACATTGATGCAAATGGTATTTTACATGTAAGCGCCAAAGACAAAGGAACTGGCAAAGAACAAAAGATTAGAATTGAAGCAAGTTCTGGTTTGAGTGATGCTGAAATTGAGAAAATGAAGCGTGAAGCAGAAGCCAATGCTGAATCTGATAGAAAAGCAAAAGAAGAAGTTGAGAAAGTAAACCAAGCTGATAGTTTGATTTTCCAAACAGAAAAACAAATTAAGGAGTACGGCGATAAAATTCCAGCAGACAAAAAGGAGAAAATTGAAACTGCTTTAGCAGATTTAAGGAAAGCACATGGAGAGAAAAACCTTGCTGGAATAGAAACTGCTATGGAAACTTTAAATGCTGCTTGGCAAGAAGCTTCTCAGGATATTTACAATGCACAACAACAAGCTGGAGGCCCTCAACCAGGTGCAGACCAAGCAGGACCTGATGCTGGCGGCAATAATGCCAACAATGTTCAGGATGTTGAGTTTGAAGAAGTGAAGTAATTCAGAGAAATTATAGTTAGCGCGTTGCTTTCTCAATTAAGTAGGCAACGCGCTTTTCTATTTTATAAAGCCACTTATGGTGTATTTGGTTTGACCCAAACCTAAGACAGGGAGTAACAATAAAAGGATAACAAATTCTTTTATTTATTTCATATTTAAAATTTATTCTTCCACATCATACTTTCGACAGGCTTAACGGAGCGCGCATTGTATTTAGCGTTCTTTTTGCTGTTATATAAAATGTCAATTTCACCTTCTACAGCAAAATAAATAAGCTGACCGATAGGCATTCCAGCATAAATACGAACAGGTTGGGCACAAGAAATTTCTAAGGTCCATGTATTGCAAAAGCCCACATCGCCTTTTCCAGCTGTGGCATGAATATCAATTCCCAAGCGGCCTGTGCTACTTTTTCCTTCAAGAAATGGAACATGTTTATGCGTTTCTGTATATTCTGCTGTAACACCTAAATATAGTGTGTTGGGTTGTAAGACAAAACCATCCAAAGGAATTTCAAACGTTTCGATTTTGTTATGTTCTCTGGCGTCTAACACTCGGTTGGTGTAATTGGCCAGGTATCTTCCTAAGTGTACATCATAGCTATTTGTGCCAAGATTCTCTCGGTTAAAGGGCTCAATTAAAATATTACCGGCTTCAATTTCTTCCAAAATCCTTTTGTCTGACAATATCATGATTACTAAATTTTAAACAAATAAATCGTAAGGCGCTTACAATTACAACCAATATATATTATTTTGTCGCCACAAAAATTTTTTAGCAATGACAACAGCAGATAATTTAGGCATTGGCAGCAGGGTAAAACATCCTGTTTATGGATTAGGGGTAATTGTAAACCTCAAAAGCGCGCACTATCAAATTACATTTATAGAAGAAGGGAAAAAAGATGTTTCGCGTTTTGACCATCAAATGGAAATCATAGAAGCTGTGGATGCGCCAGAGGATTTGGTGAGCAGTTGGGAAATGGAAAAAACCTTGATTGGCATTTTGAGACGTTGGACAGAGGTGCCAGAGCATGTGAGTTTGGGTGCAAAATGGACAAATGGAAAACTGATATTACAACCAGGCGACACAAATATGAGTGGCAAAGAAATGCCTATTGACACATTTTTTCATAAGATTGTGATGTTAAGAGATAGACTCAGGGTTTTGGAGCAACGCATCAATGCTCATGAAAAACTAACAGACGAGGACAAAGTGAACATGCAACAATACATCACAAGGATTTATGGCTCGCTCACTTCTTTTAATGTATTGTTTAAGTTTCCGCACGATCAGTTTACTGGGGAAAAGGGGAGCAAAGATTAAGCAAATACTTATTAGCTTGTAACAAAAAAGTCCTGAGAAATTCTCAGGACTTTTTTGTTTATAGCTTAGGGATTAATTTAACCTCAGCTCCACTCGCCTATTATTGGCTTGACCAATTTTAGTGGTGTTATCATCCAATGGATTTGCTTTGCCATTGGCTTCAATCTTAATTCTGTTTTTGTTGATGCCTCTGCTGTATAAGTATTCTGCTACAGCATTTGCTCTTTGTTCTGCGAGTTGCTTGTTATATTCTACAGAACCTAAATCATCGGTGTATCCAATTAATTTGATACCATACCCAGCATTATTTCTCAAAATAACAGCTACTGTGTTCAGGTGCTCATAGGCTTCTGCATTCAGTTGATAAGAGTTAAAGCCAAACCTAATGGCATACATCTCCACCATTATTTCGTTTTTCATGCGGTACTTTTCATCCTCATTCAGAGATTTTGAAGCGCCAGAATTACCATTAGCATTTACTGGTGATGGTGAAACTGCTGCTGCATCGTCCTTTCTTTCACTCACTTTCTCAATGGCCGCAACAGCTGCTGCTTCTTTCTTTTCTTCTTTTACCTGCACTTCAACAGGTGGGCAACCATTGTTTGAAAATAAACCTGCCACATTTGGACACTTATCAAATTTATCTACGATACCATCTTCATCAGTGTCCTTAACTTCTGAACGATTCATGTATGTTGAAAGAGTTTTATTCACTGAATCATTGATAGTTTTAACTGCATCATTTACTTGTGCATCTATTTTGGATTGGATTTGATCTACTCGATTATCTTGCCAAGCTAGGGTTTGGTCGATATGCTTATTTCTACCAAAAGCAAATTTCAATCCTACTGAAGATTTTAACATTTGGTCTCTGCCAGAACCATAATCATAGCCATCCCAAGCGTCGGTAGTTGAAGTCACAAATTCGGACATGGCAAATGCGCTCCACTTATGGTTAAAATAATACCTACAACCTAAACCAAACCCATATTGAATGGCAGTTCCATTTGTGGTATTGAAAACAACATCATCAGATATAAATCTTCTTTCGGCATCGTAACTTGCTCTTGCTAAACTAAGCCTAGCAAATGGAACAAATTTATAGTCTTCTGTTCTAATGGCTCGCTTAAGAGATATATTCGCTCCAAGGGTTAAGAAATCCACTTGCGACTCATAGTATTCTCTTTCATTTGCGCCTGTCATGCTACCTTTCTCATAGCCTAAATCCATGCTAAATAATGGACTAAAAAAGTAGTTAGCTTCTAATCCACCTGCCAAATCAAATCTAGTTTTTGAACCGTTCAACCCTTTTGGGTCATTGGCCAAAGCACCGGTTGTGAGTAAATCAAAAGAAGTAAATTTCAAGTCGTACAAATGAGTTACTTTAAGTCCTAATGAAAACCGGTTATACTTAGTTCGTTGTGGTTGATTTCCCCCGTTAGAGGCGGGGGGGGGGGGG
>CAMDHZ010000058.1 GCA_945898275.1 Chitinophaga pinensis | reverse complement strand
AAGGCGGTATTTTGACCGTTGTTAAATGAGAAATTGCAATAGCAAGACATGGGAACCCCGCCCACATGTTCAATTTTCCAAACCTTGCCTGCCGGCACTGTACCCAACAAAACGGTGTTGGCCGCCGAAGATTCCAAAAAAAGCACCTGATTAAACTGCAAGGTTCCTTGAGCCAGCATCGGCATCGAAAAACAAAGCAAGGCAAGGAGCAAAAAGGCGCGGTTTTTCATAACAGTTATTTGCGTTGAAAGTAAACAAAACCTCAGCATTGGGGCGCATCCTTTCAACAAAAACCGGCAGCCATGCTGTTTTTTTTGGTTCATTTTACTACCTTTAAACAGATTGAAAAGGGGAATTGGGCTTGCTGGCCAAGCTTTGATTAAAAAAGCTTGACCGAAGCACCAAACCCGCCCCAACACTTAAAAATCAAACCGCCGGGCCATGAACATCGTCCAAATCATTGAAAAACTTGAGCAGGCCCAACCCTCTGGCCTTCAAATCACAAAACGCAGAGGCTGCCTAAGCTCCACCTGGCTTTTATACAAGCGCCACTCCGCCTTTTACTTCTTCGACATCAACCAAAAAATCGAATTCATTGCCCGCTACCGCTACACCGCCGAAGAGCTGAGCGCAGAAATGGCCGGGGCTTGGTTTGGCGAGGTGGAGTTGGTGGGGTAGCGGTCATCTTCCGCGCTTTTATTAGAGAATTTCAGCCAATTTGTGAGGCTATTATTATGATTTTTTTAATTCAATTATTCAAACTTAATTTTAAAAGAGAAATTGAATTCAATAAATAGTAGGAAAGATTAATATGGTTTTAAAAGAAAATCAATGTTTCATGCGTTTATAAATGCTACTAACAATTTTGTACCAATGATTAAATTTGAAATTTGGACGGGTGGTTGCATAGAATTCAGAAGTGATTGCTACAGCCTGTAATACTTTGTTTTCATTTAATAATGGAATGATTATTTTTAGAAGACTATCATCTATGCCCCCTTCCATTTCATCATTTGTTAATGGCTCCGAAGCTAAATTATTTTGCTGTACCGCAATATTCTTGTTGGAACTTTCCAATGATATAAAATCTATTAATCTTTTAAATGCATTAGAGTACATGTATTTCCCATTATACATATCATATTCTCTAAACTCCCTGATGGAGTACCATTTATTATAAAGTTGTTGTAAAATTGAAACATTCTCAACATCAAATAAACTATTTTCCTTTAGAGCATTAACTTGCTTTAAATCTTTACAAACCTTATTTAGACCATAAGTATAACCCTTAACCGTTTTCTCAGCATATTTTACGTTAAGCCAAGAAATATACCGTTCTTTCAACGTAGGACGGACGGCCAAATCATCGATGGAAATCGATGCAGTTTTTATTCCAGGATCAAAAAACTTAAATACATTGTTAAAAAAGACTGGCAGGTGGACAAGTTTAAATAAGATAATGCGCTCGCCGTTAGATAAGATACCCAATTTAAATTCGCCCGGCGAAACACTCCTTTGAAGTGAAGTTCTCGAATATAGGGACACATTGCTTTTTGCATTAAGACGGTCCTTTATCCTTGATGGATTCCAAGAAACTACGATATCCGAATCTGCATCATACCCAAGAATTAAAAATGGTATATTACCATTCAATATTTTTGAAAAGTGGGTGCTAAAAGGCAATTGGACACGAGTAATATCCGGTAAATTTTTAAAATAAGCCGGCGACAGGTTTTTTATAAACACATGAAATTGATTAATCCCTTGTGTAATTAAAAAGGGATTGCCATAATCATAAGTAAAATTACCCTCCTTCACGAGTTCTTTAATAAATTTCGCCTTCAAATCACTTGCGTTTAATTTTTTCATATTCTAAAACAATGCATCATGAAGGTTAGATTTGCCTGGAACCTTTGTGGCAGTATTAATATTCGTAAGGTCACAATCAAACTTTACATTCAAAATGTTTTTTGGAATGCTATTGAAATCTATAACTGGAATATCATCCCTGAAATAATGTTGAATAGAATTGACAGCTGATCTGTAGTCGAAAAATATATCTAACGATTTTTGGAAATCATGGCCTAAAGTTTCCGCGACTATTTCATAAATCCGAACTATCAAACTTTTATTTTCTAAACGAGATTCGATTTTTTCAATTAAATCCAAAACGTTTATACCCAGCCCCGTTTCTGCTACAAAAACAGAAGATATAATTAGTTCAGCACAACCATTTTGATTAAGTTGTTCAAGAGAAAACGTATGTATTCGCCTTTCTTGGGTTGTGCTTTTAACCTCTATTTTATTTACGCCGTCATTGAAGTCAAACCTGGCAGAATTAACGTTGTGCCAAGATTTAATAAGGTAAGCCGGGTTTATGGCAGTTTCAATTATTAGTAATTCCGCCCACAGACCTTGAATTGTTTTTTTTGGTGGTTTGGAAAATCTTGAGAAAAGAACAATCAGATTGTCAATTTCATGCTTAAGTTCACCCAAAGTTGGGTTAGCTGAAATGTTTTTAATAATTAAAATAACGGATTTTAAAAAACAGAAATGTAAATGTTCCGAATGAGGTTTAAGAGATATTAGAGTGTATATCTTTTCTTTTATATTGCCCTGTTTGTCTAAAACCTGACAACGGCAGCCATATTGCACTTTAAGAGATTCTAAATTCGTATCTATTGGTTTAGAATTCCCCTTTATAGTACAACTGATTAAAAAAATTGGTTGCCCCGTATTTGAACAGCCTATTTTATGGTTTTTAACCCCAGGCACCTTTTCTGTTTTTATTAGCTCTACCTTTTCTGGTGGGCTCTCTTTCAGTTTTTCAAATATTTTTACAATGTCCCGCATTTTTTAATTTCCAATTCCGACAAAAGAATGTGCAAACGCTTCAGGGTAATAAATCCCTAAGGTATATAAGACTTTTTGGTCCCATATTGGAGTAGGGTGGCGCAATTTTACTTTATGAATTTGAATACACAAAGAATCATCAAATTTAATTGCCCTGTCGCCAGGATATTTGTTTTCACCGGAAGGAGAAGGTCCTGAAAAAATGTTTTTGATTTTCAAACTTTCGCCATCTTTTATTAAGGCGCGTTCGCGCCCCCGAACAACACCAAAAGCCATTTCAATCATATAAACATGGGATATTAGCTTTTTTTCGCTTAAATAGCGCAAATAGTGAATTGTTGAAGATTTCCTAAGAGCATCAGGCACATTCATGAGTTTAAAGTTTTTCAAAAATTCGATGGCATCATCAACGTTAAGTTTAACATATCTGTGGTTCCGGTCTGTCGTGCCATAGTCATCGCCATTTATAAAGTTATGAGCAGATAGAAAATCTTGAACCAAGGGAGTATTTTCTTTAATGTTTTGCAAAGCATTGAGTTGACGCCAACCCGACAGTTTATAATTCACTACATTTTTAGACAAAACATTGCTTCTTGTAGGATTCATATCTCCGCTTATTATAAGAAGTTGTTCTATTTTTTCTAACGGGTTCTCTACCAGCATTTTGCGCATAATCTCCTCGTGTTCAACATATGACCCATATTCAAGGATAGAACTATTTGGCAAAAACACACGGCATACATCTAAATATTTGCTTTTGTAACCAAAAAACCTACAACGTTGTTGAATTGTGTCTGCGTTCGATTTGCCAACGCTATAACGTGGCATATAAGAGATAGATAAACCTTCAATAGTAAAGCCCCTATTTAACATGTCTGCACCGATCAAAACATGGGCGGAAGCATTATTCCATTCAATCTCACGACCTCCTTGGATTACCAATTCTAAATTAATATCTAAAAGAATCTGCGACACTTCGAAAATAACTGATTCAAAATTAGGCGGGCTTGCTATGCGTCTTACAGCCTCGGGGTAATTGCGATTAAAATCATTAAGTAGTTCTATTTTACTTGGATCGTTATCTGGCAGGCTTAAGATGTTTGACCAATTATCAAGAATATTTGAAGTCCAATCATAAAACTGTTTGCTCGCATCTTTTTCCCTATCAGCATGAATCATCATTGATAGAAATTTTTCAGATGTGTTAATATTTACATAAATAGCTGTACCCATTAGGAATAGTTGCATTGCATCTATTAAACTTTGAGGACATTCCCTTAATTGGTTTTTCTTGTGGTGGTAAACTTCTGAATCGGGTATAGTTAAAATAAGATCCGGATTATCTTTAAAAAAAGTCTTGCCGCCGGTATAAGCCTTTCCAGGTGTAAGCACTACATGAAATTTTGGCGCAAGCAAATCCATAATGTTTATAAGCAAATTTGCTTGGGGGGTTGCCGTGTATTGTATATAAGAATGGTTATTAAGCGTAGATTTTAATGCCAAAATGCTAGAATAAGTTGAACTAATTTCGTCATCCTCCCAATCTTCAGATTTGCTGTTTTTTCTTGCGTAGGTATTCAGGCTTGCTTGGTCAGCTTCATCGTCAATTATTAAAACGCCATTATTGCCAAGTGCTGAACGAACCTCAATATCGTTGAAAATCTCTGCCAGATCATTTATATGCTTGGTGTGTTTTAAAACTGTAATTAGGACTGTTGGCCTTCTATTTAATTTTAAAGCCCCTTTTATGTCATTGTGAGCATTTTCTTTTATAGAAGGACTTTGATAAACTTTAAAATATCTTGAATTATCACTTTCTGTTAACAAGTCCTTTTTCAATCGCTTTGTGGTTTGTTCTAAAAGATTGTTTTTAACACCCGTTAAATAAATGATTATTCTGAACCCATTGTCGATAGCCAATGCCGTCAAGGTTGTGAAAGACATTGTCTTGCCACTTTGAACGTAACCTACAGCGATACCAGTAACACTGCCCAAATTATTAATCAGATTAACACACTGTGAAAGGATTTTTTCCGCTTCACCCACCAGCAATTCCTTTTCCTCATTATTTAAATTGGAAAAACGATTTACTAAATCAACGGTCCGCTCCCCTATTGTAACTTTGAAATCAGGACTTTGATGCGTAATTAACGTTACTGTTTCTGACATTTTAGTAATTATTTAGTAATTGATTAAACAACAACCTTACATTGCCCGCGCTCCTAGTCCCTTTGAGTGGGGATAACAATTCCGCCAAAACAAGAGTACGGATAAATGATTGAATGGGCATGTAACCATCATCCGTTCTAAAATTATCAAACCTAATAAAAAATGAATGAGCGAGATTAATCTTATATAATACCTTTTTGTAAGAAGCATCATCAGTTTCTTCATGCAGAGTATACAGATAATGTATTTCAGGCTCATTAATAAACTCCAATATTAAATGGTATTCCTTACCTTGTAATTGGATTTTTTCCTCGAAATTTCCAATTCCAATTGCCCCTTTTGATAGTTCTTCATTATTTAAAAAGACGCCGTTATTCTGTATTTCGCCTAAAGCGGCTTCCATCTTTTCATTAGAGTTAACAACATCAATAGTTTTGTTTATCCTTTTTATAATACGCTTGGCAATTTTTTCATTGTCATTTTGAGTTTTTGGCTTTATGTATTTTTCTGCCTGAGTATACAAGTCAAAATCCTTTGCAGAAATTTCTTCTTTTAACGCCTCCATTAAAGAAATCAAATCATCTTGTTCTTGGAAACTGCCTTTATTAAAACTAACAGCAAAGCCTTTAAGTTCCAACTCGCCAAAAATCCGTTTAAAACGTGGCGAGCCTACTTGACCGCAAATAACCTTAGGCCGATACTTTTCATTATGACTACCTTCAATGACTCTGCCACGTCTGAAAAGTGATAAACCATTTGCTTCATTTGTGCTCATTGTGGCTAAAATCCCAATAAATCCTTTAACTGAATATTTGCCTGATGAAAATTCGATTTCCTTTTTCCACAGTATGGGTGGACCGGTTGGGTCTGAGTAATGGGGGGCGATTAAAATTTCTGGATCTTCGTATGTAAGTTCTACATCATTTATATATAATTTTAAATCACCATCCCTGATAAATTTACGATAAATACTACCTAAGTGGCGCTTTATTTTATCCACCTGCATTATTGAAGGGGCATTTGATGACAATTGGGAGAGTTTAATCTCTGTAAAATGGCTTGAATTTTCCTTGGGAATGTTTTTAACACGAAGGACTTCCCTATCTTCATCCAAAACTTTTTGCAAATCAAACTCAACATAACGTTCCTCTGTTTCGCTCAATGCTGCTGTTCTAACACTCCAAAAATTTGCAAGCCAAATTGAAGCGGTTTTCATACCCATTCCAAATTCGTGTAACCCGGAGTTGTCAATCGGAATATTGGCGGGCTCAAAGGCTCTTTTAAAATTATTTGTGTCAATTCCTGCAGCATTATCATGAATAACAATTTGGCGTTGCTCCCAATCAATGTTAATTCGGACCTTAAATTGATACTCGCCATTATGAATTTTTTTGAGGGCTTCTCTATTGTTAACAAAACTTTGCACTGCATTGTCAACGTATTCGCCTAAAGCAAACCATACTTTGTTGTTTAAGTTCCGGAATTGACCATAAACTCCGGACTGTATTTTTATGGATACCGTTTCTACATTCATTATTTTAATAGGTTTTTAGCTATTGATTTCACTACTTGGACGTTTACAGCATTGCCAAGTGCATTAAATGCTTTTGATGTTGAATTAGGGAATTCTTTTAGCCCATCCATACACTGTAGTTTTGCTGCTTCTTTTCTAGTCATATATCTGTCGAGCCAGGGGAAAATGGGAATTTGAGTTGTAGTCAAAACCAATGCTGGGGAAAATGTTGGCATTTTTACCCGAATACCCGATGGCCGAAATTGCACAATTTTGTCTTTGATAATTAATTCGACTTTTCCGCAATTCCATTCGAATTTTTGATGGCTATTTTCAAATTTCATGACTTTTGGGATCCATTTTTTTAGCCACCTTTTATGTGTTTCGTAAAAAATCCTGTTTTGCCTGATATATTTTTTTTTCCATTCAGGGAATTCAGTTCCATTACCCGTTACTCCATTCTGTGCGTAAATAGGCAAATCGTTAATAAGGTCCTCAAATGAATGACCTATGAGCGGCCTGCCGAATGCACCTTTCCTGCCTTTCAAGTCTGCACTTTTTAATTTTACGGGGGCGACTTTTTCAAAAGGATAATCTGCACCAAATTCCATTGCCCAGATAGGGAATCGGGGAACGTTCTCGGGCCGCAAATGGTCTAAAAACTCCTGCCAAACTTCTAGTTGGTGTTTAGTGTCCGCGCGCAACGGAACAACATCAGTATCATCTTCTATGATAATATCGTGAATACTTACCCTCCCGTTTTGATTTTTTGCCGGGAACTTAAAGTCCTTCAGGCCACCATTTATTTTTAACCGACCTACAATGTAAATTCTTGAACGGTGTTGTGGAATACCTAATTGGTGTGGTGATAGTATTTCTTCTTGAATATCATAAAGTTCAGAAAGTTCTTTACAGATAACCTTCCATGTGTTGCCCTGATCGTGGCTTTTTAGGTTAGGCACATTCTCCAAAAACAAAAATTCTGGCTTATGCTCGTTTAATATTTCTTTTATTCGGTAAAAAAGGTTCCCATTGCTGGGGTCTGAAAGTCCCAATTGTGCACCGGCTTTGGAAAATGGTTGGCAGGGAAATCCCGCACATAAAATATTATGGCTAGGGATAGATTTTACATCAACCTCATTTATGTCCCCACTAACAATAGTTTTGTGATTTCTTTCGTAAAGTTTTCTCAAATCAATATTCAGTTCGCTTGCAAAAACACACTCGTGGCCAAGCTCTTTTAATGCCAAATGGAAACCACCAAGACCAGCAAATAAATCAATGAATTTCAATCGCCTCATTTATAATGCTAAATTAAGAAATTTGGGGTTGGCAAAATCATTCTAAAGAAATAATCAATATGTTTTTACTTTGGCCTGTTAAAGGTACAAGTTATGCCTGATTTTTCACGGCAATTGCATTGAAACAAAACCAGTGTTTATTTAATCACGCCATATTGCCATCAAA
>CAMDHZ010000057.1 GCA_945898275.1 Chitinophaga pinensis | reverse complement strand
AGCGCTGTAACATTACCTTCTGTTTTCCTGTACTTTTTAATCAATCCAGCATGAATCAGAAATTCAACTTCTTGTACAAAAAGCTCAAAATAAATATCCAGTATCGAATTGTTTTTTAATGAGAGGGCACTGCTGCTAGGACTATGAATGTCAAAAACACCAACCTTTCTGAGCATGCCTACTAACAACCGTTTCCATTTAACTGTATCTGTTTCATTTTTATCAGCTTTTGGCAATACCTCAATGGTCAAGTTTCCAATCTGCAACACACCAACATACTCGTTAAATCTAACACCATTATTCATCAATGTAAAATAAGGCACACCTTCACTACCATAAAATTCTTGTAACGATTTTAGATGATAGTCCTCAAATTTCACTACCTTATCATCGGCTATAAAATCCTGATCCAACCTAATGGTATCATGTTCAAACACCTCAATTCGTTTACGCAGCACTCCCATTATTTGCTTGCCATCAAAGCGCTAATAGCCGATTTAAAAGCTTCATCATCCATAGATAAAGCATTTTTAATGGTATAAGTAGGCCTCTCCGATAACTCAGAGGCAAGTTCTGAATCAAAATCTGCAAAAATTGCTTTAGTTGTATCTTTTAAAACGAATTCTTTGCCTAAAACCAAGCCAATTTTACCATAGTCTCCAAAGAAGTACTCTTGCAACAATGGAATAATCTTGTTTTGGAAAGCAGCCTTTAAATCTTCCATAGAATTAACCGATAAAAAATAACTATGCCCTATTTGGTGGTCTTTATCCAAGAGCTTTTCAATGCGGGTATTAATGGTATTTAAAAGCCAATCAAGTCGTATTCCGTTATTTGAATCTATTATTGAATTGGCAAATATGCTTTCATAATTGGTTATTTGGCGCCATTCAGCTAATTGTTTTTCTTTCCAGCTCCTACTTAACTCGGTATAGGCTTTTTCATCTTTTATCAAACCAGCTAAATCAAGTATTCCACTTTCAACGTCATCCCATTTTCCCCAAAAATCTTTACTATCCGTTTCAATCCAAAAATCGCCCCAAGCTTTACCCAATCTATTGTAAGGGTTTAACAGATGTGTTTCTGGGGGAATCTCTGTAAAGCTAAACCTTCTCCTTAATGCCGCATCAAGTGCTTCAACGCTGCGATCAGCAGTATTCATAGTACCTATAATGTATAAATTATCAGGAACCTCAAAATACTTTTTTGAGTATGGTAACATAACCTTTAAAGCTTCAGGCTTTCCCATTCTTTTTGTGTCCTCAATTAAGGTTATTAACTCCCCAAAAATCTGAGCCACATTGCCTCTATTTATTTCATCAATGATTAAAACATAGTTTTTTTTAATATTTTCAGTTTCATTTCTATATCCATACTTTTCTGTTAGCAATTTAAATATAGATTTATAATTCTTACCCCAAGTTCCAACAAAACGCTGGCTTTCGCTTACATATTTGAGGCCTAACTTGTTTATTTTTTTTATATATGTATCTGATTCAACATCTAAATCAATCCCGTTTTCACTCAAATTAATTTTGACTTTAAAATTCGGTTCCTTAATGGTTATGCCATTCTCGTTTATTTTCAAATCCTCCAATAATTTAGAATATGCGAATTCAAAATTTAAATTATTTCGATTGGCAGCTGCTAAACATATATTCTTAAAAATCCCATCTTGTATTGCATAAGAAAGATTTTCCTCATCACTAGTTGGTTCAACAGGTTTAATACCCTCAATAAAATCTTCGTAAGACATTGATTGATGAAAGGTAACAAAACCGATTCTTCCCTCATTAACCCGCCTATTATATAGCGATTTGCATGCATCCCAATTGTTCCAATCCAACTTCCTTTCTTCATCATCATTAATAATTTCCAAGGCCAATTTGATGGATCGAAACGTTTTTCCTGTACCTGGGGGACCAAAGAGAATTTGATTTTTTTGAAATTCTACTTTCGTATCCCCTACCTCCCTTTCCTTTGCCATAAGTAATTTATTTTTAATTTTTATAATCCTTTCCAAACTCCTTTCAAAATCAGCTTTAGTAATTATATACTTTTCTTGAATTTTAAATTTATATAATAACTTAAGAGCAATTGGTCGAAAATCGTCCAAATACTTTTTTAGGTTAGCCATATAATGAATTGCGTTGGGATAATTTAATATTCCATGATTATTGGCATTCAATTCCAAACCAATAATTGAAGCTAATTCTTTATGAAAAGAAATTTCTTCCTCCGAAAACTCATTTGATTTAAAAGATATTTCAATGAAATTATTTTTTATACTACCATCCTCATTAAAGCTCACCTCAAAACCGATTGTTTTTATTTTTCTATCTTTGTCTCCCTTTTTAAATAATGGCACGTAAATATAATCCGACCCCTGAAACCACTGGCCTTTTTCGAGTCTTTCTTCATCAGATTGCACACTATTTTTAGACCTTAATGAAAATGTTAAATCACTATGCGTATTTTTATAATCTAAAAGAAAATCTAAAATTTCACTACTTACTTCTAAAATTCTCCTCTTTTTAGTATTAACTAAGCTCATAATTTTATACTTCTATTTCTCCACTTATCAATTTTGGTAATTAAATATTCCGTGCTTCGCGGAGTTTGATATTTTGTTTATGTTTCCCAATTTTTTACTTTAAAGACTCTTTCATCTAAAGACTTAAAGATAACTCCCTCAAAAGCCTCAGCATTTATTAAGATATATTTAAGCTTCGGATTATCTTTCCATTTGCTTTTAGTTTTTTGAAGTTTAGCGTTCAAAAAACTTGTAGCCACATTAAAGGCTTCACCTTCCCATTCATTGTCCCCTTTTTTAATTGTAAAATCCCCTTTTTCTTTTATATGCGTTGTTCCTAATAGCAATGTAAAAAGAGCATTCTCAATTTTATTTTCTTCTACCAATTTTAAAAGGCCGTTAATAATCACAAGGTCTGATGCAATCCTATTGGCAGCCTCAAAAGGTGTTATGTTTTTGTAAGGTCCAATGGAAATGGGGTTTATTTCATCTTTCCGTTTGAAATAGTGAATCATCTCAACAGCGTTACCTGATATTGGTGGTTTCGGGAATTTATTCAATTCAAGCAAATTAAAATATTCCTCTTTAAGTATTTTTAGCTCTGAAATAGTTATTTGCTCTAATTTACTCTTTAATAAAAACTCAACTTTTGCCATAATCTACACTTCTATTTCCCCACTCATCAATTTAGGTAATAAAATATCCCGTGCCTCCCGGAGTTTGGTGTTTTGTTTTTGAAGGTTATAGATAAATTTAATAATGGTTTTTGTTTCTAGATTAAACTCAATTAATGAATCATCACTTGGTATTTCTATCTCAATCTTCTTCACAGTTTCAATTGTCAAAGCCTTTTGACTTGAACCAATAGCAACAGAATTTAGCATTTCTTTAAACTCTGGTGTTCTGAACTTGAAGAAAAGAAAGTAGGCAAGATTTTGTTGCAGCAAATTTTTTATCCAAATCAAATTCCCGTCTTTAAAATAGAAGTCTCCATCATCATCATTTACCAAATGGACAAATCCGATAGTGCCGACTGATGTAATTAATATATCTCCTGAAACTGGCACACCAAACTTCTCTTTTATATCTGAATATCGTTCTTCAGTTATATAAAGCGGTTTTTCTATTGATTCAAAATTTGATTTGGCTATTATCTCTTTGCTTCTGTAAAATGGGATGCCTTCTTCAACGTAGTCAGATAAAAATATCCTTTTGCTTGATGTTACTGTTGCTAATTGTGCTAATGGAAGTATTTTTAGTTCTTTCTCATCCCTCACAATCTGCTTATACCTCAAAAACGCCTTTTCCTCCAGCAACTTTATCCGCTTCAAATTATTCTCTATCAAATCATCATAAGCCGATAAAATGGATGCGATGCGGCGTTGGGTAGGGAGGGGGGGCGTTGGTATTTTGAAAGTTAAAAGTTTTTCTAAACTCAAATTGTCTTGTGCGGCACCAACTGCAATACTTTTCATTCGAGTTTGAAAAATATCAAAGAAGTATTTAACAAATCGAACATCACTTTTGTCTTCATATGGTACAAAACCAATTACACTGTCGGGAAAGCAAGCATCAATTCCTAAAATGGCTGTGTCGGCAATATTTGCAGCTATTGTAATGCAAAGTGTTCCTTCTTTCCAAAGTTTACTTTGTGCAAGTCCTGCTTCATTATATGTTTGTGAGTATTCATTTATCCTAAAACCAGCCGCTTTGATATCACCTGTTTGAACAAATGGATATATACCGCCATACAAATGCTCTGCATTTCTTGGTCTATGACGTGATTTCCCTCTTCCGATAAAACCAATTTCATTAAATGATTTTAATTCCCATTTCATATCAAAACCGTTTTAATGTTTTCAGAAATGGTCTTCGCCAAAGCAATCGCTTCTTCATTCAATCCTTCCAACTCAATATGTATTTCTATTTTCATAGTTGTTTGTCTTTTAGGTTCATCATAGCAACCAATTCTTTTGCTTTGTGCAGTTTATCGGCAAACCATTGTTTGTCGGGCAATTCGGTTAGGTATTGTGCTACTTTTATATCAGGTTCGTTGAGCATCAGTAGTTCTATGTGTTCGGTATTTCCTTCGCTACAAAGCAATAAACCAATGGGCTTTTCTTCTCCTTGCTGCATTTCATGTTTTTCTAGCCAGCGCAAATAAAGCTCCATTTGTCCTTTGTAAGCAGGCTTAAACTTTCCCATTTTCAAATCTATGGCGATAAGTCTTTTTAGTTTTCTGTGGTAAAAAAGTAAATCTAAATGATAATCTTCGCCATCTACCGAAATGCGTTTTTGGCGCTCCAAAAAAGCAAAGCCATTGCCAAGTTCCATGATGAACTTTTCAATACCCGATATTAAAGCATTTTCTAAATCACTTTCGGTATAAAACTGCGGTAGGTTCAAAAAATCGAGTACATAGGTGTTTTTGAACACCAAATCGGGATGTGTTGTATTTGCTTTTATATGCTGTAATTGATTTTTGATTTCCTCTTCGGGCATTTTTGCCAATTCGGTGCGTTCAAACAGCATTTTATCTATTTGCTCACGCAGTTCTCTCACGCTCCATTGGTTTTGGGCAGAAAGTAGCAGGTAGTATTCTCTTTTCAGTTCATCCGAGATAGTCGCTATTTCAATTAAATGGCTCCAGCTTAATTGTTGCGACACTGTCGCAATATTTGTTAAATCAACACAATTGGCCACTTTACACATTCTTGTTAAAGCAGAGTAACTATACCCTTTGCCATAGTGAGCAGTTAATTGTTGCGACAGTGTTGCTAATATTTTTCCTCCGTATTCAAGGCGATTATTTTGTTTTAAATTATCATTAATAAAGTGTCCAATATTCCAATAAAGCAAAGTGGTTTCTACGTTTAAAAATAAAGCAGTTTTCTGTTTGGCATGTTCAATAAATTGAATAATGCCTGGTAATAAGTCATTAGAAAATTTTGTTATTTGGTCTTTATTACTCATATCGCCAACCCTTTAAAATTTTCAGCAATAGCATTTGCCAAGGCAATGGCTTCTTCGTTCAACCCTTGCAACTCAATATGTATGTCGTTTAGACGCTCTTCATAATCAAAATCATCATCGGTAGCGGTATCCACGCCAACATATCTGCCTGGGCTTAAGCTCCAATCTTTGGCTTCTATTTCGGCTTGGCTTACTACTTTGCATAGCCCTTCTACATCGGTATAAACACCTTCAGGGAAACGGCTTGTAAGCCAATGGGCTTGTTTGTAGAAATATTCAGTTTCGTGTAGCAAGCCTGGTTCTTCTTCATCGGGGTTTCCGCTGAGTTGCTGTTGCAGGGTTTTTAGTTGGTCGAGTTGTTCTTTCAGGTTCAGCTCTTTCCAGTCTTTGTTTTTGCTCAATTGGTATTCTTTGGCTGCTGTGCTAATGGCATCCAACAATTGCTTAATGAGTTTGTCTTGTGGTTTGCGTAATTCCTTGCACAAGTGGGCAATGCTTTCTAAAACTTCAATATCGGTTTTGGCTTTCTTCGCTTCTGCAATGAGTTTGTTTTGTTGCATATAAATGCTTGCAGTTTCTTCAATGTTCAAGGCATCTACAAATGCTTTGGCTTCCTTGTTTTCTTTGGCGTATTTGGTAGCAAAGTCGTTAACAGTTTTCAATACCTTCTGCAATTGCTTTTGTAGTTCGGTGGTTGCTGCGGCTGTTTCTTTTGCTAAATCGGCAGAGGTTTGTAAATAACCTTTTACCGTGCTATCAAACTTTTTGTTGGCTTGCGGTGAGCTTGTCGAACCCGTGCCTCTATACAAGTTTACAATGCAAATGAGGTTTTGCAGTTGCTCTGGGCTAAAGTCGTTTACCTTACTTGTGACTTTTCGGTAAATCTTCCTTGCATCCAACATCAACACTTTATCTTTCTTCGCTTCATCTAGTTCTTTTGCCCTATCAAAAAACCACAAGGTGCAAGGCAAGGAACGCGTATAGAAAAAGTTGTTGCCAATGGCCATCATCACATCTACTGCGCCTGTTTTTACTAACTTCTCCCGAATGTCTTTTTCGCTGTGTCCCGCATCGCTGGCAGACGAGGCCATTACAAAACCTGCCCTGCCACCTGTCCCAAGCTCAGCCGAGGGAGCTTTCAGGTAATTATAAAAATATTGGATCCACAAATAATTGGCATTGTCGTTTTTTGGCAGGTTTACTTTGCCATCCAAGATTAAACGTGGGTCTTTCTTAACGGCATCTTTGGCTTTGTCCACACCGTCCACATTAAAAGGAGGATTGGCCATAACAAAATCGGCTTTACCCACCATATCTTGTTTGTCTTCGTAAAAAGTATTGCCTTCCTGTATGTTGCCTTCCAATCCGTGAACGGTTAAGTTCATCTTCGCTAGTTTGGTATTTAGGTCGGCTTTCTCTTGGCCGTAAAAAGTAACTTTCTCGGCAGGTTTCAGTCCTTCACTTTCTATAAAATAACCTGTTTGTACAAACATACCTGCAGAACCGCAGGCAGGGTCAAATACTATTCCGTGGTCGGGTTCAATTACATTTACAATGGTTTGAACCAAACTCATAGGTGTAAAAAATTCTCCACCTTCTTGTGCACCCGTCATTGCAAATTTACCAAGGAAGTATTCATATATCTTTCCAAATAAATCGCCTTCAGCTTTTTGCAATACTTCTTTATTGAAAATGCGGAGCAATTCACGCAACAAGTCTTTGCTGAAAATAGAGAAATTCTTTGGCAAAACACCTTTGAGGTTATCATATTCGTCCTCAATCAGTTTCATAGCGTTATCAATAGCTTCGCCTATGTCTGCACTTTCGGGCAACGAAACCAAATAATCAAACTGTGATTTCTCAGGCAGGAACATTGAGTTTTGCTCTTCAAAATCTTTTTTAGTTAAAGCTCGTTTGCCCCTTTGTGGATGCGAAGGCAAAGTCTTTTCCACTTCAATTTTTACTTTTTGAAAGCGGTTGTATGCATGTCGTAAAAATATCAGTCCCAATACAGGCATGGAGTATTCCGAAGCAGTCAATTTACTATTTGCTCTGAGTTGGTCGGCTGCTCTCCAGAGTTCTGCTTCTAATTTTCTAAGTTGTTTTCCTTGCATAAATGCGTTTCTCTATTACTGGATTTTTTATAGGTTAGTTTCACGGAAAAATTTAGCTGTTAAGCCCTTTTCAAATTTATTCAGTTGTGCTGAGTTTATTTATATCTATGAAGATATTGGCGGTAGAAATATGACTTTGCTTTGAATGTAAAAATTATGGTTGCCAATTGAACTTTTCATGATTGTTAGTTGATTATTCAATTATTACAGTCCATAAGGTTAATCTAAGGCAGTTTGTTAAAATCACAGTTTCATTATTACATTTCTTTCTCCAATACTACCAGTTCCTTTAAAAGTTCCATTTCCTTATCTCGCAGGCTGGAGGCGAGTTCATATGATTGTGCGGTAACGGCTTTTTGCTTCTTTTCTTGAATGAGTTTAAGCTGCTCGTTTAATGTTTCTTTATTCAT
>CAMDHZ010000056.1 GCA_945898275.1 Chitinophaga pinensis | reverse complement strand
TTACAGCAAATGCTGCATCATAAATATTTACATATTCAAAAAGTGTTGTGGTTTCATCAAACTTAACAGGTAGCAGTCCTTTGAGTTTCTGTTCTAATTCTCGCATTGCTTGAATTATTCGGTTCAGTTCACCTTCTGCTTCACTCTTTAATAAATTCCAGTAGGAATTTATTAAAGAGTTTTCCTTTTCCGCAAGAGGCTGCAAACAGAACAAACAGTTATCGTTTTCAGAAGGATATATTTTACCTTCTCTGTTGGCATCAATTACAGAAGCATAATTTTTAGATGCTTTGATGAATTCTTTCCATTCGTTGCTTCCTAAACCTTCAATGTTATAGTCCTCTAAACTTCTTACGCCTTCCTGTTTTGCTAACTCTTGAAATTTGTGAAATGAGGTTATCAATGACTTGTAATGTCCAATATTCTCGGGTTTTAAGCAATCTAATATTGTTTGAAGTCTACTTGTAAATTCAACAATTTGCGACAGTAGCTTTTGAAGTTCTGCGATTTTTTTGGGGATGTCAAGGGCTTTCAGTTCTTCTCGTTTAGCAATTAGTTCTGCAAGTTTTGTAGCGTCTTCTTCTGTGTATGTTCCTAATGCTATTAGTTCTTCTTCATTTGAATTTGCCCCAAGATTTGCAATCGCATTTTTTATTGCATTGTCATTGACGAAAAACTTTTCAAATTCATTTATAGGTCTGTTTGCATTTATCTCTGCGAAAAGTTTTGATTTTACAGCCTCGAATAGTTGCAAAATCTTTTCAAAAAATTCAAAACCTATCGGTGTGAAGTCAAGTTTATTGTCTTGTTCTAAAAGCACCCTAATACTGTGAGTGTCAAAAACTGAATATTGTGAAAATTCTATGTTGCTTTTCTGTAATGGATAAGCTAAATCGTAAGGTGCGGATGTAGATTGAAAGGTAAATTTACAAGCTGGTTCACCAATAGGTGCACCAGAAAAAACATTTGGAAGAATTTGTTTGTCACCTCTTGAGCTAAAAGCATTATTAAGCAATCTAACATAACCCGATTTTCCCGTTCCGTTTCCACCATAAATGATTGTCAAGTTTGGATTGATTGGGATTGATTGTCCCGTTGCAAGTGCATTTACATTTTCAATTTCCTTTATAAATTGCAGTTGCAGGTTTTCTGCAACTGTTGCTGCATCAGCAACAATTTCATTAAATACAATTTCAGCTCTTTCGTCTTCAGTCGATTTCAAAGCATAATCTTCTTTGAATAATTGATATGTCGTATCTGCTAATGCATCACTAACATTCTCGCCTTCTAAAAGTCGGTTCCCTGCATATTGAAACCAGTAGTCGTAACCTTTAAGCCACGAAATGATTTTATTTTTTAAAGGTTTCTCTGGCATCGTTCTATACTATTTAATCATTATTGTCAGTTTGTCAAATGTTGCGGTTTTGTGTCTTAAGGCTGCCGATAACGTTTTGCGGCTTTGCGAAGAAGCGGATTTCGGAGCACTAAACTGTCAATATACCACAAAATTTGATGCGAGGTAGAATGTTCAATTAACCACTGAACCCGCTTTTTTGCAAAACCGCTGTTACAAGCTGGCCTTCTGTCCACCGAGTAGTTGAAACGCTTTACTGTCAATGGTTTTGGTGTCTGCATAGCAACTGATTTTTGTCTGTCGTTGAGTTGTGCGGTTGCGTATTTTTTATTTTCAGAAGGGGAGGAGATTTTTTTGAATTCCATTTTGTCTGGGTGGGAAAGGTGGAAGCTCTTTTGCAAGCTTTGGTCTGTGCTTGGGCTTGTGCGGCTTGCAAATGTGCTTACAACTGTGTGATGGCTTTTCCTCTCATACTACTCTTGATAAAACCTTTTCTAATCTGGTCATTAATTTAATTCCGTCTTCTATTTCTGTCCTGTAAATTGTTGTTGTGTGTGGATGTGCTCCTGAATTAAGAATTCTATCTTTCAGTTTCTTTACTTCATCAATAACTTTCAACGCAGCCATATTGTCCTTGTTTAGCGAAAACACCATTTTAAATAAGTCTCTCCGGATAGCAATTAGTTTGGCTTTCTTCTTTCCGTCAATGGTTTTGTCTCTCATTACAGCAGTAAAATCTTGTTCACTTATTTTACTTAATACTGGGTCGGTAAAATCATTTTCCAAAATCATTTCCTGAAACCTTGTATAATTGGCTTTATCAATTGCGTTTTTTGCCTCGTTCAATTTTTGACCAAAGGTTACAAAGTCTTTTTTATCGAAAACCATATTCATTTTTTCCTCCAGAAAATTCTCTACAACAGTTTCTCCGATTTTCCTTAATGATAAAGCACAAGCGTTGTAATCGTGGTCTTCCAAATACCGTTTGGCTTGCTGCATTAATGTCTTGCCGTCCTTGTAGCTTGGTTTTTTGTTTTCAAGTATTTCATTGAATTCAAGGTAAGTCCACTTCTGTGTATCTGCTTCCGTGAAGCGTTTAACTTCTTCATAAAAGCCCCAGTCGTGTGTAAAGAAAAATAATTGATAGTTTTTTTCGTAAAGCTTGAATATCAAACGAAGCACATCCATTCTGTTTTCCATATCCAAACTAATTAGCAAATCATCGAATGCTAATATTTTCAAATCTGGCTTAGTTGGTCTCCTGTCAAGCAAAGTGAACCTTATTGATAATGCTATTGCTGTTAGTTTGCCTTCGTTCAAAAACGATTGTGGTCTATCTATAGCTTTAAATTTCCCATTACTTAACTTCTTTTCAATAGAGAGTTTGATAAAGGGAGAAAGCAACTCATAGTTGTTCGTTTTCCCAGTTCTTCGGTAACTAAAACCCTTATTGAGTTTGAGAACAATTTTCAAGTCATCTTTCCCAAAATTTAGATGTAGAAAATTGGTGGCGGTTCTATCAATGTAGGAAATGAGTTTATTTAACTCGTTATCTAAGTCGGAAATTTGACTTACCCAATTTTTGAACTTGTTACTTGTTGGTGTTCCAACACCTGCTGCACCTTTTAATTCAACTTCCTTTATTTTATCGCTGAATAAAACCTTTTTCCCATCAAGAAAAATAAATGGAAAAATGTCTCTGTCAAATACTGGATATAAATCAATTTCCTTTGAGTTTCTGAAGTTGTAGAAATTTATTAGCAGTCTGTGCGAAACAAATTCACTTGCAAGGTTCATTTCACCTAACACTTTTCTGTCTCTTGCGGCTGTTGGAGTAAGACCTGTTTTTGATAGTGTATAAGGTTTACGCTTATTATCGGTTAAAATTAATTTTATGAATGAGCTTTTATTCCAAGGTTCGTGAACGTTTAATAAATTCTCTTTGTCAGTCCTGTCAAAGTATTTCTTGATTTTAGGAAGTGGCTTTGATTCTGATTGAAGCAATGTATAAATTGAAAAATACAAGGAGCTTTTTCCGCTTCCGTTAGGACCATAAACCAAAAGGTGTTTTCCCTTTGGTGAAAACGTTTCAGCTTCTCTAAAAGCCTTAAAATTCTGTATGGTTATTTTCTCAATGCCTTTCATCTTTTAACTTACACTTGCTTCTATTACACCAATGGTATCGGGGCAACGGGTGGCCATTAACAATAAGCGGTTGCGGACTTCATTCTTTGGTTCTTGCCATTTCTCATACAGTTTGGCAATGGCTTTTTCGGGGCTTAGTTTTTTTACTGCTTCTAAATCTTTCTCCACCAAAGCCAAAATATCTACTCCTACTTTTTTCATTTCTTCGCCAAAGTAGAGTTCATAAACGCAGCCGTTTAAAACCTTTTCAATTTCTCCAATGATGTCTAAATCACTAGCTTTATTTTCATAAATTGTCAAAAGGAAATTTACTAATGAAATAAATGATTGTCTTGATTTTTGATTCCCTTCAACAACAGGCATTTCACGGATAGTCTCATGCTTTAAAGTATAAGCACCACCAGCAGTCATAATTCCAATAAAATCGAAATAAAATTGATGAAGCTTGCTATTAAGTTGAGCCAACAAATACTTACAATCAATGTCCGATGATGTCATTAAATACCCATTACTAGGTAAATAGTGTCCATTTAAATCAATTGTGAAAGCCCATTTATCAGCTGTTAGTCCCCAAATTATTTTTTCTTTTTCGAAATCATCTTTATAAGCAACTGAATAGGGAATTTGCCACCATAATTCCCCGTCCCTTATTACATTCTGTCTATTCTCTAACTCGGTTTTATGTCTTAATAACCACTTATAAACTGATTTAAAAGATTCAATTTTATAACTGCGATGAGAGAAAAGAAGAAATTCATCACTGTATTCATATCGCCATTTACGAATATTTCTACCTTGAAGCAGTGGCTTGATTAGTTCAGCACTTTTTTTGTCTATTGAAATTAACTCTTCTGCTTCAACTCTACTTAGTAAATATGCTGGATTGTATCCAGTTGTAATTCCTCGATTCAAAGAGATTGATTTAAAGTGCAATATTGGCTTACTTATTGATTCAATATGTTTCTTTATTTTAAGCCTATTCTCATCTGTTAATTGCCAAATTTCCTTTGACAAGTCTTTTTGTTTAACCAAAATCGAATTTGAAGAAACATACTCAAAAAGATTATTAAAATCTTTCAGACTATCATTCGCATTTGAAACTATTATGGAACTAATTTTACTTTTCTCAGATGAAATAAATATACAACTTGAGACTAATGCTTCAAATACATGAACATCAGAAAAATCAATTATTTGGTCAATTTTTCTTTTAGCTAAAAAATTGCGTAGCTGTTCCCCATAACCTGTTTTAATAAATTTATTTGAAGTAATGTAACATAATACACCATTGGGGTTTAGAAGTTTAATTCCTTTTTCGTAGAAATAAACATATATATCTGCCATTCCAGAGTTTACCTCATAATTCTTTTCAAATATTTTGCGATAGTGTTTAATTTTTCTCTGTTCAATATAAGGAGGGTTGCCAATAACAATGTCGAATTTGCCTGCCATACTAAACATCCAGTCTTTATCAAAAAAATCTGCACTTGCATTTTGATTATAAGGGTTCCATTGCGACAATCTTCGTGTGGTATCTTTAGGAAAGCCTTCCTGTTCTAATAAACCTGCTAATTCATTCCTTAATTCTTGGTCAATTATTCTGTATTTATCTTTTGTTTCAGGAGTTCTTGCTCTAAAGTGTTTTTCTCTAACTTGATGTATTTGCTCTTCAACTTTTTTAATATCCACTTCGATAGAAATATTAGTAATAGTTAGTTGTTGGGGATTCTCAATTGGAATTAAAGTATCAGCCGCCACAAACTTTGTTTCTAAATTTGGCAGTGGTCTTATACCTCTGTTCGATTCATTGTCATTCTCGGTTTTTTGGTCAACAATCAAAGCAATAAAAAAACGGAGTTTAGAAATCTGTATTGCCACTGGCTGTTTGTCCACTCCATAAATGCAATTCTCAATCAGGTAAAGTTTACGGGCAAAGTCTAATTCGTGGTTGTTTTGGTTAAAGGCTTTTTTAATGTCATCTTCTCTTTTATCAATTTCTTTTAAAGTGGCTTCTCTATTTTTATCATCTTCCATTTTCTCCGCCAGCTTTTTATCTCGCTGCACTTTCTCTAATTGCTTTGCTTTCCATTTATTATTATTGGGGTCAAGCTTGCTAAGTATGAAAACGAGTTTATGCAAAATACCCATTGGGAAAGCACCCGAACCACAGGCAGGGTCTAAAATTTTGCAGGTATCAATAGAATCAATCAGTTCTTTCTTTTCTGTATCCGTAAACTTTGGTTCTTCAACAGTATATGAAAACAAATGATGTAATCTTGCATTCAGTTCTTCTCGTTTCTTTTCATCATCATCTTTGATTAAACTATTGCACAGGTATGTAATCAGACTTTCGTCCACCATATAGTTTACAATCTCTCTTGGTGTATAAAACGAACCAGTGAGTTTACGAGCTGTTGTTTCGGTTTCCTCGTTGTAGCTTGCCAATAGGTTTTCAAATACTTTACCCAATAATTCAGGGTCAAGAGCAACCTCTTCTTCTACAGGTGTATTTTCTTCAATGGTAAATTTGTAACGACTCAAAATATCAATCAAGCCCCGCACTTCGTATTTCTTGCCTTTTGTATGGAAGGTATTGTTCAGGTCAATGTTTCGTGGTGCATCGCTAAAAAACAAATAATCGGGAACCGTAACCAAACTTTCATTTTTTACCTGTTGCGAAAATCCATCAATATAAATGCTTTTGTCTTTGGTTCGTTTATCCAAACACTCAAACAAACCGCCATTGAGAAAAGGAATATTGTCCATCCATTTGGCGAATTTATCTTGGTCTTTTATAAAACGGCTGTAACGGAAATAATGCGGAACGCCTGTATTACGGTTTACAAAAGTTCTGCTTATTTTGTTTTTGTCCTTAACATCCTTGTTCATTTCGGTGTTCAGCGTAGCAAAGAACAGGTTTTGTAAAATGGCTTTGTAATAGGTGCTGCCTGTTTTGTCTTTGTAGTCGAGTATTTTATCCAGTTCCCTTTTATTGAAAAGGTCATCAGGAATTAAATTTTTCTCTTTCAAAAACCAAACAAAAATCAATCGAGTAATTAGGCGAATTACATTTACAGGGTTTCGGGTTTTGTCGTCTTTTAATTCATCATCTGGAAACTCCACTTCCTGCAATGCCCAGAAATACCAATAAGCAAGCTCTTTGTAAAACTTCTTGTTGAGTTCAGAAATATTGAGTGTGGCTTTCCACGCTTCGTGCAGTTTTACAAAACTGTGAAATTCAAATTTCTTGTAAAGTTCATTTAGACTTAAGTCTTTCAGTATTTCCTTATGTGCCCGTTGCGGATTGGCAATGTCAATGTCTTTGATTAAAGTAACTTTCTCCAATACATCTTTGCTGGTGTCTTTCTTATGCAGCCTGCGGTCAATGATAGAAAGAGTGAGTTTGTTGCCATATTGAAACAACACAATTACTGGCATTTTAAAAGGTACATTCAGTTCACGGGTAATCTTTACCAGTTCGCTTCGTTTGTAGCTTTCTTCTTTGAGTTGGATAGTAAAGAACAAGAAACTTTGGTATTCGTTACTGTCTACTTCACCAGTATCAAATAACGATTGCACACGGGTAATTTCAGAATCGGCCACCTGAAAAATGAACTCAATGTGTTTCCAGTGACTTACAAAAGCTTTGTCTTTGTTGATGGCATTTTTAGAAAGATTGAAACTATCAATAAAGCCATCAAAAGTAGCGGGGCTAATGCGTTCGGTTTTATTACTCTGATAGTCTAAAGCCTTGTATAAAGCCAAACTGCTTTCATACAGTTTTTTACTGTTGAAAGCCTGAATAGCTTCTTCTATCTGCTTGAGTTTATCGTAATCTTTATCTGTCATTGTTATTTTAATACTAACCAAGTAATGAGTTCAAATTTATTAGCACCATCAATTTGTTTTTCCTGCGGAATAATGGTTGCGTTTCGGCTGCCTGATAACATTCCTAAATTCTTTTTCTTGAAAGTGCCCGTTATTGCTTTTATGGATTCAGCAAGCAAAGCCGCATATTGGCTTGTGTCTAAACCGTTGTTTGTTTCTTCGTTAAACAAATCGCACAATTGCTGAATTGGTTCGTTCTTTCCTGTGCAAAGCAATCGATATATGTCGAGTATTTGTTTCGGGTGTGTAAAGTTGTAACGCACCGTTCCATCATTGCGAACATACACTAAAAAATAAGGCTGCAAAGGATTTACTTTTTCGTTTCCAGCACTATCACCCAATTGACGCAAGCAAAATATTACTCCGGGCTTTACCACTTCCGAAGCATCCTGATTGAAAAGTGTTGAATCTAATTTGTAAGGAACTAAAGCATAAATGCCAAGTGGTGCTGCTTCTAATTCTTTACGGTTTGCTTCAATAAAGTTGAGCAAATCCATACGGAAATCGTCCAAAGAAAAGTTGCTTAACGAAACACCACCTTCATTCAGTTCGTCCATATCCAACACTTCATCTTGCAAGCGTTTCAATTGCTTGTCACGGAATTTCAAATCATCCTCTACCAGTTCTTGAATCTGTTCTTTGTTCAAAAGATTGTCTTCGTTTGTTCCGCTAATATCCACCAAAGCCATTCTTGCCTCAACTCTTGATTTTAGTTTGATGTACTTATCAAGGTCTTTTGTTGGCCAGAAGTTTACTAAATATACTTTGTTGTTGATAGAGCCAATACGGTCAATACGTCCAAAACGCTGAATTATACGAACTGGATTCCAATGTATATCATAGTTCACCAAGAAATCACAGTCTTGCAAGTTTTGACCTTCGCTTATACAATCGGTTGCTATCAGAATATCAATTTCACCATCTTCATCTTTCGGCATTGTTTTTTGAGAACTCCGCTTTTTGCTAATGGGTGAAAAGTTGGTAAGAATGTGATTGTATTCCGTATTTTCAGAATAACCTTTTGGTTTGAATGTCGTTTTATTTTCACTTCCGCCAGTTACCAAAGCAATGTTTACCCGAAGTTCATCCTTTGCCCATTGCTCCAA
>CAMDHZ010000055.1 GCA_945898275.1 Chitinophaga pinensis | reverse complement strand
GATCTGTAGCGCCAATTAAAGTTCTAAATGAAAGCACTGCATCATCCTTTTCTAAAACTGCAGCCACCCTAGGGCCGCTGCTCATAAAGGAAACTAAATCATTGTAAAAAGGGCGCTCTTTATGAATTTCATAAAATGCACCTGCAGTTTCTACGCTCAATTTAGTGTATTTCATAGCCTTAATTTTAAAGCCAGCCGATAAAATTTGATCAATTATCTTCCCGATATGGCCATTCGCTACTGCATCAGGCTTGATCATTGTAAATGTTATATTACTCATTGTGTCTATAATTCGAGCCACAAAGTTAATATTTGACTTGAATTTATTGTTAAGTAGAAATAAGGTAAAATATTTATTGAAAAATAGCGTGAAAAACAAAGGTTATTAGATATTTGCACACGCTTTGAATAATATAAAAGAAATACAACCTCTCTTAAAGGCTTCAAAAAGTCCTAAAGTAGTAATAACCACACATCACAAACCAGATGCTGATGCTTTAGGATCTTCATTAGGATTGTTAAACTACCTACTTAAAATTGGAATCCAAGCCAATGTGGTAACACCAACAGATTATGGTGACTTTTTAAAATGGATGCCAGGAGAAAGCGCTGTTATCAATTTTGAAGAAAAAGAAAAATACAGTCAATCCTTAGTTGAAGAGGCTGATATAATCTTTTGTTTAGATTTTAATGCTTTAAAACGAATCAATAAATTAGGGGTACTAGTTGCTCAAAGTAAAGCCATCAAGGTTTTGATAGACCATCACTTAGAACCAGAAGGTTTTGAGCAATTCAGATTATGGACTACCAAAGCAAGCAGCACCTGCGAACTTATTTTTTGGTTAATTGAATTAATGGGAGATGTCTCTGCCATAGACGAAGACATTGCTTCTTGCCTTTATGCAGGAATAATGACTGACACTGCTTCTTTTAAACATGGTTCCACAACAGCAACTACGCATAGAGTTGCAGCTACATTATTGGAAAAAGGCGCTAAATCAAATAGAATTTTCGAAGCTATTTATGATAATTATTCAGAAAGTAGAACAAGGTTTATAGGCTTTTGTCTAAGCGAAAAGTTACAAATTCTTCCTGAATACCATACTGCCCTGATTACTGTTACTGCAGAGGATCTTAAAAAATTTAAAATCATAACAGGAGATAGTGAAGGTCTAGTTAATTATGGTTTATCCATAACTGGAATAAAGCTTTCAGTACTTATTATTGATAGAACAGTAGCTAGAAAAATGAGTTTTAGGTCTAAAGATAGTTTCCCTGCCAATGAATTTGCTAGGAAATATTTCAATGGAGGGGGACATTTCAATGCCGCTGGTGGAGAAAGCCTTGAACCTATTGACCAAGTTGAAATAAAATTTAAAGCTGCTTTAAACGAATACAAAAATTATTTAAATTAAAACAAAATAACATGAGACAATTACTTGCAATTGGTGCAATGGTATGGCTGCTTGCAGCTTGTGACAGCACAGAAACAACAGAAAATGGTATTGAATACCAAATTCACAAAACAGAAGAAGGCGCCAGAATGGTAGCCAAAGGAGATATTTTAACTATCAACATGCTAGTACATGTTGAGCGTACAGATTCTCAATTATTTAACTCTTATGCTGAAAATAAACCTTTTGAGATTCCATCTGATGAACCAACGCTAGGAAGTGTATTCTCTTTGCTTAAAAAAGGCGATAGCGCTACTTTCTTTGTAAATGCAGACACACTCTATTCAAAGAGTTTTAGGCAGCCGTTGCCTCCTGGCATTACTGGCGCAGATAGAATTAAATTCCAAGTTAGTGTTACAGACATTTACAGCCAAGATGAAATTAGAAAAAAAATAGAAATGCGTAATCAAGAATTTAGACTTTCGGATTCAATTGCATTTCAACAATTTATTGGCTCAAATACAGACCTAAAATCTACCACTAGCGGATTGCGCTACACTGTTATCAAGTCTTCAAATGGTAAGAAAGTGGCTTCAGGAAATAAAGTAACAGTTAAATATAAAGGTACCTTATTAGATGGAAGAGTTTTTGACCAAACCAAAGAAGGTCAACCAGATTTCGTGTTTAACGTAGGACAACGTATGGTTATTCCAGGTTGGGACGAAGGTTTACAATTAATGAAAGAAGGAGAAACCTTTAGATTTTTAATTCCTTGGAATCTAGCTTATGGTGAATTTGGTAGTGGCCCAATCCCTCCATACGCTTCTTTACTTTTTGACGTTGAATTAATTAAAGTTGAAAACAAATGATAAAAAAAATTATCCTTGGTGCTTTGATTCTCTTAACAATCAGCACCTCAGCACAAAGCGACAATGCAAAAGCTGACGACAAGAAAAAAAACAAATCGGGTCAAACCACTAAAAGAAATATTAAATTGAAACAAGAATATACAACACCCTCTGGACTAAAATATAAGCTCTTGGAAATGGGCACAGGTAAAAAAGTTGAGGCAGGTGATATGGTAACGGTTCATTACACTGGAACCTTGCCTGACGGCACAAAGTTTGATAGCTCAAAGGATAGAAACCAACCTTTTTCTTTTAAAGTTGGTGGCGGACAAGTAATCCTAGGTTGGGATGAAGGTTTAAGATTATTAAATGTGGGAGACAAGGCTATTTTAACTGTGCCTTCAGGACTTGGTTATGGAGACCGTGCTATGGGCAAAATTCCTTCAAACAGCACACTTATTTTTGAAATTGAGGTTATTGAAACTAAATCTCCTGTTGTAGCTGTTCCCTTTAATATTGAAGGTAAAGAAGTTTTAACTACCGCAAGTGGATTAAAATATGTTTACATAGAAAAAGGAAATGGACCTCAAGCAGAAAATGGAAAAACAGTTGATGTTCACTATACCGGTTACCTAATGGATGGCCGTAAATTTGACTCATCAGTAGAGCGTGGCGACCCAATTAGTTTCCCTTTAGGCCAAGGCATGGTAATCAAAGGCTGGGAAGAGGGAATTGCGTTGATGAAAGTTGGTGATAAAATGCGTATTATTATTCCAAGCGAACTTGGTTATGGAGCAAATGGAGCTGGAAGTGTAATACCTCCAAATTCAACCTTAATTTTTGATGTTGAACTGGTAGGTGTTAAATAACTCATTTATTATACCGTCTTTAAGCCCCGAATTTTCGGGGCTTTTTATTTTAACGATATTAGCCCAATTCAATATCCTCAAATAGATATCAGCAGACAATTCAATAATATCTGCCCTATCTGGATTGAGTTTAAGTTGTGTAACTCTTTCATCAATCGCCATTTTTGAAACTTTTCGATGAAAGACTTTGAGTTGATCCCTTGTAAATTCACCTTCCGAGGCATCTTCATTTATAATATGAGAAATCTTATTTATGGTTCCACTTGTCACTACAGCTTCTAAATCAGGCAAGTCTTTAGTGTTCGTTTTGACCCAAGTTTCTATAGTTGCCCAAGTTTTTTCAGTAACTGCTCCATCCATTAATCTTACCGTACCTATATCGAAAGAAACAGCATTTAAAACCCTCTTGTTTTTAATAACTGTCATTTCAGTGCTGCCTCCACCCACATCAATGGTAAGATAATTCTTCTGTTCCTCAAATACATGGTCAATTGAACGAAGAATAAGCTCACTTTCTCTTTTACCATCAATAATTTCAATCTTTAACCCAAAATCCTCCCGCACCCTTTGTACAATTTTCTCTCCGTTGGAAGCCTCGCGCATAGCACTTGTTGCACATGCCATATAGTAATCTACTTCAAAGGCATCCATTATTAACTGAAACGCTTGCATTGCCTTAAAGAAAATTTTCCGCTTTTCTTTACTTATTTTCTTATCCTTGAAAGCGTCATCCCCCAAACGTACTGGAATTCTTAAAAACTCAATTTTTTTAAAACGGTCTGAACCTAAATCGTTAGTTGCCCGAACTATTTGTAACCGAACTGCATTAGAGCCTATATCTATGGCGGCAAGTTTCATAATCTTTATTTAAATAGCCTTATAAGCCAAGGCAAACGGTTTTTCTTTAGTCTAAAATAATGTGTTTTAATGGCACCAAAACTTTTATAAAATCTTGCTATTCCGGGTATTTCTGAACCCTCAAAATCTAAATGCATTTTATGGTTAGCAAATTGAAAAATAATTGAATCCATTAAATAGTGCATAGCACCAGTTTCTCTTCCACTAGCAGATGAAGTTCCAATTAAAAAAATAATTCTGCCCTTTTGCATGAGGAAGCTTCCACATGCTAACAATTCTCCCGACTTAGAAAATACCCCTTTAGAAAAAAGTTTTCCTCTTTTCCAAGCCACTTCCATTAGGCTTTCTAAAGCTTGATAATCTTCGGATTTTACACCCAAAGTAACCTCCGACTTATGTATTCTATAAAAAGTAATTACTTCTTTAAATTGAATTGCTCTTAATTCTATTTCTTGCTTACGCGACTTCTTTAAATTTCTTAAGGCTTGGTTATTATAATCCTTAATCAATTTATCATATGGCTTATTCAAATTAAGTAGGTAGTTCTTTCTCTTAATTAATTTGTAATTCTCTGACAGAAAGTAATTTTGCTCATTTAAACTAATCTCTATGAATTTAAACTTTGTAGGGATTGCCGAAACAAAATCCAGTATTAAGTCTTGATTAATTTGTGTTTTAGCAAAAACACCCAATTGTTGTGTAAAAAACGGCTGAAATAAATAGGCAATGAAGTACTTTCTGCTTTGTGTAAGGGGCATCACAGCATGATAATCATCCAAAACCAAGGCATCCCATTCTGGAGATACTTGGTTCAAATACCATGAATAACCATATACAAGCGAATTAGAGGCCTGCTCCAAACACAGGTCCCATTTCTCAAAATCAATCTCTTTATGAGATAGGTAGCGAATCAAAGTAATTGAGTTTTGTTAGAATGGCAAATCATCGCCACTAGCATCTGCCGAATTTCCATAATTCATATCTGGCTCTGGATTTACAGGTGAACTGCTCATATTGTTAGTTGCCCCGCCATTACTTGCCATTGCCTGCTCTATCTTCCAAGCATTTACATTGGTGTACCATTTGCCATTGTATTCTCTAGACTCTAGGTTCAAATGAACTTTAACCACATCCTCTACACGAAACTTGCTTATTTCATTTGTTTTATCACCCATCATTCCTATGCAAATCTTTTTAGGATAAGTCTCTTGCGTTTCAAGTACAAATTCTTGTTTCACCCAGTCTTTTCCAGCTTTGCTTGTACCTCTTACAGGATCCATCACTTGGATAATTTTGCCAATCACATCTAATGCCATTTTTCGAAAAATTTAGTTTATAAAATTACTGCTTTCCGATTGCAATACAAATTCAAATGAAATTCATTTCGTGTTTTCCGGAAAATTCGTTGAGTTATTGGAACAAATCTTTTAAACATTTTTAATAGCAATGCCAAGTTCGTTCAGTTGTTTGTTATCAATAGCAGCAGGAGCGTCAATCATAACATCTCTTCCAGAGTTATTTTTAGGAAATGCGATAAAATCTCTAATACTATTTTCTCCTCCAAATAGTGAGCATAATCGGTCAAATCCAAAGGCGATTCCGGCATGTGGAGGTGCACCATACTCAAAAGCATTCATCAAAAACCCAAATTGAACTTGGGCTTCCTCTTTTGAAAACCCTAAAACTTCAAACATTTTGGCTTGCAATTGCTTGTTAAAAATTCTCACCGAGCCACCGCCAACTTCAACACCATTAATTACTAAATCGTATGCATTGGCTCTAATTTCGCCTAGTTTACCCTCTTCCAAAAGCTTAATATCTTCTGGTTTTGGTGCAGTAAAAGGATGGTGCATGGCAAAATAGCGTCCATCTTCTTCAATAAACTCTAGTAACGGAAAATCTGTTACCCATAAACAACTGTAAACCGAAGCATCACGAAGATCAAGCCTTGTTCCCATTTCTAATCTTAATTCGTTCAAAGCCTTCCGAGTTTTATCTGCCCCACCTGCTAAGATTAGTATTAAATCATTTGGCTCAGCACCAAACGCCTTTGCCCATTCTGCTAAAGCAGCTTCATCATAAAACTTGTCTACAGACGACTTTATACTGCCATCTTCATTTACTCTTGCATATACCAAACCTGTTGCGCCAATTTGAGGACGCTTTATAAAATCTGTAAGCTCATCTAACTGCTTACGCGTATAATGTGCTGCATTTTTAGCACAAATTCCAACCACCAATTCTGCATCCTCAAATACCTTAAAACCTTTACCAGAAACCAAGTCTGCTTCTGGTGAGTTTAACTCCACAAATTTCATTTCAAATCTTGTATCAGGTTTGTCTGAACCGTAATACTTCATGGCATCAGCATAGCTCATACGCGGCACCTGCGGGATTTCAATACTTTTTACCATTGCAAAAAGATGTTTCACCAATCCTTCGAACATATTTAAAACATCTTCCTGTTCCACAAAGCTCATTTCACAATCTATTTGTGTAAATTCAGGTTGCCTATCTGCACGTAAGTCCTCATCCCTAAAACATTTCACAATTTGATAATACCGATCAATCCCACCTACCATTAACAATTGCTTAAAGGTTTGCGGCGACTGCGGCAAAGCATAAAACTGACCAGGATTCATCCTGCTTGGCACCACAAAATCTCTAGCCCCTTCAGGAGTAGATTTGATAAGTACCGGAGTTTCTACCTCAACAAAATTCTGGTTATCTAAATATGCACGTGTTTGCTTAGCAACCTGATGGCGCAGTAATAAATTATTCCTTACTGGATTCCTACGTATGTCTAAATACCTATATTTCATGCGTAGGTCATCTCCCCCATCCGTGTTGTCTTCAATGGTAAATGGCGGAAGTATTGCTTCATTTAAAATAACTATTTCATCCACAATTATTTCAATTTCGCCAGTTGGCATTTGCTGGTTTTTACTTTCACGTTCTTTTACCAAACCTTTAACCTGCAACACATATTCCCTTCCAAGCTTTCTTGCTTGTTCGCAAACAGCTGCATTTGTTTCCATGTTAAAGGCCAACTGGGTTAAGCCAAACCTGTCGCGCAAGTCTATAAATGTCATTCCTCCCAAATCGCGACTCTTTTGAAGCCACCCACATAAAGTTACCATCTTGCCAACATCTGCCAGCCTTAATTCGCCACAAGTATTTGATCTATACATAATATTTTGGTTCAACCCAAGCTACTTTTTAAATATTTGGGGCTGCAAGTTAACAAAGTAAAAGCATGTAAAAAAAAATGCTACTTTTTATCAATTTTATAAAGCCTACCAGCATCTGTTACTGCATATAATGCACCATCCGCACCTTGGGTTACATCTCTAAATCTTTGGTTTTCGGAAGAAAGCAATCGCTCTTCCCCTACAACCTTATTATTTTGAATAAACAGCCTTACAATATGGGTGCCACTAAGTGCTCCAATAAATAAATTGTTTTGCCATTCTGGAACCTTGTTACCTGAGTAAAAGGTCATGCCACTTGGCGACACAACTGGATCCCAATAGTAAATAGGTTGTTCCATTCCCTCTTTTTGTTGAATACCCAGTCCAATAGTTTGACCGCTATACTCAATACCGTAAGTAATTGTAGGCCAGCCATAATTTTTACCGCCTCGAACCAAATTTATTTCATCTCCCCCTTTCGGACCAAACTCACTTAACCAAACCTCTTTGGTTATTGGATGTACTGCTAACCCTTGTGGGTTTCTATGTCCAATACTAAATAGTTCTGGCAAAGCACCAGCTTCAGTAAAAACTGGGTTTCCAGGTGCAGGCGCTCCATCTTTTGTAATTCGAATTACTTTTCCTAAACTACTTCCAACGGATTGTGCAAATGGGCGAGTTTCCAAACTTGAACGCTCACCAATGCAAATCAATAAATTGCCTGTTAAATCAACCACAATACGAGCCCCAAAATGCAAGCTACTAGAATAGGCATCCTTTCCTCTATAAATTACAGTGACATTTTCGAACGACTTCTCATCAACAGACAATTTACCTTTTGCGACAGAGGTAACACTTCCCCCAGCTACATTCTCCGAAAAGGCCCAATATATCATTCGGTTTGAACCAAAATTTGGATCAACACAAAGTCCGAGTAAGCCACCTTGACCATTAGAGTTAACTGCTGGAATACCAGTAACTGAAGTTCCAACTACACCTTCCTTAGTAACAATGCGAATAGTACCAGCCTTTTCTGTAACCATTAATCTACCATCAGGCAAACCTGCAATACCCCAAGGGCTTTTCAAGGCAGAACTTAAAACTGTAAACTGAATTGGTGTTGTGGTTTGAATACTTCCAATTCTAGTTTGGCCAGAAAAGGCAGGTTTATAGGTAGTATTCGCGGGATTCTTCTCAACAGGCGGACCAGTTTCAATTACTACTTCAGGTGCTGGGACCATATTTTCTTTAGGCTTTGCACAAGCAAGAAAAAAAGGCATACTAAACAAAAAAATCAAACTATAATTCATGGCAAAATATTTTGATAAAAATA
>CAMDHZ010000054.1 GCA_945898275.1 Chitinophaga pinensis | reverse complement strand
GATTTTGAAGCAAATCATTTAAAAATGACTGAACTTAAATCCTTTAGAGGTAAAATCGAAGATTATATCAAAAAGGAAACGGCCATCAGTCAAGATCTTCATGTATCATATTATTTCCGTGATTTAAATAATGGCCTTTGGACGGGTGTAAACGAAAAAGAAACTTTTGCACCTGCAAGCTTGATGAAAATACCTGTGATGATTGCCATTCTCAAAAAGGCGGAAACACATCCAGATGTTTTTGATTTGGAGATGGTTTACGATTCAATTAATAATAACTTAATTGAAGAAGATCAAGGAATAAAGAAGGTTCATGGCAAACACTATTCGATGCACGAACTAATAGAAATGATGATAGATTATTCTGATAATTTTGCAACCTTAACTTTATTGAAATATATTGGTGAGGAGGCAGTTCAAAAGGTGGAAAATGATTTAAATATCCGTATTAAACCAGAATTTACCGAGTTGTCAAATTTTGTTACCGTTAAAAATTATGCTGGATTTTTTAGAATATTATATAATGCTTCCTACCTAAATCCAGAAATGTCTCAAAAGGCTTTAACCTATTTGTCTAAAGCTGAGTACAATGAAGGCATTAGAAAGGCTGTTCCAGATACCATTATTGTTGCCCAAAAATATGGCAAGAGAGATATACATGGCACAGGAACCAAATTGGAATCCATTCAATTGCATCATTTTGGTTTGGTATACTATCCTGGAAAACCATTTATTGTTGGAATTATGACAAGGGGCAGTAACCTAGAACAAAAGAAGAGGATTATCTATGAGCTAAGCAGAATTACCTTCGATGAGATTCATAGTCAGGTTAATTCTAAGCCTTATGACAGGGTTTTTAATGAATAAAAGTTTATATAATATTGGTGCCATTTTAGATTTGGATATGTTTTGATGGGTTGAGTATCTTCGCTACCTCAAATAATAACCCATAGATTGTTATGAATGGTTTTTTTAATGTACCGGTTCCGGTAAATGAGCCTGTTCTAAATTACGCAGTTGGTAGTGAAGAACGTAAAGCTTTAAAAGAGGCCTTGGCAGCAGCAAAAGCTACAAAGGTAGATGTGCCAATGTATATAGGTGGCAAAGAGGTGAGAAGTAACAAAACTGCCGAAATGCGCCCACCACACGAGCATCAGCACGTGTTAGGCACCTATCATGTTAGTGATGCCACTCATGTTACGCAAGCAATTGAAGCTGCACTAGCAGCTAAACCTCGTTGGGAAGCTTTAAGCTGGGAGCAAAGAGCCGCTATTTTCTTAAAGGCTGCCGATTTAATTGCGGGTCCTTATCGTGCTAAATTAAACGCTGCAACCATGCTTGGACAAAGTAAAAATGCTTATCAAGCAGAAATTGATAGTGCGTGTGAAATCATCGACTTTTTAAGATTCAATGTGCATTTCATGAGCCAGATTTATAGTGAACAACCACAATCTGCCAAAGGAATATGGAATAGAATTGAATATAGACCCTTGGAAGGTTTTATTTATGCACTTACTCCTTTCAACTTTACTGCTATTGCAGGCAATTTGCCTAGCTCAGCAGCCATGATGGGCAATGTAGTGGTTTGGAAACCAAGTAATACACAAGTGTATTCGGCCAATGTTTTGATGGAAATATTTAATGAGGCAGGTGTACCAGCCGGTGTAATTAACCTTATCTACCCAAGCGGTCCAGTTGCCGCCGAGGTGATTTTTAAACACCGCGATTTTGCAGGTATCCATTTTACTGGCTCAACCGGAGTGTTTCAAGACATCTGGAAAACCATTGGAAACAATATTCATTTATATAAAACCTATCCTAGAATTGTGGGTGAAACAGGAGGAAAGGACTTTGTAATGGTTCATCCTTCCGCAAAAGCTGATGTTGTAGTAACAGCCTTGGCACGTGGCGCTTTTGAATATCAAGGTCAAAAATGTTCTGCCGCATCAAGGGCATATATTCCTAATAACCTTTGGCCTGTTGTAAAAGAAGGTTTAGTAAAAGAAATCAATTCCTTTAACCTAGGTTCTGTAGAAGATTTTAGAAACTTTGTTAATGCAGTAATTGATGAAAAATCATTTGATAAATTAGCAGCATATATTGAATCTGCTAAACAAGATGCTTCTTGCGAAATCATTGCTGGTGGTGGCTATGATAAGTCTAAAGGTTGGTTTATTGAACCTACTGTTATTGTTACCACAAACCCTAAATACACCACCATGTGTGAAGAGTTGTTTGGGCCAGTTTTAACTATTTATGTTTACCCAGAAACAGCTTTTGAAGAAACTTTAGATGTGTTAGATTCAACTTCTGAATATGCTTTAACGGGGTCAATTATTTCTCAAGATAGATATGCCATTGAATTGGCTACTTGGAAATTGAGAAACGCAGCCGGTAATTTTTATATCAATGATAAGCCAACTGGTGCAGTTGTAGGTCAGCAGCCATTTGGTGGCGCTCGCGCAAGTGGCACAAATGACAAGGCTGGAGCAATGGTTAATTTATTGCGTTGGGTAAGCATGCGCACAATAAAAGAAACCTTTGTGCCACCAGTTAAATATACTTACGATTTTATGAAGGAGGCTTGATCCTAATGGATCAAGTTTTTATGCAACGTTGCCTAGAACTTGCCCGTTTGGGTGCAGGCAACGTTGCTCCTAACCCTTTGGTTGGTTCGGTTATTGTTTATAATAATCTAATTATAGGGGAGGGTTGGCATCAAAAAGTTGGATATGCCCACGCTGAGGTTAATGCTATTGCGTCTGTTTCTGAGGCTAATCAACCTCATTTAAAACTGGCTACACTATACGTAAACTTAGAGCCATGTGCCCATTTTGGTAAAACCCCTCCTTGTGCAGATTTAATAATTGCCTCTGGGATTCCGAAAGTAGTTATTGGTATGCTTGATCCAAATCCTTTGGTTGCAGGCAAAGGCATCGAGAAATTAAGAAATGCTGGTATTGAAGTTATTACAGATGTTTTAAAGGATGAATGTCTCTTGCTTAACAAAAGATTCATTAAAGGAATTACGCAAAAGAAGCCATATGTTATCCTAAAATGGGCACAAACTGCAAATGGTTTTTTATCTCCAGATGCTTCAAAAATTAGCAAGGAAGAATTCGAACAACAAAGGCACATCACTGGCAAATGGGTTCAAAAATTGGTGCACAAATGGCGCACCCAAGAAGATGCAATTATGGTGGGCACAAACACTGCCCTTACCGATAATCCCGCCTTAAACAACAGGGCTTGGGAAGGCAGAAGTCCAGCAAGAGTTGTCTTGGATAAATCTTTAAGATTGCCTTCCAATTTGAAGATTTTTGATGGTTCACAAAGAACATTTGTGCTTAATGCCTCTGTAGAAAAAGAAGCGGGTAATAATAGCTATATCAATTTAAACTTTGAAGAAGATTGGTTTTCTGAAGCCCTTGAAAAGTTATATTCCCAAGGTGTTTCTAGCTTGGTGGTAGAAGGCGGCGCGCAGTTATTAAACCATATCATTTTAACTAGTTTATGGGATGAAGCCATTGTTTTTTACTCAAAAAGTCACTTAGCAGAGGGTGTTAAAGCTCCAAACATTGGAGGCAAATTACTTTTTCAAGAGGATTTAGGTCAGGTTGCTTTATTTCAATATTTGAACCAATGACCTATTTAGTTTTAAGCATTTTATTTTCTACCCTTACTGTTTCTTTTTTTAAGGTGTTTGAACGCAAAAATGTCGATACTTTTCAGGCGATTGTTTTTAATTATTTGGGTTGTTCTATCCTAGGAAACCTATTGGCAGATGAAACCATTTTTAGGTTGCCTTTTTACACAACTCCATGGTTTGGTTTTAGTATTGTTTTGGGTTTTTTATTCATTTCTATTTTTTATGCCATTGCCAAAACCGCTCAAACGGTTAGTGTTGCAGCCAGTATGGTTGCTGCAAAACTATCGGTAGTTTTACCCGTAATATTTGCTGTTTTTCTTTATCACGAATCTTTAGGTCTGTATCAAATTTTAGGGATTATTCTATCGTTTTTTGCAGTTGCATTAATTTCTGGTCAAAGCCAAACTAATACAAATTTTAAAAACCTTTTATTACCAGCAATAGTGTTTTTAGGCAGTGGTGCAATTGATACTTTGTTAAATTACGTGGAGCAAAATTTCATCCCTCAATATGATGCAGCGCATATTATTACTACCGTTTTTTTTATTGCCTTTTTACTGGGTGCTAGTTTTTTAATAACCCAAATAGCACGAGGCAAAACAAAGTTTGCTTGGACAAATGCTGCATGGGGATTGACTTTAGGCCTCCCTAACTATTTTAGTATGTATTATTTGCTGAAAACTTTAGAAGTTTATCAAGGCAGTTATATTTTCCCAGTTAACAATATTGGGATTGTTGGCGCATCAACTTTACTTGCTTATTTATTCTTTAAGGAAAAGCTTTCGCATTTAAAAGTTATAGGTTTGGGTTTAGCATTTGTTGCCATAATTTTAATGAGTTTATCATGAACCTAAACGACCAAATAAAGGTTCCAGCTAAAGCAGCAGAAAGCATTTTTAAAGACAGAGGCAGCAAGTTTATCGGTCATGTTTTTAATGTATCAGAGGAAGCTGAAGCAAAAGCTTTGGTTCAAACCATAAAAAAACAACACCCTGCTGCAGTGCATTGGTGTTGGGCTTATGTAATTGGATTAGAAGGTGAAATTGCTAAAAGCTCCGATGATAGAGAGCCTTCAGGTTCTGCTGGTAAGCCCATTTTAAATGCAATTCTTAAACAAGGTTTGACCCAAACGCTGGTCATAGTTGTTCGGTATTTTGGAGGGAAACTACTGGGTGTGCCGGGCTTGATTAACGCTTATGGAAGCGCAGCTAGTGAGGCAATTGCCTTTGGGGGTATTGCAAATCAGTTGGTTCAAATACCAGTTTTTGTGACTTGTGAATACGAGCAACAACACCAAGTGATTAGAATTGCAAAACAATTGCAGCTAAAAGTTTATCCAGATTTTCTTGACTTAGACTCAGGAATTTCGATTGAAACTCCACCAAGCAAAATAAATGAATTGAAAAAGCAACTAATTGAGGCTAGATTTGACACTTATCAATTGAAAGACATAAAATTGTATCCATGTTAAAGTGCCTAAAAATATCTCTGATTTTTCTCTTAGTTCTGGGGCAAAATCTACAAGCTCAAATGCCAGCAACTTTTCCTCAGCTAGAAAAGGCAAAGGCTGTTTTATTTGCAGAAAATGCTTGGTTACAAAGTAATCAAAATTCACTTGAATTACAGCATGCGCGTGCTAGTGAACTTGGACAACATTTCTTGTTCATTCAATTGCATCAAGGCATTCCAGTTTATGGAGCCTCTGCAAAAATTAATGTTTCAAAAGACAATGAGGTACTGTCTGTTTTTTCTGATTTGCAACCAATTCTAAATGCTGTTAACTTACAGCATAGTATAACAGACTTATCATTTGAAAAGGTTTGGAGGAATGTAAATGGCACCTTGTTTCCAGCCTACACCCAACTTGTTAGAAACACAAAAGGCGAATGGGAGGAGCAATTATTGGATGCAGATTTAAAGTTGGTTCAAACCGTAAAACGCTCATTAAATGCTAGAAAAGACACCTTGGTTCAAACCAAAGTTTTTAACCCAGACCCACTCACTTCTGCACAAAAAGCCTATGGTGAAGGAGGGCAATGGAAAAATTACAATGGTGCAGATAGTCCGGAGTTGAATGCAGAACGCGTGCAAAAGACATTGGGTTTGAAATTTGAAAATGATACTTTTTTTGCCGAAAACCAATATGCTATCATCAAGGATTTGGAAAGTCCAACTCAGATAGTATTTGTATCTAAAGCCAATAATTTTGACTTTACCAGAAGCAAATCTCAATTTAGAGAATTCAATTGTTTGTATCATATCGAAAATTATAGAAAATACTTAGCTTCCATTGGTTTACCGTTTACTGGAATGTTTCAATTAGAAGTTGATCCAACCGCCTACCAAGGCTTTGACCAATCACGTTTTGATTATTCTGGGACTAAGCCCGGTTTGTTTTTTGGCACTGGTGGTGTTGCAGATGCAGAGGATGCTGATGTTATTGTGCATGAGTACACGCATGCTATCAATTATTTTGTTGCACCAAATACTACTAATGGCAATCAAAGGTTGGCAGTAGAGGAAGCCAATTGTGATGTAATGTCATGCTTTTACTCAAAAGATATAAGCACTTATAAGTGGAGAGATATTTTTAGTTGGGATGGTCACAATGAATATTGGGATGGCCGCGATGGTGAAACAAATTATAAGTATCCCACAAATTTATCAAGTGATTTTTACGAGTCTTCTCTTATTTGGAGCAGCATGCTCAATGATATCGGTGAAGACATAGGTAGAGAAGCCCTCACTAGAATTTTGTTTAACTCAATTTACAGCTATGCCAATAATATAAGTATGCAACAGGCTGCAAATTTATTTTTACAAGCAGATAGTTTAATTTATGGTAGGGCTCATTTTGCTCAAATTAAAACCAGAATGGCTGAAAGAGGGTTTAATGTTTCCATCGGTTTAAAAGAACTAAGTGGTTTCGATGTCTATTTTAAATTGATAAACTCTTATGGCTTTGCTCAAGGCAGTGAAGATTTAGAAATTTTAAGTAAAAGTAAGGATGGATTGCAAATTGTGGTTTATGCTTTAGATGGTAAGGAAGTTTTACGAAAGGAAAGCTTAGATAAAAGTTTGAAGATTAAACCCAATGAATTATCAAGTGGTTCTTATGTAATTCACCTAAGTAACGTAGATTACCGCGCAGTTGCTAAGATCGTGCGTTATTGATCTTCCTTAATTAAGGCTTCTTCATGTTTTTTATTGGCAAGTTGCCCGCAGGCTGCATCTATGTCTTTACCGCGGCTGCGTCTAACTTTTGCAATGACGCCATTCTTCTCTAAGTATTGGCAGAATTTGTCTATTTTGCTTGAATCTGCTTTCTCAAATTGTCCATCCCCAGTTGGATTGTACTCTATGATATTAACCTTACTAGGGACTAATTTGCAAAACTGAAGCAACTCCTTGGCATCCTCTAATCCCTCATTGAAATTTTTGAAAGCTATGTATTCAAAAGTTACGCGCTTTTTGGTTTTTTTATAAAAGTATTGCAAAGCTTCACCAACTGCTTTAAGATTATTGCTTTCATTAATTGGCATTATCATATTGCGTTTGGTGTCATTGGCAGCATGTAAACTCAAGGCTAGGTTGAACCGAACATTGTCGTCTGCTAGCTTTTTTATCATTTTAGCAATACCTGCTGTAGAAACCGTAATGCGCTCTGCACTCATTCCTAAACCTTCTGGCGAAGTGATTTTTTCGATACCTTTTAAGACATTGGCGTAGTTCAATAAGGGCTCACCCATTCCCATAAAAACTATATTGGTTAATGGATTTTGGTAATGTTGTTGTGCCCAGTTTCTAATATGTACTACTTGGTCGTAAATCTCGTCTGGAGACAAATTCCGTTCTCTATCTAATTTGCCTGTTGCGCAAAATCTGCAAGTTAGGCTGCAACCAACTTGCGAAGACACACAAGCAGTCATTCTCTCGTCTGCAGGAATGAGAACCCCTTCTACCAATTTGTTGTCGTATAGCTTGAACCCACTTTTAATGGTTCCATCATTGCTCACTTGTTTGTCTACTACTTCAACTGCATGAATGGCATAATTTGTTTGCAACCAATTTCTAGTTTCAAAATTAAGGTTGCTCATTTGTTCAAAACTATGGGCGCTTTTTTTCCATAGCCATTCATAAACCTGCTGACCCCTGAAAGCTTTGTCGCCATTGGCGACAAAGGCTGCTTTCAATTGGTCTAAAGTTAAACTTCTAATGTCGATTTTTTGCAGCTCCATCGCTGCAAAGATAGAATAAAGACTGGTGGTTTTGTTTAAATTGTAAGCCTTACCTTACAATATTTACTTTCCTTGATTGGCTGAGGTTGTCATTATAGAGCTTAACCAAGTAATTGCCACTATAAAGCGCTTCTACATCAAAATAGGCAATGGTTTGACCTTTGAGTATTTTGGTTTGCATTACCAATTTCCCTTGCATGTCAAACAATTCAACCTTGATGTCATTGCTCAATAAGCCTAAAACCTGAATAGCAATTAAATCGGAAGCAGGATTTGGAAATACTTTAATTTCTGCACTTATTCCGTTTAAATCATTTGCACCAGTAGTTGGTAAATAAGTTGTTGTTGTCTCATCTACACTGGTAACCTTTGCTGCTACTTTGTTGCCATAAAAAGTTGGTCCAATAATATACGGATAGCTTGAATTGTGAAATTCATCCACAGTTGCAAAGTAGCAATAGATACCTTTAGGATATTCAGGCGTTATGCAAAACCTTCCATTGTGTTCATCCAAATAGCTTTCATCAGAAGTGTTTTTCACGAACTCGTCATCCTCCCTAAAATAACCTATTGGGTAGGTAGCACTTACTGCTGGGCCATCACTCACATCAACATTTCCGGCATGGTGGGTTCTAACCGTAATGTCTCTAAGCTTATAACTAGATTTCATGCGTACAATCCCACCAGTGCCATCTGTTTTTGCAAATCCATAAGCCCCATAAATTGGAAAGCCATCATATGCAAAACCAATCAAAGGTGAAT
>CAMDHZ010000053.1 GCA_945898275.1 Chitinophaga pinensis | reverse complement strand
TTTCATTTTCCCAATAAGATCATAAGCATATTTCTCAGGATAAACCTTAACCTCTTTCAGTTCAATAACTTTTTGAGAAAAAGCAGGTAAAGAAATGGAGGTAAAGAAAAGTAAAGAAATCAGTAGTTTCATTTTATGTTCTATCCTTCTGATCGGTATTACCAAATGGTAGGCACACTGAAATCATATTACTGTATCTGAAACTAGCTGACTAAAAAAGTTATCTGATTCCAGTAATTGATTGGGGGTACCATTTGATGTAATTCTACCATTTTCAATTACATAAATTCTGTCCGAAATTTTAGCGGTTTGCATTTTGTGGGTTATCAACAAAATAGCCATTTCATTTTTCAGACTCTCCAATAAATTCAAAATGAATTTTTCGGTATTTCTATCCATTGCAGAAGTAGCTTCATCCAGTAAAAGTACTTGCGGCTTACGGTATAAAGCTCTTGCCAATGCCAGTAACTGCTTTTGCCCACCACTCAGGTTTATCCCTTCTTCCCCAACCAGTGTTAAATAAGCTTGAGGTAAAGCCTCAAAATATTTATTGAAACCCATTTGATTGCAAAAATGTACAATTTTGATTACTTCATCTTCTCTGAGGTTGCCAATGGCAATGTTCTCAAGTAATGTTCCGTTAAAAATCTTTATTTCCTGAGGTACTGTAGCAACAATATTTCTCCAATTCGGTGTATAAATATTTTGTAAGGATTCATCGTTTACCAAAATCTCGCCAGTTTCTGGCTGATAAAATTTTTCTAGAATGGCCATTGTTGTGCTTTTACCACAGCCACTCTCGCCAAGTAGGGCTATCATTTCCCCTTTAGCTAGAGAAAAGCTAATATCATAGAGAACTGGTTTTCTGCCAGCGAAACGAAAAGAAATACTTTTTACATCCAAATTTTTGAAGTCTATGTCTGCAGATTGTCCATCTTCAAATTCAGGTGCAATAGAAGTAAAATCATACATCCTGTCAAAAGCGACTTTTGCTTCCTGCAATTGCAAATTAATTTGAGACAAACGACCAACCGCAGGTATCAAAGTACCAGTCAAAGAAATAATGGCCATCATTTCGCCAACCTTCAACTGTTTATTAAGTACCATAAACGAAGCAACTGTAATTAATATCAAACTTAAACTTACACTAATTACATCTGTAGTAATTGAAAAACGATTACCCAACTTACCCAAAGCAAATGACTTGTTTTGCAAATAACCATAAACAGTATTTATTCTTTGGGTAAAAAAACTTTCTTCACTCTGGGCTTTAATTACCATTATGCCATTTATGGTATCTATGTAGTTGCTTTCGTTTATTGCACTAGCCATCATTAACTCCTTTTGGTGTTTCTTTATCGGTTTAGTATAGCTTAGAATCACGAGAACAATTACCGGTATAAAGGCAAAAGTTATTAGGGCAATGGTTAAGGAATAGTTTATCAGGAAAAATGAGGTAGTAAACAAAATAATTATATCAATAAACACAGAACCCGAAATATAGGCGATGTTTTCTTGAATACGTTCAGTATCATTCATTCGTGTAATCATATCGCCTGTTTTACGGGTGTCAAAGAATGATTTGGGCAAATGTACCAGCGCACCAAAAAAACTACCTACTATACGATTGTTAAAATCTTTGCTTTGCAACAACAGAAAATGTTGCCTAATAAAAGTAAGGCTAACTCTAATTAACAACACCAAAAACAACAAAATCAAGCTGGTAACTAGCTTTTGCTGATTTCCAGATGGCAAAATATCATCAATTAATTTTTGTGAAAAAATTGCGGTTGCTAAATTCAGTACTGTGGCCAGTACACCAAGTACCATAGTTATGGTCAAAATATTTAAATCATCAGTGATCAATTGTTTAAACCAAAGCCACTTGGCATTGTGCTGCAATTTTTTAAGCTCAAAAGTGGCATTTGGCATAAGCTGTAAAAGTGCTTTACTTTGCCAAATATTGGCTAATTCGCTTTCATTTAGTTGGGTTAATCCTTTTCCTGGATCTCCAATAATAAAAGACCCTATATTTTCATCGTAACCATAACATACTACATAATGCTGCAGGTTGCCCTCCATTAGAACGTGTAAAATACAAGGCTCATTCAGGGTTTTTAGATTAGGCAAATCTGCCTCAAATGCTTCAGAAGAAAATCCAATCTGGTTGGCACACTGGTACAATCCCAGAAGTGAAGTTCCTGTGGTATTGGTACCACTTAATTCACGAAGTTTTTCTAAGGTATTATAACCCTGATAATAATTAATTAAAGACAGCAAACAGGCCACGCCGCAGTCGCTTTGGTCTTGTTGTAAAACAAATGACTTCTTTATTGAAGATAGTTTTTGCATGTAAGAGAAAACGCAATAATTAGAAATGAAGGTTCAACTAATTACAGATACTTAATTATAGCTTCAATTTTGGTTTCCCCATGAAACTCATTTATTAAACGGTGCTGGGCATCATATATAAATACAGAAGGCACACCTGTTTTACCAAACCATGTTGAAAACTGAAAGTTGGGGTCTTGCAAAAAAACTACATTGGGATAATTTAACTTATAATCTAAAGCGAATTTTTTAATGTCAGCAATCGTATTAAAACTTACCAGCAGAATTTGAGCATCCTTAAACAAAGCAATATTTTTACTTATTTCCCTGGCTTCATATTGGCAAAATTCGCAGTCTGCATTAAAATAAAAAATACAAACGGGCCTGCCCTTATTTACAATATTGGCGCTAACAGCTACACTGTCTAAATTGTAAAAATTAAAATCAGGTAGGGTTTGCATGTTAGTTTTAACAATGGTATTTTGTTGTTTTGCAATTACAATTTTATATAATATATAAGCTGTAAAATTAATTACAACCATCACGAGGGCTAATAAAAGATACCTTTTCTGCTTCATCATGCCTGGGGGTTTAAATTTAGTGTAACAAACATTACCAAAACTATCCAAACAAAAAGTGCAGGTAAATAGCAGCTTAGAACCATGTTCAGCCCTTTTTCATAAGTCTTTGCACCAAACTTGTAAACCCAAAAGCCAAGGGATAAAATGTATAAAAGCTCAAAGACATTTAATAATTGAAGCGGATAAAACCATAAAGCATCTATATTTTTTGCATCCAGAAGGTTAAGTATGGAAAGCGGACTAAACATTTGCAAATCTTGCAAGGTATAATCTGTCTGTATCAACAAGAACCAGAAAATCTTAATTAAAAAGGGCAAAATAAAGATTGCATCTGCTAAAATGGCAACTTTAAAAGCCTGGCCAAATTTTAGTTTTATATCAAAAAATACAGCACCGGCCAATAAGCAACAGGCTACCAAAAAGAACTTTATGGCAGACAAAAAAGGCAATATGGCATATCCAACCCATGCATATTTGTTTTGTCCATCAATGATTTCTTCAATTCTATCATAACTTAATTGCTCGGCATAGCTATTGTAGATAACATTTTCAGTAAATAAAAATGATTGAACTAAATATGTGATTGATGAAAAATAAATACAATAGAATATAAATAGCCTCACCGTGGGATAGGCTTTAAGTTGATTCAACATAAAATTATCAATAGAAAATTATTCATTTTTCCTCAAAACTAAAAATTGATAAAAGAGGCCATAGATTATGCATGAATAACCGATAAATGTATAAACACCATTGAATTCTTATTTGATAAATGAAATAATAAAACAAAAAATACAGATCACACCTACTATACTTGTATTGAAAGGTTTATCTTCAACAATAGGATCTCGCAACCTAATAACGACAAATCCAAATACTGCAATGGCACAACCTTTAAAAAAAATTAATCCTTTTACTAAATTCCTATTCATAAATTAATGTTTTATCCATTCTAAGTTAAATCAGGCTTCAAATTCAGTTCATTATTTCAGCTAATTCACTAGGTTTTAACTTTCTCACTTCAGGATTGCTTTTCATAACATTCCGTATATACCGATTTTACAGAAATAACAATTCTGCGAGTTTCTTCAGAGCAAATCGTTCATGCAGTCATTTGCGAACCAGCTATTAAACGATATAGGTCATCGGTTAAAATGAAAGTTTGACTATAAAAAAATGTAAGTAAATTTATAAATGTAACTCCAACAAAAAATAAAAAGTTTGAGCTTATCTGCTTAGTCATATATAAACTACATGGGTTTGAAAACAAAATCAAGATCTAGGTTTTAGTGGTCTTCTGTTTAGAGGAGAATAGCCTGTAAATAGCAATTGCGAAAAATAAGAACCAGGTACAAGCAATAATTAACAAAATTACTTTTTTGGTGACATTTTCTTTAGGTACTTCAACCAAAACGCTAATGGTGTAAAAAAATAAAAGTAATTGGGCTAAACCAAAACCCAAAAATGAAATAATTTTATTCTTTGTCATATGTCAATAGATTTTAAATAATTGGGGCTACGAACATAAAGTTTAATAGCCCCAAATTTTGATAATTAAGTTTAGTCAAAGCAACCTCCGACGTAAGCACCAATTAAGGCGCCGCCAACTGCACCAATTGCAGTTCCCCATCCAATTCCGACAAAGGAAAAATATTTACCTACTTTGAAACCTGTACCAGCACCCCCAACTAAACCTGTTAGTATTCCACCAAGGCAGCCTGCAGTTTGATCTCCGCCAGTGATGTTTGCCTGACACTCTAATGTTAAATGTTTCATTTACTAAGTTTTAGATGTAAAATAAATTTTGATTAATCCATACATGCGGATGAAGATAAGCCTGCGCCTACGCCACCCAAATACAAACCCAAAGCTGCGCCGAAAGCTGAACCAGGGCCTGGTAAAAAACCAGAACCAATCATAAAGCCTGTACCACCGCCACTAATCATCCCACCAGCAACTGTAGCAGCACATTTCCAAAAACTGCCTTCAGCAGTAACTACCTCCATTTGTTTTAATTCCATTTTTTTCATCTGTTACGATTTTGATTGTTAATGAATACTCGTCTTGTGTTCGTTGTACTTTCGAACTGGGCATACAGTTAGCGTTCCCTCGTACTTGTGGTACTCCTTGCAGTGTCCCTGCCACTGCTAATCCAAACTTAAAATTATCTTTTAAAATGAAAAAATAATTTACCCCCAAAAAAATGGGAGGTAGATTATTTTGAAATGTCAATTATTTTTTTATTGATTAATGCTTTATTTGGCAATCTATTTAATTTTTCGCCCAGTCCATAATACTAATTTCTATATTCTATTACTGAAATGCCAAAATTAGGCACCCAAACAGGAACCTCTTTTTTGGTTCTCAAGTTAAAATATGTCCTAGTCTGTGACCATTCCTTATCTAAAAATTTAAAATACATAATACTGCCGTCAACATTTCTGTGGCTATTTAATGCAGGGCTAATGTTAATGGGTTTTATTTTCGAAGTCAATTCGCCTAGCCATTGAATGGCGATAAAAACCCCATCCTTGGGCAATAAAATATTATATTTTGAAACATCGTAAATGATCTGACCCTGGCCTTTTTTTGTTCTAATAATAATATCCTCGTTTATCAGTGGTGATCCTGGTGCATCACTATTTTCCGCTTTCCGGAACAAATTGATTCTTACCATTGCACTTTGGTTATCGAAAAGTGGATCCCTGAGTCCATCTATGGAATATAAAATTTTAGTAATTTTCGTGGATGTATTATTAGTCGGATTCTTAATGTATAATGCTCTAGTATTGCCAATAGCACCTGTCCGGTCAATAACTTCTTTTTTCGAATTGAAGTGGCCCAAATTGTATTTTACGAGTTTGATTTTCGTTGCATCTTTAGCAATTTGAACTTCTTCAAGTTTTAAAGTGTCTGGAGTTAAATAGAACAAGAGAGTGTCTTTGTTTTTTTGTGGATTATTTTTTACCATAAATACTTCTGATTTATACCCCAGGCTAGTAACCAGTATTTTATCACAATTTATTATATTTTGGATAGCAATGATACCTAAACTATCAGAAAATCCTCCAGTTTGGTCATTCGAGCAGGTTATTGTACAGTAACTAATTGGCTTGTTTGTATTTTTATTCACAAATTTTGCATAAGAAAGTCTTTGTTGAGCAGATAATTGAATTGCATATAATGAATACGTCAGGATAATTAGTAAGATTTGAAATGCTTTAATCATGTATATCTAAAAATTAATGTGGTCTTTAACAAGCTAGAATAAAGTGTAATAAATGAAAATCATTTATTACACTTTATAAAATTATCTCAAACAAACTGGCCCACTATCTTTTGTAATCGAAGTTTCCAAGCCAAATACTGTATAAACATAGGTCCTTTCAGTTGCATAGCCTGACTCACAATAGGAGGCATTAATAGTTTCTGCTTGACCATACTGTTTCCAGCCCCATCCCAGAAACCTTCCCCCCTCAATTACTTCCATTTCACTAAATTTTAATACTTTCATTCTATTTTGATTTAAAATTTACACCTACTCTTTTAAAGATTTTCAGTATACTCTTGCTGCTGGCCAAACATTAACTGAAAATAAAAAATAAAAAAAATGCAAATTTTTTATAAAATATATTTTAAAAATTATAAAATGATTGTTATAGTATAATTAATTGCTTTCATGTTTAAAAAAACACTTTTCTTATTTTGCTTAACTCTTATTGTAATTTCTATAACAGAAATTTTCTTGCTAAAAGGCTAGCATTAGGGCGTTATGGCATATTCAACCCATGGCTATTCTTTTTGACCATCAATAATTGCTTCAATTCGATCCTAACTTAATTGCTCTCCGTAGCTGTTGAAGATAACATTTTCAGTAAATAAAAATGATTGCGCTAAATAGGTGATTGATGATAAATAAATACAATAGAATATAAATAGCCTCACCGTGGGATAGGCTTTTAATTGATTGAGCATATAATAAACAATAGAATACTATTACTTTTTTTTCAAAACTAAAAATTGATATAAAAGGATATAAATTACGCATAGATAACCGATTAATGTGTATACACCATTGAATTCCTCTTTGATAAAGGAAATAATAAAACAAAAAACGCAGATCACACCCACCAAACGTGATAAATAAAAATTAAAGATTAAATCTTTCATAATTAAATGATTTTTAACTAATTAAATTAATAAAGTTACTGAACCACGCATTTACAAATATTGATTGTAGCTTTTTTTAGCGTTATGTGGAAATCATTTAAATCTTACATACTTAATGATTAATTCACATAACGCTTATTGGAGGCTCTATTACCACCAATCAAGAACTCGACCAACCGAATATGCAGTACAAGCAAGGCTAATACCATTCCCTATTGGACCCATCGCTATTTTAGCAACGAACAATACACCTCCGATTGTTGAGGCACCGGCCAATAAGCAACAGGCTACCAAAAAGAACTTTACGGCAGACAAAAAAGGCAATATGGCATATCCAACCCATGCATATCTGTTTTGTCCATCAATGATTTCTTCAATTCTATCATAACTTAATTGCTCTCCGTAGCTATTGTAGATAATATTTTCAGTAAATAAAAAAGATTGAGCTAAATATGTGATTGATGATAAATAAATACAATAAAATATAAATAGCCACAGCATGGGATAGGCTTTTAATTGATTGAGCATATAATAAACAATAGAATACTATTCCTTTTTTTTCAAAACTAAAAATTGATAGAAAAGGATATAGAAAACAGTTAGACTACCAATCAAAGAATAAATAGTATTGTATTCCTGTTTAATAAATGCAACAATAATACAAAAAAGACCAATTGATGCTATCAATCGTACTAGATATGTATTAAAGATAAATTTCTTCATAATTAAATGATTTTTTATGGGTTATATTAATATTGTCCGAGACCGCACATTTAATAATCTTGCCTGTAAAATTTTCAAGCGTTATGTGAACATCAATCAGTATCATCATTTTTAATTATAAATTCACATAACGCTAAGTTGGAGGTTTTACCACCAATCAAGAACGCGACCTGCGCCATAAACTCCACAAGCAACGTTAATTCCTATTCCTACTGGACCCATTGCCACTTTCGCAAAATATAGCACTACCCCAGCTGCATTGGCACCGCCACAAAAGATGTCGACAACTTCTTTAGCTCCGCCACCTTGAATTACTTCTAATTGATCTAATGATAACTTTTTCATGTTAATAACGATTAGTGGAATAAACTCATACCTGTATACATCATACAACCTGCTCCAGCAGATAAATGAACAGCAGCCCAAACTGGATTTACCATAGAAAGTTCCATAGTTGAAATAATAAAACCACACGCAAATAATATATATCTATTATTTGCTCCTCCACCTTCAATCATCTCCATTTCTTTTAAATTTAATGTGTTCATTTTCTTTAATTTTAAGGTAAAAAATTTGTTAGTTAGTACAAAACTCTTTGTGATTTAAGTTTTGTTAATCTGCTGGCCAAACATTAATCCAAACTTAAAACTATCTTTTAAAAAGAAAAAATAATTTACCCCCCAAAAAATGGGAGGTAGATTATTTTGAAATGTCAATTATTTTTTTTTTGATTTTTTTTTATATTTTTTTATTTGGCAATCTATTTAATTTTTTCCCCAGTCCATTAAGCTGGAGAAAACCGTCAAAGAACTTAGAATAAAAAAACTAACCATTTGCTAAAAAAAAATGTAACCTTTTACATGAACCAGCGTATAACCAATCTTTGATAACCGCCGGACTGGATGAATTTTAAAGGTTCAGAAATAGCCAACCTGGCAGGAGGATTGGTTTGTGAACATGTGGGGGTGGTACCAATAAACAAGATTACTGGAAGAAAGCAGGAAACTGTAGTTTGTGTTGTCAGTTAGCTGT
>CAMDHZ010000052.1 GCA_945898275.1 Chitinophaga pinensis | reverse complement strand
TTGCCATCATTTCCCAAACCGTAATTGGCACAAACACTTTTTAAATCGTCAATGAGTGCTTTGGTTTGTCTTTCAAATGTTGCTGTTGTAGTCATTTATTTTTTAATTTTTATCAGGCAACTCGGCCATGAAATTCATTCATATATTCTTTCACCATTAATCCATTTATCACTTTAGCTTGTTCAGCATTTAATGGTAAATGATGTTTATTTTTTAACTGCTCGATGACCATTTTAACCATCATACGCTCCACATAACTCTCATTTTCCATCATTTTGGAGTTTTGTAAGACCTGTGCATCTACCTCTTTTTTCAAACTCTGTAATGCCTCGAATAACTTACTTTCACTATCGGTTAATGGGTCTTTCTCCATTAATCGTTTATGTAAGCGAGCATACTTCGCATCATTATCGTATTTGGCTTTTAGGAGTTGATTGGTGCGTTCTAATTCCTTTGAAGATTTGTAAATATGTTCAAGCTCCTTGATGTTTCGTTCCATTTCTTCCTTGGTGACTTCGTTTAAGTTTTTCTTTTTAAACAAGCGTTCCAATTCTTCTTTCAGAGAAATAAACATCGGGTCTTTCGGATCAAAATTACCACCTAATGATTCTCGTGTTTTCTGTAAAATATCTTTGAGTTGATCTGCTAAAACCATTTCCTCTTCTTTCACTTTTACAAAAGCAAAAAGAACATCTTCTAAAGCGATATTTAATAGGTTACTGGTATCTACGTTGTTTTCCAACGCTTCTTTTGTATTAATGAGCGTTAAGCGGTTATTGGCTTCACGGGATAATTGAGTGAGTTTATGAAAGTCTAACTGTTCCAATAATTCATAATTACCTGATAGGCGTATAATGTTATACAAGTCACGAGAATTATTCAATACTGAAACGATTTCCAGGATTTGTTTACGATCACTTATCTGAGTGATCTGTTGGGAAAAGACTTCAGCATTTTTTGTATCATACTTGAACAAGACATCTTTTATCTGCTTTATCTCAGCAGTAATTTCATCCGCACTTTTAAAGATGTTAGAGTAATGCTGCATTTCGTCTCCAAGTTCTGATTGGAGTTCATCGAAATAGGCACGGTTCGTTTTGTCAAACTCTTTTTGAATATCGGCAAAATCTACAACATAACCGTATCGAAAATCTTTGTATGTTCTATTTACCCTTGTTAACGTTTGCAATAGGTTATGGGCTTTAATCACACGTCCGATATAAAGTTTCTTTAATCGTGGTGCATCAAAACCCGTCAACAACATGTTGTAAACGAATAAAAAATCTATTTTGCCTTCTTTAAAATTTTCAACTTTTTCTTTGCGCTCATCTTTGGTGCCAATATCATGGAGAATCAGTGCCGCAGACTTCACCTTACTTTCAATATTCTTTTTTTCACCATAACTAGAACCTGGTTCGGCAGCCATTAAAAGACTTTCTTCTTGACTTTGGGCATAGTTCGATTCAAATATCTCAAACATCATTTTTGCTTGATCAGAAGAATCACATACAACCATTCCACCGATTGAATTATCATTCATGGCTATTCGTGCATTTTGAAAATCACGCACGATGTAATCCAGCATTGGCTCTACAAATTTCCTATGCGAATAAACAATCTTTTTTTCAGCATCACCTTTCAGCAATTTTATGTCTTCTAGTGCTTGCTTTAAACTGAGTTTGTATGTTGTTTCAATCTCTTCTCTGATCAAACGCAAGGTATAACCATCAGCAATTGAAGAATTATAATAGTATTTGTGAATGTAGCTTCCAAATAACGACTTGGAATTAAAGTCGGTACCCAGTAATGGTGTACCTGTTAAACCAATTTTGATAGCATTGGCATCTGACTCATGTAAGTTAGCCAAGAAACTACCTTTGGGATTATAACTTCGATGTACTTCATCCAAGAAGTAAACGCGTTGTATATTTAAATTGTAATCATTGTTCTTGATGACATCTGTATCATCTTGGAATTTTTGAATATTGACAACGGTGATTTCAGCCTTTCCTGAGTGATTGTGTATTACGCTAGTTGATTTTATATCACGAGAAAATTCTTCTCTTGAATTTATGTTATGAACAACTAGGCCTCTACTTTTAAATTCCCTTCCAGCTTGGATCAATAAATCAATTCGGTCAACAATAAAATAAAACTTAGGTACAACACCTTTTAATTGAAAATAATCAGTGAGGTACTTTACGCTGTAATATGCTAAGGCCGTTTTACCGCTACCCTGTGTATGCCAGATGATTCCTTTTTTTACTCCTTCCTCAAGTTTCTTTTCAATTGCTTTAGTTGCAAACATCTGTGGGTAGCGCATTATGTGCTTCTGAAGCCCATTATTACCCTTCACATAAGCTAATCCGTATTGCAATAAAAAGGATAAGCGATCACGTTGAAACAAGGAGGTGCAAATTCTATTGGTTGGTGTATTAGGATTTTTATTGGTTATAAATTCAGATGAATGCTTAATGCCAACTAAATTGGTATCCTTTAAAATAGCAGTTTCTATATCATCTGGAATGTCAGATAGAACGGTTGTAAGATCAAAATTTTCTTCTTCTCTAAAATAATTGAATCCAGGTTTTTGATAGGAGGCAGTAGCATAGAATGCACCTTCAATAGGTAGTGGAGAATTATTATCATACTCCATGTTATTGGAGAAAACCATTAACTGGGTAAGGTTTACAAACTTTCTAAATTTCTTATTCTCGAATCGAGTTTGAATGCGCTTGTGTTCCGCTAAAACTCCATCTTGATTATTCGGTTTCTTGACTTCTATAAAAGCCAATGGTATTCCATTAATCAGAAGAATGATATCGGGGCGAAATTCATCATCATCTTTTTTGTATGTGAGTTCAGTAACAACATTGAATGAATTATTCTCGAAGTTCTCAAAGTCAATAATTTTGCTTCCTGATGTTGCAGTAAGCTTTTCATAAAAGACTTTTCCTAAATCCTCATTTTCCAAACACAGGGAAACTTCATCATAAAGGCGCTTTACATCGCCATCTGTAAAATCAGGATTGATACGTTTGATACTAGAGTAAAAAATATCGTTAAAGATATTTGTAGTTTCATCCCAGGTTTGATTCTTCAACGACAGGTACTCAAATCCCAACCGCACCAAGTGCAGAATTGTTGGGATTTTTACTCTACTATTTTCGTTAAATGACACCTTCTATTATTTTTTTAAATTGATTGTTTTCTTAGCATTCATCTTTGGCAAAATGCTAATGAAAAGTATAATTGCAACTCCAACATCAACTAAATTCCAAACAAATCTTCCCAGAGCAATTTTGAAAATTGGTTGAAATAATAATGCTAAGACCAAATATAAAATGACACCGTTGTTATTCCCTACATTTCTTGAATTGTATGAGAAATAAAGAAAAGAACAAGTAGCTAGGAATCTAACAATCATGAAATAGCCGTAAGACATGTCTAAAAGACAAGCTAACAGTAACAGTACTAAAATTATTTTGATTGCTTTTTCCATTTTACAAAAAAGGGGAGACGTTAACCTCCCCTATATTATTCGATTAAAATTTATTGTTCCTAGTTATTCAACTTCTGGCTTGTTTGGAAACATGATAGAAGCAATAACAGAGAGTAATAAAATACCACCTATTACCAGTAATGAGTATACAGATTCAATATGATAAAATGGTGATATTATCATTTTGATACCAATAAATGAAAGGATGAATGCCAAACCATAAGTTAGTTTACTAAATAAATGAATGAAATTATCCAAAAGGAAGAATAGCGCTCTTAAACCAAGTATGGCGAAGATATTAGATGTATACAGAATAAAAGGATCATTCGAAATAGCAAAAATTGCAGGTATTGAATCAACAGCAAAAAGTAAATCTGTAAATTCAATTACAGCTACAACAACTAAAAGAGGAGTAGCAAGTTTCTTTCCATTCTCAATGGTAAAAAATTTATCACCAACATAAGAATCACTAACATTAAAGAAGCGTCTAATTAATTTCGCGCCTCGCGTATTATTATAATCTTCGTCATCTTCATCATCTCCAGCTGACCAAGACTTTACGCCAGCATATACAAGGAACAAACCAAATAGAGTCATGATAATATTGATATTATATTTGAAACCTTCGTAACCGAAAATATTCAATATTTTGTTTAAGTAAGTTAACTCAATCAAAAATGCTCCTGAGAAAATAAAAATAGCTCTTAAAATTAAAGCTCCAACAATGCCCCAAAACAAAACTTTATGTTTGTTCTCATTAGCAACATCAAAAAATTTGAAAACCAGTATAAATACAAATAGATTGTCAACCGAGAGAGCTTTTTCTATCCAATAGGCTGATTGAAATTCATAAAATTTAGTAGCGCCAGCAAAATAGTATACTAAACCACTAAAAAGCATTGCGAGTGAAATCCAGACTGATGACCATATTATGGCTTCTTTATTACTAACAACGTGACTTTTTTTGTTAAATATGCCTAAATCAATGATAAGCATGATTAAAACGGCAACAGCAAAAGTTACTATTAGCCAGGGATGTTCTGAGAAAATTGGGTTATTGTTCATGTTTATTTATTTATTATTTATGTTTATTTATTTGCTATTGAGATTATTACTACTCTTCCACCATCTTCTTTTGATAATAGAAGTTTTTTACCATCGTTTATTTCAACCATTGATCCAATTGGGATGTCTTTTCCTTCAGAAACATCTTTTAGAGAGGTCAATTTTTCATTTACAAATACCCATTTCCCGTTATGAAAAGAGAAGTACCCAACACGAGCCTTTTGGGCATCCGTCAAACGCTCATTACGAACGATGTTTTTATCTGAATGCCAAAAATGCAATGTTGAGTTATTGTAAACAACCAATCTTTGATTTTCTGGTTTCCAGACGTTTGGCTTGAATTGATAAAAGAAGTCCAAAACAGGTATTGAATGACTGTATTTAGTATTACAGAATGGACAATTAGTATCTTTAGTATTATTGTAAATGAACCATTTCTGATCACATTTATTATTGCTGCATTGAAGTTTTAAATCATTCGTTTTGATTAAGGCTTGCTCCCATGAATCAGCAGTTGGTCTATCAATTGGATTGTGCAAACCTTTTACAAAGGCTTGATCAAACAACTCTTTTAAGTAGGGGCCAGTTATAGAGTAAGGTGTTTTCTTTAAATCCGTCCAAGGTGAAAACTTCTGTAAATTATCACCGTATTCTCTTTTAAAATTCTGGTTACTTTTATCTGTTGGATGTTCTACAAACAAAGATTTTGAGCCCATTAATAAGTCTTCCTCTTTTTCCGTGTCCATTGGTCCAAAATAATTCCCACCACGTAAAGGATGCCTGTATAATAAATACATATAAATGAGCACTGCTAAAGCGTGTAAATCTGTTAACCTATTGGGTAACTTTCTATTTGGATCATTTTTACTCAAATGTTTTGTAGCTAATACTTCAGGAGCGATAAAGTCTGCCGTACCGATTACATCAGGGGGGAATAAATTTGGAACTACTAAACCATCAATGTCAATAATTGCTGCAGATTTACTAACTGGGTCAATGAGTACGTTTTTATATGACAAGTCAGAGTGCGCTAATCCTGCAGAATGAAGTCTTTTAACACCTCTTGAAATATTTACACAAACTTGGAAGTAGCTGAGCCAATTACCCAATTCACTTTCATCTAATTTAGATTTAGATTGCGTCGCTCTGAATTTGGCACTTGCAAACCATTTCCCTTCCTTTTCTTTTCCTTTTAATAAATCGTTGGTTGCATAGCCTTGTTTGAAGAAAAAATTCTTATTGTAACAAGGAACTACAATACCTACTTTCTTATCCAACTCTACAACGTCAGTCGGCCAACTGTATAATTCCTTATAAAACGCACCACTTACAGCATCTCGGACAAAAAAACTATCGAAGTACTGAGTAACGATTTTTTTTAATCGCTCCTTAGAATTAAAATCCTGCGGATCGCGATAAAATGCAACTACATAGGATTTATCAGGACTGAAATACACATCCTTCATGCCACCACGCATTGGTTCTCCATTATCAATAAATTGATATGTTTTGGTAGTGTTTATAATGGATGTAACTGTTTTGGTGCTCATATCTGATAATTAATATACAATTGCTAGTGTTCTGTCATCGTGATTCCCTTGGCTCCAAAAGTCCATCCATTTCGAAAGTTGTTCAGCAATCTGTGTATTTTCAGGATTAAATTCAACTACAGTATTGTCTTCGTTTTTACCTTTTAAATCCTCCATGAATTCATTCCATTTTTCAGATTTTTCCAAATTAGCTTCAACAACGAATTTTGGGTCGTAAATACCATCAGTCATTAAAAATAAATAGGAAAAGTCAGGAACGATTTTGAAGTTGAATCTCGTAGCCATAGGGTGCTCTGTGCTATGGAATATATCTGATTGTGTAATAAATCTTGTACCGCCTCCAAATTCGCCAACGTCAAGCCAATTTAGTAAAGTTGTTTCTGTTTGTTCTAAATTCATAACAGCTATTGGACAATCTCCCACGCCAAAAGTAAGAATGACATATCCGAAATCATACTTCTTGAAGAGAGCAAAGATGAAAGTTGCATGATAATAGTCCAGGTGACTTTTCGCTTTTGGATTATTGAATAATTCAGGAGAAGTTTTAAATGTTTCCTCAGCATCAGCCTTAATCTTGTTATGCACAAATACCGTTGCTTTGTAAAGGTTTTGTTTAGCCAGAACTTCTATTTCCTTTAATATAGACTGATCACTTGTTTCATTATAAGAGATGATTTTATCCTCAAATTCTTTAGATTTTTCTGCATCGGCGTGATTTTCAAAGAAATCAATTACAGCATTACAGGCTATTTGTGATCCAACCCTAGAAAGAGAATAACTTCCAGCACCATCTGATACTGCCACAATTGACCAACCAGATTTAGCAAAGTGTTTGAATGCAAAATCATCATCCCTAAATGATCCAACATTTTTATGTGAACGACCTCTTTTCGAGGAAATAACTATATTTTTTTCACCAATTTTATCTGAAATAGAAACATCATCTTCTTTCCAAAATTTATCGGTTTTATCGCTTGGAATATCTTTCCAAAGCGATTTTGGATCTGGATTAATAACCAGTTGTAATACTTTTCTATTTAACGGTTCATTCTCTTCTTCTCCATTAATTTTGAATAACAAAGTAAATTTCAAATCACCACTTAAATTCGGAATTCCTTCAATACAATCGTTAGTTTTATTAAACGATAGGCCCAATTCTTCAAGCCCTTCAAATTGTTCAAAGATTAAATCAGTTAAATTTTGTTTTTCAAAATTAATATGACCAAGATAAGGTTTGCCAATAGTTCCATTAGGAATAACAATTTGTTGCGAAAGAATATCCGCAATTCTATTTTTAATTTTCCATTTATCCATTAGACTATTTTGATTTTCAATTATTCTTTGTACTGCATCTATTGAATCTTGCTGAACAATAAACTCCTCAAACAAGGATGATTTATTCGAGCTTACGACAATACCTTTTGCAGTAAACAATGATTGAATATATGTTTTTACATCTTGCATGTTAACCTTGTGTACGATTTACATCAAATCCACCTTCTCCAGCGCCATAAGTACCTTCATTGCCGCACCATGGGCAGGTACTTACTTCTTCTTGTCCTAAACAATGTAACTTACCGCAACTGCATACCGCAAATGCGATTTGATTGCCACAGCAAGGACATGTTGGAGCACCAATTAGCTCTTCTGTATTGATTTTAAATTCATTATTCGAATTGTCCGATAATTCAAAGTATGTATTATCTACCTGGAAACCACCAACCAATTTATAGCTGCGTGTATCAATTTCTAAATCACCGAAGTTATTTGTAGAAATATCTTTCCGATATTTTATTAAATATGGACGTTTCGTATTTTGGCATTTTCCAGCCAAAACAACGAAATTATTATCAATTTCATGTTTGCTTGGCAAATGCTTTGTTAGATCTATTTTAGTAACCGTTTCTCCATCAAGGTTTGCTAATTCAAAACCTGAAGAATTGTTTTCAACACTAACACTGCTTGTTTTTATTGAATCTGTTACCCATTTGAAAAACTGTTTATAGGATGATGAATCCGTATTCTTAAAATGAAGAACATTATCAGTCAATTCTGCAAGTAAAGCTGTATCTGTTTCATTTCCGAATGACACAGCAACTAAATTTGCGGTTCTTTGCCAATTTTGTTTCCATTCCGTGATTGCTGACTTAGAGTCATCCGTAGGTACTCCATCTGTAAATAAAAAGACAATGGGCTTCCAATCGCCCTTTTGTTCAGCGGTTGTTTTAACGATGTTTTTTCGTAACTCAAACATTAAATGACCTAAACCTTTGCTTAATGATGTACCACTTCCAATTGGAAACTTTGGAGGGTAAAAACTAATAATTTCCTGCAAGGGAACGAGTGTTTTAGGTTGTCCTGCAAATACTATAATTGATACCCAAACTGTTTCAATTGCGTTTGGATCTGTCTTCAGTGCTTGGATAATTGTAGCAAGGCCTTCTTCAACCTGTTGGATAGGCTCTCCGACCATTGATTCGGAAATGTCAATTAAAAAGTATATTGGTAGTCTTCTCATAATATTGGTTAAATGTTGCCAATTATTAGTAAAATAATAAGTAAAATTATTTGTGTCATGTCGATAGATAATCCTGCACCTACTTGAACTGGTTTGAAAAATCTATTTAAGAAATTAAACACTGGGGAAAAAATACTTTGAAAAAAATTAAATATCCCCTTGTATCGCTGATTGAGTTTGTCTTTATAAGGCAAGAGTTTAGAGTACAGGAATAAACCTATAATAAAGATACTTGATATGTATGGTAAAATCCTCATATTACTAAGTGCACTTCTGATGGTGGTGAAGGAAGTGAGACAGTATCTACTGTCCCCATACTTTTATTTCCTTGCTCAATAGTATCCGAAACCCACTTAAAAAATTGTTTTAGAGTTGAGCTATCTGCAGTGTCTAAATGCACAACAGTATCGGCAAGTTCTTTTAGCTTAGAATTATCAGCTAATGCCCCAGCAGCGCAACCAACGATTGATCCAAAATTCAATGATTTGATTTTCGGTATCATTTCAGTGTACAGTTGAATATCAGAGGGTTTGCCATCAGTAAATATAAACAAGAGAGGTCTCCAATCTCCTTTTTGTGTTGGAGAACCTTTTTTTACCTCTTTTGAAACCTTGTCATATAAAAGTTCAAGCGCTTTACCCGTATTGGTAGGCCCACTTGGAGGACATATAATTTCAGGTAATTGAAAAAGCGGCAATTCCGTTAATGGAGAAATTTCGTTGATTACTCTATCGAATGTTATTATACTTATCCAAAGTGTTTCTGAAGCCTGAGCATCAGATCTTAATGAATTGATCATACCACTCATAGCATTGTTCAATGCTTGAATTGGTTCACCATTCATTGACCCAGATGTGTCTAATAAAAAATATACAGGTAATCTCCTCATGTTACTTTCTGCCAAATAAAAGGTTAATTATAAATGCACCCAGTTTTCTTTCTAAGCCTGACTTTGAACTAGGTATGCCTGTTTGTCTAGCAAATTTCTGCTTAGCCGCTGTTATACCTAATGCTCTTTTCCAAGAAAAAGAAAAACCAAACTTTCCCATTTAAATGATTTAAACAACAATATTTAATTCCGATGGCGGAGGGGGGAGTTCGTTTAATCCTGTAACTTCTTTTCCTGAATCCTCAACTTTGGTAGAAGAAACACCGATTGATGCAGTAACCCAAGCAAAGAATTTTGCAATACTTTGACTATCTGCAGTGTCTAAACTAACTACATTATCAGTTATCTGCTTTAGTACGGTAGTATCAGCAGAAGATCCAGCAGCACAAGCTACAGTGAATGCTGTTTTACGCTTCTTAAATTCATTTAATCCGCTTTGCCAATCATCTGTCGGGATTCCGTCAGTCATAATAAATACTAAAGGTTTCCAGTCACCTTTTGTATCCGCAGTGGTTGTTGCAACTTCACTATCGATACAGTTACTTACAACTTTTAAAGCATCTCCAAGCGCAGTAGTACCAGTAGCTTTAATATCAAGCATTTGGAAAGATGATAAATCGGTTAGTGGAATAATTTGTCTCGCTGAACTGTCAAATGTAATTACACTTAAAAATGCAGTTTCGATAGCTTGTGGATTTTGTCGTAATGAACTGATCATCACTTGCACACCATTTTTTACAGCCTCAA
>CAMDHZ010000051.1 GCA_945898275.1 Chitinophaga pinensis | reverse complement strand
ACCAACATATGCGGCCCCTCCTTAGGCAGAGTTTTCAGCCAAACAATGGAGTTTTTATACGAACAATGCTCACTCCACATAGCGCTGTACACCGCCATTTCGGTAAAATTGGGCTTACGGCCCAAGATACCCACTATTTTTTCGAACTCATCGGGCAGCAAACCCAGTTCACGCGCAGATTCAACAGAGGCTTCGGGCAAATTAGCTAACATAATAACACCATCATTAAAGGGCCACAAAGGTAAGTTTGGTTTTGGGGCCACAAACCCCTAAGCCAAAGGCAACTTCAATATTTTACACCCTACATTGATGGCTTTGTTGACGAGTACTAAGAGCGCCCCCGTTAAGCGCATTAAATTTTTTACATTTTAAAAGCCCATCATGCCCCGTTCTTGGTCGCCTTTGGAGCGAATGATGACAAAGCCTTGACTATCCAGGTCCCTTTCGTATAAAATTCCCGAAAGTTGCTTTTCGGTTTGGCTTAGTTGTTCTCTGGCCATTACACGTTCGTATTCCAAAAGTCGTTGCTCAACAATTTCAGTCCTACGGGTTTATACAGTAAAATAATTTTGAGCAAGAGATTTCTTCCATTCGGCTTTCTGCATTTTGGGCTGTCAAGTAGCAGGAGTAACGAGTCAGCAGAACGTCAATTATTTCTTTTTCGGCATAATCTCTCTTAGTGGCACAGTTCGAACCGAAACAAAACTGCTCCAAATCAGAAAAATGGCACAATTCGAACCGAAAAACTTTTCGTGTTTTGTGGCACAGTTTCACCGAAATGGGTGGCACAGTTTCACCGAAATGGGTGGCACAGTTTCACCGAAATGGGTGGCACATTTCAAACCGTAATAGCCAGCAACCTCTCTTTGGTTGACCATATGGCGTGTATCCATAATTTACAAAATGAATGTGGCATATTCAATTATTTAATTCTCTTTTTTTAAACCGTTGAAACCGTTTTGTGTTGTTCTACGCATTTTCATAGCCCACGGTTTAAACCGTGGGCTATGAAATGTATAGGATGTTATATGAATGGATTTATCCATTTTTCATTTATGCGTTTTCCACAATTTTTATTTCCTCGTCCGTCAACTCGTAAAGTTGGTAAACCAATTGGTCTATTTGATTTTCTTCTTTGCTTGTGTCTTTGCCTTGCTGTTTCAATGTTGAAATTTCTTTTGACAACTTGCTTATTGATTTATCATTACTGCATTTCGGAATTGGTAATTTTTTGAATTCTTCAAGTCTGATTTTAGGAAATAAATCATCAAATTCGTTTTTTTCATACTTAAACAACCACACAAGCAATTTTGAACATAATACTCCTAAAACATAATAGACATCAACATTTTCATCTTTAGGAAGTGCGATATATAAACTACGGTCTATAATAAAATCTTCCTCAATTACAGCACAAACAAAACGTTCTCCGATAATTTCACGAAACACTAATCTTGAGCCTTTGAAGAATTTTGGTTCTCTAGGAGCAGCTAACCAACTTCCGTAACTTATATAATGTTTGTTGTCCCATTTGTATTGAAATGTTGAAACGTGTTTGCCTTTGAGTTCAGGAACAAATGTGTCGTCTTTTTGGATTGATGAATGATAAGCTCTTGTTTTAATAACTTCTTCTGTTTGCCCTCTGTATTTATCGTATGGATTTACTCCTCTAGTAATTTCAAATTTATCTTCAAGAATATTGCTGTTGCTTCTGATTTTTTTCAAGATTGGCAAAACCGATTCATCAACTTCAACATCAAACACTAAATTGTCGTTTTCTAAAAATCTGTATTGATAAATTGAATTTTTGATAAAAGAGTTTTTTGATGAATTGAAATCAAAAATATCAAGAGAATTATCTTCGCTTTTGTGTTTAATTGCACTAAAAATGAGAGTATCAACTGAAGCTTCGTCAAACGCTTTTGCGATATTTGGATTTAGTGCTTTAACATCAAATTTATCAAGAACAAATATTCTTGTTTTTGACATCCTCAAATTTTTCAACCAAGAATTTGGTGTTATTAGTGAAATAACGCCTTTTGATTTTAGTATTCCATTTGACAACTCGATGAAAAAAGTATATAAGTCTAATTGATATTCCGCTGTTATATAAGTGTTGTTGAAAAACCTCTGATATTCTTTAAACGCAGAACCTGTTAAGTAAGGCGGATTCCCAATAACCACATCAAAACCCACAAAATCGCCATCGTCATTTAGCACTTCCGGAAATTCAAAACGCCATTCAAAAGCGTTTTCAAAAATTTTATTCGACTTTATTTCATCACGTTCGGTTTCTAATTTGGCAAGTAATTCAACTGCTTTTTTATGATCATCGATTAGTTTCTTATCAATTTTTTCACCAAAAGATTTGAGATTAATGATTTTCATTGATAGGTTGTCTGCTTTACCTCTCGCCTCACTTATCTTCTTTTTGAAAGGTGTTTCAATTTCACTTCTGAAATCCGATTTAATATCGGCTATCAACCGTTCCATTTCTCGTTTTTGCTCCTTACTTTCAGCGTTGCGGTAGGTAGCAACGGCTATTTGGTAGCTGCTAATTGTCCACTTACTTTTTTGCAAGGCCTGTTTCAGTTCGGCATCAATGGCAAAACGGCTCACCAAAGAGTTTCCGCATTTTATGTTGATGTCGATGTTTGGAAGTGTTTGCAATTCTTTAAGCTCCCCTCCTTTGTAAGGAGGGGTGTCCGTAGGACGGGGTGGTTGCTTTCCAAAATAGCTTCTTACTTCATCCAATAATCCATCTGGATTATCCCAAACCCATTTATTCTCAAATCTCAGAACTCTTATACCAAATGTTTCTAGAAACAAAACTCTTTCTTTATCATACTCTGCCTGTGCTGCTTCAAAATGCCCTTGACCATCTAACTCTATAGCCAAGCGTTCTTCAGGGCAATAAAAATCCAGTATGTAATTAGCAAAGCTATGTTGGCGTCTGAATTTTCTACCATTCATCTGTTTGCCTTTGAGCAATGTCCAAAGTTTGGCTTCTGCAGGTGTAAGGTTGTTGCGAAGTTCTTTGCGGAAGGTTTTAAGGTAAGGAAGGTTGTTGAGTTTGTAACCACCTCCCCCTTCGGGTACTCCTCCTTTAAAAGGAGGAGAGCCTATGTAGTAGGCATTTTTCAAAAGCTCAATCCACAAACGCAAACGGCAAATTTTTACTGAGTTGGGGTTAATATCCACGCCGAAAAGGCAGTTTTCTATAATGGTTTGCTTTTCGTGGAAAAGTGTTTCTTGTATTCGCTGACTTTCTTTATTGCTTGGGTTGTATTCGAAAAGATTGCCTTCTTCGTCTGTTACAATCAGTTCATCATTTACCACTTCCAACTGATATTCTTTTAGGCGTTTTCCGTCACGGTCTTGCAGAATTTTCAAGTCGTTTTTCACGGCAATTATCTCATTGAGTGCCGAAACCAAAAAGTGTCCTGAACCAACGGCTGGGTCGCAAATTTTGATGCTGTTTACAATTTTGTTGGCTTCTTTTCGGTCTTCAATTTTGTCGTAGAGTTCTTCAAGTGTTGTGCAGTTCCATTTTTTGCTTTCATTGAATTTCTGCACAACTGCTTTGCGAATGGTTTCACGACACATATACATGGTGATGAAACCGGGAGTGAAAAACGAACCGTCTTTGTAGCCGTTTATTTTCTCGAAAATCAATCCGAGAACCGAAGCGTTAATCAGCGTTTTGTTGTCTTCCTGAATTTCTTCTCCGCCTTCGGCTCCAAAGTCGTATGCATCTAAAAACTCAAACAAGTATTGAAGCGTGGAAATATTGCCGGTCCGTTTCTTGCCTTGCTGGTCTTTCAGCACGGTTTGCGAAAAAATCGGAATGGTTTTATTGTCTTTCAGGTTGCTGATAAACAAAGTGACCTGCTCAATATCTGTCGGCTCAAAAAGCGAAGAATTGAGATAAGGAACTTTCTCAAAAATCGTTATTACATCTTCGTTTCGCTCGTCATACTTGCGTGCCAAAACCTGAAAAAACAAGCTGTTCAGGTCGTCATAGTTTTTGATTTTGTTGAGGTTGAGAAACGAAAAAGATTTGTCGCCTTTGTGATAGGTGATGAGTTGCGCTTCTAGCAGCTTCAAAAACAAAATTCGGTTAATCCAAGTAATCGAAAGTTCAAGCGCAACATTAAAAAGTCGTTCCTGTTGTGTATTTCCGAATTGGTTTGGCTTTTCCAATCGCCTTAATTTATCTAAGCTGTCAAGCTGAATAATGGTATCTTCAAGGATTGTTCCTGTGTGCCGTTCGCCTGCTTTGTTCCGGTCAATCAGTTTTTTGCTTCCTTCTTTGGTTTCGGTCAAGCCGATGATGTGCAACAGCTCGCTGTAAAAGCGTTTGTCAAGGCTGTTGCTGTCGTTGGTGAATGGGAGTTTTAAAAGATGCTCTGGCGAAAACAATTTGAATAATGCAATGAGCGAAATATCGTCTGCTTTGTCGGCATTGATTAACGGCTTTTGAAAGTCCTGAATGTTGAAGTAAGTAAATTCAATTTCTGATGTTATGTCGTCAATAAAAGGCTCTGCAATTTGTTTATAGAAAAAATCTGTTTTGGTGTCTGCCAATCGTCCACCTTCAAATTCTGTAAATTGCTTTACGAGACTTTTATTTTGAGCAAAAAGCCTGTCGAATAGGGTTGCGTCAAAAATGAACCATTCATTGATGTTGGTTGCGACTAAATGTTTTACTTCAAGATTTTTATGTGTAATTCTTTCTCGTAAGTAATACAAAACCAATTCCTGAAACGCTTTTGCGTTCAGTTTTTTGGTCGATATCATTTCCGTTTTATTGGTCGGTTTTTTCGCTTCGAGAATTACGCCAACTGTCGAGTTTGCATTTGGTCCGTTATGAATAACAAGGTCGTTTCGACCTTTGGTATTTATAAAATGGTTCGGGTCGTAATAGGTTTTCTTTAGAAAGTCGGAAACCAAGTTTTTGTGAAACTCTTCGCTTTCGGTGTCGTTTGTTCTGTGGAGTAAAGTAATGAGATTGGTCTTGAAACCTTCAATTTCAGTCCTGTTCGGTTTTACTTTTAAAAAGGCTTTGTTGAGTGCCTTTCTTGGTTTCAATTCTTTTAAAATCATTTACAAAATAAATTTTCTATTTCAGTCGGTCAAGATAAGTTATTCGGTCGGAACGGTGTTTGATCGTTGTCAAAAAAACAGCTCTTTTGGTTTTTTCAGAGTTGGCTTTCGAGTCGGCAAAAAACCAAATGCGCTGTTTGTGCGGTTGGCTTTTTATACTGATGGCTAACGGTTTGCATATGGCTTGTGGCGGTTTCGAAGCACTTTCCTGTCCACCGAAAACAAAGCTGGCTACGGAGCGAAAACCTTGCTTACAGCCGTTCACCCGCTATAAGTTATATGCTGTGTTGTGGGTAGTTTTTATTTTTCTCCTATTTGTTCGTATTCGATTTCACCTGTCCAATATTTGATAAGCTGCTTCTTTGAAACTGCCTGCTCTTTATACAAGTCAATCATTTCTATTTGATAATCTTCAAAATCCATTTCTTTCATGTCGGTCAGGATTATATTCGCCTCCTTAGTGTCACCAGAAGCTTCTAAAATTCCCACATATTCAATCAACAGGTCGAAATTAAGCGTGTCCGTTTTAAGGTAGTCGTCATATTTTTCAATTGCTTTTGAATAATATTCGTTCGCTTTATCAATTTCACCTTCAAGCTCTAAAAACATAGCTTTTTGTCCGAGGTAAAATGGTTTGTCTGTTAGTTCGATTAATTTGTCGGCTACCTGAATTAATCCTTTTGAATCTTTCTTTCTGAACAGAAGTGTCATTTTGTGATTGAATGCGTTAAAGTTTTGATTGTCATATTCCAAGGCCTTATTTGTCAAGGAAAGAGAACTGTCAATTTTAATATGGTCTTCAAGATCCGAATAGAAATAAACGTCCATTGCTTGTTTCATTACTTCCTTCGATTTTTCAGGTTGTCGACAAGAAATTATTGTCAAGCAGCAAATTATGAATAGAGTTATTCTAATGTTCATTGTTTTTTTCAAATTACCCACAACTTATATATACACGAAAGTATACTGTACTTTTTCCAGCTTATTGTGGTTTGTTATTTCGCGTAGTATATTCATTATTAGTGGTTTTGTTGGTTTTGGTAAAATTAGCTGCGTTTTGGGTTATTTGATATAGGGGGCTGTTTATATTATTCACTTTGGTCCGCGATATGCGGATCGAAATGGTGGTGGTCTTTGTCGTGTTTTGTGGCCCTAAAATCGTATTCACATTGTTCGTAAAAACAGTTTTGAAATATCCCGAGGAATTTAAATAGCCCACGGTTTAAACCGTGGGCTATGAAATGTATGGGATGCTATATGAATGGATTTATCCATTTTTCATTTATGCGTTTTCCACAATTTCTATTTCCTCGTCCATCAGCTCATAAAGCTGATAAACCAATTGGTCTATTTGCTTTTCTAAATTGGTAGTATCGGAATTACTGTTTTCAGATTTTAAATTCAATATCTTCTTTACTACATCACTGATTGGTTTTTGATTCTTAGTATCAATTTTTGAGATTGGAAGTTTTCTTAATTCAGTTAGTGTAGTTTGTCTAAAATCGTCTTTGGTAGCATTTGAGGATGTTTACATTATTTACACTGTCCGCATTCACCACCTTATCCGTATCGTCATCGATTATCAATATTCCGTGTATATGATTGGGCATTACCATAAATCGCCTAATTCAATATTTTGTGCATGTTCTTTAATTTCATACAACAAATCATTTGCAATAACCCCAACATGCGACATTTTCATTTTTCCATCCTCAATTTCGCCAAAATAATGTTCCATGCTTTGGGTGCAGATGGTTATGAAGTTTAAACGGCTATGCCCAAATCGTCGTGTGGGTTGTTCTGGATTTCCACAAGCCCATTCATCTGAACTTTGGCTTGTTCTGGTTCCGACCTTTGGGTAAGACTAACTACTTGGTTTTCATTAGCTACATTTTGCTTTTTATAGGCTTTGTAAATGCGCATTTTTCGAATGTTAACGTAGGCAGCGTAAAACTCCGGTAAATCGTCGGCAAGCAAAACCATGCGTGCATCTATCTGTACTTTTAACAGTTCAAGCAGCTGTTTTTCAATTTGATCTATGCCTTGTAAAATCATTTTGCGCTCACCTATGCGCAAGGTGGGCAGAAACAAACGCATGGCAAAGCTGTTGTAATGCTCTTTAGACATTTCGTAGATTTTTTTGGTTTGCGGCAAGGTGTTCAATTCTGCCTGGTTTAGATCGGCTGCCAATATTATACTGGTTGCCCGATTAAAGCTTTCTGATAGAGGCAGTTTGGATAGGGCATACTTCGAAATGAGCAGCATTTTTTTAAACTCGCCCATTTCGTCGAATGCCAATTGGGCATTGAGGGCCAGCATGGTGTTGGCCAATTTGGAAATACTGTTGTTTAACAATTTTCGTTCGTGGTCGCGAATAGGGCTGTATTTTCCCTTCAAGGCCTCGCTTTGTGTTAGGAGCTTGCTCAATTCGTTGTTCTTGTCAAGGAAGTGGCCGATTTGGGTGTTTACCAAATCATGGTTCTCCCAAAGGCTGCGGTGATTGTTAAAATGCAAGTCCAAACGATGGAACATGAGGTTAAGCAGTCGGCTACGGTCTTTCATGATGCTTTTGTTTTTTGTGGGTTAAACATGTTGTTTGTCATTCGGCCTTTTGACATGACAAAGCACCAAATTCGAATTGAAAAAACCTTCGCCATTTTGGCGAAAAATCGAAAAAACTTTTGACAAAATGGCGAAAATCAATAGGGAAGCTTACAGTTCCAAGGGTTTTGAACTGGTTGATTATAAAAAAATATGGATGTATTCACTTTTTAATCAGGTGTGTATGTCTCTTAAGTGGGTATAAATGTTGTTTACATAGGTATAAATGCTCTGTAAGCCGGCAAGTGTGCCTTTTCAATGGGTGTGTATGCCGCCTAAAACGGGCATGCACGCATTTAATTTGGGTCTAGATGCTTTTTACACGGGCGCAGATGCCTTTTAAAATAGGCCTATCGGCATTTCATGAGAGCACTTAGGCGTTTTACATGGCCTTATAGGTATTCTAAGGTGGGCCTTTATCTATTAAAAATCAGCATAGATGGCTTTAAAGTGGTCGTATATGCGTTATTCAATGGGCACGGTGGTATTTTAAGCGGGCACGGTGGTATTTTAAATGGGTATACCTACTTTTTACATGGCCATAGTTGCTTTTTACATGGCCTTAGGTGCTTTCGTAAATAGGCTTCAACACATTGTAATTGGGCACAGATGCATTTTACTCGGGCATGGATGTGTTACTAAGCGGGCACGGCGGTAATGAATTTGGTTTTGGCGCTCTTTTATGTGGTTTTACTGCCATTTTAAGCGGGCATTGTGGTCTTCTATTTGGGTAAAGCGCTTTTTGAAGCGGGCATGTATGTTTTTTGGTCCATGTAATTCATTATAGGCAGCTTAAGTTGCCATATGGCTTTGGTTTAGAAGGTTTCAAAAACAAGAATCCAATCCAAAAAGGGGTATTTTCACCTTGTAAACGGCAGCCATGTATTCAGGCTCCTCAACGGCAACCTAATGCAGCGAGGCGATAACGCTTTCTCGACCCTAAAAAAAACCTATCTCCTCCTCCTCTACTCCTGGCTTTACCGCCTCTGTCTCTTCTATCCATTTTTCGTTCTAGTCGGTTCAGTTCGCATTCTGGTCACTTCACGCTCTTCTTCCATTTTACGGGTTTATAGGCCTCTATCTTCGATGGTATAAACCCAATACACAGACTTTGAAAAAGAGCCTTCACACCTTCAAAACCTTACTTATCTGGGCACTGCTGTTTGTGTCAATCGCCAATTTAATGGCTCAACAAACCATCACCTACAGCATTTCGGTCAATTCCGTTCAACGTGAATTCATCCTGTATGTGCCAGCTTCTTACAATGCAAGCAGCAGTACGCCTTTGGTGTTCAGTTTTCACGGCTTAGGAGGCAGTGCACAGGCGCAAATGGATGACCACGATTTCCGCCCGCTGGCCGATTCAGTTGGCTTTTTGGTGGCGCATCCCTTGGGCAAACCGGTTGTAGGTCCGGTTTTGGGTTGGAACTTTGGCAATGCCTCTTTGCCAGACGATGTGCTGTTTACTTCTAAAATGATCGACATCTTAGCCGCAGATTTTAACATTAACCTCAATCGGGTTTACGCCTGTGGAATGTCTTATGGGGGTTTCTTCAGTGTTTATTTGGCCGGTCAGCTTAGTCATAGAATTGCGGCAGTAGCATCTGTAGCAGGCACGGTTTTAAACAATGTTCCCGATAGCATGATTTCGCCTACCAGGCCCATGGCATTCCTGGAAATACATGGAACAGACGATAACAATGTTCCTTACAATGGCAATCAAGCGGCAAAGTCGGTGCAATATGTTCTCGACTTATTCATTAACAACAACCATTGCGATTTAAACCCGACTGTAACAGCCTTACCAGACATCAATCTCAACGATGGCAGCAGTGTTGATCATTATATTTATGCAAATGGAAACAATGGAACAACCGTTGAACACTTAAAAATAAATGGTGGCAGACATACGTGGCCAGATGAAAATACCAATGCTCAAGGGGTAAACAGAGATATTAATGGCTGTGCGGAAATTTGGAAGTTTTTCTCAAAATTTGATATGAATGGCGCCATTGGGTCGCCTTTTGGTATAGAATCTATAGACAATACCTCAACAATAGCGGTTTATCCCAACCCGGCTCAAGAATACATTTGGATAGAAAACAAAAATCTCAAAACAGAAGTAAAAATTCATAGCGTTTCAGGTCAAGAATTTATTCTTCCCATAAACGTTTTTGATGAAAAAATTCAGATTGACATAAAGGGCATCCCTGCCGGAATTTACATTATTTCTTCAGCCCGTGATGGCAAAATGTTCCAATCTACCTTTATTAAACAACCAAAATGAAACAGAAATTACTGAAAAGCAAAGTCTTGCTATTTGCATTCATTTCTATGGCTGCTGTGTATCAATTAAAAGCACAAAGCAACCCTATTGTGTCGGCCTTCTTTGGTCTCGATAATGCCATGCCGTTTCAAGCCAATTTGTTATGCCCTGGAGCCATGGGTATGGATGGTATGCCCGTAAACTTTATTTTCCCAATAGAGGCTTCTACCTTATCGGCATCTGACTTTGAAGTTATAGATGGCCTTGGTAACATTCACATACCTATGTGTGCTGTTTTGGCACCGGCGAATGAAAATGGAGAAAATCGAACAGTGCTTTTGATAGGCGAATTCGGGGATGATGTCACCAGTCCACCTGTTGAAGTAAAAATTGTAAGCGACTTGTTTACGACCAATACTTTACCCGGCTAGTCGGCTTGCTCAGAAGTTGTAAACCTAAATGGAGCTTCCACAACAAATGTGGTTCC
>CAMDHZ010000050.1 GCA_945898275.1 Chitinophaga pinensis | reverse complement strand
TCAAGATGCCATGCCGAAATCTTTTTACAATTTGAGTTAGCAATTGAAAGCTTGCGCGTGGTATGCCGATGCCAGTACTCATAAATAATTTAACTAGATCTATGAAATACAAAAATAGCCTTAAGCGGTATACTACAACCACACGAAAGGATTTGGAACGGAGCAGGGAAAAGGGAATTTATAGGGCTATGAGTAGGCTAAATAGATAACTTAAATTAAAAACACTTTAATTATTTGCTAAGAAAAATTTACATTGATTGATAAAAAGCGAAACAAAACATCGCATATCCACCCAAATTGAAAGGACTTGCGCTACTTTGTAGCGGATATATATAAGTTACGTGCAACCCGTGACGACCGTGCAAACATTAAACGACAGACAAAAAGTATGAGCATAGAAGCAAAGACAAAACGATTACTCTTAGCCCGTTCAGGAGGATTTTGCGGCAATCCAAATTGCAATGCTGACCTATATCCATTATTTGAAAGTCGTGAGATTACAAATGTTGAAGAGTTGGCACATATAATTGGACAAAGCGAAGACGGCCCAAGAGGCGATGACGATTTGCCATTAGAAGAAAGAGACGACTATGAAAACATAATTTTACTTTGCCCGACCTGCCACAGGAAAGTTGACAAATTTCCACACTTGTATCCTGTGGCGACTGTTAGAAATTGGAAGCAAACTCATGAAGAAAGAATTGTTGCACTCTTTAATATTCCGAAGTTTGACACAAGAGAATTAGCAAGAAAACAAATTGTGAAAATCCAACTTAACAACAAAATGGTGTTTGACACTTTTGGTCCTGATTCAAAACATGCAGAAAAAAATTTTCTTGAAGCAGAAAAAATTTGGGAGCAAAAATCAATCGGGACAATCATACCCAACAATAGAAGAATTAACGCAATCCTTGAACGTAATTATGACCTGCTTACGGACGGTGAAAAATATTTATTTGAAGAATGGAAGCAGCACAAAGAAAGTTTTGAGTTTAATAAACTATCGGGTGACAGGACATCGGCACTTGTAATTTATCCAACAGCATTTAATTCAATCCTAAGCTAATGAGCAGAGATAAAAACAGAGAAAAGCCACTTAAATCAAGTGTGGCGTATTTTGAAAGAGTTATCAGCGGGCATACTGCTGTTGAAAGTTTAAAAAAAGTTTATGAAAATGTTTATGAAATTGTAAGAACAGGTGGACGACCTGCAATTAGAGTTTTGGTTGCTGACATTTATGTAGTAAGCGAAGCTGACATTTTTGAAATTGTAACGACCAATTACAACTTGACTTGTGTGTTATTAATTGGCTTTTACAACCGCTATTCGGGGGACGCAAAAGAAAGAGCAAAAACTGAAAACATTGGACTGTTTAACATGAAAGAATTTTTTGGAGCAATAAATTACATCGAACAAAAACTAATAAATTATGAACCTAAAACAAAAGATAACTGACAACTTACCATCCACTCCTATTGGAGTTGAAGTATTTTTGTTTGGCTCTATCCTGACAACAGAGAACATCAACGATATTGACTTAGCTATAATTTACGACAAGTCAACGCTTGGACTTAAGGAAGCTGTTGAATTACGAACCTCTGTAAGAAAACATATTGGTGGTTTCACAGACATTCATTCAGAAATTGTTTTGCTATCACGACAAGAAAATGATGAAATGGAGTTTATACAAAACACTCGGACTGAAAAAATAATTTAAGTAATGACACAGCTTCGGACTGACAATCGGGCAGCAGGTAACAGCACCTACAAGAAATTGGCGGTTCAGTGGTTAAATAAACATTTGTGCTTTGTATCAAGTTAGTGGTGGCAGACAGTTTTCGTCTCCGAAATCGCCAACTTCTTGTAGCTGCGAAACGTTATCGGTCAGTGTAAAAAGCCAGCCGCGCAAACAGCACATTTGGTTTTTGCCGACACAAAAGCCAATCCTAAAAAACCAAAAGAGCCATTTTTTGCCAACGCACGGACAGACGACAAGAGATAAAAAAGTAAATTTGACAAGAAAATAAAATATAAATGGGATTAGACTTTTCTGAAATATTAGTTGTAGGGGTTTCTTCAAGAGCATTGTTCGACTTGGAGAAAGAAAATGAAGTATTCGACAATGAAGGAATTGAAGGTTTCAGAAAATATCAACTCGAACACGAAAATGAAATTCTTAAGGAAGGAACAGCATTCCCATTAATTCAAAGTCTTTTACAACTGAACAAAATAGCCAACAAGCCAATTATTGAAGTTGTTGTAATGTCTCGTAACAGTCCTGAGACAGGTGTACGAGTATTGAAAGCTATTAAACACTACAATTTACCATTGACAAGGTGGGCTTTTTCAGGTGGAGAACCTTTATCGCCATTCCTTGATGCTTTTGATGTGGACTTGTTTTTATCAAAGGACGAGAAGGAAGTTCAAAAAGTAATTGACTCAGCGAATTGTGCAACTGCTTTGATTTATGACCCACCAGCCAACTACAAACCTGAGACTGAAAGAGTAAAATTTGCATTTGATGCTGATGCGGTTGTTTTTTCAGAAGAATCCGAATTGATATATAAATCAAAAGACTTAGCAGCTTTTCATAAACACGAAGAAGAAAACGAAGATGTGCCGTTGAGTGACGGACCTTTTGCTGAACTTTTACGCAAACTTTCAAAAATTCAAGAGCATTTGCCAATGACTATTGAATTAACTCCTTTGAGAATTGCCATTGTAACCGCGAGAAATGCACCAAGTCATATGCGAGTTATCAAAACCCTTAGAAATTGGGGTGTTTATGTTGATGAAGCATATTTTATGGGTGGACTTTCAAAAGACAAAGTTCTAAAAGCTTTTGGAGCACACATTTTCTTTGACGACCAAGAAATCCATTTAGATGGCTCAAGCAAAGTTGTTCCTTGTGGAAGGGTTTTATATAAATCTGATTCACCAATGAAACAATTTGAGAAAAAGAAAAACACAGATGCAGGAAACGACAATAAATAACGAAATCCAAGTAAAATCCAAAAAGCGAGTAGCTGACCACGGGGAAGTTTTTACAAACGACAGTGAAGTTAACGCTATGCTCGACTTGGTGAAACACGAAACGGAACGCATTGACTCTCGTTTTTTAGAACCAGCTTGTGGCAACGGAAATTTTTTAGCAGAAGTACTTCGTAGAAAATTAGCGGTGGTTGACAGCCGATACAGCAAAAGCCAAATTGAATGGGAACGCTATTCCGTCATTGCCATTTCGAGCATTTACGGTGTAGATATTTTAGAAGATAACGCTATTGAATGCCAAGAACGACTATTCAATATTTTTTCTAAAGCATACATTAGCAAGTTTGGCACAAATTGTAAAGTGGAATTGATTAGATCAATTAAGTATATTATCAAAAGAAATATACTTTGGGGCAATGCTTTGGACTTTACTAATCCAATTTCCAAAAAACCAATTGTTTTCTCAGAATGGACTATGATAAATGAAAATATGATAAAAAGAAGAGATTATGTTTTTCAGTTTTTAGTAGAAAAGTCTTTCCAAACCTCCCTTTTCGATGAAAACAATACTGCTCAATATTTTGATAAAGAAGTTTCTCAATTTCCACCTGTTCATTACCTAAAGCTTGGTTAAATTAATGATACAAACGAACTATAACCCCGATGTACTCTCCTGCCTTGCCAATTTGAGCAATGACGAAGTGTTCACTCCACCGAGTTTGGTAAACGACATTTTAGACTTGTTACCTGCTGAACTTTGGAGTAACCCAAACGCCAAATTTTTAGACCCTGTTTCTAAAAGCGGTGTGTTTTTGCGAGAAATGGCAAAGCGTTTAATGAAAGGTTTGGAAACACAAATACCCGACAAACAAGAACGTATTAACCACATTTTTAGCCAACAATTGTACGGTATTGCCATTACCGATTTAACTGCCCTGCTTTCTCGCAGAAGCGTGTATTGCTCCAAAACAGCCAATGGCAAATACTCCATTTGCGAAACCTTTGATGATGAGCAGGGTAACATTCGCCACAATCGAATGAAGCATACTTGGCAAAGTGGAAAATGTACCTATTGCGGAGCAAGTCAAGAAGTGTACGACCGTGAAGATGCCTTGGAAACGTATGCTTACAATTTTATTCACACAGACAAACCTTACAACATATTCAATATGAAATTTGACGTTATCGTTGGAAATCCACCTTATCAACTAAGTGATGGTGGAAATTCAAGAAGTGCAAAACCTATTTATCACAAATTTATAGAACAAGCGAAAAAATTAAATCCAAGATATTTAACGATGATTACACCTGCTCGTTGGTATGCAGGTGGAAAAGGTTTAGATGACTTCCGTGCTGAAATGTTAGCGGATAAAAGAATTAGAAAACTCATTGATTTTGAAAATTCAAACGATGTTTTCCCAGGCGTTGATGTAGCAGGTGGTATCTGTTATTTTCTTTGGGACAGAGACAATAAGGGTCAATGCGAAGTAGTAAGTATTATAGATGGCAAGCAAGTTAAATCAGAAAGAGCATTAGACGAGTTTTCTATTCTAATTCGTCATAGTCAAGCTATTCCAATAATACGCAAAGTATTAGCAAAAAAAGAAAATAGTGGCAAAAGATTAAGTGAAGTAGTTTCTTCAAGAAAGCCATTTGGATTACCAACCAATTACAATCCAAAAAATAGCGGTATTCCTTGTTGGTTCATTCAGAAAATAGGTTTAAAGTTCGCAAGCAAAAATGATGTTTCTGATGACAATAAGCTTTTAGATAAATGGAAATTTTTGGCACCAAAAGCACCAATTGCGGGACAAACAGATTTCTCAAAACCTGTTGGCTTTTATTATGATGGTAATACACGAATTGCAAAGCCCGGTGAATGTTGCACAGAGTCATTTGTAGTTATAGGTTCGTTTCCTACAGAAAAAGAAGTTTTGTCTTACAAGTCATACATTTTTACAAAGGTTGTTCGCTTCTTGCTCCTTCAAACGGTGGTATCACAAGACGTTACAAGAAGCAATTTCCAATTTATCCCTGACCTTGGAAATTATGAAGGTGAGTACACCGATAAAATGCTCGTGAAAAAATGGGGGATTACCGAAGATGAATGGAATTTTATTGATTCCAAAATCAAGAATATTGGTGCAAACGAAACAGTCGAAGTAGATGAGTAAAAAAGAATTTTTTCCACCCCGCCCGTCCACCAATCCAACCATATACGCTTATGAATTGGTGAGTGTTGCTACGCACAAGGGTTTACTCAAAATAGGCTTTACTGACCGTGATGCACAAACACGTATCAAAGAACAGTTAGGTACAGCAGCCATTCAATACAAAATTGTGTTTGAAGAATCGGCAATGAAGCGTGACGGTAGTTCGTTTACCGACCACGATGTACACCGACTATTAAGAGAATGGAAAGTAGTAAACGCAAGCGGCGAATGGTATAAATGCACCTTGAATGATTTGCGAAGAGCCATTCACCAAATAAAAACAGGCGAGAAAACAGAAGAAAACCGTGTGCTTACTTTCGGTATGCGACCCGAACAGGAAGAAGCCGTAAATAAGTCAATCGCCTATTTCAAGAATTTCAAGAAAGAAAACAAAGACAGAACACCGCATTTCCTTTGGAACGCCAAAATGCGTTTCGGAAAAACCTTTGCCAGTTATCAATTGGCTAAAAAAATGGATTGGAAAAAAGTATTGGTGCTCACCTTCAAACCTGCCGTTGAAGATGCTTGGAAAGAAGATTTACTTTCTCACGTTGATTTCAAAGGTTGGCAATTCATATCCAAACACGCAGATGAATTATCGAGCCAAGATATTGATACCAAAAAACCATTGGTTTGCTTTGGTTCGTTTCAGGATTTTTTAGGAAAGAATACCAACACAGGCGGCATAAAAGCCAAGAATGAATGGGTACATGCCACTGTTTGGGATTGTATCATATTTGATGAATACCATTTTGGGGCTTGGCGAGAAAATGCCAAAGATTTATTCGGTAAAGATTTAGAAGCCGAGAAGGAAATTGAAGAATACAAAAAGATTGAAAAAGAAGGGATTGCCGAAGAAGACAAAGCAGAACACTTAGAGAAAATTATCCCAATCAGCACCAACCAATATTTGTATTTGTCGGGCACTCCATTTAGGGCAATTAGTTCAGGCGAATTTATAGAAGAGCAAATTTTTAATTGGACGTATTCAGACGAACAAAGGGAAAAAGAAAATTGGGACAATTCCAAAGGACCAAACCCTTATGCAGCCTTGCCAAGAATGGTAATGCTTACTTATCAATTGCCTGATTCCATTCGACAAATTGCTATGCAAGGTGAGTTTGACGGATTTGATTTAAACATATTTTTTAAAGCCGAAGGTGAAGGACGAAAAGCACATTTTAAATACGAAGACGAAGTACAAAAATGGTTAGATTTAATTCGGGGTTCGTTCAGCGAAACCACCGTTGACCATTTGAAAATGGGAGCTAAAAAACCGCCCTTGCCATTTTCACACGCCCCATTGCTCAAAGTGCTGAATCATACGTTTTGGTTTTTGCCCACCGTTGCAGCTTGTAACGCAATGGCACTACTGCTTGAAAAAAGACAAAACATTTTTTACAAAGATTATAAAGTTATCGTTGCTGCAGGTACACAGGCAGGTATTGGCATAGAAGCATTGCCTCCCATTTTAGATGCAATGACTGACAATCCATTGGAATCAAAAACCATTACGCTTTCGTGTGGTAAACTCACTACAGGCGTTTCGGTTAAACCTTGGACGGGAATTTTTATGTTACGTAATTCTTCCAGCCCAGAAACCTATTTTCAAGCAGCATTCCGAGTTCAAACGCCTTGGGTTATCAAAAATCCCGACAGCAAATCGCCCAACAAAGAAGAAATTCTAAAAGAAGAATGTTATGTTTTTGACTTTGCTCCCGACAGAGCATTAAGACAAATTGCTGATTACAGTTGCCGACTGAATGTAAATGAATCGAACCCCGAAGCAAAAGTTGCCGAGTTTATTAACTTCCTACCAGTGTTGGCTTATGATGGAAGTTCAATGAAGCAAGTAGATGCCGCAGGAATTTTGGATATGGCAATGAGTGGCACAACTGCAACGCTTTTGGCAAGACGTTGGGAAAGTGCATTGCTCGTAAATGTTGACAACAATACACTTGCTCGTTTGATGGCAAACGAAGAAGCAATGAAAGCCCTAATGAACATTGAAGGTTTCAGAAATTTAAATCAAGACATTGAAACCATTATCAACAAGTCGGAAGCCGTTAAAAAAGCAAAGAAAGAAGCCAACGATAAAGAACTCACGAAAAAACAAAAACAAGAATTAACGGAACAAGAAAAAGAATACAAAAGCCTTAGAAAACAAATACAAGACAAGTTAATCAAGTTCGCTACTCGTGTTCCTGTGTTTATGTATTTAACAGACTACCGAGAACGAAGTTTGAGAGACGTAATCACACAGTTAGAACCCGGACTTTTCAAAAAGGTAACAGGACTAACCGTAAAAGACTTTGAATTATTGGTAAGTCTTGGTGTTTTCAATTCAGCCTTAATGAATGATGCCGTTTACAAATTCAAACGCTACGAAGATGCGAGTTTGGAATATATCGGAATCAACAGACACGCAGGAGAAGATATTGGCTTGTTTGATACCGTGCTCAGTAGAAAAGATTATGAAGCAAGTTTTGTAAATGAACCATAATAAATGAAAGCTAACGAACTACAAATAAATAATTTTTTGCAAGCTCCAAATGTGCAGTTTGTAATTCCTGTTTATCAAAGAAATTATGATTGGACAAATACAGAGTGCAAGGAACTCTTGAACGACATCATTTCGGTAGAAACTGATAACAGGGGCACTCACTTTATTGGCAGTATTGTTTTTATACACGAAGGGACATATAGCACCAGCGAAGTAAAAGAGTTAGTTATCATAGACGGTCAACAGCGACTTACAACTATTAATATTCTGTATGTTGCCTTATATCGATTTGCGAAAGATAGCGGAAATGCTCAAGATGCAGAACGGCTTCACAATATGTTTTTGACCAACCAATATGTAAAAAACGAATCGAGCAAATTAAAACTGAAACAAACAGATGCCAATTCTGTAGCGTTCAAAGCTGTTTTATTGGGCACAGATAATAGTTCATTGCCCTACTCTAATGTTACCGAGAACTACAACTTTTTCAGAAGCATTATCACCGAAGAAAACTTTGAAACGATACTCAGGGGTTTGAATCGCCTGATATTTGTTGAAATTTCATTGGAGCGTGACAAAGACGACCCACAACGGATTTTTGAAAGTTTAAATTCAACAGGTTTGGACTTGTCGCAATCAGACCTGATTCGTAATTACATTTTGATGGACTTAACACCCAAAGACCAAAACCGAATTTTTGAAACCATTTGGAGTCCAATTGAAGAAAATGCCAAAGATTATGTAAAGCAAAGCTCTTTGGTTTCTGAATTTATTCGTGATTATTTGACGCTAAGAAACAAGAAGATTCCTAACAAAAACAAAGTTTACGCAGAGTTTAAAAGCATTTATACCAACAAGAAAGATGAAGCGTATCATCAGGAATTGGAAAACATAAAATCACTTTCCATCCATTACAAAAAGTTTGTGAATCCTTCAACCGTTTCCGATACAAGCATACGGAAAGAGCTTGAATACATCAATCGTTTGGAAATTAATGTTGCCTTTCCTTTTCTATTACAAGTGTTTGAAGATGCCGAAAACGGATTGTTAAGCAAAGAAGATTTATTGAAGGTTTTAAAATTGGTTCAAAGCTACGCTTGGAGAAGGTTTATTGTGGGGCTTCCGACAAATGCTTTGAATAAAATCTTTATGACACTTTACTCAGAAGTTGATACAGAAGAGTATTATGAAAGCATTGCAAAAGCATTATTAAAGAAAAAAGGAAGTGCGAAGTTTCCAAGCAACGAAGATTTAAAAACTGCCCTGAAAGACAAAGACCTTTACAATACTCAACCAAAAAACAGAAACTATTTGTTTGAGATGTTGGAGAATTACAAAAATCGGGAATATGTAAACACCAATAATGAGCATATAACCATTGAACATATTTTCCCAAAAAATCCGAGTGATAATTGGAACACCGATGTTTCACCTGAAGATTATTTCCAGTTCAAAGAGAAATACCTAAACACCATTGCCAACTTAACGCTATCAGGCAATAACGGAGCATTAAGCAACAAATCCTTTAAGGAGAAAAAGGAAATGAATATTGATGGAAACGAGCAAGGCTATAATTACAGCAGACTTTGGCTCAATTCCTATTTGAAGTCATTAGATAAGTGGTCAGTTGCCGAGTATGAAGAAAGACTGAATATAATTTATGAGCGATTTTTGAAAATATGGGAGATACCCGACATTGAAATAGCAGATGCCGATGAATCGGAAGAGCAAAATATCTTTGATGCAGAAAGTCCGACACATAAAAAGTTGGAATACTTCATTTTTGAAAACACAAAAGTGGAAGAAGACACCGTTGCCCAAATGTATTTTTATGTGATTCGTAAACTTTATGAGAAAAATACACAATTACTTATCAGCAATCAGGACATTTTCAAAATAACCAGAGAAACAAAGGATTTCAGAGCAGGTCAAGAAGTTGTAAATGGTTGGTATATCGAATCAAATATTGATAGCAACTCTAAATTTGCAATTTTGAAAAAAATACTTGTTTTGTTTGAATTGGAAGATGAACTTTTGATTAAGTATTCTTCAAATGGAGAAAGTAAAACAGAACCCAACCGATTTAGCGTCAGAAAAAAGTATTGGCAACAACTATTACCGCTTTTAGATGACACAAATCTATTTGATAATGTGAGTCCATCAAAAGACCATTGGCTAAGCACAGGTGCAGGCATTGGCGGTTTAGCTTACACTTTAATAATTACAAAGTCACATATCCGAATAGAATTAGGCATTTCGACATCAAGCAAGGAAAAAAACAAAGCCTATTTCAAAAAATTAATAAAAAGCAAAGAAGCGATTGAACAGGAGTTTGGTAACCCTTTAGATTGGGAAGAATTGGCGGACAATAAAATGAGTAGAGTTAAACTTGAGTTGCAAGATGTAAACCTATTTAACGACAACCATTGGGAACAGATGAATCAGTTTTTCGTTGAGTATTTACCAAAGTTTGAAAACGCTTTCAGACCATTTATTAAAAACTTAAAATAAAACCGTTTTTAAAAAATTTCCCACCCTTCAAAAAAAATAAAAAACGCAACGCACTTCCACTATTTTAATCAGTATTGATCCTTGATTTTTGCGGTAATGGGAATATCCAGGTATGAAATTCATCACCTGAAAAGACAGAAACCAGTCTGAATTTTTCTGTTTAGACCAGGCCGTAGTGTGAGCGTTTATGGGTATAAACCCCGGAATGTCGGTACAAATTAAAACCCCACATTTAATTATTTCTTGAATTAATT
>CAMDHZ010000049.1 GCA_945898275.1 Chitinophaga pinensis | reverse complement strand
CATCAACTGAATGGAAATATGATTGAAAGGGTTTAATGAATTTTTCAAATGGTTTATTTTCGATTACACCTAAGGCAATTTTCTTAAATGACTCAAATTCTTTTAAATGCCAAAAGACTTGACTAATTGGATTAATGTACCTTTCAGTTGTAAAATAATTTTGATTAACTAACTTAACGATGATTTCGGTTTTCTCTGTGGAGTAATTGTCTAAATATGTTAAATTATTTAAAATATAATAAGCCGTTTGTTCATTTTCAATTGCTGCATTCAACTCTTTGAAGCAAAAATCGTGATATTCAGTGTGCCTTGATTTTAAAATTGAAAATACAATTGATAAGGTTGAAGTTGAATATGCTTCTTGTTTACCATAATCGCTTATTAGCTTTACAAATAAATCGCAGTCAGAAATTTCAATTTCTTGAACATTTGACAATCCAAATAGAACAGAGTTGAGTTTTGTTTCTTCTTGAATTAGATTCTTTAAGATAGATTCATAAAACTCAAGTTTTTTATTTTCATAAAGTCCTGAAACGATTGCGGATACTAAATTCTCCTTGTTGTCACTGAGTTTTAATGCTTTATTTAACAATTTAATACCGTTTTTATAGTCAGATTTGCATCTGTTTTTAATGCCTTGTAGAACCTTGCTTAAAGGAAGGTTATATGTTGCCTCGCTTTGTGTGATTTCAATTTGTCTTATCGCATTTTCAAATATTTCGTTTTCTGTCAAATCTAATTTTGTTAGTACATCAGAATAAGCTTCAATAAAGCTATATATTTCATCGGAGTTGTTTTCTTTAAGATAATCACCGAAAGAGCATTTATATTTTGAATTAGATTCTATAGTTATAATTTTCCATAATTCTTTTTCAAGAATATGGTAATTTTGAACGTAAGCGTCACTATTGAAGTCATTCTTTACTGAATTTAGGAAATCTGCATTAGTTTTAAAGTTCTCAGTGACTTTAAAATTAAGTCTCTCTTTGTACTTTGATAGAAAATGATCTGATATTGACTTAAAGTCGGTAACTGTAATTCTGTCCGCGTTTAATTTTAGGATGTTCTCATTAAATAATTGCTCATCAATGGATATTTCCTTGGCTGATAATTGAAGTTTTTTTTGTTCAATTACTATGTCAACAAATGAGCTTATTATTTTGTCCATAGATTCAATTACCTATTTTGTGTAGATGCTTCTAACATTACCGCCAACGGTTTGCGTGTATGTGCAGTAGCGGATTAGAAGCACCGCTGTTGTAAGCTGGCCTTCTGTCCTCGTTCAGTGTTAAGTCTCTGTATTTCTGTGTTTTTGATGTCATTTTATTTGTTCTTATTTCTGTCTGTTTAGCTTGTGTGTCGGCTGTTTTAAAAATTTTTAAGGGAGGGGATTTTATAAAATAATTTTCTATTTGATGGTAAAGGTGGAAGCTCTTACCACAGCTTTGGCTTGTGGGTCGGCTTTGAGGGGCTGTGGTATGTGCTTACACCTGTGCATTGGCGTTATTTCTTACCTCCTGATAATAATGCTATCAAAGCAGCAATTCCAACAATTATTCCTCCTGCAACTAATGCGTCCTCAACGCCCGAATTTGTCTTTTGTGTTTGCTGTTTTGTTGGCGTGTTAATATTGAATAGTTTATTAATTGCATTTGTCGGGTTTTGTCTGTTAAAACGGATGAAGTTTAAACTACTTGGGTCTTGAACATTAACCCCATCTTCTATTATGAGTATATTTTTTACGTTATTCTGCTTTGCTACATTCCATTCGTTTATGACGTGATTAATACTATTACTGTCATTGGTTATAATGCCTATGAAAATGTCTGAACTTTGAATTTTTAAATTATTAGAAAAGTTCAAGTTAGAATAATTGAAAGCGGTTGTTTCAACTATATAGCCTGATTTACGCAACTGTTCAAATAGCAAAGTTATTATGTATAACTCGCTGTCTCGAAATGAATATGATACAAATGCTTTCATTCTTTTTCGTTGGACTTTAATTTTTCTTCAAATCTCTTTACTAACTCATCATAATCTATTTTTGCATTATTATTCAGGAAATTAACTCGATAATAATCTGGGAAAAAGGCTTGCAGTAAACTTAATCTCTTAATTAGTCTATGCCATAATTCACCACCATTCCAAATAACGTACTTGCTTGTTCCATTAGAATTTAAGTCAGAGAAAATTCTTTTTAATTTGGCAGTTGCATCATTCTTACAAATTAGCAAGTATCCATTTGCAGATTTAGCTTTCAAAATACTTTCAAGATTATTCGTGCTAATATCTTCTAAGCTTACTGCCTTTTTTTGTGATTTACATTCAATAATCCACCTATGACAATGACGACCAATTACATCTTCAAAATGAAATTCAACTAATATATCGCATCCATCATCACCACCAACTCCGTTGTCCTCTACGTGTATGTCGGCAATATGAAAATCGTGTTTCTCTGATTTCAAACTGCGAAAATATTCAGCAACTATTTGCTGAAATTTATACCCATCTTCTATTTCGTCTAACGGTAGTGGCACTATTTTATTTACTGCATTAGTTCGTTAATCTTATTTTGCCACTCGTCCTCAAAAACCACTTGAAATTCAAAGTCGTGGTCTGGAAATTCGTCAAAGAGTTCTTTCCAAGCTTTCTTTGCTCCAAGCTCATTGCAAAGTGCAAATACGTCTTGTTTGTATTTGGTGTCCTCATTTTTGAGGTGGATTCCCTTTGTTTCCAAAACATACACGGTTCCGTAATCGTCTTTGGCTTCTTGTTTGTCTGCTGCAAGAAAGTCAGGATAGATTTTGTTTCGTTTCCAACCTTGAATATGGTAGTCCTGTCGGCTCATATTGCGATACCACCACAATAATTTTTCTTGCTCGTCAAGGTAAATGGCAACTGATTTTTCAAGGTCGTTTATATTTTCTTCGGGAACATAGTCGAACAATGATTTTTGAATGGGTGTGTTGTCGTTACGCACCAACTGTTTGTTACTCTTTACTTTTATTCTTGATGGCAATTCAAAACCGCCTTTGTCTGTAATTAGGAAAAAACATAATTTTTTGTCAGCAACCATTTTTCTGAAAATTTGTTCAGATAAACGGTTTCGCTCTTTCTCTAAAATCTTTTTGAGTTCTTCAATGATGAAAACGAAATTGGCTGCAACTGTTTCACGCTCGTATTTCTCCAAAAGTAGTTGAATCGCTTTTCCTCCGATTTGGAAACAATGCCAAGGGTTCGGAATTATTTCCGTTATCTGTCTTGTCAGAAAAACTTCGTCAATTTCTAAAGTGCCTGATTTTTCCGCTCTGCCTGTTTCTTTTAGTAATTCCTTTTCTTCATCACTCAATCCTAAGGCGATTTCCTGTTCTTGGTTTCGCTTATTTTGTAGAGAAAGATTTTTGATTTCATCAATATTGATGTTTTCCCAATCTATTTCGCTGAGAATATCAATTTCAAAATTCATATCTCGCCAACTTTCTTTTTCTTGAATTACAAATTTTGGCAAGTATATTTTTCCTTCAAACTTTTTAAAGCACGAACGATATTGCATTACTCGGTCTTTTAAACCGCCCGTGTCCGTTCCTGCCTCATCACTTACAATTCTTCCTGCAATGTCGCCTAATCCTTCATCCTCCAATCCTTTTTTAATGTCGCTTACCAAAGATTTTGCATTTTGCCTGAAAGTATAAACATAGCACTCGTCTAAATCTGTGATTTTGGTTTTACGTGCAAATGGTTGTCTTAAAATCCGACCGACCAACTGCGTAATTCCTGTTGCTGATGATGGATTGGTAAGCACTGTAAGCACATAAGCAAATGAACAATCCCAACCCTCTTGCAAAGCTTGTTTGGTAATGATGTAACGAATTTCACAATCATTGGCAAATAGGTCAATTCCTTCAATGTCGTCTTTCTCGCTTGATTTTATGGCGATATGACTTTCGGGAACATTGCATTTTTTGATTAAATATTCTTTGGCATCTTCTGCGTGAATGAATTTTTTATCACGTTGGTCTTTACCTGTTCTTTCAACTTGAATCAAGCAAATCGGACGAATGTATTCACCTGTGTTTCCTTCGTATTCTTTGGCTTTCTTCTCCAAATCATTTCGTTTTTCAAAACTTGCCAATAAAGTATCTTGCCAATCTAAACTTGTTTTGTTCGTTAAGTGAATATCTAACTTTATCATTTCTTCTTCGTGCAATTCCCGACCTGTAATTTTTACCAACTCGTTGCTGTTGGGTGGTGGTGTTGCTGAAAGTTCAAGAATAAAAGATGGATTGAAATTGCGTATTGTATTTCGTGCGTTTTCACCATAAGCACGGTGTCCTTCGTCAATTACCACAAGCGGACGCAAAACCTTTAAAGTGTTCCCAAGTGAAGTTTTTATTTGAGTTCCGAACACTTCCATTTCGGTTGTGAAGCAATCCAAATTCGGAATAAGTTCCTTTAGTTTTTTGTGTCCTTCAAAATCATCTTCACGAGGGAAAAAGTCGGTAAATCCGCCTTGGTCTCTGAAAACTTTTAGTGTTTCCTTGTTTTGACGATTGGCAGACGGAAGCATTAACATCAGCACAACCAAATTTTCTTCCACATCAAGGCGATTAAACATTTCTGTTTTTTCCTTGATTAATGTTCTGCCACCGCTCGAAATGTCCAAAACCTGACGGTATGGATGCTCTCGATTTTTAAGTGCCGAAATAGTTTGTCGGTAAATTTGCGTGGATGGCACAACCCACAAAATCAAACCCGTTTGTTTGTTGAGATAGGTTTTTTGGATATTGTCAATAGCGTGGCAAGCCACCAAAGTTTTTCCGCCACCCGTGGGAACTTTCAAATAAATATCGGGCAATGGCTCATCTAATCCGTTGGTTTTAGAGCTGTAAACCAAACGCCCAGTTGCCTTTTCCCAAGCCTCTTTCGGGAAATTGATATGCTTTGCTAAATGCGGTTTGAGTTCGGCAATTTCCTCAAACTCTTTTTTAGCATCAGCCAAAGCACTCAAATATTCTTTGAGTTCCTTTAAAACCTTTTCCTGATAGTGCTTTAGTCTCATATTTTTACAACTTTATTCAGCCCTCTTAAAAACTGTTCATTCTTATTCCCTTCCGAAATTATCCTTTCCCATTCCGTCCAATATTCAGCCGATATATTTTCTGCAATTGAATTACAGATTTGATAAGCTAGCTCTTCTTCGAAACTTATCCATTTATCACTCATTATTATTTCGGTGCGTGATGAGTTCAGGTCAAGGTCTCTTTTTCCACAAATATCAATCACTATAATTAATGGAAATGGCCAAGTTATTTTAACCTGATTAGGTTTCACCTCCCAACTTCTTGGAAACAGGCTTGAAGGAATTTCTATTCCATGAAGTGATGTGCGAGACATTGAACGAGCATATTCACTATAAGAACTATTCTCGTTTATTTCTCCATCATCATCAATTGTTATTGATTTTGAATTTTCCTTAATCGAGTTTTCAGATATTGTTAAGCCTCTTTCTAATGTATATGGGTTGCCTTCAATCAGAACCTCTCTAGAATTTAATTCTATTTTCTTAACTGGTTTTCCTTGGCTTTCTAAAATAGCAACTACTGCTGAACCAATAAAACCAAATTCTTTTTTATTGAGCGAAATTTCAAAAGTTTTAATGTTCTCTTTTTCCTGCCATGAATAGTCCTTTAAAGACCCAGCTGTTACTTCAGTAAAACTGTTTTCATCTCTAGTCTTTTTTGTTTTATTTGTTTCAATATTTATTTTGAATGGTGGATTAGGTATTACTTTTTCAACAGAACGTATAAATTCATCCTCGCTCATCCTATCCCAGGGGTTGACACCTTTTCGTAAAATAAGTTTTGTGGTTGTTCCGGAAACTTCACGTTGCCCCGGTTTAATCCAAAAAATACTTTCTTGTCCTTCAACCGAAATGTTAATTGCTTCCCCGAATATTTCAGGGCCTTTTTTTCTTTTTGTATCAACAATAAGAATATCTGCCACCATAAAGCAGGATAAAACACCTATACCGAACCTTGACGTTGGTGTAAAGTCAGCGTTCGTTTCTGACTTTAATGTATAGAACTCTGTGGATTTGTAAAATGAAGAACCAACCCTTGAATAATAATTATCAACTATATCTTGATCCATTCCTGTTCCATTGTCGGTAACTTCTAATATATCCTCACCATTTTCAGAATAGTATTTTACAGTTATCTCAGGTTCATATTTGGGATTACCCCATTTTATTTCCTGAGCATTTCGAAGCAAACATGCATCTTTTGAATTTTGAATCAATTCACGCAAAGCAACTTCTGGATTCCCATACAATTCTGTTCCCATTAAGAGGTCTATCACTTGCCTTTTACTTAAGTTAAACTTAGTATCTCTATAAGTATATATAGGTCTATTGTGAAGAATATCTCTTTTGGTTTCTATTTTGTCTCTGTTTACCTGAAATGGTATTTTAACCTGAATAGTTCTTGATTTAATTTGGTTAAATTCATTCAGGGTAGTAATGATATTATTACATATACTCAATTCATGGTCAATCAAGTCGCAGAACTCATGTATAGAAGCTTCAATAGCGGGATGTTCACATTTTGCACTGAATTGAATAATGCTAGGATTAATTTCCCAATTTTCAATTGCTCTGTGTTTTTGCCATTCTACTATGGAAACTGGGTTTCTTACATAAAGATGAGAATACAAAACTAAAGGAGTTCGCTTGGCATCAAAATCTAAAATATCTGCCAAACGTAAGATTACACCTATGAGAGGAAGGCAGGCGTATGAATTATTACCGCAAGAATAATTCTTGTCAAATTCCAAAAGCTTTAATGCGTCTTCATTATGGCTCTGACAAATATTAGCTAATTCTACGGTAAGGTCTGTATCACGATATTTTATTTGTCCATTCCAATGCTTAGCAATTATTTCTCTTGCACGTTCTGCATGGGTTTGGCGGATAAAATCTGTAATCAAATATGACTTAATAATAGATGCTTTTGAGTCATTTCCTTCTTTGACTAGCTTTTCTATTACTTCCTGTTGTTCTGGTCTTGCATCATAATATCTTTTGAATCGAGCAAATAATTTTTGTTCTTCCTCATCTTCAATTTCAGGTATGACGTTCCAAACCTTTTTCCATGTTTGAATCTCCTTTTCGTCAGGAGCCATCCCTATATCATGAAAAAATGCACTGAGAATTAAAAGCATTCTTTCAGGAACGGAAAGATTTTGAATTACTTCTTTTGTAAGTAACCGTTCCATCAAATAAAGCACCCTGAATAAATGTATATCATCATGGAGGGTGTATTCATCCATGTGCCTTATTATTGCCTTTGTTCTTTGAATAGAAAAAGAAACAGCCTTTTCTATCAAAACACTTATTTCCTTGTCTGAGGCATTACAATCTTCTACAAGAGAGGAATAGATATAGCTCTTCTCTAAACGAGGCAAAAACTCGCTTTTCCAATCATCCAAAGTATCATTATTTTTTATTGCCTCAATCATCTTTGTATTCTATAAATTTCGTAAGGCAACTGGCAAAAATCAATTCTGTAATCCAATAAAGTATGGTCGTCTACATATTTTGCAGGTGCAAAAACCAAACGCTGTTTGTTTTTGAATTTTGGAAGCGATTTGCAAAGCTCCAAGGTCAAAGCGTTTTTCTTTAACCAATCCAATTCGGCTTTGTAAAACAGATATACTTCATAGTTTTTGCTTTCACCAATAAAGCCTGTTTTTTCATTGATTGCCTTTTCGTTGAATTCTTCGCCTGTGGCAGTGTAGAAAAGGTATCGGGCAAATTCTGTGTATGACGGTAAATTTTTACCTCTCAACAAACTTTCCATTTCGATAGTGTTGCCCAATTCAAAGTAACTGAATGAACCGCCTGTTCCTTTTTTAAGTAATTCGCTTTTGGCAGTTTTTACGCCTTTGATTACACGTCTTGTTCTTTCTGCTGTTAATTCATTTGCATAATTCTCCATTTCTACCAAAATGAAGTTTCTTTCAATTCCGCTTTCCTCATTAAGTTCCAAAACGGCTTGTGCAGTTGTTCCTGAACCCGCAAAGCTGTCAAGAACAATATCTCCTTCACTTGTGGCTAAGGCTATGCATTGCTTTACCAAAGATTTCGGTTTTGGAAAATCAAATTGATTTTCTAATCCCAATTCCCTTAACTCAATTGTTCCTGTTTCATTCAAAAATGAATTGTCTTCCCAAATAGATTTTGGCTTAAAAGTAGTTTTACGATATTTCTCGTAAATTCCATAAGAGCCATCATTTTTCTTTTTAGCAACCAAGTTGCTTGTGGTTGTTTTTGCAGATACGTTTTTTGTAACCTTATCTTTCCCCCATCTCCAACAACTTTCCTTCATTTGAGAATTGAAAGGTTCAACCATTTCGGAAAACTCTTTACTTTCTGTTAATGAGACCAAGCAAAACCCGTCTTTATCACTTGATTTTGGGTTTATGTAAATTGGATAAAACAAGTTTGGACGATTATGTTTTCCGAATTTCGGGTTTCGATTTCTAAGTTCTCGAACATTAAATGCACCTATTTCGTCATTAAGGTTTAAATCATTTGATTCACTGTCTTTTTCAAGTTCAAATAATTCTGTTTCGGGATTTTTGGTATAAACAATCAAATATTCGTGGGTCTTTGCAATTTGATTATAAGTTTGCCCCCTGCTATTTGCCCTTACAATTACCTGACTATAAAAATTTGATTCGCCAAATATTTCATTTAATAACACTCGTAAATTGGCAAGCTCATTATCATCACAGGAAATAAAAATAACTCCATCTTCGCTCAAAAGTTCACGTAGTAGTTTCAATCGTGGCATCATCATACAAAGCCATTTATCGTGCCTTGTCAAATCTTCAATATCAACGGCTTTTCCTAACCATTCTTGAATCATTGGACTGTTTACATTGTCGTTATAAACCCAATTTTCGTTGCCTGTATTATAAGGAACATCAATGTAAATACATTTTACTTTCCCTGCATAAGTTGGAAGTAATGCCTTCAACGCTTTCAGGTTATCACCTTGAATAATCAGGTTATCGTGCAAGGAAACTTTATCGGTTAAGCTCAATTCTTTTTTCGGCACCAATTGGTGATACTTCACCGCCAAATGGTGGTTCTGCACAAAAGTTTTTCCTTTGAAATGGAGTGTTGGCATATCTTTTATTTTTTACCGTGTTCTTTTTTAAGTTTATCAAGTTTTGGTCGCATAGTATCAAATCTGTCTGCTTCCTCTTGCAAATGTTTCAGTTGCGGTTTTACCGCCAAATACTTATCACTGTGTATGTGTCCTTCCATATAGCGACAGCACAATTTGAAGTTGTCCATAATTTCTTTAACCAATGAATCTTCAAAGTGCAGCCCTTTTAGGGAATCAATACTTACTCTGTCATCAAATCTTTTTACTGCCCCGCAGAACAGTTCAAAAATCACAAATGCTTCGTATGAAGAACGTAATGCAGCAAAACCATTTTTTATAAACGCCTCCCTTATCTCAGGTTCAGTATCTTTCGCTAATTTGATATATCTCCTTGCTTCTGCTGATGTTTTGTATTTCGCTTCGTGAGAGGGAGTGTTATCAGGATAAATTTTCCCTGGTTCTTCTATATTCTCAATGCTATGACATCTGTATGGAATTTGAAAATCTGTGCAGTAATTTATTAGTGCCGAAACAAAAACTAAATCGTGTGTAAATACTAAAACTTGTTTGCTTTGAGATAATTCACAAATTCTTTTGGCAATAACTTTTTTCCGTTCTTCATCAAGTGAAGTAACAGGGTCGTCAAAAACAATTCCTTTGTTAATTGTAGTGATGTTTGTTTCAGCTAAAAAATCGGCAAAAGCAATAACCTTTTGTTCTCCTTCACTAAGTATTGAAGATGGGTCTTTACCTTTTAAAAATAATTGTCTGTTGCTCTGTGCATCAGAACTTCTTGCATCAATTTCAATTCCGAATTTCCCCTCTAACTTTTCACATTCTTCATTAAAGGATTTTATGTAATCGGCATTGAAATACTGTTTCGACAATCTTTTTTCGGTATTGGTTGATTGTGTTTTAAAACCTTGTTTGTTAAACTTATTTGCTTTGTTTACCCAAATCAGATTCTTATGTAAGTTTTCAATATCCGTAAATCTAAGTGCCAATTTTTCTTTATGTGCTAAGTAGGTCTTTTGCTTTAGAAGTTCTGCCAAAACTTTGTTTTGTTTATCTTCCTCAAAGGCTTTTATGTCATTGTCAATTTCAGTTTCAATCTTTTCTAAACCTATTAAACCTAACTCAAACTCAATTTCTGCTTTAGAATCTCTTGCAATAATGTTCGCTACTATTTTTTCAGCAATAGTTTTCTGTTTCTGTAATCCTTGTTTTAATAGGGATAAATCAGCTTCATATTTTTCTTTCAACCAAGCGGTAAGCGTATCAGTATCGGTAAACTGATTCAGGTCTAAATCTTCATATCCTTTTTTTGTTTCATCAAGATTTTCCTTTGCCGTTTTAGCTTCTTGTTCCGCAACACTTTTTATATAAGCCCAATAACTGGCAATAAGATTTTTTGGAGCATCCTCATTAATTGATTGTTGGCACAACAAACAACTGTCTCCTGTTTCAGGATATTCAACACCAACTTCCTTTTGCGTTATAGCAAATTTTTCAGCAGCTTCAATAAATTGTTTCCATTCTGGTGAACCAATATTTTTAATCTTTTCGGATTTGAATTTTTCAATTCCTTCTTTTTGGGCTGTTTCTTCTTTGGTTTTACAATCAGTAATGGAATTGCTGACTTTGTTTAATTGATTTTGAGTAAACCAAAGGTTTATAGTTGCAAGATTCTTTTTTCTTGCTGCTAATTGAGTTTTTATATTTCGCAGCTCCTTTAACGCTTTGTCCTTCTGTGATAGAGAAATTTTTAAATCGTCATACTTTTTTTCAATATCTGCTTTTTTCGTTTTTTCTTCTTCAGTAAATGGCAGATGCTTTTTTAAATCTTCAAGATTGGAGTTGTGTGAAAGCGAAGAAAGAAAAGTTTTAATTTCTGATTCACCTTGATAAATATCTTCATCTGCAAAAGGGTTTGCAATGTTCTTTGTTTTGATTTCCGTGAACAAACGATTATTCAAATTCTCAAGTGCAGTGTTAAACTCATTGAACAGTCTTAAACCTGCTGGTCTGAATTTAAAATCATTTCGGTTTTTCAAATGTCGTCTGCCAATTTCACCATCAAAAACAGAAAATTGGTTAAATACACCATTGCCAACATCATCAGGATAATTAAGAGGTAAAGCACCCTCATCAGTTGTAAACTGAAAATCGGCTTTTATTGGTTTGTGTCCATTATCAAGGTGAATGTTCGGTTCAATTGGTTCTCTGTCTTTTGAATAGAACACATTCTTAAGAAGTCTTACATATCCTGATTTTCCTGCACCATTTGAGCCGTATATTATTGTAAGGTTTTCAGTTAATTCAATGGATTGATTTTCAGCCAAAGCATTAACGCCTTCAATATTTGATAATGAGTTAAAGATTATGTTTACTTTAAAATCATCAGAGGCGTTTGGGTTGTATGAAATAGAAAGTTCGGGTCTTTCGCTCTTTTCTTTTAGGTCAAGTTCTTCAAGCAGATATGAAAATGCAGAATTATTTTTGTCCTCTGTTAATTCATTTCCCGATAGAATTTCAGAACAAATAAACTTTGCCCAATAGGGCAGTCCGTCAGCAAATTTCTTTACTTCCGTTTCAAGTGTTTCCACTTGCTGTTCAACTTCTGCTATTTCATTTAATTCATCCATTACTTTCGT
>CAMDHZ010000048.1 GCA_945898275.1 Chitinophaga pinensis | reverse complement strand
TGTGGAATGATGCATCGGAAAAAGTGGGAATAATAGACTCCCGATTAGGGGATATACTTGGGACAAAATCAAGATTCTGGAGTGACCACGAACTCTTTATTGCTTTAGGTAAAGACAAAGAGGTTATAGAATTGAAGGATGTAGTTTCTGAAATTGAAAGACTTTATTTAACCATGTAGAAAACTAATCTAACTATGCAATCATATCATTTAAATTTAATAATGAAAAAACTAAAAGGTCCAACTCAAGAGCAAATAATCTCATGCAATCAATGGGCTGCAACTGCATTTGATAAGTTTCATAGCGATTCAAATGCAGAAATTGGGTTTAGTATTGATGGAACAGAAACGAAGGCAATACTTGAGTGGGATTCTAATTTTTCTAAAGCAGCAATGAAAGAAAAAAAGGATATGGCTAATCATGGTGGTGTTGCTATGGCTTGGTTTGTAATGTCAGTCTTGAAGGAATTTAACTATGTTGAACAATCTGAAATCGGAGATGGAGTGGATTATCGTTTTAAAAATGAAGAACCGGATGATGATGATTTAAACTTTCTTGATGACTTCCACTATGTTGAGATATCAGGAATTTTGGAAGAATCAAAAACAAACACTTTGCAGGGAAGGATTAAAGAAAAACATGCACAAATTAGAAGGGGCTATAAAAAAGACAAAGAATCGTCAATAATAGTTACATTATTTAAAACTCCAAGAACCGTAAAGGAGGTTCATAAATGAAACCAAAATTAATTCATCAAGAGGCAATGGATTATTCGTTTAAGGCTAAGCAGGCCTTAGAACAAGATAATTATATAATGGCCTTCGACTTGTTCAATAAAGCTGCTGACTTAGAAAGTCAAGTTGCAGAATTTTATTTTGACAAGCCCGATTTAGAGCCAACAAGAAGTATCATTATCAGGAGTGCTGCCTTCCTAAATATTAAGGCAGGTCAAATTGAACAAGCTAAGAAATTTATATTTTTTGGTTTACTAAATACAACAGATGCATTAATAAAAGAGCAACTAAATAACGCCTTGGAGTTAGCTGTTTCACTTAGCAATATGGCTCCTAATGAGGCGAGCAAGGAATTTAATTATCTAAATTTATTGAGACAGAGAAGCATCCACTATGTGATTGAACCTGCAAATTTGAGTTTTGGGCATTCTGTTAGTTTAGAATGTATAAAAGAATTTTCTGAAAGTTATTTAAAATCGTTAAAGGCTTTTGCGATAACGAAATTCAAGAGAATTCTTAAGATTGAGGAAGAATTGAAGCAAAATATTTTTAGTGAAATTGAAAAGTTAGTCAATCCATTAGTAACAAGTTCGGCATATGGCAGTTTTAAATTTTCTATTGCTAATGACTTTCTAACAAGAAATGGTGAAAAAAGCGAACTTGTTGAACTTAAGGCAAATGTTATATCAAAATACCATAATGAAATTTTTATAAATCCTTTATCAGATGATGACATTCTGGCCATAAAAAAGGAATATTCAGATGAGGAAATTAATGACATTTTTAGACCTCTAGCTAAGATAAAATCAAATAACACCCCCTACAAAGTAGGATACTACGATACAGAAGATTTCAATAAAAAGTTTGCTTCAAAGATTTTAAATAAGCAAAAGCAAAAACTTATTACAGGTAAACAAATTACTCAAGAGGATATTGGAGAACTTGAAAGTTCACTAGTTCATAAAAGAAGCGGTAAAGGTGGCAGAACCTCAAAGCAGTTGATTTTTAAAGAACAATTGAAAACAGCAGAATATGAGATTAAAGTTTCAGAAATAATTCCAAAAGACAGCAATCCACTTCTTCTTTCAGACGAAATAATGGTTAATATGACATTTGACTCAAATAAAGGATTTGCTTTTTCTTTTCCTGATTTGAATATTCTGAACGCTGATATTACCTATAATAAGGCTCTCGAAGGATTTTACAATACATTCTACGATAAAATTATTAGTGTAATTAATGCCAAAGAACCTAATGAAGAAGAACAAAGGGATTGGAATGTTGTAATAAAATTAATTGCCAATCCTGAGGCACTTAAGAAATGAAAACAGACACATCAGAAAAAGGCCTAGAAGCCCATATAACGCAACACTTTTGTTTGGTGAATGCTTTTGAAGAAAGGCATTTCAGTAATTACAACCGTGTGGATTGTGTGGATGATGACTTTACTAATTTAAGTAATGACCAAAAACGAATGGTAAAACACATAAAAACTTCAACCGCCACGAAATACACAGCCATAGCCAAAGCCGAACGGGAAAAAGAACATATTTGGGAATACAAGGAGCCTTTGATAACTGAGGCGAAGTTTGGAAAAAGAAATCTTAACTTCGAAAATTAATAATTTGACTAATGCAAGAGGAAAATAACAATATTGTAAATGAGCCAGATGTGGAGTATGAAGACCTTAGTGGGGCTTTAATGGAAAGACCATTTGACCCCAATAAGATTGACATTACAACCAAAACTCCATCAATAGATATTTTAATCAAAAGGTTAAAAGCTGAACCTTCTGAAATTGATTTGTCCCCTGCTTTTCAGAGACATAGCGATTTGTGGGATGATGAAAAGCAAAGCCGATTGATAGAGTCTATATTAATTAAATTCCCATTACCCGCTTTTTATTTTGATGGATCTGACAATAATAAATGGTTGGTTGTTGATGGATTGCAGCGTTTAAGTTCTTTGAGAAATTTTATAATCCTAAAGAAACTTAAACTGAAAGGTCTTGAATTTTTACGTCAATTAAACGGAATGAAGTTTGACGACCTGCCACGCAGTTTGCAAAGACAAATTGAAGAAACTCAAATCACCGCTTACATTATTAATGATGGAACACCCGAAGAAGTAAAATTCAATATTTTTCAACGTATCAATACAGGTGGTTTAACGCTAAACTCTCAAGAAATAAGGCATGCCTTAAATCAAGGTATACCTGCTCAATTTGTTGCAGAACTTTCGGAATTAGATGAGTTCAAGTTTGCAACTGATGAAGCACTGAAACCAAAGCGAATGTTAGACCGCGAGTTTGTTACTCGTTTTCTTGCCTTTTACTTACACCCATTTAATGAGTATGTTCCAGACCTTGATACCTATATGAATTCGGCAATGGGAGAATTGAAAAAGATGGACGATTCACAAAGACAAAAAATTAAATCAGATTTTATTCAATCGGTTTTATTGGCAAAATCAATTTTTGGCGAATGGGCTTTCAGAAAAGCAGATAAATACCCTGATAAAAGAAAGCCCATCAATAAGGCACTTTTTGAGGTTTGGAGTGTTTCGCTTGCAAAACTTGAAGGCTTTAAGAGAAAAAAGTTAGAAGAAAATAAAGAAATTTTGTTTAATAAATCTATTGAATTGGTGAAGCAAGATGCTATGTTTTTTAATAGTATTACCACATCAACAGGTAATAAGTCAAGTGTTGCATACCGATTTTCTAGTATTGAAAAAATAATTCAAGAAACATTAGAGACATGATAAAAAAAATTGAAATAAAGAATTTCAAATCGATCAAAAAAGCTGAGGTAAGTGTTTCCAACTTAAATCTGCTTATGGGTTTAAATGGAATGGGCAAAAGCTCATTCATACAATCTTTGTTATTGCTGATGCAAAGCGATAAGTTAGAAGAAAGAGTAATAGACTTAAATGGTATTTTAGCTCAAATTGGCCAAGGCAGAGATGCTTTATATCAGTTTGCAGAAGAAGAAAATATAGTTTTTGCTTTAACCTTTGATGGACATCCAAAATTCAATTGGAAATTTGCTTACCTAAAAGACAAAGAGAAACTAGTAGCTGAATTTGGTTACTCTAAAGACCAAATGTTTTTTTTCAGAAAATGCACTAAGCATTTTCAATACATTAAGGCTGATAGAATAGGACCTGGAAATATTTACGATGCATCAAGTGTAGTTGTAGCAGATAAAAAACAATTAGGTTTATTAGGAGAATATGCTGCCTATTATATCAATGTGTTTGGGCAAGAACAAGAAGTTATTGAAAAATTGCGTCATCCAAAAGCAAATTCAAATAATTTGCTAGCACAGATTAACACTTGGATGAAGGAAATATCACCAGGGGTTTCTTTAAACACCAAGTATGTACCCGAAGTTAACAAGGTAATTTTAGATTACCAGTTTGATTTATTGAATGATAAAACAAACTCATTCCGTCCCAAAAATGTGGGCTTTGGTATATCTTATGTTTTACCGATTGTATTAGCATTGCTTACAGCAGAAGAAGGAAAAATTATAGTTATTGAAAATCCTGAATCACATATTCACCCTAGAGGGCAAGCCGAATTAGGAAAACTCATTTCATTGGCTGCAAGTATTGGGGCACAGCTATTTGTAGAAACTCATAGTGACCATATTTTAAATGGCATCAGAGTAGCGGTGAAAGATAGTTTGGTGGACAAATCAAAAGTTAATGTTATGTATTTTGAAAAGACCACTACTGAGAAGGAGCAGTTTACTAAAATTACTCAGATAAGAGTTGATGCTAAAGGAGAACTAAGCGATTATCCGAAAAATATGATTGATGAATGGGGGAATCAACTTTTTAAATTGATGTAGTAATGGAAATATTTTACAATGAACTTTCAAGCCGACCTCTAGCCGAAAATCATGATGAGGCAAAGTCTGGGGTTTTAGGCCTTCTAAATACTATGAAAAGTTTGCGTGATTTTGACATAAACATCATGCGAACTCATAATGATTTTTACGCTGAGCAGATTTCTGACGAATACACATTCGGGAGTTTTTTTGGCGATACATCCGTAAGTATGGATTTGAAATTACTTCTGCGAACTATTGTTGCAAACCCATTTATTGAAGATGAAGATTCATATGAAGCTGAGCTGTTTATTACAAACACATTTTCAACTAAAAATCAGAATAATCAAGATGTAACCCCCGAAGGTTTGGCAAGCGCTTTCGTTTTTAATTCACCTACAATATCATTAAGTAGCCACCCGCAATGGAGAGCTAATATATTGCTTTTAAGTGTTACAAACGTTGATGTTCCAAATACTACAACTCAAGTTGAGATACTGAATATGTATTCAATGGAATGTATAAATCAGCCCACATTTCAAAGTTGGTTAAGTTATTTGAATCCGCCAATTGAGTTAAATTCAGAAAAAAATATTTACAAGGTATTTCCACCAGAACAATTTCAATTTGAAAACAAAGCGATTCATGACATTACATCATGGTTTTATGATGACAAGCGATATTTAATCCGTGTTAAGGAGTTACTTGAAGATATACCAAAAAATCCATTCAATGGCGGAAAAGGGAAAACAGAACCTTTGGGTGGCACTGGTGGAAGTGCTTCAAAGAGGATTGTAAGAAAAGATAGAATTGTTTATACATACACTGAAGGTAAATTCATTATACATCAATGTAGAGGGCATTATGATGATAAATAATTGTGATAAATGAAAACAGATACCACAGAAAAAGGTCTCGAAGCCCTTTTCACACAGCACTTGTGTTTAGTGAATGCTTTTGAAGAGAGGCATTTTAGCAATTACAACCGTGCGGATTGTGTGGATGAAGATTTGTTGTTCAATTTTCTGCAAGCCACACAGGAAAAAGACGTATTGAAATTGCAAACCATTCACGGCATCAATTTCAAAAGTAAGGTTTTGTATCGCTTAAACAATCAAATCAAAACCTTTGGCATTATTGAAGTTTTACGCAAAGGCATTACGGACAATAACATCAAACTCAAGCTCTTTTTTGATAAACCCGTTTCTAACTTAAATGAGAAAGATTTAGCCCTTTATAATCAAAACATTTTTTCAGTTACAAGGCAAGTGCATTACAGCACTCAAAATGAAAACTCGCTGGATTTGGTGGTTTTCATCAATGGTTTACCCATCATCACTTTTGAACTGAAGAACGAACTGACCAAGCAAACGGTAAAAGATGCCATCAAACAATACAAAACCAATCGTGACCCAAGAGAAGAATTATTTCGTTTAGGTCGTTGCATGGTTCACTTTGCGGTGGACAGTGAGCAAATTTGGATGGCAACCCACTTAAAAGGCGAAAACACATATTTTTTACCATTCAACAAAGGCTACAACAACGGAGCGGGAAATCCACCCAATGTAAACGGCATTAAAACCGATTATCTCTGGAAAGATATTTTAACCAAAGACCGTTTAACCAACATCATTCAGAACTACGTTCAGTTGTTTGAAGAAGAAACGGAAAAGATTTTGCCTGATGGGAAAGTAAAGAAAGAAAAAGTAAAGAAACTGATTTTTCCACGCTATCATCAAATTGATGCCGTTGATAAACTCCTAAGCAATGCCAAAGAAAACGGAGCAGGAAAACGCTATTTAATTCAACATTCGGCAGGTTCAGGCAAATCAAATTCCATTTCTTGGTTGGCTCATCAATTAGTAGGATTGTTTGATAAGAATAATGAGAACACCGTTTTTGATACTGTAATTGTTGTAACTGACCGTAAAATATTGGATGCTCAAATTCGTAACAACATCAAACAGTTTGAGCAAGTAAAAGGAGTTGTAGAAGCCATTACCGAAGGAAGTAAACAACTAAAAACCGCTTTAGAAGAAGGCAAAAAAATCATTATCACCACTATTCAGAAATTCCCTTACATCGTAAATGAAATAGGTGAATTGCCCGGAAATAAGTTTGCCATCATTATTGATGAAGCACATAGCAGCCAAAGTGGAAATACCGCAGGAAAACTGAATGAAACCCTTGCCAAAGACTTTGAAAAAGTGCAGGTGGATGATGATGAATTTGTGTTTGTGGACAAAGACCAATATGACGAATTGACTTCGGAAGATTTGGTTGTGGATATTGTGAAAGGCAGAAAGATGTTGACCAATGCAAGCTATTTTGCTTTTACAGCAACACCCAAAAACAAAACACTTGAACTTTTCGGAGAGAAATACATCGACAATGGAAAAGAGAAATTCAAGGCATTTCATCTATATTCAATGAAACAAGCCATTGAGGAAAATTTCATTTTAGATGTATTGCAGAATTACACCACTTACCAAAGCTATTATGCTTTACTCAAGAAAATTGAAGACGATCCTGCTTATGATAAAAACAAGGCACAGAAAAAACTGAAAATATTTGTAGAGAGCCATTCACACGCTATAGCCAAGAAAACGGCTTTGATGGTTGACCATTTTATGGACAATGTAATCCGTAAATCTAAAATCAACGGTTTGGCTAAAGCAATGTTAGTTGCAAGCAGTCGCAGAAATGCCGTGAAATATCAAAAGGCGTTTGAAAAGTATTTAGCAGACACAGGAAACCCATACAAAGCGATTGTAGCATTTTCGGGAGAAATAGACGGACAAACCGAAGCTGCATTAAATCATTTTTCAAGTGCTGCTATTCCTGACGAGTTTAAGAAATCTGAATTCCGTTTTTTGATAGTTGCAAACAAATACCAAACTGGTTTTGACCAACCGCTTTTACATACCATGTATGTTGATAAGAAACTCGGTGGCGTTAATGCAGTGCAGACACTTTCAAGACTGAACAGAACAACATCAGGAAAAAAAGACACTTTTGTTTTGGACTTTGCCAATGATGCAGACGAAATCAAAAAATCGTTTGACCCATTCTTTGAAACCACAATTTTGGGCGAAGCAACCGACCCTAACAAGTTGTTCGACTTACAAAGCTCTTTAGATGCTTTTCAGGTTTACACACCTGAACAAGTGCAGGAGTTTTCACAAAAAATGGTTACGAATGTTCCTGTTGACCAATTGCACAGCATTTTGGATGCAGCAGCCGAAGTATTCAGAACTTCATTGACAGAAGAACAACAAGACGACTTTAGAGCAAAATGCAAGACTTATGTTCGCTTGTATGTATTCCTTGCTCAAATCGTTCCCTTTGTAAATCCCTATTTGGAAAGACTGTATTTGTTCCTAAACCATTTACAAAACAAATTAGGGAAACAGCGTGACGAAGATTTGGCACAAGGCATTTTGGACAATATCGACATGGACAGTTACCGACTGCAAAAGGAAGGAGAATTTAATATTCAGTTACAACAAGGTGATGAGCTAAAGCCCATTCCGACAGACATGAGAGGCGGAGCAGCCGAGCCAGAAATGGAGTATTTATCCAACATCGTAAAAGCATTTAACGACCGCTTCGGGACACAGTTCACCAACGAGGACAAGGTTAAAAAAATGACTGAGGATTTAATGGCGGATGTTGCAAAGGATGTTGAGTTTGCTAACGCTTTCAGACATTCAGACGAACAGAATGCCAAAATTACTTTTGAAGAAGTGTTGAAACGAAAGCTAATTGACCACATTGAAACCAACTTTGAAGTATTCAAGGAATTCAACGACAATAAAGAGTTTCGTGATTTCTTTGCAGGTACAATGTTCAAAATAATGCAAAGAGATTTTTTACGATTTAATAGCTCTACCTAAGGATGTTAATTCTCAATTTACTTTGTTTCATATGAGAGATTTAAATAAATACTTTTTTACAAAATATGGCTCAGTTTATTATGGTATCGAAGATTTAGGTTTAGGTAATGAAATTGATTATTCGGTAATTGTACCGCCTCAAAATCAACAAATTTACTTTAATCAAAATTTAGGTTTCAAAGACTTAGAGTCTAAACGAAAGTATGGTTGGGTGATTAAAAGAGATTCAATTGTAAAAGTTATTAATAATGATGATTTAAAAAGGCCTGAAAAACATTTTGAACCATGGCATACAGATGAAACTAGCAAATATTTATTTATTTTCGGTGCTGGAGCCTCGGCAAAAGGAATAAAGGTTACCCCAAAATCTGATTTAATTCACCCTCCATTAGGGAATGAGCTTTTTCATGAAAGATATCAAGAAATTTATAGGGAGTATCCTGGAGTATTGTTATCTCTTCATTATCTTTTGGAAGAGAATGTTGATATTGAAGCCATTTTTGAGGAAGAATGGATGGAAATAGAAAGTGTAGTAAACGAAGACCTTATACAAAGGCATATTTCGATTCAACTTTACATAGCAAGAATACTTAGAAATGCTACTGCTGACTTTTGTAGCAATTATGCTGGAAAAACGCATTTTGAACCATTAATGGATTTTTTATCAAGAAAAAGGACTAGTACAAAATCCACTGGATTTCCAAGAATTAATCAAAGTGACCATCAATTTACCTTCATTTCATTTAATCAGGATACAATTTTGGAACATTACCTAGGTCAATATTTTAAAACTTCATTTAATACTTTAGACGACTATTGTAAGGGTTCTGGAACTAATTTTAATTTATTTAAACCTCATGGTTCTCATAATTGGGGTTGGCAATTCAGAAATAAGAATACATTAAAGGAATCCTTATCTAAAGACCTTTTTAATGAGAGAGTAAATTATTTTGATTTGTATTTCTCTTTACTTGGATCACCAGAAACTATGGTGAATAGGTTTTCTTATGGGCAGAATCTAAGGTTTGATAAAAACAACTTGGGAAAGTTTTCAATCAATATGGATAATTTAGAGGTATTTTATCGTGGGAATTCGAATAGTTATTTTCCTGCTTTGTTAATACCATATAAGGATAAGGATGAATTTATTATGCCAACAAGGGCTTTTTATGGAATGGAAAGTAAAATTTCAGAAGCTGAAAAGGTTATTATTATTGGCTGGAAAGGGAGGGAGGATGCATTTAATAGAATATTGATTGAAAAAGGAAATAATATCAAAGAGGTAATTATTTGTGACCCTAATCCTGAACCTGTTATTGAAAATCTAAAAAACTTTTTTGAAAAACATGATAAAGTTTTGATTAGAAGTTATAATGGCTTTGAAGATTTTGTTAAGACTGGTATGAGAAAGGAAATTATTTAGTTTAATATTATAACATTAGGGTCTTTATACCCATCAGAGCATATCATTACTTTTGCTACAAGAACTAAAGCGATTTTAAATTTCATGTTATTTTCATTGATAATATTACCAGTTAGATTACCGGTAATTTAAACCAAGAATTAAGTTGTTTTTTAGTGTATTGGTTTTAGTTTTGTTTTTGCTCTAAGGGTCTTTTATATTATAAAGCAATATGTACCTATCAACTATCCAAATTTTCCTCCTCTTAATAGGCTTCCTTATAATCCTTTTAGTAAGTTTTTTAAGAAAGAAAAAGTTAAGTTTTCAATCAGAGCAAAACCATAAGCTGCAACTGGATTTAGAAAAACAAAAGAATGAGATTAACCAACTTGCTCAAATACGATTTGAGGAATTTAAGGCCAATGAGATTGAATTTCTGAAAAAAGAAATTAAGGAGGTATCGGTTAAAGAAGCTAAAGTAATGCTTGATGAATGGAAAGTTAAAAATGAAACATTTTACCGTCAAGATGCTATAAATAGGAGCTCAGCGGTAATTTTAGGTAAAGTTACTGAGCATGCAATACCCTTTCATGCCCAATTTCCATTTAATCCCAAGGATGCGAGGTTTATTGGTAGTCCAATTGATATGATTGTTTTTGATGGGGCAGAGGCTGAAGATGTTGTTGATGTTTATATTCTTGAGATAAAAACTGGTGAATCTAAATTGAATAAACGGCAAAGGTTGGTGAAGGATGCCGTCTTAAATGGCAGGGTACATTGGCGCGAGTTGAGGCTGTAAATTGCTTTTGAGAATTTTTAGAGAAAAAATTACCGGTAATCCTCAACAGTTAATTTCAACTAGTAAAACACAAAACTGCTGGCTAAAATATTCGTGTTACCCTTGCACATGCGGCATTTAGAACTAACCTAAATCTAAAATTAATTGTAGTATCTTCAGTTTGTATAGTACAAATACTATTTTGTTGCACCATCAATGCAATTTGTCCAGTTTTTTTACTAATAAACTGGACAAATTAGCCTTAATTTTATAATGGCCTATAATTATAAGGGTCTGTTTTGTAGTAATTTATCGAAGTATAAAAAAGTGATATCAGCAATTCACCTGTATGGTATTTTGGCGTAAGGTGCATAGAAATTCCGATGTAACCTTGGCGGTAATTTATTGAAATTACTGGTAACAATTACCGGTAATACTTATTTGGCTTTACTAGTAATTATTGTTTCCCAATCTATCCAAAAAATAGTTTACAAGTCCTTCAGGGTCAATTATTAAAAATAAATATATAATTATTTTTAATAATTTAATTTTACTGTTTAGACATTTGCTATATTCGTAATAGGGTAAGAAGTAATTACTTAAACCAATTGTAATTTAATGTTATACTCTGTTACAATTTCCCATTTGTCTAAATTTATATAAAGGAAAGCAAGTATAAAAAATGTTAATTATCACAGTTAATACAAGAATCCCTTATCTCTATGATATTCCTTTAATTCTAGGTTATCCTAAATCTTTTAGGCAACGATTTCGATTTAAAGATAAGTGGTTACCAAGCCAATTAAGTTTAAATTCCTTTTTTAAAGGTGAAAAAGGGTTGATTCTCTTAAGGGAGGAAAGTATTTCTCAGAATATTTATTCTCAAGGAGAAAAGAGCATTAATCCCTTTCATGTTCCAATTAGATTTTTTACACTTATTGACGTTACCCAGGTTGACAATATGTACTTTTTTGATGTTGCATTAGGGGATATACCTGATTTTGGGATTGAAAATGGTTCAGATGGTTTGGAACGAATTGAAAACATTAAAAAATTTAATAAATCATTAATTAAGGATCTCCCACCAATTGACTTGACAAAAGATCCAAAACAACATCAGTTTGTTTATTTTATTCAAAAATGGGAACCATATCAACTGTTTTTTCCAATTAGTAGTAATACTGAAGAAACAAATTGGGGATTTATAATTAATGTTTTAATTAAATATTCAAAGTATCAAAATATTCAATTCTTAAAGGTAATTAGTTGTTTAAAGCAATCCTCGAATATCAATTTAATTGAAGATTGGGTCAAAAGATCTATAAATAAATTAAGAGGCAAAAAGAAAAGAAAAGTAATTTTCGATAATGATGGTTTTGCTGTTTCTAGGAATTTAATGCAATATATAGATGAGGAAAAGGGAGGTTTTAAAATAGGTTCTTCAAAAACCTATTATATTGACATATTACAAAAACTTGAACATTCAGAAAAAAACAAGGAGAAATTAAATAAGATTCATCAAGGAGATCTTGATTCTTTTGATGAATTATCACTTTCTGAAATAAATGCACTTCCATATGAAATTCATTTAAATTCAAAATCAAAGGATGTAAGTGTAACCTCATCTATTCAAATCGCAGTAGGCGAATATGATAGAATTAGATATTTAATAAGATTAAATAACGTTCAAAAAACATCTGATGTTTTGTTAGAATTGAGAGCAAAACGAAAAAATGAAGGTCCATATAATCAGCCATTTTTCCTTCCTGTTGTTATTAAGGCAAGAAAAGCTAGGAGAACTCTTGGTGCAGGTATGTTTTTATTATTCGCATTGATAACGGGGGGGATGGATGATTTAGCCCCTTGGCTAGATTTAAAATTTGGTTTAGAATTAAGTAATAGTTTCATAGAAAATATCCAAATGGTTGGATTGTTTGGTGTGGTCATATGCATCTCGATTTTAATATACAAAACTGATATAACAAAAATAAATTAATGATGTATTTAGGTATAAATATTGGGGAAACAACATTTGGGAAATCATTAAAAGATGGAGCATCCGCAATTTTAACAGATTCTCTTAGGTTGAGATCAATCGCTGAGGAAAGAATTACTCGTGTTAAAGCAATTGGTGGGTATAAAAATTCATTAAAAAGTATTTTAAAAGAGGAAAATTTTAATAATGAAATTATTAACTCAATAACACAGACATCATATTGTGACATTATTATACAAGATAATGAAGCAAAAGTTGATGGTTTAAATAAAACAATTCCAATCTATTCAATTTCTCATCATTTTTCACATGCCCTCACATCTTTTGCCTTATCTGGTTTTGAGAAAGCAATAATTGTAATTTGGGATTGTGGTGGTAACATTATTAACATGAATTCATCCGATTCCTTCGATAAATGGTGGAAACACGGACGTGAGCAACATACATATTATTTAGTTTCAAAAAATAATATCGAAGTCATTGATAAAGATTTTTCAGAACCTTTTGAAATGGGATTTGGAGAAATTTATCGCGCCCTAACTCATTTATTAGGATTTAATTCATATATACATTCGTCAAAGGCAATGTCATTGACCGCTTACGGAGATGCTACGAAATATACTCATAAAGAACTTTTTTATTTTATTGATGGAAAAATATATTCTAACCTGAAATACACGCGAAAGGACAACTATTCACTTTTGGTTGAATGGGCGAATGAAAATTTTGGATTAACTCTAAAAAAGGTTAGAACAGGTGAAAAACCTAGTCAAGACCTTTTAGATTTTGCAGCATATATTCAAAACTCGATGGAAAATGTAGCAATTCAAAAAATTGATTATTTAATAAATAAATACGGAATACATAACATTTGCATCGGTGGAGGAGTCGGATTAAATTGTGTAATGAATTCTAAAATAAGAAGAAAATCAAAGCTTAAAAATTTATTTATTCCTCCAGCAAGTGGTGACACAGGACAGGCAGTTGGCAATGCCATCTTTGGATTTTATATGAAAAATAAAGTCATCCCAAATCTCTCCAAATTTGATGTTTTTATGGGTTCAAATATTGCAATTCATCAAAATTTATTGGATAGGTTTAAATCTTATTTTTATTTACAATTATCTTTTCAAGAAAAGATTGTAATTGGAGCATTTTTATTGAATAAAGGATTAATTATTGGTTGGTGTCAGGATAAATCAGAATGGGGGCCAAGAGCACTTGGAAATCGAAGTATTCTATGTCGAACGGATTTACCATCAGTTGCAAAAAAATTAAGAGAAGAGATAA
>CAMDHZ010000047.1 GCA_945898275.1 Chitinophaga pinensis | reverse complement strand
TGTCAGGGCCTGAAATATGTTGACCGTTTCAAAGTAGAAAAGTAAAACAAAGAAATGGCAACAAGACATAAATTTACCTTAAGTCAAGAAGAGCGCAGGAGGCGCATCTTTAGTGATGAATTCAAAAAGAAAAAAGTTGACGAGATATTAAGAAAACAAACAACAATTTCAGAAATTAGCCGAACATATGAAGTTCGGCCCTGGGCTGTTCATCAATGGATTTATAAATTTAGTTCAAGAAAAAATAAAGGAGAACGATTTGTTGTGGAATCAGAAAGTGACACTCAAAAAATAATTGAGCTACAATCAAAAATTGCAGAGCTAGAGCGGTTGTTAGGACAAAAGGAGGTTCAATTGATATTTCAGTCGAAACTTATTGAAATTGCAGAACAAACCTATGGTATAGACATAAAAAAAAACTCAGATACAAAACCATAATTTGGTTTTGGGAACGTAGAGAGGAATTGAAGTTAAGTTTAAACCAATTTTATCACTCAATAGGAATAAGTAAACAGGCAATTCACCAGTACCTAAATCGTCAAATGAATGAGATGGAGAAATATGCCTTTTTAGAGGTAATCGTAAATCAAATAAGGTATGAACATCCTACAATGGCGATCAAAAGTATGTACGAGCTAATCAAACCAGCAGGTATGGGAAGAGATAAGTTTATAGCCTATTGTAACGAATTGGGATTGAATCAAGCAAAACGATTCAAGCCAATAAGGACAACAGATAGCAGCGGAGTTATTCGATTTGAAAACCGATTAATAAATCTATCTATTACAAGGGTTAATCAAGTTTGGTCAAGTGACATAACGTACTATCAAATTGGGGAGAATGTATTTTATCTAACATTCGTACTTGATAATTACTCAAGAATGATTCTAGGCTGGTCTGTATCAGAAAGCCTAAGAACGGAGAATACAACATTACCTGCATTAAAAATGGCAATCAAAAGCAGAAAGGAGGTAAATTTAAAAGGTTTAATACTTCACTCAGATGGAGGCGGTCAATACTACGCAAAGATATTTTTAGAGTTCACCATGAAATATGGGATTATCAATAGCATGTGTGAATATGCATATGAAAATGGGAAAGCCGAAAGAATCAATGGTATAATAAAGAATAGTTACTTAAGACATTGGAAATGCAATAACCTTAATGATCTAAATAAAAATGTTGACCGAGCATGCACCAACTACAATAAAGAAAAACCGCATAAAGCATTAAAAAAGCTTAGTCCATTAGTATTTGAAAGGAATTTAATAAACTTGCAAAAGCAAACAAAGCCTGAAGTGATGGAGTCATTTTACGGCAAACACAGTTAAATGGGGCGTCGAGCCCCACTTAACTGAGCAAACAAAGCCAAAAGTTCAGAATGTATTTTTGGCAATTAGAAATAAAAAAGATAGTTAATTAGCGGTCAACGTATTTTAGGCTTTTACATATTGTCTATTGTCCAACGACCATGGACCATAAACTAATTCACAAACCTAAATTGATTGCTCTTATCTAACTGCACTTCAATCTTAGAATCCTTTTTGATAGTGCCCATCAGAATCTCTTTGCTCAACTCATTGAGTATCTTTCTTTGGATAACGCGTTTCAAAGGTCTAGCACCATATTGTGGGTCATAACCCAATTGTGACAACCAATCTAAAGCATCATCCGTTGCAGTAATACTTATGCCTTGTTCGCCTAATTTCGCCTGTATGTCTATAAATTGTAAATCCACAATTCTCCTTACATCTTCTCTGGTTAATGGCGTAAACATTACCACATCATCAATCCTGTTTAGAAACTCAGGTCGGATGCTGCATTTCAGCAATTCCATGACACTGGTTTTGGCTTCGGCCATCACTTCTTCTTTGTTGGCATCAGTGTATTTTTCAAACTTTTCTTGTATCAGGTGCGAACCAATATTGCTGGTCATAATGATAATGGTATTCTTAAAGTTGGCTGTTCTACCTTTGTTATCGGTTAGCCTGCCATCATCCAATACTTGCAATAAAATATTAAACACATCTGGATGGGCTTTTTCAATTTCATCTAATAACACAACAGAATAAGGCCTTCTTCTGATTGCTTCTGTTAACTGACCGCTTTCTTCATAACCTACATAGCCCGGAGGGGCACCAATTAAGCGGCTTACTGTATGTTTCTCTTGGTATTCGCTCATATCTATGCGTACTAAGGCATCCTCTTGGTTAAACAGAAATCCTGCTAAGGCTTTTGCCAATTCGGTCTTACCCACACCAGTAGTTCCTAAAAAGATAAACGAGCCAATGGGTTTCTTTGGGTCAGACAAACCCGCTCTGCTTCTTCTAATGGCATCAGAAATGGCGGAGATGGCTTCTTCCTGACCTACTACACGTTTGTGTAACTCGGCTTCTAGGTGCAATAACTTCTCTCTTTCACTTTGCAACATGCGGGTAATTGGAATGCCGGTCCAGCGACTTACCACATCGGCAATGTCTTCGCTGTCTACTTCTTCCTTTACCATCGCTTTGTTGGTTTGTTGCGATTGTAGTTTTTCTTTTAAGTCGATTACCTTGGCTTCAGCTTCCTTTATGCGGCCGTATCTAATCTCAGCTACTTTACCAAAATCCCCTGCACGTTCTGCCTGTTCGGCTTCAACCCTTAGGTTTTCTATATCTTGCTTGGCTAATTGAATGCCATCTACGAGCAATTTCTCACTTTGCCATATCGCTTTAACAGCATTGCATTCTTCTTGCAAGTTGGCAATTTCTTTACTAAGTTCATTTACTTTTTCGTCATTTCCTTCGCGTTTGATGGCTTCTCTTTCTATCTCCAACTGCATGATTCGACGATTCATTTGGTCAATTTCTTCTGGCACCGAATCAATTTCTAAGCGTAATTTAGAGGCCGCCTCATCCATTAAGTCAATGGCTTTGTCTGGCAAAAACCTATCTGAGATATAACGCTGCGACAATTCAACAGCCGCTATAATTGCTTCATCCTTGATACGCACTTTATGGTGCACTTCATAGCGCTCTTTTAAGCCGCGCAAGATTGATATTGCAGCTTCGGTATCAGGTTCTTCAACATATACCTTTTGAAACCTTCTTTCTAGGGCTTTGTCTTTCTCAATATAACGTTGGTATTCGGCTAAGGTTGTGGCACCAATCGCACGCAATTCGCCGCGGGCCAAAGCAGGTTTAAGAATGTTTGCAGCATCCATAGCACCTTCACCACCGCCGCCTGCGCCAACTAAGGTATGAATTTCATCTATAAATAATACAATATCGCCATCACTGCCAATGACTTCCTTTATAACAGCTTTCAAGCGTTCTTCAAACTCCCCTTTGTATTTGGCACCCGCTATTAGAGAGCCCATGTCTAAAGAATAAACCCTTTTGCTTTTTAGATTCTCGGGCACATCACCGCTTACAATTCTATGCGCAAGGCCTTCGGCAATAGCTGTTTTCCCAACTCCTGGTTCACCAATTAACACTGGATTATTTTTAGTTCTACGAGATAAAATTTGCAATACCCTTCTAATTTCTTCGTCTCTACCAATTACCGGATCTAATTTACCTTGGCGAGCCAACTCATTTAAATCTTTGGCGTATTTGTTTAGTGCATTGTATTGGGCATCGCCACTTTGGGAAGTAACCTTTGAATCGCCACGTAAATCTTTAATAGCCAATTTTAAATCCTTTTCGGTAATGCTGGCATCTTTTAAAAGGTTGGCAATACTGTCTGAACCAAGTAGGAGTCCGAGTAAAATATGCTCTACCGCTACAAACTCATCACCAAACCCTTTTAACTGTGCTTGGGCTTTAACCAAAGCTTGGTTAGCGGCGTTAGATAAATAAGTACCAGAATCGGCACCACTCACTTTTGGGTAAGAAGCAAGAATTGCATCTGTGGCTTGAGTAATTCGTGGTATATTTATATTGAGTTTCTTTAGTAGAAATGAAATGGTTTGTTCATCGATGTTCATTAAGGCTTTTAAGATATGCCCCGTTTCAATAGCTTGTTGGCCATTAGTTGAAGCAATAACTTGTGCTTGTTGCACAGCCTCTTGAGATTTGATGGTAAAATTATTCAGGTTCATGGGATGCTTTGTTTATTCCTATTGCATCAACTACAGTTCCATAGTATAAACAGAAGAAATTATGGCACTTAGCTAAGGGTATTAAATGAAAAAATGGCTTAAACCTGGTTGGTTCAAACCATTTTAAAAGCACTTATCTGCCAAATACGCCGAATTACATTTGGGTATTCTTTGCATTGTAGCCAACTGATATTCCAATACGCCAGCCTTCTTTGGTTGGAATGTTTCCAAAAATATTAATTGGAATATTCATTTTACCAGATTTAATGGTTTTACCAACAGCAAAAATCAGAGAGGTACTCAAGTTAACCACTCCACCTGAATGTAAGGTTGGGCGAATATGAACTTTGCTTATACCCATTTCTTTAATTTCGTCTTCGGTATAATAGGTATTGCCAATTTTTCCCATCATGCTATAAGTAGCAAGACTAAAAGTTGGTCCAATGGCAACTTCCCAACCTGTGCGAGTATTTCTAAATCCGTTTAAAAATGAAATACTTGGGATAAACATTTGTTGATCCAAGCCGCCAATCATGGGAATGAATTCGAACAAGGCTTGGTAGTTTCCTTCGTTTAGGTATTGCTTTTCAAATTGGTACCCAAATAAAAAGCTAGCAGGGTAAGCATCAAAACCACCACTTTCAGAAGAAGCTCTCATGCGTTCTGCATTTTCACCAAAAATTAAACTATAGCCAAAACGTGGACCGGATAAATTGATAATGGTTTTGTAAGGATTATTAATGGCATTATCAAAATCAAAGGGTTTTGTAAGTCTGCCAAACAATTGCTCGTCGATGGGTTTATCAAACATTTTGCGAATGGCAATGGCCGTCATGTTTTGCATTTCTAAGGGTAAGTTTAAAAACTCTACAACAGTGGTTTTATCAATGCTCCCAGATTTAATGTTTACCAATCTTAAAGTGAGTACAATGGTTTCGCCATAGAGTTCGGAACTACCAGTTAAGATGTAATCTGATTTGATGACATTGCCAATTTCCATTAAGCAGAGTTTGCCATAACAATTGGTGATGTTTAAGTTGTTTTTTTGCACCACATAAGCCACATCGTAACGGTCGGTTACATCATAAATGTTTAGCTTTTCAATTTCGATACGCACTAGATTTCCCATTTGTGAAGGCTCTAATTGAACGCCTTTGGTGTCTATGTTTAATACGGTGAGTGTAGGTCTTACGTTTTGAGCCAAAACAGTAAAGTTTGAAATAAGCAAGCAAAGTATTGCTGCGATTACATTCATTTTTTTCATTGTGATTTTGTTTAACGGATGCAAACATCAGTTTTGTCAAATGGCTTAAGAAACGGCTTTGCACGGGGAATTTTCATTTTACACGCAATTCAAGCAAATACCTGCAACAAAGCTTGGTTCAAACCAACTTATTTGGATTTTTTGTTAATGCCATTGAGAAATTTGCAAAAAACGCAAAATAAAAAGGAGCTAATCTGATAAATTCGCAGCATGAGCGAGAAAAATTATTTGGCTATGCGGGTTGATTGGGTAAATGAACCTCAAACCATTGCCATGGCAAAAAAAGCCAGGGAGCTTATGGCGCAAGGCATAGACGTGATTAGCCTTAGCTTAGGCGAACCCGATTTTGAAACCCCTGCCCATATCAAGGCAGCCGCTATTAAAGCCATTGAAGATAACTTCTCCTATTATACTCCTGTTGCAGGTATTCCAGAATTGCGCGAAGCCATCTCCCAAAAGCTTAACAACGAAAACGAGTTGCACTATACTCCCGACCAAATAGTGGTTTGCACGGGCGCCAAACATGCCCTAATGAATACCATTATGGCCATCGTTAACCCGGGCGAAGAGGTAATTATTCCAACGCCTTATTGGGTGAGCTACTCAGAAATGGTTAGACTTGTGGAAGGTATTCCTGTTTTTATCAAAGCACCACTCGAGCAAAACTATAAAATTACACCAGAGCAATTAGAAGCTGCTATTACACCAAAATCAAAGGCATTTATGTTCTCATCGCCATGCAATCCTACTGGTTCTGTGTATAGTAGAGAAGAACTTGAAGGATTGGTTGAAGTATTTGCCAAGCACCCTCAAATCATCATTATTTCTGATGAGATTTATGAATACATTAATTACGAATCTAAACATGTGAGCATAGGCACTTTTGAGGAAGTGGCCAATAGGGTTGTTACCATCAATGGCTTATCTAAAGGCTTTGCCATGACGGGCTGGCGATTGGGCTACCTAGCTGCTCCAAAGGAAATTGCTGTGGCCTGCGAAAAAATTCAAGGACAATTTACCAGCGCCACCAGCGGCATCAGTCAAAAAGCAGCAGTTGCAGCACTTACTGGTAGCAAAGAACCAAGCATGAAAATGGTTCAAGCTTTTGAGCGTCGTAGGCTTTTGGTTCAAACCGCCCTTGAAAAAATACCCGGATTGAAATGCAATGCCCCCGAAGGTGCTTTTTACTTTTTTCCGGACATTAGTAGCTTTTTAGGTAAAAAGTTTAATGAGAAAACGATAGAAACCGCCACAGACCTGTGTCTGTACCTCCTGCACGAAGGTCATGTTTCTACTGTGACTGGCGAGGCATTTGGCGACGAAAACTGCATTCGATTGAGTTACGCAACCAGTGATGAAAAATTAATAATTGCAATGGAGAGAATTAAAAATGCTTTGGTTAAATTGTGCTGATAATTATGAAAGACATTATTGAGAAATTTTTAGGACTAAAAGTCCTTGTTGTGGGAGATGTTATGGTAGATGCCTACCTCCTCGGAAAAGTAGAAAGAATATCGCCAGAAGCCCCAGTACCCGTAGTTGCTGTTGAGAAAAAAGAATACCGATTGGGTGGCGCTGCAAATGTAGCTTTGAACCTTGCTTCGTTAGGTGCTAAGCCTATTCTTTGCTCAGTTATTGGTGAAGACATTGAAGGCAATGAGTTTTTGCAATTGTTGGAAAGCTCTAACCTAAATCCTTCAGGAATTGTGCGCTCAAAAGATAGATTAACCACCACCAAAACCCGTGTGATTGCACAGCAAACACAAATGTTGCGTGTGGATCATGAGTTTACTGAGCCCATTTCTGAATACGAAACCTATGTTCTAACTCATAGAATCCTAAACGACTTATTGCCAGCAGTTGATGTGGTATTGTTTGAGGATTATGACAAAGGTGTGATTACCCAAAGTTTAATTGAACAAATTGTAACTGCAGCACATAAGCATGGCAAAAAGGTTGTGGTTGACCCAAAGAAAAGAAACTTTAATTTTTACCGTGGCGTTGATTTGTTTAAACCTAACTTAAAAGAACTCAAAGAAGGTTTTAACAAAGAGGTTGACCCAACCGACCAAAGTGGTTTTGAAACAATGATTTTAGACCTAATGCAGGCCATGGAGCTTAAAAACATTATGGTTACCATGAGCGAACGTGGGGTAATGATTTGTGATGGTAAAACCTTTGATTACATACCCGCGCACTATCGCAAAATTGCAGATGTGAGCGGCGCTGGCGATACCGTTATGAGTGTGGCTGCTTTATGTTATGCCATTGGATTAGACAACAAGCAAACAGCAGCTTTATCTAACCTTGCTGGTGGATTGGTTTGCGAAGAAGTAGGTGTGGTGCCCATCAACAAAGAGCGATTGGTAGAAGAATCTGCCAAGTTATAATTTCAATACAGGCAACAAAATTTTACTAGGCCTTGTGGCATCATGAAACAGCTTGATGTCACAAGGTACGAAGTCGTTATCGCTGCAATGGTATGGGTCTACAAATTGTTGTGGATTTCTATCTACCAAAGGAAACCAAGTGCTTTGTACTTGAATCATTAATCGGTGGCCCTTTTTAAAGGTATGGGCAATGTCTGGCAACTCAAATTTCACTTGAGTTACTTGTCCGGGTACAAAGGGTTCTGGTTTCTCAAAACTATTGCGATACCTACCGCGCATCACCTCGCCACGCACCAACATTTGGTAGGCATCCATTAAGTAATTGCTGCCGTTTCCTTTGCCGTGCAGGAGCGTATCATACGTAAAACCATCCGGAAATATATCGATGATTTTCACAATAAAATCGGCATCTGTGGTAGAAAGGCTTACTTGCAAATCTGCGATTAAGGTACCGGCCAAACTTAAATCTTGCTCCAACACATCGGTGGTAAAAGTAAGCACATCGGGCCTGCGCGAGGCAAAGCGTTGGTCGTCTGTCATGTATTCGCGGGTTCTTTGGGTTTGAACCGACTCTGTATAAGGCACAGGCTTTTGCGGGTTGCTTGTATAGCTGCTAAAAGAGGTAATTACGGCTGGTTTTTCGAAGTTGAGTTGATTGCCTTCGTGCAGAAACAATTCTTTGTTCTGCATCTGTTTAGGAGGCCAAGCTTCAAAAGATTTCCATTTGTTTTCGCCTGTGAAAAATATGTTTGCTTCTGCAATATTTTGGGTTGACCCTACGCCGTTGAGGTGGTATTGAAAGAAGGGTATTTCGAATTGGGTTTGGTAATACAAGGAGGTGTTTGAACCAAAGCGCACATTGCCTAAATAGGCGCCATCACTCCTACTCCACCCGCCATGAAACCAAGGTCCCATAACAATACGGTTATCAGTATTTGGGTTTTGTTTTTCGATGGCTTGGTATAAACGCCAAGCGCCAAAGCAATCTTCGGCATCAAACAAACCACCTACCACTAATATTGCAGGTTTTATGTTATAACAAGCTCGTCGGGCATCGCGGGCTTTCCACCAAGCGTCGTAATGTGGGTGTTGCATGAGGTCGTTCCAAAAGGCAATGCTATCGCCCATGAGTTTGCTAAAGTTTGAAATGGCACCTGTTTCCAAGAAAAACTTATAGCTATCGCGGGTATTGTATTTGATAGGCGAACCAGGGCGTTTGGTGGTTGGTTCAGGCCTTGGCAAACCAAATCCCGAGTAAAAGCCAAAAGCATCTTCTAACATAAAAGCTCCGTTATGGTGAAAATCGTCACCCATGTACCAATCGGTTACGGGCGCCTGCGGACTAACAGCCTTTACTGCTGGGTGGCCGCTCAAGGCAGCCATAGTAGCATAAAAGCCTGGGTAAGAAATTCCAAACACCCCGACTTTTCCATTGTTGGATTTTACATTTTTCACGAGCCAATCTACGGCATCATAAGTATCGCTGGCTTCGTCTATTTCCTTCTTTTTTTTGTTGGCGTTAAAAGGGCGCACATCTACAAACTGGCCTTCGCTCATCCAAGCGCCACGCACATCTTGCACTACAATGATGTATCCAAGTTTGATGTATTCTTTCCAATAAGTGCCAAATAACCTTGATGAAAATTTGGTGGCACCATAAGGCGAGCACGAATAAGGTGTTCTATTTAACAGAATTGGATGTTTTGAGCTTTGGTCTTTTGGCGCATAAATAGCAGTATAAAGTTTAATGCCATCGCGCATGGGTATCATTTGCTCTGTTTTGGTATAGTTTTGGGTCAGCCAAACCTCATTTCCTTCTTGCGCCAAAGAAATGAAAGGAAGTAAAAATGCAAATGAAATAAAAACTGCAACTGCGTAAAATTGCCCGGTTGTGGTTTTTTGAAGCTTAGAAATAAAGACCATAGAATACATCATTAAGTAGTAATAAAGTTAAACTTAAATATAAAAAATTGCATTAGGGTAAACCTAAATCTTATATTGAGGAACCCATATTTTTAAACGCCACAGCCACCTCACAAAGTTCATCATACCAATCTTTTCCAAATCGTTCGATTAATGGGTCTTTTAAAAATTGGTAAACTGCTACCTTCTCTTGTTTTCCTAAGGCACATGCAGCACTACAAATATCCCATTTATGGTAATTTAAAGCTGTGTAATCTCCAACCTTACTTACCCTAATTGGGTAAAGATAGCAAGAAATTGGTTTTCTAATTTCAGACTTTCCTTCTAAGAAACTTTGTTCTATGCCACAGCTTAAAACTCCATTGGCATTTCTAAAACTGAAATTACATTCGCCGCTTGGCAGGCATGTGGTAACCCATTCATCGTCCTCATCTTTTTCAAAGGTGGAATTGTTTTGAATGGCAGTTAAGGAAGCAGAGGTTAGATATGGTTTTATTTTTTCTAGTTCATTTTCAATCCGCTCTTTCTCTTCTAGGGTGGCAGGTGCGCCTGAATCTCCTTCTACGCAGCAAGCGCCTTTGCAAGCTGAAAGGTTACAAATAAATTCTTGATCAAAAATATCTTCAGAAATGAGCGTATTCCCAATAATTACCATGCTTCAAGGATACTGAAAATTTAATAAATAAAATACCATGCAAGAACCTAGCATTGAATAAAACACATTGAATTTAATACTTCTATCGTTTATTTGCTACAAAACATAATCTTTCGAAACTTTGAGTCCTGCCAACTTTAGTGAAATCGTTAAAACTTATCAAAAGCAAGTTTATAACTTGGCGCTTCACTATGTGCATTCACCAGCAGATGCCGAAGAAATCACCCAAGATGTTTTCCTAAAAGTTTATGAGAAGATAGACCAATTTGAAGGCAATTCACAGCTTAAAACTTGGATTTATCGGATTACTATTAATACCTGTCTCGACTTTCTAAAGTCTAAGCGCTTCAAACTATTTAAAACATTTTTCCAACAACAACAGGATGTTTCTGAAAGTCACAACTCCTATTCTACCCCAATTCATCCCGGTATTCAACTTGAACACAAAGAAGGATTAAACAATTTACTAAAGGCCATCAATCGCTTACCAGAAAACCAAAAAACTGTAATTGTATTATTAAAGATGGAACAGTTAAGTCAGCAAGAAGTGGCAAACATTCTCAACCTTAGCACCAAGGCTGTTGAATCCTTGTTTCAAAGAGCCAAGAAGAATTTACAACAAATTTTAACCAACACGAAGGAACATGAAAAATAATTCGTCTAACAATTTGATGAACGAATCGCTAGATTTATTAAATAGCATTCAAAAGCTAGATCCACCACCGCAACTTTTTGATAAAATCATGTTGAAAGTTGAACACCAAAGGCTATACCATGAAAAAATGGATGGCAAATGGCTTGGTATTGCTGCGGCTTTGCTCATTGGACTGATGAGTATAGAAATGTATTTTATTGTTACAACTAAACAACAAAAAGAGAAACAACAGATTGTTCAACTAATGGGTTCCACACAAAACAATCTTTACAATGAATAAGCTAAGCTTTTTTAAAATACTGGTTATTTTCTTGTTGGTGAGCAATGTTTTGTTAGGCATTTTAGCTTTTCAACTGGCTCAAAATAAAGGTCGCATGCCTGGTGGACCGAAGCAAATCATTATAAAAAAACTAGATTTTGACAAGGACCAAATTGCTACATACGAAACACTTGTAGAGGAGCATCGAAGCCAAGTTAGAGAAAAAAACAATGCCATACTCTCAAAAAAGCAAGCCCTGTATGGTCAACTTTCATTAGCACAAGACAGTCTTAAGCATACATTAATGATTGATATTGCCAAACTTCAAGCGCAAGTAGAAGAGATTCATTACCAGCATTTCTTAGACATTAAGCGCCTTTGTAAACCTTCTCAAATGGAGAAATTCAATGACTTTACACAAGAAATCACAAATTTGTTTCCAAGCCATAAACCCGGCATGCCACCAAAGCCATAAAAAATTTTGGTTCATACTTTTAGTGTTATTCAACGTTTTGGTTCAAGCACAAAATAGTATTAGCATAAAGTTTGAACCAACATTCAAGCAGGTTCGGCTTGAACCAAATGTTGCCTACCCCTATCTTTCTGACAGTATTCAATTTCAGGAGTTAAAATTTTATATTGGATATCTTCAACTATATCAAGACGATTCTCTTGTTGCCTATTCGCCGCAAACCCATTACTTGATAGATATTCATCAAAAACAGGCCATCACCCTATCCATACCAAGTAAAGCAAAATTCAACCAATTACGATTTCAATTGGGTGTTGATTCTATCACCTCTGTTTCTGGGGCCCTCGAAGGAGATTTAGACCCAAGTTTAGGGATGTATTGGACTTGGCAAAGCGGATATATTCATACAAAAATTGAAGCTAGTATCCTTGGTTCAAACCGAAACAAAACACATTTTACTTATCATTTAGGAGGCTATCAATTTCCATTCAACTCGCTACAAACTATTCAATTGAGTTTGGATCAAACCGAAACGATAAAAATTGAAGTAGATATAACCGCATTTCTTGAGCACAAAGATGTACTAAAGCAGAGCGTTATCATGAGTCCGAAACCTGCATCCTTAGCGCTTAGTCAAATTTTCGCTTATTCATTTAAAGTGAGTCAAAAATGAAATCTGCAAAGGTTTTTCTTATGGTGAGTATACTCCTATTTTTAGCTGCCCAAAAACCGATTTCTTTTTGGCAAAAGCCTCCTCATTTTCCTAAGCCAACCTTTGATTTTAAAGAAAAACCATTGGATAGTACTAAAGTTTTTTTGGGAAGAATGTTGTTTTTCGATCCAATTTTATCCAAAGACAATAGTGTTTCATGTGCTTCCTGTCACTCTCCTTATAATGCCTTTGCGCATACAGATCATCCAGTAAGCCACGGCATAAATGATCAAATTGGCAATCGTAATGCACCCGCTTTGTTTAACCTGGCTTGGCAAAAATTATTCATGTGGGATGGTGCCATCAATCATATTGAAGTTCAATCTTTAGCACCCATAAGTCAACCTAAAGAAATGAATGAAAATATAAATACTGTTTTAGAAAAACTTAAAAAATCAAATTTATACAAATCTGCATTTAAAAGGGCTTTTGGCGATACAATTATAACAAGTGCAAAATTATTAAAAGCTATCGCCCAATTTGAATTAACCTTAGTTTCTGCCAATGCCAAATATGATAAAGTTTACCTAGGCAAAGACTCCTTTACTGACCAAGAAAAAAGGGGTTATAATTTATTTAAACAGCATTGCAATTCTTGTCACCAAGAACCTTTATTTTCTTCTTATGAATTTGAAAACAACGGCCTTAAAGCTGATACAACTTACAACGACTATGGCAGATTTTTAATGAGCCACAATCCCAAGGATAGCTTCAAATTTAAAATTCCAAGTTTGCGAAACTTAGCATATACCTATCCATACATGCATGATGGTCGGTTTAAAAAACTCTCAGAAGTTTTGAACCATTACTCGAATGATATAAAAACAAGTTCAACAATAGCTGAGCCATTGAAGAATGGAATACCCTTAACGGGCAATGATAAGGCGGATATAATAGCCCTTTTAAACACCTTAAATGATAGAGCCTTTGTTTTTAATCCGGCTCACCAATTTCCAAAAGAATTATTAAAAGCGAACGAAGGAAAGTAATTTTTTAATCGTCTAATGCTTCAACAAACAAACCAAAAACTATGAAAAAATTATTACTTGTAGTCCTTTCGCTTTTTAGTTTAGCCGTTTATTCACAAACCAATCCGGCCATCACCACTTGGCTTCAAAACAATACTGAAACTGGATTTTATTATGCTGCAGGTAACCCAACTCCAATTGCTAATAACATCTTGGTGAACTGTCAAATGGTTAGGTATTCAGAAAATTGGGTATATGTAAATGCAACTGGAATTCCAGCCTATAAAGTTGGGCCATTTACTGGAGACGGAAATACAAATAACGCTGGGAATCAAAATGCAATTTTCAAAATTCCATTAAATCCAACTGAAAACACAGGTACTGCCACCCCAACCACCGCGGGCAATATCGGGATTTTCATCAATGGTGTGGCGATGTTTGATTACCGTGATGGAGTAGCTTGGAATAACACAACTAATGCACTTTGTGGTGGGCCAGGTAGACCAACTTGCCCAGGCGGACCAAGCGCTACACAGTCTTGGAACCGAGATGCAATTGTTGCCGAAAGAGCAGGATTTGACTGTGCTAAAGGTCACCCAGCAGGTACAAATTACCACCACCATCAAAACCCAAGTGCCTTTGATTTAGATTTAAAAGTGCTTTCTACCATTTGTAATTTGTATGATGCAGATGGATTGTATACGATCGATCCTTCAAAACATTCACCTTTGATTGGTTTTGCATATGATGGCTTTCCAATTTATGGAGCTTATGGGTTTGCAAAAACAGATGGTACAGGTGGAATTGTTCGCATGAAATCTAGTTATAAGCTAAGAGACATTGCGGTTAGAACCCATCATGCCGGCAATGTTGATGTGAGCGATGGCCCAGCAGTAAGTACTACCTACCCAATAGGATATTTTAGGGAAGATTATG
>CAMDHZ010000046.1 GCA_945898275.1 Chitinophaga pinensis | reverse complement strand
GGCAGTGGCGCATGGCCCTGTATTTTGCTTTTGACGGCTCGTTAAATGAGCATATAAAGCAAATAGGGGGCGCACAGTTCAAGCAAAAACCTTTAACAGAGTTAATATATTGTGACGTGGCTCTAAAATCTTCGTAGCAAATAACAACGGGCAAACGATTACAGGGCTACGTCCCTTATGAATGTGGTGTGTGAATCTTGCTACGAAGATATCAGGGCTACGCCCCTTATGAATGTGGTGGGTGAATCTTGCTACGAAGATATCAGGGCTACGCCCCTTAACTACCATTTCTACTCCACCTAACCCAAGCCAAAAAAAACAAAATCCTCAGCCCTGTAGATCAAATGTCACAGACAGCAGCTAATTTTACCAAAACCAACAAAACCCCTTATAATGAATATACTGCGCAAATCATCAAACCACAATAAGCCGGAAAAAGTACAGTATTCTTTCGTATATATATAAGTTATAGCCAATGGTAGGACGACCGTTCCAAAGACGACCGACCGACCAAAAATTAAACATTAAAACAAAGACAAACCATTTTGACAGGTGACCAAAAACATACAGACCATATTGCAACTGGACAACATCTAAACCGACACGCTGACCAACGCTATGTTTTTTATTTTTTCCCCACCGCACAAAAAAAATTGAAATTCTGCCTACGCACAATTGGCACATTTGCAAGCCGCACAAGCCGACACACAAACCCAAGCTTGCAAAAGAGCCAATTCTCCCACCTGCCACAGAACGATAATGACCGTTTTAAGGGTGAAAAATCGTATCTTGACCGACAAAAAATTGAACTGAATTAGATGGCAGAAAAAGAAGCTAAAGCAAGAATAAAAATCAATAAACTCCTTGAGGAATCAGGGTGGAGCTTCTTTGACACGGACAAAGGTAAAGCAACTATTAAACTTGAATCTTCCATCAAAATGGACGATTTAGGTGAAGATTTTGAAAATGCTAAAAGTGGTTTCATTGACTTTTTGCTGGTTGACGAGAACCAAAACCCAATACTTGTTTTAGAAGCAAAAAAGGAAAGTTTAAATCCCCTTGTTGGCAAAGAACAAGCAAGAAATTACGCAAAATCTCAAAAGGTTAAATTCATTATTCTTTCAAACGGAACGCTTCACTATTTATGGAATATCGAAACAGGAAACCCTGAACAAATTCAAGTGTTTCCGACATTGGAATCTATCAAACAGTATTATCAATTCAATCCTGACCCAAGCAAATTAGTTAGTGAACAAGTAAATGACGACTATGTTGTTTTAACGCAACTTCCAAACTATAAACAGATTCCTGAGTTTCAAGACGAACAAAAAAAGAAAGATTTAATCTTCAATTTAAAACTTCGTTTTCTTCGCTATTACCAAGTTGAAGCAATCAAAGCCGTTCAGCAATCAGTAAGCGAAGGTAAAAAGCGTTTCTTGTTGGAAATGGCAACAGGCACAGGAAAGACTTTGACTGCTGCTGCATTAATCAAACTCTTTTACAGAACAGGAAATGCAAGACGCATTTTGTTTTTGGTTGACCGCTTGGAACTGGAAGAACAAGCAAGAAAAGATTTTACCAACTATTTGAAAAACGACATTACAACGGTTGTTTACAAAGAGAAGAAAAACGATTGGCGTAAAGCAGACATTGTGGTTACGACCATTCAATCGTTGATGGTAAACAACAAATACAAAACTCTTTTTTCACCAACCGACTTCGATTTAATTATTTCTGATGAATCGCACCGACTGTTAGGTGGTGGAAACAGCAGAGCATTGTTTGAATATTTCTTGGGTTACAAATTGGGTTTAACCGCCACACCAAAAGACTATTTAAAACACTTAGACACCGACAACATTGACGACCCAAGAGAATTGGAACGAAGAATGATGCTTGACACTTACACAACCTTCGGTTGTGAGAGTGGCATTCCAACATATCGTTATACGCTTGTGGACGGTGCTAAAGACGGATATTTGCGACAGCCGATTGTAGTAGATGCAAGAACAGATGTTACGACCAAACTTTTATCGGAACAAGGTTACGGCATTATGGTAACGGTTGCCAGTAGCGAACAAGAAGACATTTTAGAAGAAGTAAATTACAAGCAAAATCATTTTGAACGGAAGTTTTTCAGCGAAGAAACCAACCGTGTGTTTTGCAAAACTTTTATTGAAAATGGGCTGAAAGACCCAATTAACGGAGAATTTGGAAAGAGTTTAGTTTTTGCTGTTTCGCAAAATCACGCTGCAAAATTGGCTCAACTGCTCAATGAATATGCACACCAAATATTCCCTGGCAAATATCAAAGCGACTTTGCTGTTCAGGTAACTTCCAATGTGCAAAACAGTCAGCAAATGACTGTTGATTTTAGCAACGATAAATTATTGGGCTTTAGCCATTTTGCCAAAGACAATGAAATTTTAGAATCTTACAAAACAAGTAAAGCAAGAGTTTGTGTAACCGTTGGAATGATGACCACAGGTTGGGATTGCCCCAATATTTTGAACCTTGGTTTAATGCGACCCATTTTTTCGCCAACTGAATTTATTCAGATTAAAGGACGAGGGACCCGTATTCACAAATTTGAACACAAATTTAAAAACGACCTTGGTGAAGAAGAAAATATTTCCATTGACAAAGCAGCTTTTAAACTCTTTGACTTCTTTGCTACTTGCGAATACTTTGAAGAAAAATATCAGTACGACCAAGTTTTAAAACTTCCTGTAAACTTCGATAAGGGCGATGATATGCCAACGCTGGACGACAACACCATCAAACCTAAACGAGAAGGTTATGAGTACAAAGAAGATGATAGAATTCATTCTTTTCACGAACAACAAGTTGACTTTACTGGAATGAAAGTTGACCGAATGTTTTTCCAGCAGTTTGAAGAAAAGGTAAAAACCGATGATGAAATAAAACTATTGATGGAAGCTGGTGATGTGGAAGTTGCCACAGCTAGAGCAAAAGAGAAATACGACAATAAACCCGAAGAATATTTTGATTTGGAAAAACTTCGTAAGTCATTAAAAATTGACCGAAAAATTGGTTGGCGTGAATTGTTGGAACTCATTTATTTCGGAAACCAAATAAAAGGTAAAGACGATTTATTGAGTGATGAATTTGAAAAGTTTATCAGCACCAACAATGTTTCCAACATTGACGATTTACAAGGTTTACGCTATTTCTTTTATGCTTACATCACCGACCCAAGTGTGAGAAATATTATAGACCAACAAGATTTTACAGAACTCTACCACAACCCAACTTTTAATGTAGAAGATTTTAACCGTGTAGATGATGAAATGAAAAGCAAACTGCCTTACTACATTAAAACCTACGTTCCATTAAATAAATTTTTATCTGCCTAAACAATGCTAGACAACATAACAAAGAAAAATATTGACGATTGCCGTGATGTGTTGGTAGGTAAAGTACCCGACCCAAAAAGCCAAATTGAACAAATTACATTGGCTCTTATCTATAAGTTTATGGACGATATGGATAAAGAAGCCGTTGAGAAATTTAAAGGCAAAGCAAAATTCTTTTCAGGCGAATATGCCAAATACGGTTGGCGAAAACTATTTGACCCATCATTAAGCGGACAAGATATGCTGGCTTTGTACAGCGAAGCATTGGAAAAACTTAATACCAATCCCAATATTCCAGAGCTGTTCCGTAATATTTTTAAAAATGCTTATTTGCCTTACCGTGACCCAAGCACTTTAAAACTGTTTTTAAAATACATAAACGAGTTTGAATACAGCCACAGCGAAAAGTTGGGCGATGCTTTTGAATACTTGTTGAGTGTAATGGGAAGCCAAGGCGATGCTGGACAATTTAGAACTCCCCGACACATTATTGATTTTGTAACGGCTTGTGTAAACCCACAGAAAAATGAAACCGTGCTTGACCCTGCTTGCGGAACGGCTGGTTTCTTATTGAGTGCCTATAAACACATACTTAACCAAAACACCGACAAACGCCAAGGAGACAAGCTAAAGCCAGACGATAGAAAAAAACTCGCTACCAATTTTGTGGGGTACGACATTAGCCCCGATATGGTACGTTTGAGTTTAGCCAATATGTATTTACACGGTTTTGCAACGCCACTCATACACGAGTATGACAGTTTGAGCAGCGAAGACCGTTGGCAAGAAACCTTTGATGTGATATTGGCAAATCCGCCATTTATGACACCAAAAGGCGGAATCAGACCACACAAGAAATTTGGCGTACAAGCAAACAAAGCGGAAGTATTGTTTACCGATTACATTGCAGAACACTTAAACAGTAGCGGACGTGCAGGAATTGTAGTACCCAACGGAATTGTGGCAACAAGCCAAACCGCTTACAAGCAATTGCGAAAAATGTTGGTGCAAGATAGTTTGATAGCTGTAATTAGTTTGCCGGCAGGTGTGTTTCAACCTTACAGCGGTGTAAAAACATCTGTATTGTTTTTAGACAAACGCTTGGCGAAAAAAAGCAACCATATTCTGTTTTTAAAAATTGAAAATGATGGCTTTGATTTAGGAGCACAACGCAGAGAGATTGACAAAAACGATTTGCCTTTGGCATTGCAAACCTTGGAGGCATACAAAGAATGTTTAAGCAATGACAAGGCTTTTGAAGATTTGCCGAGTTTGGCAACTTTGGTTGAGAAGGTTACAATCTTAAACACTAAAGAAGTTGGTTTAAGTGCTGAAAGGTATTTTGAGAAAGCCATTTCTCAAACTGAATTTGATATTGTGAAGTTAGGTGAGATTGGAAAAATTTGTATGTGCAAAAGAATTTTTAAAGAGCAAACAACTGATAAAGGGGATGTTCCATTTTACAAAATAGGAACATTTGGAAAAGAACCTGATGCATTTATAAGCCGAGAAATCTTTGACGAATACAAATCAAAATTTGCATACCCTAAAAAAGGAGATATTCTAATTTCTACTTCGGGAACGATAGGTAAAGTTGTGGTATTTGACGGCAAACCTGCATATTTTCAAGATTCAAACATTGTTTGGATTGCAAATGACGAAACCAAAGTTTTAAATGAATATCTAAAAATCATTTATCAGCAAATAAAATGGCGACCAACGGAAGGGGTAACAATAGCAAGGCTTTATAATACACTAATTGAGGAAACTGAAATCCCTCTCCCACCACTTGAAATACAACAAAAAATAGTAACCGAAATAGAAGGCTACCAAAAAATAATAGACGGAGCGAAACAAATCGTAAACCACTACAAACCTACTATAACTATCAGCCCTGATTGGGAAATGGTGGAGTTGGGAACATTGGCAAAATTGGTTGGAGGAAGCACACCTTCAAAAGAAAATACATCGTATTGGGAAAATGGAAATGTAGATTGGATTACTTGTTCTGATTTTTCAAGTAGCCCAATGTATATTGAAGATTCTATCAGAAAGATTACTGAAAAAGCAGTCAAAGAAAACTCAACGAGTATTGTTCCAAAAGATACGTTGGTTTTAGTGACAAGGGTTTCGCTTGGTAAAATGGCGTTCGTTAGAAAACCAACAGCACTAAATCAAGATTTAACTGCTTTACTTTTTGATGAAGAAAAAATAAACAAGCGTTACGGATATTTCTTTATGCTTTCAATAGCAGACAAAATTGAAAATGACGGTCACGGTGCAACAGTAAAAGGCGTTACAAGAGATTATGTAAAGGACATTAAAGTTCCATTGCCAACACTTGAAGAACAGTTAACCATCGTAAAAGCGATAGAAGAAGAACTACAATTGGTTAATGCCAACAAACGCTTAATAGAAATATTTGAGCAAAAAATAAAAATAAAAATTGGTGAGGTTTGGGGTGTGAAGGAGGAAGAAACTTTATCAATGGCAGCAGAGCCACAAACTGAATACAATAAATAAAATGAGCCTAGACAAAGTATATACCTATGACGAAGTAATAAAGTCGCTTACTGCAAAGAAACGGCAGAAACACCTATTGCTTGGCAATGGTTTTAGTATGTCTTATGATTCGGGCATCTTTTCTTACAATGCTTTAAGTAAGTTTTTAGAGAACCTTGACAATGATATTCTGCAAAAGCTATTTCAGATTATCAAAACCAGCAACTTTGAATTGTTGATGGAACAATTAGACAACGTGGCTCAAATTGCAGAAGTCTTTGGAGCAGATAAAAAGGTTGTACAAAATATCAGAAAGGCAACTGAAACCCTTAAAGAAAGCCTAATTGATGCAATCAAAGAATTGCATCCTGAACACGTTTTTTCAGTTCCCGAAGAAAAAAGTAAAGCCTGTGCAGGCTTTTTAAATTCGTTCCTTGCAGAGGAAGGCCAAATCTTTACAACTAATTACGATTTGCTTTTGTATTGGGTGTTAATGCGAAACGAAATTGAAAATGCTATTGATGGTTTTGGCAGAGATGCAGAAGAAAGTGACGAATGGATTCCCGAAGATGAAAGACAATATTCTGAACTCCGTTGGGGAAAATACAAAAGCACTCAAACTGTGCATTATTTACACGGAGCATTGCAACTATTTGATACAGGCGTAGAAGTAGTCAAAGAAGAATACACAAGCGAACATTTTTTGTTGGAGAATATTAAATCCCGTATGGAGAAAAAGGAATATCCGATTTTCGTAACGGCAGGTAACGGCTATGAAAAACTTTCTCATATAGTCCACAACAAGTATTTAGCTAATTGTTATGAAAGCCTTTCTTCAATTGGTGGGTCGCTGATTTGTTACGGTTTTGGTTTCGGCAATTATGACGAACACATTATAGCAGCAATCAACAAAGCCGCAAAGAAACGGAAAGACGAAAACGATAAATGGCTTCCTTTCCTTAATAGTATTTACATCGGTGTTTACTCAGATGCCGACCTGAAACATATAAAATCAATAGAAAAGAAATTTAAACTTCCAGTACGATTGTTTGATGCAAAAACTGTGAATGTTTGGAGTTAAAAATAATTTTAAAATTATTAGAAAATGAGAATAGTACATTTAAGCGATTTACATTTATCAAAGGACACTCTAAGTTCTTTAAAACAGTTCTACTTAACTGCATTGATTAAGGATTTACAGAACTGGAATAAAGAAACGCCAATTGATTTGATTATCTTGACTGGTGATTTGGTTGATAAAGGCGGTTCTAGTTTTAAAGATGGCGAAGACATTTACGAAATTGTAAACAAGGAATTCATTACGCCTATTCTTCAAGCACTCAAAATTGACAAAAGCAAATTTATTTTCATACCGGGAAATCATGATGTAGTTGAATCCAAGATTGAAGACCTGACAGAAAGTGGAATGTTGGGCAATTTCAATAATGTCGAACGTGTGAATAAATATATAGATGATTACAAATCATCAAGTCATTCAGGAATCGATAGAATAAAAGCGTATAATGAATTTGAACATAAGTTTTATGCAGGTATTCCTGAGAGTAGCTTGTCTAATTTTGAGTCATGCTTTATTGCCAATATCAATGGCGAAAAAATAGGTGTCGGTGCTTTTAATTCTGCATGGAGATGTTCTACTAAATTACCTAATGACAAATTATTGTTTGGAACTAAACAGGTACTTAATGCAAATGATATTTTTAGTGAAAATAATACGACAATCAATATTGCACTTATTCATCATCCAATTGAGCTAATAAGTGAAATTGATAGAAATGAGTTAACCACGTTTTTGCATATGAGCAAATTTCATATTTTGCTATGTGGTCATACTCATAGGGGCAATAATATTTACAGTTTTGGCACTAGAAATAAATTGTTCACTTCTGTTGCGAAAACGGCATTCAGTAATCCACGAGAAAAAATTGACACATTTAAATCAGGTTATTCAATACTTGATTTTGACAGAACGCAAACAGGTGACTTAGATATTAAATGCAATTTTAGAAAGTACATACATGATAGAGTTGAGTTTGACAAAGATGTTGACGTAGCACCAAACGGTGAAAATACTGCTGAATTAAAAATATCCTCTAACAATGAAGAATTCAACAAGTATTTGATTTTAACGGACAAAACATGCAAAGCAAAGCAGGAAGTTATGAATAACTCACTTGTTATTCACGGTACAGATTCAATAGCCCCAAGAAGCATCAATGAAATATTCGTTTTACCAAAGCTTTCGGATAAGCCTATTTTGATGAATGACATTGATGATAATCTTGCCCTTATAAATCTGATTGAAATTTTAAAATATGACAAAAACATTTTAATTGTTGGAGATAAAGAAACGGGTAAGTCAACTCTACTCAATAAAATTTTTATTGAAGCGTCAAACTCATATTCAACCTATCAAGTAATTCCAGTCGAAATTGATTTTTCAGAATTAAAAAAGAAAGATATTAAACCCTTAGTCAGGGCATTTCTGAATGAGCCTGGTCATGATGAGGTTGAAGAAATGCTAAAAACTGGAAAGCTCCTTATACTTATTGACAACTATATTGAAAATGAAGAACACATCCATGCGGTGAATCGTCTTAAAAAATTCATTGACGAATATCCAATCAACAAACTAATTGTAACAACTGCAACTGATTTAGATACACTCTTAACCGCGGAGAATACAATTTTTGCGAAAAAATCTAGTGAAGAAGAAATAAAAGAATTTAAACCAATTTTTATAGGAAGTGTTGGAGTTAAAGAATTTAAAGAACTTGCTATTAAATGGTTTAAACGAAAAGACCCTGAATGGATACAAAATAATTTGGAGAAACTCATCAAAGTGTTTGAAATTCTACGAATTCCAAGAACATTTTTTTCCGTTTCATTGTTTCTTTGGATAATTGAAAAGCAGGAAAACTTTAAACCTATAAACAAAGCAAATCTCGTTCAGCAATTCCTTACTTTCATTTTGGAAGGTCTTAAACTTGATAATGCAAAGGCTGGTTCATACAATTTCGATAAAAAGATGGAGCTACTCACTGAGTTGGCTCTTAAAATGCACAAATCTGGTGAAGTCGGTAATAATTTAGCATTGTCTGAATCTGATGCCGTAAAATGTATTCAGGAAAACTTTGACCTGAATCAACTTAAACGATTTTCTGCAGTTGAAAAACTGCAAGAATTTATTGTCAAAGGAATTCTGAAGAAAGAACTTCACAATAATTGCATTCGTTTTCGGTACGATGCATTTTTCAAATTCTTTTTATCTCTGAATATTGAAAAAGATAAGGAATTTAAGGAGGAGGTATATTCCGATGAAAAATTTCTATCATTTATTGATGAATTAGATTATCATACAGGAAGAACCCGTGATGATTTTGCAACTTTGAAATTTACAATGGATAAGCTTCAAGAAGCATATCAGGAAATTGACACCTTTATCAATCAAAATGTAGATAAATATTTCCCGAATGAATCATTTATTCTAAAACATATCAACCCTTCAAATTTCATCACAGAAACAAGAAACAATAAATTAACGGATGATGAAATTGAAGAAGCATTAGGCACACAGTTAGAGATGCTTCCAGTTAATGATAGCATCAAAGCAAAAAAACAAGTTGACTACAAGAAGAAATTTTATCATGTTCTTGAACTGGCTGCAAGAGTTTTAAAGAATAGTGAAAACATCAAGAATCCTATTTATGTAAACGAAAGTCTTGACATAATAATTAACAAAGGGGCAAAATATGGAATTTATCTGCAATCCATCATTGCACATAATTTAGCAAATAATAAAGATGACGAATTACCATTACCGCCTGAATTCTTTATTACTATTGCTCCAATTATAAATCAGTTAATGTTGCTGAGTTGGCTTGGAACTGAATTTCTTGAAATACCATTAGAAACCAAAATCAAGAAATATATCAAGCAAGACCGTAAAGACTTATCACAATACGAGTTGTATTTAACTGGTTTCATCTATTCAGATATGAAGCTAAGAGACTATGTTCAATATATTGACAAGGTAATTGACAAAGTAGATAATAAATTCATATTGGAACTCTGCTTCTTAAAAGTTTTCTTGTACTATATGTTCAGACCTATGAATAGTTCTCTTTTACCTTTATTTGAGAAGCAACTCGCTGAATTATTAGTCAAATCAAGAGGTATTCATAAGAAAAAAGCAAAGAAATATGTAGAAGAAGTTTTGAGGAAAAAGAAGGAAGAAGCAATGACACAACTTAAAATAGACTTTTAGCTTAACGCACAGGTGTAAGCACATTTGCAATTCGCACAAGCCAACGCACAAACCAAAAATTGCAAAAGAGCTTCCACCTCTCCGACCCAAAAGAGAATTTCAATTTTTTTTCTCCACCGCTTTAAAAAATAAAAAACGCAACGCACAGCCGACACGACAATGACACAGAAACTCAATACTGACAATGGTTTGCTAGGACGATGGACAAGAACCACTGGCTATAACAGCACCTACAAGAAATTGGCGGTTAAGTGGTTAAATGAAGCTTTGTGCTTTGTATCAAGTTCAGTGGTGGTAGACAGTTTTGTGCTTCGAAATCGCCAACTTCTTGTAGCTGCAAAACGTTGTGTGCAAGCTGATTAAACATGGAATACCCTTTAAAACAAATGACATAAAGACAAAGGAATAACTCAATCTAAACATCAAAACCATGAAAACGATACGCTCATTAAGAATGATTATTGCGCTTATTGGAACTGTTTTAATTTCGACTGAAGCCTATTCACAATGTCATACTGACATTTCAACGGTTCCAAATTGGATGAATAAAATGACACAATTCACGCAAAATTCAATTGGTCAGTCAATTCCAAATTTTTGTGTACGTGTGTATTTTCATATCATACGAGACGACAACGGACAAGGCGGAGTAAGTCTGGCAAATGTAGATTCCGCTCTGAAAATACTGAATCAAGATTTCAGACCCTTCAATATTCGCTTTATCGCTGATACTAATATCCACTATATCGACAGCAGTAGTCTGTACAATACAGCCTCGCCTAGTGTTTTTAATCAAGGATACGACCATCAAGATGGAGTAGATATTTACTTATTCCCACCATCAAATACTATATGGGGAGGAGCAACAGATGGACAAATTGGCAATGGAACACAATTGTATGTTACAGGAACATTTACCCAATTACCTCCTAATATTCCCTTGCATCTAACGTCCGTTTTATCCCATGAAATGGGTCATGTATTTATCTTGCAACACACCCATGTCTACACTGATGGATTATTCCCGATAAACGCTCCGCCCAATGCTTGCCGTGAATTGGTTGATGGATCTAACTCTCATATATGTGGTGACATGATTTGGGACACTCCTGCAGATAATAACATGGAGTTTCGTGTTCAACATCCTGGATGTTCTTGGATTCCGGAACCAGACGATGTAGATTCATTAGGATTTGTTTTTCAACCAGACGAAGGCAACATTATGTCCTATACAAATCCGAGTTGTATGACCCACTTTTCCATGGGCCAAAGTGTAGTAATGAGAAACGCACTAGCAAATGAACCTCACCTTCAGGCAGTTCTCATTCCAAACTGTTGCATAGGAGATAATTTGGACTTGTCTATGAAAGACAAACCCGAGGATAATGGCAACAACGCAGGCTATTCTTTCCATTGGGATTTAGATGATAGCCCAGACATTTGGGTACGAAACAATAACGATGGATTGACGCATCAAGTCCACGAGAATCCCGAGTATGCACTTCTTGATCCAACCTATGTATACGTTCGAATTACCAACCTAAGCTGTGTTCCATCAACTGGCACGGAACAATTAAGCCTTTACTGGACTAAAGCATCTTCCAACTCTTCATGGCCTCAGAACTGGGATGGTACGGTTCCTTTGCTAGGAAACAAAATAGGTGATACCCTCATTCCAATCATTCAGCCAGGTGATTCAGCCATCTTAGAATTCACATGGTTCATAGATGAGAATACAGGCGTAGGAACAACTTGGAATAACTGTCTACTCGCAAGGATTGAAAATTCCACAGCGGATCCCATTATCAACCACCCTGGTGATTTAGCGCAAGATGTCTATCAAAACAATAATATCTCCTTAAGAAATGTGGTTATTGAGAATTACATTCCTTCTGCTCCAAATCAAGGCAGTGGAAAGAACAGGTATTTCTATGTGGGTAATCCTTTCGAGGACTCGAAGACCTATGACGTCATTTTTCGAAATGCAGAATTTACTCAGCATACACTGACCAATATCGCTGAAGTTCATTTTGATGTACAGTCTGGTGATCATTGGGATTTCTTGCTCCCATATCTCACTTCGCACCCTGCCATTGATATACAGGATGATAATAGATTCACAGTAAATGGTTTAGACCCTGTTGTTCTATCCAATATTGAATTTCCGCCCTATTATCAACTGCAACTGTCAATGGACGTTAACTTCTTGATTGATGAAATTGAAATCGAGAATGATTATGAGTATCACGTCCTTCAAAAGAATAGTGAACCTCATTCTGAACTCGGTGAGCATTGGACGGGTGGCATTCACTTTATGGTCAGAAAGTCAAATCGTCAATTATTCGATGCCGATGCCGGAGATGATCATGAAATCAATCAAGGAGATAGTATTGTCATCTCGGCAAGCCAAATAAACGAAGCAGCAGAGTATTATTGGTATAACTCAAATGGAAAGCTTGTGCATATTGGTGAGTCATTCACCATTTCTCCTGAAGTTTCTGAAACGTATCAACTAGAAGTAATTGCACTAGCCGATGGATTCAAAGACTATGCTGATGTTTCGGTAGAAGTACATCCATCATATATGGAAAGCGTAATCCCAAACCCTGTTAACTCTAATGCAACCATAACTTACTCAGTTGAGAACGGACTAAATGGCTTTATTGCTGTAGTTGACCCCATGAACAGTACGATTTTAAACAACTACATCCTTGACCCAATATCCAATACCGTTACAATTGACTTTTCTGGTTATCAGTCTGGAACATATACATTGACAATGATCGTAAATGGACAAATTGTGGATGCTCTCAACATAATTGTATCAAACTAGAAATATTATGAATATCAAGATACTTTTTTTCGTTTTAGCAGCTCTCTGTCTAAAGAATGGACATTCTCAGATTGATCTGAGCTTTGAGAACTGGAATACCAATGCAGGATATATTCAGCCTAATGGATGGATTACAAATAATTGGGCAGTCCAATGTGTATTTCCTGATTCAAATGCAACGAATGGAAGTTATGCTGCAAGGATTGAGAATAATGTCATAGGATTTGCAGGCCGTGGAACAGGAGTGATTATTGGAAGATTTTCAAACTTAACTGGACTTATTGACTCTATTACATTCGATATTAGCATTGATAGTATCTACTTTGGAGGTTATGCAAGAATAGGAGCTTCATTATTTGACAATGGATTCGCAGTTGTTAACACCGGTTACAATATCGATACAACTTCCAATGGATATTTTAAGATTTGTTTAAATACTATGGATTCCAATGTGAGTGAGATTGATAGCCTCTGGCTGGGTTTCTCTAGCCGTCCTCAAATTTTACCAAATGGTGACTTAGATGGCTTCTGTCGTTTTAAAGTCGACAACGTACAATTCTTCTATTCATCATTATCTGATGATCTAAACCCCAAAGAGTCTAATGATTTGAGGTTCTTTCCTAATCCTGCAAAAGATAAAAGCATACAGTTTAGCTCAGATGTGAAACAAATAAGAATCACAGACATGCAGGGCAACGAAGTCTACAGTGATCTAGTCAGTCGGAGAGTCATTGATTTGAGTTTACTCCCTTCTGGAGTGTACACGATAATGCTCGAAGGAGAAGATCAATTCAAACGCGAGAAACTGATAATTAGATGAACTCTTATTTTAATTGCATTGAACTTTACATAGTGAGATACATTAATGCAATGAATAAGCCTGCACACAACAACGGTGCCTGTTGCACAACTTTTACATGAATTCGAAGATTAAACCAAAAGTTTAAAATTTGGCTTTAATAGAGGCTTTTTAAGAGCTTTTGTTTTTTTGTGTGGATTTCTTTGTTGTTTTTTTGGCCCCCTCAAAATGCCTTATTGCTCATTTTAGGTCCAAATACATTAAAAATGGCCTTAGCCAGGTTTTGCTGACTTTTAATCATCGCCACTTCGAGCTTTTCTGCTTTTGGACTTGTATGTTTCATCAAATTTTCAAGTTATAGGTTAAAGCAGACATCATTACCTGTTTATTAGCGCTTTTAATGCCACGCGCATTAAGCCGTTTGAGGTTCAAAAAGTTCAACATAGTACCGAAAACAGGCTCAACCGTACTGCTGCGCTTTTTTAAAATCTGTTTGGCTGCTGTGGTTTCTGATGCATGGCATTGTATAGTGGCTTGTGAATGGTATGTTCTACCTTCTTAAAATCACTCTTGTCAATACATGTTTTTCTTAATTGAACACAACGAAAAATATTAATTTGAATGGATGGATTAAACATATCACCCCTTCGGGGTTTAATTGACTTTTGGTTTG
>CAMDHZ010000045.1 GCA_945898275.1 Chitinophaga pinensis | reverse complement strand
GTTCCTGATAATACTTCTTCTTGAAGGAAAAGTAAACTGGTTGCTGCTAAGCCTTTAAAAAAGTCTAAAATAAGTACAATGAATCCAGCTCGTTTTCCTAAAACTCTAAAGGTGTTGGTTGCACCTGCGTTTCCGCTTCCATGTTCTCTTACATCAATCCCAAACATAACTTTTCCAACCCAAACTGCGCTTGGAATTGAACCTAAAAGGTAGGATAGGGTCAAACCGATTAATAAATGTGATAATTCCATTATTATTTCTTTAATGCTTTAACATATTTATTTCTATCTGATATGTTAGCTTGCCTTAAGCTATAATCATCTGCCTGTTTTGCCACTTTATCAATATTATTTTTAAACACCTCATTGAAAATTTTATCTGAACTAATAATAGACATAATCCCTTTTTGGTATTTAAAATAATACCAAGAACCAGTGTTTATGTAAAGAATAAATTCGTCTCCACCTCTTGTGCGTTTGATTTGTAAATTTGCTTTAATCTTTCTTTCTATCAATGTTTTCTCTATGCTTCTTAATCCTAAATCGCCCACATTGTTAAAAGTTCTTGTGCTTTGATTCCATGCTAATGGAACATCAGTAAAGAAAAATGTCTTTTCTAGGTCTACCATGTTTTTGCTGTTTAACTCCTCGCTAGCGTCCTCTACCAATCTTTTAAACACTTTTTCTTCTACTAATTCTGGTATACTAATATTTACCACACGTTTATCGTAATAGTCAATTCCAGCGCCAGCGGTTTGCTCAATAATTGAATCAGTGATCATTTTTAAAGCTTGTGGTGGAATGAGTAAGTCTAGCAACATAGTTAACTTCATGCCATAACTGGTATCTGTAATTCCATAAGTGCAATAACCTGCGCTGGTAACAATAAATCCTTTGGTATTAAAACCGAGGTTAAACTTCCCTTCCCCATAAATGAGTTTTTTACTCTCGCTCATCGCCATAAAATTACCCCTTCTTTCATTCCCAAATACTTTACCATATGGCCCAACTCTAAATTCATCCATTTTTTCAAAGTAAGTAAAGGTTCCTTCACATTTCATTAGTTCCAAATCGGATGTGTTTCTTTTTCTTGAGAATAAGGCTGCATAAACGTGTGTAGAATCGTTTGACACATAAAATCCATTGGTAAGGGCTTGTTTGTTTAGATTAGTAAGGGTTGTTGGGACTCCAATGTGCACTGAATCAGGGTTAATGGTTGCAGCAGCTTTGAACCAATCTGTTTTTGGCGTAAACTGCTCGTGTATCCCTTTAAAGAATCCATTATATTCTAAATTTTTATCATAAGAGTGAAGGATAGCTTTACCTCTAAATCCAATTTTTGGTCCAACCAAAAAATTTATTGAGTCTGGTATTAAAGTTTTGCCTTCCAAAAATTTCTTTTCTACCACATAGATTTCATCCAGGTAAAATTGTTGTGGTTTTTTCTTAGCATCTAAATAAGTGTAAGTTCCTGCGCCAGTGCAGTTAGTTCTGCCATTTATTTTTATTGAAACCCTTTCTATTTCATGAAATTGATTTAAGGTATCTGCTTTAATTTTTGCATTAATCAACAAATCCATTTCTGCATTTTCTCTTACAATGGCATTTCCACTATCCGGAAATACTTTACTATCTGCTATGTTAATAAAAGGGATTTTGCCAATGCGCATCACATAATCATCTAAAGTCATTAGCACAGAGCCAGCGCCGTATTTTAAACTATCTTGGGAAGGTCTTTTACTTATGAGATATGAAGCAGCGTCAATTTCTTTTGGATTAACCGGACCTTTAAACTCTAAAGTTCGAGGTTCAATTTCCCATCTCAATTTTTCAAATGAGCCAGCATAATTGTTCAAAATAAAGGTGTTATTCACGCTTGGAAAATTCTTGTAAGTAAATTCACCAAACTTTTTAGCTAAATGAACATGAGCTTTAACTTTTCCTGTTTCAAAAGCAACTTTTGTAGTGTCTTTTGGATGCATTTGTTTAAAGGTGGCATCATCTGAAAAGACTTCATCTTGTTGGAAATTAAACATCGAATTTCCTGAAATTAATTTCCCTCCTTCTATGTCCATCAAACCCTTAGCACTCATTGCTTTTGGTGTTAAAATTAAGGTTCCAAATAATTTTGCACCTTCATAAGTAATTTTCATCGCATCACCTTTTGTGCTGATAAACATGGTGTCTTGATACGGAATCCAATGGGTATAAACATTTGGCGACTTAATAACAGTTGGGAAAAGAGAGGTTCTATCATTTTCGAATAAAAAGCTATTGGCATTTACCGAGTCAAGCATATATTCAAATCTATTAGAACTCGTTCTTGAAGATAAATAAGAAAGTGTTCCTTCTCCAATTAATCCATCATTACTCAATCTTAAATCTGTATTTGCAAATCCCTTTCCTCCATATAAAGTGTACTTGTTATTTTCTTCGTAGGGAATATAAAATCCCAATGATTTATCTGGTTGCATACTAATTGCTTGCCGCATTTCTGGTAAAATTCCTCCAGAAACAAAGTTCCCTGCAAGTGCTAAAGAATATAAGTTAAGGTCTGCTAAACTATCCAAGGTAAATGGATCTGCTTCAAAATAAAATCGTTCTCTATCATAAGAACCTTTCATTGTGGTTTGATAGTCATAGAATACTTTTGAACCAACCTCTGAAGTAAACACAGGATATTTATGGTATCTTCTTCTTCCACTTTTATTGTATGGGTAATCTATTTCCAAGGTTCCATAGATATTCTGAATTACACTTTTTACATGCATTTGCATCCCAACAGAGTCATCATAATATAGAAATTTTAATGAGTCAACATTGTTCAAACGAATCTTAAACGTATTATAGTCAAAGGCAAAGTTGTTACCATAAAAATCTGTCATACCTGCCCTTAGTTTACCACTAAAATCCATGTTTCTGTTCTTTTTAATGGTTACTACTTGGTCTCTTGGAAGAATATAAACATTTTGGGAATCACTAAAATAAAACTTGGGTACACCTTGCACAACTAAATCATAATTGATGAGTGATATATGGGCATTTGGTATTGCACTAATTGTTGAATTAAACGAAATGGCATCATAATCTGTTTTTCCATTATGTGCATTCACGTAATCAATCAGTTTACGTTTAACATAAACCATATTTTTTGCAGCATCAAAATTTACAAAACCCTTATCATTTAAATCTATCATTTGAACGCGGATGTCGGAAATATTGCTTTTAAAAGCCTTTGCATAAGATTCTACATGAAAGCTATTTACCTTATTATCCTCGCAGTATTTTTTTATTCTTTGAAGTGGGTTATAGGATAAAACTCCTCCTATTTTCTCATAAATTATGTCTCTAAAATAGTTATTTGATTGAAAGCGCGCTGCAGCATCTCCCGCCAAATTATCCAGTTCAATTTTGGGGCTATTTAAATCCCACCTGATTTCATCAACAAAAAATTCAATGTTATGGTAATTATCCATAAACGGGGCAGAGGATATACCCATTTTACTATCTCTATAAAGCGATACCTTGTCTTTATCAATTAAATATGAAAACGCTAATTGTGGGTGATAAATAGAATCTTTATCAAGAAACAAAGTAACCTCTGCTTTTTCAACGGATATTTTATTGTCTCTTACAAAAAATTCAGGTGATTGCACCCTAAGGAAAGGTTTGTTTTTAAAGCTAAACCAAAGTTCTGCCTTTTGTTCTGTATTCCCTTTTCCAATCACTAATGCACCACGCATGCCAAATCCACCTCTAAATTTAGCCTTACCATAACTCGCACCTGTAAACGTAGCAAAATAGCCTTCAAACTGTGGGTAAATTGACTTTTCTCCTTGCGATTTTCCCATAGGCTTGTCTTTTACCTGCCCAAGCATTGGCTTTGCAGATAAAGATAGGTTATAAAAATTACTTGAATCTGCAACTAATTCTCCATCATTTAAATCAATTTTATAATTCTTAATAATGGCATATACTTTATTAGAATCTAATCCTACCCTTGTCCAGTCTATACGCCCACCTTTTCCAATCCAAAGATTTTTGCTTGGATAGAATTTTCCAGAAGTATTATATAACTCAAATGTATCACCCGGTGTATAGCAAAACAAGTTTAGATTTTTAAATAGAAACAAGGGTTCCTTTTCAATGATTAATTCTGCATCTGCTGAGGAGCTTACCCAAGTAAAACCTCCCAATTGGAGCAATTTATTTTCTGCAAATACGTTCTTCGAAACCAATAAAAATTTTTGATAATCCTCCTTTGATTTTTTTAATGAGGCAGAAAGTGTTTTATGCCAGTTATCAAACTTTCCTAAAGCATTGTTGCTTGCTAGGGCATTTAATGTAATTAAGTAGTTTTCAAAATCTGGTTGAACCTGACAATTTGCATTTAGCATCTCATTACTTAATCTAATCACCTGATTTTTTTGGGCAACGCTAAACTTACCTCCTCTATAATAACCACTAAACTCTTCTCCTAAATCTTTGATTTCCCTTTTCCCTGTGCTGGCAACAAACGACTCAAATTCATCAATAAACACATTTGGGTCAAAAGAAAAGCTAGTTGGCCTTTGCGCAATACTATGCTGCCAAATCATCATCAAAGAGAATAGAAGAATGTACGCTTTTTTCATAATTTTTATTTGCCTTTTCGAACCTATTTCGTAGGAAAAAATTCTAAGCCATCGCCTTAATAATGTCAACAAAACTTCTGCTTTGTAGAGCTGCTCCACCTACCAATGCGCCATCTATATCTGGTGCAGAGAATAATTCTTTTGCGTTGTCTGCTTTAACACTTCCACCATATTGTATGGTAATGTTATTGGCTATGTTTGAACCAAACTGATTGCTAATAAGATTTCTTAGGAAGGCATGCACTTCTTGGGCTTGAGCTGTACTAGCTGTTTTCCCAGTTCCAATTGCCCATACTGGTTCATAAGCAATCACTACTTGGGCAATTTGTGATTCATTTAAATGAAACAAGCCTTCTTTTATTTGAGTTTCTAAAACCCCAAAATGAACATTACTTTCTCGCTCTTCTAGTGTTTCTCCGCAGCAATAAATTGGGTTCAAACCAGAACCTAAAACTGCATCTACTTTTTTAGCTAACCAATCATTGTGTTCACCAAAATATTGCCTGCGTTCACTGTGTCCAATAATTATATAGCTAGCACCAGCACTTTTTAACATTTCTGTGCTTATTTCACCTGTGTAGGCACCACTTGCATGATTACTGCAATTTTGAGCTCCAGAAAATACATTACTTGCATCTGAAATAATTTTAGATACCGCAGAAATATGTGTAAAAGGTGGAATTAGGACCACTTCGGCACTTCCTTGGTATTCATCTTTTACCATGTTTACAACTTCTGAGGCAAGGGCCATTCCTTCTTCAAGGTTCTTATTCATTTTCCAATTGCCAGCAATAATTTTCTTTCTCATATTGGTTATTATTTATTGTTATCATTTACTTGAGTTTCCCAAAATCTATATTTTTTGCTTTGCTCAAAAATTGTTTTATATATTTCTTTGTCTACCTCGGTGAAGGCCACATTTCTGCGCTTGCACATGGCTTCAGCTGTTTTGTAAAACTTATTAAGGGCAAAGGTGTCAAAGCCTTGCGCACCTCCCCAGCTAAAACTTGGAATGAAATTTCTTGGAAATCCCGCTCCAAAAATATTAGCCCCAACTCCTACCACCGTTCCAGTATTAAACATAGTATTAATACCACACTTTGCATGGTCGGCCATCATTAAACCGCAAAAAGTTAGGCCCGTTTTTTCGAACTTTTCCGTGGTATAACTCCAGAGTTTTACTTCGTCATAAGTGTTCTTGAGATTAGAATTATTGGTATCTGCACCCATATTCACCCATTCACCAATTACTGCGTTTCCCACAAACCCATCATGTCCTTTATTGCTATAGGCATAGAAAATCACATTATTTACTTCTCCGCCAACCTTGCAATGCGGCCCTAAGGTGGTGGCACCATAAATTTTAGCATCCATTTTTAAACCAGAATCTTCACACATCGCAAATGGTCCGCGTATTTTGCAGCCTTCCATGATTTCGGCATTTTTACCAATATAAATTGGACCTGTGCTTGCATTAAGGATGGAGAATTGAACCTTTGCTCCCTCTTCTATAAAAATGTTATCGCCAGATACATATTGATTGCCTTCAGGAATAGGCTGCGACTTGCGCCCTTTGGTGATTAAATCAAAATCCTTTTGAAGTGCTTCTCCGTTTTTCGAAAATAAATCATAAGAATAATTGATTTGTAATATGTCTGTAGATGAGGTTTCTATGCATCTAAATTGAGAAATATTTTCCTCAAAGTTTTCTATCTGGGCTGGTTCTAGGTATACAGCAACCAATTGGTTGCCCCAAACAAGCGCATCCCCTGGTGACTTAAGTTTTTTTATTTCTTCTATTAAGGCTGGATTTGGACAAATACTTCCATTTATTAAAATGCTATTAGTAGAAAAATTTCCTTGGAACTTTTCACTCAAATAAGGCGCTGTTTTAAATCCAATTGGGCAATCTGGTAGGTACTTTCCCCATTTTTCATTGATGGTTAAAATTCCAATGCGCAAGTTGCCAACTGGCCTTGTAAAAGTAAACGGCAAAAGATTTTGCCTTTGCTCCTTTGGATCGAACAGCAAATAATTTGTATGCATGCCTTGTTTTTAGAAAATACTTATTGGCTGCAAAATACGCCGACTAGGCCTAAAAAAAAAGCCTTCCGATAGGAAGGCTTTTTAATAAATTGTTATTATTATTTTTTTGCGTAGCGCTTTTTGAACTTGTCAATACGACCAGCAGTATCAATAAACATGTTTTGACCCGTAAAGAATGGGTGAGATTTGTGTGTAATCTCCAATTTAAATAGTGGATATTCGTTTCCGTCTTCCCACTTGATTGTCTCTTTGGTGTCAACGGTGCTCTTAGTCATGAACATGTACTCATTAGACATGTCTTTGAAAATGACTGTTCTATAGTTTTTTGGGTGAATGCCTTCTCTCATTTTTTGTACAATTTTGGGAGGGCAAAAGTATCAAATATTTATCAAATTCAAAATTTATCAACAAATTTTTTTTATCTGACGCTTATTCTAGCTTGTAACTTTTTGCAATAAAGCAAATAAGGTAAATTGCAACACTTTATTATTATGAAAACAAAAATTGTAGATGCTACGCAAGTCAAAAAAATTATTCGAAGAATGGCTTACCAAATCTTCGAGAGAAATTTTGATGCGAAGGAGTTGATATTTGCTGCCATCACTGGACAAGGCAAAGAAGTTGCTAGACAATTAATTGAAGAACTTGCTGAAGTTAGTAAAATCAAGCTGCAATTAATTGAAGTACAAATTGATAAAGCTAACCCTTTGCCTTCTGAAGTTGTTTTAAATCCTTCTGTTAAATTAACAGGTAAGACAATTATTATGGTTGATGATGTCTTAAACACTGGGAGAACATTAATTTATTCTTTTTCTCCATTTTTGAACCAACAGGTGAAATCCATTCAAGTAGCAGTTTTAGTGGATAGAAATCACCCAAGCTACCCTGTCAATGCAGATTATAAAGGAATTTCTTTACAAACTACTTTGCAAGAACATGTTTCTGTTGAAATAGAAAGAAAGAAGATAAATATCTACCTGAAATAGCAAAAAAAAACCTGACCATTAGGTCAGGCTTCTTTTTGGATAGCTTGAATTACTTAACTTTAGCTTGTAATCCAGCGCCGGCTTTGAATTTAACAACCTTTTTTGCTGGGATGCTAATTTCTTTACCTGTTTGTGGGTTGCGACCTTTACGTGCAGCACGCTTCGTAACCGAGAAAGTTCCAAAGCCTACTAAAATAACTTTGTCACCTTTCTTTAAAGCAGTTTGAGTTGAACTCATAAATGCATCTAAAGCAGCTTGAGCTTGTACTTTAGTTACTCCGGCAGCTTTTGCCATTGAATCAATTAAGTCTTGTTTGTTCATATTTATGATAGATTAAGGGTTTTGCTTAACAAACTTATGAATCGAAACCGAAAAATCAAGTGTTTTCAATACTTTTCGAATTATTTTCCTCTTTTTATTATTTCACAAGTTTTCAACATGGGCTTTTTTAGCGTATTTCCTCATTTTTTTTCTTGATTGCTTTGTCTTGTCTCCACCATTTCTTTTACCAATTCAATTGATTTCAAGGGCATTTTAATTTTTTCATGGGCTTGCTCATAGATGATTGATCGTTTTGCCAATAATTGCTCAATTGCATTTAATAGATCATTTTCTTTTAAGTCTTTAAACATTGGCCTTTTAGAAACTGGCTGATTTACTCTACTGAAAATAAATTTGCTACTTGCTTCTAAGTAAATAACATACCCTTTACTTTTCATCCAAGAAATGTTGTTATGATAAATTGGTGTTCCGCCCCCACAAGCCACAATAATGTTTCCGGCTGGAAGATTTTGTTTCAAGGTGTTTTCTTCTAATTTTCTAAAATAGGATTCACCATTTTCCTCAAAAATAGTAACAATAGATTTACCTGTCTCAATTTCAATGAGCTGGTCTAAATCTACAAATTTCCATGCTAACGTTAATGCAAGCTTTCTTCCAAGTGTACTTTTTCCCACACCGGGCATTCCAATTAAAAATACTTTAAAGTCAGTGTTTTGGTTCAAACCGACTAATTCATGTGTTTTTTTAAGATGGAATAACTAGGAAGATTGTAGGCTCCCCACTTATTTATCACCACATTGTCTTTCATCAATACAATCCCAGGGTTTGATCTTACCATAGATTTAAGCGGAATTGCATCCATGGTGTAATATTGAAAAGGCAACTGATTTTCCTTCACAAACTTGGCTGCATCCTCTGGCGTAGTTGCTGTAATTGCCCAAATTGGAATGCCAGCTTTTATACAATCATTACTTAAATCTCTCAACCCATTAATTGCAGCATTTCTGCTTTTTTCTATTTTGGTTTGAACCAAAAGCACTTGATACCCTTTTATTGAAAATAAACTATCCGTAAATTCAACTCCTGTGGCATCCGTTAATTTAAAATCATGAATGGGTGGTTTAAAGCCTTCTTTTACAATCTTATCTTTTCGGTCTACAAATTCGTATGAGTCAATGTCTTCAGGCAACGCATCTGCTTTAAATTCAAATTGTTTTCCGTCTTTCTTATAGATAAAAAGCATTTCAACTTCATCTACTGGTGAACCAGGCGGAATTAAAGTTAATTCCTGAATGTTGTTTCCAATTTTATAAGGTAAAAAATCTTTGGCTGGCAAAAACATAAAGGTGTATAAGGTAAAAAAGGTTGAAACCAATACTGAAGTGAATAAAGCAATATTTGCAATAACCTTGTTAAACAATGGTTTTACATTTTTTTGCCCAATGAAAATCAAGAATATTAATATTAACAATACTACATCTTTTAAGAAACTCTCAACTGGTTTTAACTTTATTGCATCTCCAAAGCAGCCACAGTCTGTAACTTTACCAGTTATTGCGCTGTATCCGGTGAGTAGCGTAAAGAAAATAATTAAAAGGAGTAACAGCCATGAGTTCAGTTTAACAAAGTTTCCTAACAGCAAAGCCACACCACTTGCAATTTCAAAGATGCAAATGAACATTGACATGCCCACCGCGTAATCGTTAAGGAATTCTGTTCCAAAAATTTCGAAGTACTCAATGAGTTTATAACTAAAACCCAAGGTGTCATTAGCCTTAATTAAGCCTGAAATGATAAATAGAACGCCAACAAAAATTCTACTGAATTGAACTAAAAATTTCATGGTAAAAAATGTTTTATGAATGATTGTTTGTTTTTTCTTTTAAATGAATCAAAGCAAATACTGAATAATTAATCATGTCCATTAAGTTGCTTTCAACACCTTCACTAATGGTTGTTTTTCCATTATTGGCTAAGATTTGATGAATTCTATGAACACGCATCAATAACATATCTGTAAAGGTGCTCACAAGCATTTGACGCCATATTTCACCGTAATCATGGTTTTTGTCGAGCATCAAGTTTAAACTTGCCTCTGTTTGTGCATCATACCATTGGCTAAGCGTTTCCGCGTTTGGGTTTGGTTCAATAAATTCAATATTTAGTTGAATCAATCCCATGATGCAATAATTTATTATCCCTTTAAATTCTGAATCAATTCCTTCGTCTACTTTAGCTATTCCTTTTTCTTCCAAGGTTCTAATTCTGCTAGCTTTAATAAAGATTTGGTCAACTAAACTGCTGATGCGCATGATTCGCCAACTACTCCCATAATCAAGGTTCTTTTTTAAAAAGATTTCTCTGCACGAAGAAATTACCTCTTTGTATTGTTGTATCGTTTGATTACTCAAGACCTTTGCTTTAATTTGTTTCAACGCAAAAATAGGGGAGGAGATACAATTGCAAGCTATATTAAGAAAAAATTCACTGAACTGTGGCGGCACCTTGCTTCTTTTGGATCACCCAAAAGTAATGGGTATTTTAAATGCCACCCCAGATAGTTTCTATGGTGAGAGCCGTTTAACTAGTCTAGATTTAGCGATAGACACTGCTGGAAAAATGTTAGAAAATGGTGCCAGCATTTTAGATATCGGCGGTCAATCCACTAGGCCTGGTGCAGAAACAATCTCGGCAGAGGAAGAAGCCAATAGGGTTTTACCAATTATTGAGGCCGTTCATAAGGCTTTCCCACAAGCTATTTTATCGGTTGACACCTTTTATGCTTCAGTGGCAAAGGATGCTGCAAATCTTGGTGCAGGAATAATTAATGATGTTTCAGGTGGCGAAGACCCTGAAATGTTTAAACTTGTTGGAGAATTGGGCCTTCCTTATGTTCTCATGCACAGGCCCGGTTCAGCAAAAGAAATGCAAAAGCTTGCAGTTTATGAAGATGTAATATTGGATATTGGAAATTATTTTTCCCAGAAAATTGCTGAACTTAAAAGTTATCAAATAAAAGATATTATGCTTGACCCAGGATTTGGTTTTGGTAAAACTTTGGTTCAAAACTATAAATTATTGGCAGGTTTGAACCAATTTAAAATTTTTGAACTACCCCTATTAGTGGGTGTTTCAAGAAAAAAAATGATTCAGCAAATAATACATGGAAATGCCCAATCTTCACTGAATGGCACAACAGCAGTGCATATGGCTGCATTGCTAGCAGGTGCAAAGATGCTACGCGTGCATGATGTTAAAGCGGCAAAAGAATGCGTTGATATTTATCTAGCAATTGAACAACAAATTTCTTAGTATCGTAAAATGCTAAGCGAGCCGTTTGAATTGTTAACATATGAAATTACTATCATCAACATTCTTGATTTGTTGTTGGTGTTATTTATTTGTTATCAATTATTTAAGCTACTAAAAGGAAGCCTAGCCTTTAATATTCTTATTGGCCTTTTAACCATTTATATTTTTTGGCTATTGGTTAGGTATTTCCAAATGCCGCTAATGACAGATTTTCTTGGACAATTTGCAAAAGTAGGTATCATCACAGTTTTAATTGTTTTTCAGCAAGAAATAAGAAAGTTTCTTATGGTAATTGGCAACAGTTCCATTTTAGGTGAAAAGAAGAAATGGTGGAATATCTTCCCTTGGAAATGGAAGATACAACAGACCTTTCAAACACCCTTTGATGAAATCGTGGAAGCTTGCAGAGAACTTGCGGCTCAAAGGGCCGGCGCCATTTTGGTTTTTCCTATAACTTCAGAAATGAAGTTTATTGCATCTTCTGGAGAAGCCATGGAATCTATCATTTCTAAGCGATTAATTCTTTCTATTTTTAACAAAACCAGTCCTTTACATGATGGGGCTGTAATAATATCAAATGGAAGAATTAAAGCTGCTAATTGCGTTTTACCAGTTAGTGAAAATCCTAACCTTATCAATAAACATGGCTTAAGGCATTTGGCTGCAATTGGTATTACAGAACAAACTGATGCAATTTGTTTGGTGGTGAGTGAAGAAAAGGGCTTACTTTCATACGTAAAAGAAGGGGTAATAGAAGAAAACCTCCTTGCTGAAGAAATCATTGATAGGCTCAATCAGCAGTTTAGCAAAGAAATGGTAGCACTTGGCGAGTAAACCTAACTTCTGAAGTTTTCAAATTGTAGGGGAACCTCAAAATCTTGCATTCTTAATTCGGCTATAATTTCTTGAAGGTCATCTATTTTCTTACCTGTTACACGCACCTGGTCATCATTTATGGCAGCTTGAACCTTTGAACCCATTGTTTTGATGAAGGCGATGATTTTTTTAGCTACTTCTTTGTCCAATCCCTCTTTAATATTTACCACTTGTAAGACAATTCTGCCACTTGGATTTGCTTGCTTCGTTAAATCTAAGCACCTTACATCTAAACCTTGCTTGCTAAATTTACCTAAAATAATGTCTATTAAGGTTTGAAGTGCCATTTCTTGCTTGGCTTCCAACTTTAAAGATTTGCTTTTCTTATCTAACTCAATATCACATAGTTCGTCTTTTAAATCATAGCGATTTTGCAATTCTTTTTTAGCAGTATTCACCGCATTATCTATTTTTTGGAGGTCAATTTTATTTACAATGTCGAAACTTGGCATATTAAGTAAACTTTAATAGTGTCAAAAGTAAATTATATTTAAATTGCATTGCAAATAAATGTGCAAATTGATTATGAAAACATTTAGTCGTATTTTTTTAGCAGCCATTATTCTATCCTTAGGATTTAGTGCTTGCAAGGATAAGGTTGACCCACCAACTGAAACTCCTTTTAACAAATATGATACCATTACAAATTTCCAAGGCTTGTTAATTCCTTCAACTGGAAAGTTAAAAGTAAATGTAAACTACGTTTTCGGGAAAGACTCTTTAGAATTAAATACAAAATACTTTAATACTTTAGGTGGAGACACTTTTGTGCTTACGCTAATTAGACATTATCTTTCAAATTTTACACTATCTGGTCCTGAAGGAAAAATTAACCTAAAAAATTATCAATTGTTAAACTTTGCCGATAAGGCTAGCAGAACTTTTGTATTAAATGGGGTTCCTGCTAGTATTTATAATAAGCTGAGTCTAATAGTTGGCGTAGACTCAATAAATAACAGTTCTGGTTTACAAGAAGGCGCTTTGGACCCGGCGTATAGCATGTTTTGGACTTGGGCAACTGGTTACATCTTTTTTAAATTGGAAGGTAGAATAAATCAGGATAGAACTTTTTCTTTTCATCCAGGTGGTAATAAAGTTTTTCCTTACAATGAGGTAGACCTTACTTCGTACAAAGTAAAATCAATTGAACCTACCGTTAACCTTACCATAGACATTAAAGAAATGTTTGAGAGCCCATACACCTATAATTTTGAAAGAGACGGATATGATGTTCATTCACCTGCAAATCCTTCAAATGATAAGATTTTAGAAAATATGAAGGATATGGTTAAATTATCATCCATAAAAAACTGATGAAATATCGTGTAGTCATAACGCTTTTTTTAGCAGTCTTTTTGCTGGTTGGTTCCTGCAAAAAAGACCCTGAAAATCCTTCTAAACCCGCAGGTGATTATGCTTATGATCCTACTCCTTATGATTTGGTTTTGCCTAGCAATAGGGGTTGGAATAGCTTCCCCATTCCTGCTGATAATCCGCTTACCAAAGCAGGCGTTGCCTTGGGCAGAAAGTTGTTTTATGACCAAATTTTATCTGTAAACAATTCCCAAAGTTGTGCCTCTTGTCATAAACAAGAGAACGCATTTGCAGACCCATCCCGACTTAGTGCAGGCGCATTTGGGCAAGCTAGTCAAAGACATTCCATGCCCCTTTTTAATTTGCCATGGGCTGATAAGTATAATTTTACAGGCCAAAGATATTTTTGGGATGGAGGGGCGAATGATTTAGAAAGACAAGCTTTAGGCCCAATTCTTAATCCTTTAGAAATGTCTAACCCTTCTTTAGAACCTGTGTTAAAAAGATTACAAGCCCATTCAGAATACCCTGGATTATTTAAAAGGGCTTTTGGGTCAGATTCTATTACTTCTGTTAAATTGGCTAAAGCATTAGCCCAGTTTGAAAGAACTTTGCTAAGCACCAATTCACCTTACGATAAAGCTGAAAGACGCCAAAGATTAAGAACCCAAAGTGAAATCAATGGTATGTTTGTTTTTAATACTGAAGGCAAAGGTGATTGCTTTCACTGTCATGGCAATGAAAATACAGCCTATTTTACTGACTTCCTTTTTCATAACAATGGCCTAGATGCTATGCCAAAGGATAGTGGCTTGGGTCGCATTACTGGTAATCCTGCAGATTTGTTTAAGTTTAAAACGCCAACCCTTCGAAATCTTGCATTTACCGCCCCTTACATGCATGATGGCAGATTTAAAACCCTCATGGATGTAATTAACTTTTATGATACCGGCACAAAAAATTCACCTAATGTAGATCCAAACATTGCAAAACATTTTAAAGAGGGTGGTTTGAACCTAACTCCGCAAGAAAAATTAGACTTACTTAATTTTTTGCTTTCTCTTTCAGATACAAGTTTTACCCGTGAAACAAAATTTTCTGACCCCAAATTTGCTTTTTAACTATGAAATTATAATTTTGATACCTATTCACCTAAAAACAATTATTCAACAATATACATGAAAAAACAATTACTTACTAGTTTTTTAATGCTTTTGGCACTGCTCTTTGTGTCCTTCAGCATTAATGCGCAGTATTGTACCTCTGGTGCAACTTCTGCTGCCGATGATGACATAACAAAAGTAAGATTAATTGGGGCATTTGGTTCCCAAATTAATAATCCTACTACATGTTATGCAACCACACCACAATACATGGATTATACAGTATCATTGCCAGCTGTTACCCTAGTTCCTGGTAATACCTACACAATTGAGGTTGAATTATCACAATGTAGTGGCTTCTTTTATAATAACTCTTGTAATATTTGGATTGATTATAATAGAAATCAAACTTTTGATGCTGCTGAGCTAGTTGGAAATGTAATTGCAACTAACCCTTTCCCATCTACGCATTTTCTTAACTTCACAGTTCCAACAACTGTAAATTTAGGTATTACAAGGATGCGTTTGGTTCAAATTGAAGGTGGAACATCTGCTTCTATAGCGCCTTGTGGAAATTATACCTGGGGTGAAACTGAAGATTATGGTGTTAATTTAAGCACTGGTAGCGGCAGCGGCCCAGTATTACCGCCAATCGCTAACTTTTTCCCAAGTCAAGCAACCACTTCTACCATTCCAACGGATACAGTATGGATCAACAGCCCATATGATTTAGTTGCTACAAGTACCAATACAAGTCGTAATTTCTGGGATTTACCAGGTGAGAACCCATTGTTAGCAGGATATTTCAGAAACAATGTAGCCTGGACATCGCAACAGTATATTGATACAACAAAATATGACCAAAGATTACGTTATACGTTTAATAGAAGAGGCTTTTGGCCAGTAAGGTTATTGGCAGTAAATAATTTGAAGCGTGATAGCTTAAGAGATTCAATTGTAAAGTTTATTTATGTAGATACCCCAAGTGCACCACCCGTTGCAAACTTTTTCTCAGCGAGAAGAAAGATTGGTATTGGCGACTTTTTAACCTTGGTAGATTTAACCACAGGAGGTCCAAACCAATGGTCATGGAGTGCAGATCCATGGTGTAATTTATGTAATATCCCTCCTTATTTCAATAACTTTTTTGGTGGACCAACAGACCAGAACCCATTGTTTTTTGCAGGTGACCCGGGCAAGTATACGATATGTTTGCAGGCATGGAATGCACGCGGCGATGATACGGTATGTATAAAGGATTATATCGAGGTAGTGAATAGTGTGAATGTATGCAGTGGCTCTTCAAGTTCAAGTAAATTAGAGGAAGGGTTTTTGTTTGGCCCATCAGGACCAAACTTTAGCTATACAAGAAGTCAGTTAATAGGTTGCCAAGGATTTTTATTAGATCCATGTGCAGATAGTGTTTATTTATTTGTAGAGCGTATCAAGATGTTACCAACGGATACCTTGGTAGTACACAATGGTACCTCGAGTGCAGCACCGATATTGGCAAAGTTGGG
>CAMDHZ010000044.1 GCA_945898275.1 Chitinophaga pinensis | reverse complement strand
TGGACTTTTCAACATTAAAATCTTCTTGGTGACTTTAGCGATGGTGTCCACCTCTTCCCTTTCCGAACAGAGTAGTTAAGCCCATCAGCGCAGATGATACTTGGGTAATACCTGGGAAAGTATGTCGTCGCCAGATTCTTTAAAAGCCTTTACGAAAGTAAAGGCTTTTTTTTTACCTTATTGTTAAGCCCATCAGCGCAGATGATACTTGTCCGCTGGTAAGCGGATGGGAAAGTATGCCCGCTTACCAGCGGGTTCTTTAAAAGCCTTTACGAATGTAAAGGCTTTTTTTTTACCCCCTTTGACTCCGCCCAAGGGCCAGCGGAATGAGCAATAGTTGGAGAAAGGGCAAGGGTAAGAAAGAGAAAGAGAAACAGAATTGGTAAAACTTTAATAAGATAATCTTAAACAAAATGGCATCGGTATTACCATTAGTTTGAACCTAACCACTCTGATAACAACTTTTTATACTTCTTAGGCCAACCAATTTAACGACTAGTTTTGTTTAAAAGATTTAACCATCTTATTTAACCCCTCTTGATAAGGAGTTACTTTGAAGTTGGGAAATTGTTTTTTGAACTTGTCGAAATTCATTTCGTAAGGGTTTTCAAATTGATACAACATTTCTTCTACCTCTCCAATGGGTGGTATGAAAATAGAAAGTATTTTACGCATCATTTTTGGGATATATGCTAACTTGTAATTTGTACCTAATTCAGCATTGAGCATAATATTTACCATGTCAAATGTTATAGGCCTTCCTACTGGCAAGTGCCAAACTTGGCCATAGGTGCTATCCTCCAAGGCAAGCTCCACTAATGCTCTTCCATTGTCGCCACTGTATGCAAATGTATGTGTAATACCTTTTTTCCCTAAAACTTGAGGGGCTTTACCTTTTAGCATGTTTTCAAGAAATGAGATGTAAAAAGGACTGTTTACTGCAAATTCTCCATAAAAATCTGCAGACATTCCTATCACAGCCTTAACTCTTTTTTCGGCTATTGCTTTCAGTAACAAATCGGCTGTTTGTTTTCTTGCCAAACCTATTTTTGTGTTTGGGTTTTGCTGATGTTCTTCATTAAAGGGCAATTCCAGAGGTGCAGGGCCATACATATACACATTGTCAAAAAAAATAAGTTTTGCATTTGCTTTTTCGCATGCAGTAATTACATTTTCCATTAAAATAGGCCAGTCTCTTTTCCAAACTTTTGATTGATAGGGTAGCCCTACACACAAATATACATAGGCTGAGTTTTGGATGGCCTTTATTGCCTCATTTTTGTTAAGCAAATCGGCTTTTAGGGTTTCCACGCCTTCTACTTTTTTACTTCGCTCAACTGCATTACAGTCTAGGTTTCTATTTTGTAACTCCCGTATAACGGCTTGTCCTGTTGCACCAGAAGCACCAAGAACAGTATGTATTTGGCTTTTCATATATGTAAATACTTAAAATGAAAAGATAATATTTGCACCAATTTGCCCACTTCTTAGGTTCTTGTCACCTAGTCCATTGATAGTTCCACTGCGAGAAGATGTTTCAAAATGTCCTTCTATGCTTACTGCACCTTTTCCAATTGGAAAGGAGTAACCAATATTCCCTGTAATTGTGTTTCCAATGGCAAATTGATGTGTGAAAGAGTTTAATGTATCATTGGCTCTCTTTGTAGTGAGCTGCCCAGTTCCCAAGGATAATCGCAGATATAGTCCTTTGTTGAAAGTCTGACTTAGCGCGTAATATTTAGCTGAAGCTGAGAAATTGTAATAATTAAAAAAATAATCATCTCCATTTTCACCAACAGCTCCAGGACCGCCAGACCACATTAAGCGAGTGCCAATTCCCAAACCTTTCCAATTTAATGGTGCATAATAAAAAGCAGTAGAAAGATTACCAGCAAAAACAGGGTCAAATGATCCACCTAATGCTACTTTCAAATGCGATTTTGTTTCGTTAGCAATTATTGTCTTGCCAGTTCCAAATCCAATTTCACCATAAATGTTGTTGGTTCTAATTTGAGGAGTAGTATTTTGGGCAACCACAAATTGCGAGGCTAGGCAGGTTATACTTACTGCAAGCATTAGGATTACTTTTTTCATTTTTTGTAAGGTTTAAAAGGTTGTTAATTTTTACCTTACAAAGGTGCATGGGATATTTTCGTTGAACGTTCACCCAAGTTAAGAAATCACTTTTTCTCAAATATTCTTTTTCTAATCCTACTTAATGAGGGTGGCTTAATGCCTAAATAGGATGCTATATAATGTTGGGGAATTCTTTCAAACACTTTGGGTCTATCCTTCATTAGGTTCAGTTAACGTTCTTCGGCTGTTTGATTTTCAAGCATTTCATTTCGTCGGCGAATACCTAAAAAAGCATTTTCAGCCATTAAACGTCCAAAACGTTCAAACTTGGGAATGTCAATGTATAATTGATGTAAGTCTTTTGAGGATAACAATAGAAGTTGTGTTTTTTCCATTGTTTCAATGTTTTGTTGCGTAGGTTTTCCTGTCAGGAAACTATCATAGTCAGTATACCAACCATTTTCAAAAAAAAATTGGGCCGTATTTTCTTGTCCATCCACATTGTAATAATAACGAAGGCAACCACTGTTGATAAAATAGGCAAAATTGCAGACCTGCCCTTCCTGTAAGATTAGTTCCTTTTTATGGCATTCCTTAAGCTGTAATTTAGTTACGAAATATTCCTGCTCGGTTGGGTCAAGCGTTATAAATTGAGAAAGCCTTTTGAGTATTTGGTCATACATTTTTATGGATGTGTTATACAGTTTACTCTGTCTAATTATTTATTTAAAGATAATATTATTTTAAAAAATCCTAGTAAATTTTGGTAAGTTAACCATTGAAATAGCAAAGTATATTTATTAGAATTGAACCAAGAATAATTACCTACCCAAAATTGAAAACAACCTATCAGTACTCCTTAGAAGGACAAGAAACAGAAAGATTATATTTTAGAAGAATCACTGAGCATGATTTTGACACTTGGATAGCATTCTGTGAATATCCTGATTCTTTGAAATACATTTTTTCTCAAGAACAACTCAAGGTTGAGGATCCAATCGAAAGATGTAAAATGTGGTTTAAAAGAGTATTTGATCGCTATGAAAATGGACTAGGGGGTATGAATGCTTTAATTGATAAGCAAACAGGTGCAATGGTTGGTCAATGTGGTTTGTTGGTTCAAACCATTGATGATAAGCAAGAACTGGAAATTGGTTACTCGCTTATGCCTGCGCATAGAGGAAAAGGGTTTGCGCTTGAAGCAGCAAAAAAATGCAAGGAATTTGCATTTGAAAATAATTATTCCAATTCACTTATATCAGTTATTGTTCCTCAAAATATTGCTTCTATTAAAGTTGCGCTTAATAACGGAATGACACTAGACAAAACAACTACAAGCCACGGAGAGCTTGTAAATGTTTTTAGGATCAACAAAATATAGTTTTAATGAAATGGGAAGGATAGTGTATGAAGATAATTATCGTTATAAAATACGCAGTGTTATCGCCTTATCCACAAACATTTTTTCATTGCCTTAAATAGCTTGCCATTTGATTTAATAAGTTACTGCTCACATTCTTGTTTCAATAAATCAAGCCAGTTTTTTTCTTTTCGTATATTAGTTTTTGTTAAATGCAGGCAAAATGAACTTTGCATTGAGTTCGTTACTTGAGGATTGCATATTGTAATGTCCTGCCGTGATTATGGTTACTAAATTTAACTCTTTGAATATGTAAATTTTTTGGCCACCGTTTCCTTGTGCTAATTTTCCATAATATCTCACTCCTTCGGCATCTAAATATTTTGTCCACCATAAGTATCCATAATCAAGTCCGGCCACAACAGCATGTTTTTCTAAAGATTGTTGAACCCAATCTTTGGAAATCACTTGTTTGCCATTCCATATACCATTGTTTAAGTACAATAAGCCAAATTTTGCCATGTCCCTTGACCTTAAATTCAATTGGCAAAATGTTTCTCCACTCGAAGGGTCAGGTTTAAAATGCCATTCAAAGTTTCTTATTCCAAGATCCTTAAAAAGTGTTTGTTGGGCAAATTCTGGCAAGGTCATTTTTGTTGCTTTTTCAATTATTCTACCTAGAACAATTGGATTACTTGAACAATATTGCCCAATTCCACCAGCACTATCTATCATCGGCAAGTCGAGTGAATATTGTATCCAATCTTGTTCATAAGCCATTATAGATTCGTTTCCTATAGCTTTAGAATTGTATACATCACAATCAAGGCCACTTTGGTTGGTCAAAAGATTTTCTATCGTGATTTTCTTTTTCTCTTCTAAATTATTTTTAAAGGTGTATTCAGAAAAATAGGGAAGCACTTTTTCATCCTTACTTTTGATATATCCTTTTTCAATAGCAATGCCTGTAAGCGCTGAAACAAAACTTTTAGTGGCAGAACGAAGCTCATGCAATTTGTTTTTATGGTGTTCGTAAAAATATTCTTCAAACACCAATTTCCCATCTTTGAGGATCAATATGCTATGGACATCGGGATAGGTGCCATCAACAATTTTATTAACCATTTCATTTAACAAAGCGGTATCTAATCCCGTATTATCTATACTTCCCACTTCTAAAACATCTTTATCATTTTTTGGCTGCTGGTAGATGTATTTATAGTTTTTGGGAACGTTCAATTTAGGATACCACATCTCATTGGGGAATGTCAATTTTGAATCCAGTAATTTAAAATTGCCTTTCTTGGTTCGATAGCCAACTATTTTACTTTGCTTATTTCTAACTATCTCAATTGAATCTTTGGTCATGTCAAGAAACATGTCTTTTGCTACAGGAGTTAGTTTATACCTACTTTCATTGATGATTACCATAATGCTTGTGTCTCTTGGCGACACAGCAACTTTTAAGGTCCCATGGTTAAGGTATTCATAAACGCCTTGGTATTCCTTCAATTGGTTAAACGAAGGCGAATACTTTGTTAGGCTTGGCGTAAGAATGAGGTTTCCTTCCTGAGCAAATACAGCATTGATAAGACCAATTAAAATACCTAGAATTAGATTTTTTTTCATTTTTGGTTAATTGGAAACTAATCTAATGGTTCGTGTCAATAAGCTGTCAGAAAGGAAAATTTACTTTCGTTGTTTCTTTAGCCCAATCCCACAATTTAGCATTTAAGGTTTCGTCTAAAGCCACAGCATCAATTTTTGCTAAAGCTGGTTTTCCTTTTTGTTCATTATGCCCATCTGGTCCCCAATATTGTCCTCCTGTTGCATCTTCACGTAAACAAGCGGCTAAGGTAGGTTGTGCGCCTTCTTTAGCAGTCATTAGTTCGAGTGAGGCAAGCATATCCTTGTCCATGTATTTTTGTAAATCCGTTTCGCTAAAACCTGGATGAGCAGCTAAAGAAATAACTTGGTTGCCATTTTTTCTAAGTCTTTTTTCAAATTCAAGCGCAAAAATTATATCAGCCAATTTGCTTTGTCCATATTCTCTCCAATTTTTATATTCTTTTTCCAATCTGAAATTGTCAAAATCAATTGCTGCACCTCTGTGAGCAATGCTGCTTAAGCTTACTACTCTTGAACCTTTTGTGGCTTCCAATAAATTAAATAAGTGACCTGTTAGTGCAAAATGACCAACAAAGTTTACGCCGAATTGAATTTCAAAACCATCCTCAGTTTTTGATTGTGGCGGAATCATAATCCCAGCATTGTTAATCAACAAATCAAGTCTTGGTTCAGCCGTTATCACCTTATCAGCAAAAGCTTTCACTGAATGCAAACTTGCCAAATCCAAGTGTTCATAAACTAATTCGCCTGTTCCACCATCAGCCTTCATTCTTTCGATAGCGTTGAGTGCTTTTTCTTGATCACGACAAGCAATATAAACTTTTGCACCTTTTTTGTACAAGTCCAAGGCGGTTTCATATCCTATGCCAGTGTTTGAACCCGTTACGATTGCTGTTTTACCTGATAAATTCATAATTTTTTAAGTTAAATAGTGATGTAAATTTATGAGAGATGATAAGGATTAATGTATAAAAAACCTAATTCAAGTCCATTCGCTCATGTAATATTTTTATTATTTCTACTTCCTGCACGTTAAAGCATCAAAGCCAGTTTCGGTTCGAACCAAACAAAGCGATAAACTAGGGGAGGAGGAGTTGGGTTTATATTTTCCTCATTAACATTTCTAAAGGTCCATTCTTGTATTTTTTTGTCCATAGGTAGCTAAAGGTACAACTGAGCAAAAAATAGAAAATGGTAAAAGTCAAAATGATAAATGGGTTTGTTGGGGTTTCTTTTAATAAATCATAACTAAGCGTTTTGCCTGTAATTAATGATAAAAGAAATATTCCCAAAACTAAATGAGCAATGTAATGTGTCAAGGTCATTTGCCCTGTTGATACCAATATTTTTGCAATCTTGGATTCCCCGACTTTGTTACCAATAAAAATGAAAATGCTTATGAGAATTAGTCCGAATGAGGCAGTCCCCAACATAAATGGCAAAAATGGGGGTAGATAATCTGCCGTTAAATAAAACAGTAAATCTTTGTTTTGGGTCAAGGAAGAAGCAAACAATTGTACTAAATTGATAATTATATAAACCGTAAGGCCAATTAATAATACCCTTTTAGGTGTCTTGTTATCTTTCCAGTCCAAGCGCCCTAAATACATGCCTAAAAAGAAGTAGGCTATCCATGGGAAAATTGAATTCCAGCCATTGTAAAAAGTATTCCTTATAAAACCTTCAACAGACCAGAAGTCATTGTACATCAATGTTTCAAAATTCCAGCCTGTTTCATAAGGAATAAGAATCAATATAATGTGGAAGATAATTATTGCGGCTGCAGCTGCATATAAGAAGTATTTCTTTGGAAGGAAAATGAGTAACACAGCAATATGCATATAGCCTCCGTAAAAGTGTAAAATGTCTGCCGGCCACCAAAAATAAAAGGCTAAACCCAAGACAAATAGAAACCAAGAACGCTTTACAATAGTTCTTTTGATGGTTTTCCTTTCTTCTAACGAGTAATCGTTTCTGTTTGTCATGAGGGAAACACCCATGCCGGCAAGCATTACAAACAAAGTGCTCGAATTGCCATTGAATAAGTTTAGAAATCCACTTAATCCATTATGATTCGAATGACTTCCAAAAACTGTATTAAAATTCACGATAAACATTCCGAAAATCGCATAGGCTCTTGCCAAATCAAACCCTATAATTCTTGTTTTCATTTTTCTAAAAATTTAAATTAGGCTTCAAAATTCAACATAGAAAAACAAAGAACATTTGACCAAGGTCAAATAATGGAATGGATTAAATTTTGGCTCTTATTCTGCTTAATGTCTCCAAGGAGATGCCAAGGTAGGAAGCAATAATTGTTAGCGGAATGCTTTGAATGATATGCGGACTTCTTTTCAGAATATCTAAATAGCGCTCTGTTGCCGACATAGTATGAAATTGGAACAGTCTATTTTCTAGCCAAATTCCATGATATTCTGCGAGCATTAAGTCTAAGATTAATAATTTAGGATGGGTTGCTTTAGCGTTCTGAAAGGCTTGGTAATGTGTGATTGAAACTGTAACATCTGATAAGGCTTCAATAAACTCTCTGCTTGGTTGTTGAAGGGTATAACTTTCGAACGAAACAGCTAAATCATCTTCAAAATAAAGTTCGGTTGTTATTTCCTTTCCATCATTTAAATAATACTTTCTAGCAATGCCGCTAAGGACCCAATAACTTTTTCCACAGACTTCGTTTTGTCTTAAAAGTAAATCTCCTTTTTTATAGTTTTTGGTAGATGAAATACTTTCCAAGGCCTTCAAGGTATCATTGTCTAGAGCCTTAATGTAGCTGTTTATTTTGTCAATATATGTAGTCATAAATTTGTATGCGATTCCTTGTTTTCCTGCTATTCAAGCAATACATCTAGATTCTCTTAATCACCACAAAACCATTCGCTGAATCTTATAAAAAATAGTAACAAAACAAAAGCATTTAAGCCTGTTTCGGTTCGAACCAAAATGTAATGTTAATTAGCAATTTTTTGCTACCAAGGTAGGTTCAGCTTTTTAATTTCAGATTGATAGAACATTTCAAGTTTTTCTTTGAGATCTGGAGAAATAGAAACCTCAGTACTTTGGACATTGCTTAACAGTTGATCGATGGTTACATTACCAGGAATAACTGTAGAAACCGCTTCAAATGCTAAACAAAAAGCAATGGCTTTTTGAGAAAGGTTTTCAGCTGTTCCAAAAATAGCTTTTACTTTTTCTACTAGCTTTGCTCTAGTTTGTATCTCTTCTTTCGACCATCTATTTCTCACATCATCAAAAGCACTCTCAGCATGATACTTCCCAGTTAACCAACCAGAATCTAAAGGGATTTTCACAATAATGCCAACATCTTCCTTTTGCGCTCGTTCAAATCCACGTGCAGTAGCTTGATGAAAGATATTAAAAAACACTTCAATTACTTTTGAGCCTGTGGTATCCATTAACATCATCATGTCGTCATAGGTATCTAAAGAAGCACCGTAAGCCTTTAATTTTCCTTCTTCAACCAATTTATCGAGTATTTGGTAATGGTCATTTTTATTGCCATCAATATACTCCGAGGGTGGGCTATGAATAATTAGCGAATCGATATACTCAACTTGAAGTCTTTTTAAGCTTCCTTCAAAAGATTCTCTTATGTAATTAGAATTCCAGTTGATTGTTCCGGTATGGGTTCGACCAAATTTTGTATTGATGACAACTTTTTCACGGTCAACACCTTTAAGTGCTTTGCCTAATCTTTCTTCTCCGGTTCCATGTCCATAATTGGGGGCTGTATCAAAAAAGTTGATTCCAAGATCTAAGGATTTATGAACCATTTGAATGGCTTCATTCTCGGTCATGCTTTTCCAACCAGAATTTTGTCCTAATTGCCATGCTCCAAGGCCTATTTCAGAGATCTTTATAGCGTCTTTTAAATATGGGTTATATTTCATGGTGTTTTGTTTAAAGTTAAATACGAACTTATAAGGAATAAGTTTTTCAAATAAAATGAATCAAATTAAACTTCTAATAATTTCCTAGCAATAAAGCATCTGTGTATTTATTCTTTTTAAATAACAAGTATAGGAGGTATGGTATTACAGTTGCAAGCACAATTCTTAAAACCCTATCATCTGAAATGTTTCGGTTAATTATTATTTGAATGGGCTGATGCAAATACATGATTACCATGGAGGCCTTACCAAATTCGGAGAAAGGCTTTTTAACTATCTCATGTGTCAAAAAATACTTTGCCAACACTTTTAAACCAAAAATTATAACAAGGCTTGAACCTAAAGTAAGTAATGGAAAACCATAGTAAGTGTTTTTCATATCATAGCCATTTGCTGGAAAAAACAGCGTAAAAATAAGCACCAATAAAACCCCAATTGCGATGATAAAACCATTCACATTTATATTTTCATTTTTGACCCAATATCCTATATAATAAATGGGGGCAGCGGCTAATACTACATTTAGAGCCCAAGGAAACCAAAAACTAGGCAAAAACCAAGCATTTAAATAGCTAAGGCTTAGAAATACAAACATGAAAAATATTACACTGCTTTGATGATAGGTAGACAGTATAAAATTCATCATTTGCTGAGTAAAAAACAGGCAAGTAACAAACCAAAAGACCCCTAAACCTCCACCAAGTAGGTTCCCTGCAAAAATTAAACGAAAGAGATAATTTGCAAGCACTTCTGTAGTAAACTCTGGTAAACCAAATATTATTAAATATAAACCAATGAGGTAAACAATATATGGTACCAAAAGACTTTTTGTTTTATGGATAAAATACGATTTATATTCAGTTGTTGGCTTTGATAGGTATCCAGAAATAAAAAAGAACAAAGGCATATGAAAAATATAAATCATACCCGTAGGCGTTCCACCCCAAATATGTCCTATAACTACCAATAAAATTCCTATGCCTTTTAATACGTCAATCCAACCTATTTTACTCATTCCTAACTTGGCTTAATTCAAATGATTCGAGTGCTTTTAAATTATCACAAGTTTAAAATATTTTATATAAACATTCGATGATTTTTTAATCATGGTTTGACTTGCATCCAACATGAAATTATAACTGTTGATGATTGCCCTTTTGGGTTATCGTATTGTTCTCTTTTCAATTATCAATACGGTGGTTTTGTTTAATTATTTTCCAATGTCCTATGGGGGTGCTTACATTTGAACCGCAAATTTCTGGTAGGTGTTGTTATGTACGGTTTTATTTCACTCGTTCAAAGGCACATGTCGGATACATTTTATTCCATGAAAAAAAGATAATTTGAGGTTTGTCGAGTCTCTTGTTTCTAATTGAAATGCTCTTTCTTTTACCTGGATATTTTTTAATGATTATCCCCTTAGAGTTTATTGGATAAAGTTTTTCGTTTTTATAAATTAACTGGTAATCATAATTTAAATAATGAGCTTGGAAAACGCTATGATTCTCCATTTCCAAATATTGTTCAAATGTTAGCATTTGTGAAATTGTATCCTTTGAAATCACTAAAGTGTCTGAATTTTTAAAGTTAATTGTGTCAAAAACTGGTGTTTGATTCAGGATAATAATATTATTCTTAATTGTCCATCTACCCTTATTCCAATATCGTCCTATGTGACCTTGCCATTCTTCAAAAAAAACAGAGTCATTTCTTAAAATTAGTATTTTACCACTTCCTAAACAAGAATACTTGCCAGTTACAACTTGTCCAATTGAGACATTAAAGCAAAACAGTAATATAAAAAGTAATTTCATTTTTAAAATCGCACATAACGTTTGGCAGATTGGCGATGGGCGGGCTTTTCAGCACAAAAGTTCAATAGGATTACTGCTGTTGAACCTTGCACAAATGTTTCATAGAAGCACTTCAGCCGCCATATTGCCAAACCGATGTTAGCGGGTCGTTGTTTATTCATTCGTTTGTTTTAATTTCCATTTTTTCAGTCCACCTATTAAAAATAAAAGTCCAATAAAGACTGCAATTAGTGAATATGTTATTTCCAAAATTTGATTTGCTTGTTGTTTTTCCAAGTCAAATATGAGTTCTCCAATTCCACGAAGAAGATAAATTCCTGCTATCGCAAAAATCACAGGTTTCAAAAATGGAAGTGGTCTAAATTTGTTGTCAGCTGAAAGTCCATATAACCCAAAAATGAAAAATACGATTGCCACAAAAATTGTCAGTAAATATGGCAATGAAGAATGCGTTTGAGCAAGTTCGGTCATTTCTTTTCCAATTCCTGTAACTTCAAACATCTTGTCAGCCCATAAAAGTCCAACGATATGTGCGATTGCAATTAGTATGTTTATGTATCCGCCAAGTTTAAGCATAAGTCAAATCAATTTGTTCCAAAGTAAATAAGTCCGCTTATAAGCAATAGTAAAATCCACTGCCCAAGTTTCAAATAATTTTTCGGAAACTGTTTTGAAATAGCAATTGTCAACACCCAAACTATTGCATAGCCTAAGAAGTAAATTGTTAGTATTTGCAATAATGCTTTTTCGTTGTCAAAGTGGTTGGTAAAGTTAATCAGTCCAAGTCCAATTGTTGCAAATAACAAGTCAAACGAAACCCAATGCCAACCACATCTTGCCATCGTCCATTTTTCTATTCTTTGGAAATTTTCATCTTTCCCTTCTGTCGGCTCGTTTACTTTCAATTCTTTGTCACCCACAAAAGTGTGAAGAACAAAGGCTAATAGTGTCAAAATGTTTGCTATTAAAATTGGTATGTTCATAATTGTTTTATTAAAAAATTTGTTTAGTTGGTTTGTTGATTAACCAAAGAAGAATAGCGTTTAAGAGTGTCAATATTGTAAAAAACTTTTCAAAATATGTTTCGGCAAAAACATTACCAATAGTGTTCAGAACAAAAATTGTAAAGAAAACCCACAAAATTAAAGTTACTGTCTTCTTACCCAAAAAATAACGGATATATTCTCCCTTTTGTAGTAGTATAAAAATGAAAAACGAATTTATCAAGATGGAAATAGTTTCAAAAACATACATTTCTTCAACTGTTTTTAATCGTCCTCCCCAAGTTATTTCAAATGGAATAACTCTAAATAAAATCAATAAATGAAATATTGTCGCCAATATTGAAATGGTAATTAAAATATTTATGTATTTAATCCGATTCATTTGTTATATTTTTCTGTTTGTTTATGCTGTCGTTCTACAATGCCCGCTAACGTTTTGGCGCTTGGCGCAGTAAGGGAATGGTTACCACAAATTTCGACTAAGCACTTTACTCCAAAAATATACTTTTTGGCCATTTCTTTTTCCTTCAAATCCTCAAGCCCTTATTGCGTCCAAACGCCTGTTATGCCTCGTTTTTCCTTATGAGTCGCAACTCAATCCAATTCTTTATTCCATCAAATCTTAAGTCACCTTTACTTGCTGAAATAACCATTTTATATTTGTCGTCTTGATTTGCTAAAATGTCAAAACCATAGTTAAGAAGTATTAACCTCATTAGAACATATGCTGTCCTTTTATTTCCGTCAATGAAAGGATGATTAATTAAAATACTTTCAAGAATTGCTGCTGCCTTATCAGAAGGAGTTGGGTAAAGGTCGTGATTTTCGAATGTTGCGTATGGTCTATTTATGGCGGATTCTAAGGAGCCATGGTCACGAACACCCTTACTTCCTCCAAACTTATCAATAAGAATGTTGTGAATATTTAGAACGTCTTGTAGTTCAATCATTGAGCAAGTTTCTCGAGAAGCTCCTTATCTTCAGATAGTATTTGACGCAAGTTATTCGTCAATTTAACCTTGTCTGCTGGCTGATCTTGAAGTGCCTTCAAAAAGTCTAGGACGTCTTGTAAAATAGTTTCAGGAACACTGTCGAGTACCTTTTGAATTTCTGATTGTATTTGCGTCTTGGTCATTTCCAAATATAATAAAATAGTTAATTTTTTACCAAGCTTTTAAAATGAGGCATAACGTTTGGGCGCTTGGCGAAGAAGCGGATTTCGAAGCACTAAACTGTCTGCCAGCACTGAACCTGATACGAAGCACAAAGTTTCATTTAAGCACTGAACCCGCTTTTTTGCCAAACGCCTGTTATGCCTCGTTATTTTTTCTGTCGTCATTGAATTTTCAGGCTTAAATAATAGAAGTCACTTGGGTTGGGTTGACCCGTTTCATTCATATACTTGTCAACAGCAGCGACTTTTAAGATTATTGAATTGTCCGTTTCCCAAACAAAGTCCTCAGGCGACCAAATTTGCTGGTCAAGTTCAAAATGCTTTGATAAAGAAATCGGTTCTACTTGATTGTTTGGGTTTCTGTCAATACGCCAAACTTGAATACCATTTGGAACACCTTCGAGTCCATATGTCATAGATAAGTTGGCTATAAACTTGTCTGTCGGTGAAATTGTTGGGGAACTCCAAGTGACTGTTTGACTTCCTGTTCTTTTGTCTATGAGATAATATTCGGAGTGTTCCCAAAAACTGCCTCCAACAATGTAAAACCCTATTTTTTCAAATTGCCCAACGTAATAGTATTGCCTAACTTCAGAGTCGTCTGTGTTTAATAAAGTGTCTTTGAATGTCACAAAAGGTTTCCACTTTTCGTCAACTGGCAATTTGATTTCTCCGTTTACTTTTCTAAAAGTTGTCGTGTCGTAAAGCGTTTTATCTACAAATAACCTTTTTGCTTTATTAAAGTCTTCTGCCGTTGCTTTTGTGATGGAAAAAGTCTGCAAACTGTCACTGGATGTTGTCTTGCTTTCAGTCAAACTACTGTCAACCGATTGCGAATTTTGTCCACAAGCAGCAAGTAAAAAGGTCAATATGATTGTTAGTTGTCGTGTCATTTTATAATGAGGCATAACGTTTTGCACATTTGCGATGGGCGTGCGTTTATACTCAAATGTAGCTTAGGGAAACGAATTTTGCAACCACTAAAATCCTGTCAAACAGAGACGAATTGCACGCCTATTGCAAATGTGCTGTTACCAGTAGTTGTTTTTGTCGTCCGTGTTAATTCGTAAGTTGTTTCCAAAAGTCCGCTTGTTTTATTTCTGTGATAAATGATTCTATTGTAATTCCTTTGTCTGCCGAATAAGGAAACAATTCAATTGTTTTTGCTCTCCAAGAAAATTCGAATTGATACTTATTCTTTTTTTGCTTCATTGTTTCGAAAGCAACTTCAAGTTCATCTGCTATTTTCTTTTTATCATAATTTGCTTCGATTAACGTCAAAGCTCTTTTTACAACTGATTTGTAGTTGCTACTTCCATATGAGTCAAGAACCTGAGGAACAATAGTCGTTAAGGCTTCGTCATATTGTTTAAGTCCCACTAAGCAGTCAACTATAAATATTGTCAACCTGTTTTTATTGATTCTGATGTCAGTACCAGATTCATTGTAGTAAGGATATTTTGTCAAGCATTGGCGGTAATAGTCCAAAGCCTTTTCATAGCTACCTTTATTGTATTCAATATTTGCTATATTAAATGTCGAATAATTTTTGTAGTTAGAATAAGGTTCAAAAATTCCTCGTCCGCCAACTCTCTCGTTGTCTTTTACATTTGAGGCTCTAACTTTTTCATACCAAAATATTGCTTGTTCAGTGCTGTCAATATTGTCATATGTGTAAGCAAGATTGTAAATACTTTGGTCGTGATACTTGAATGATTTGTAATTAAGAGCAACTTCTTTAAAACAGTTGATAGCTCCGAGAAAATCTTTTTGCTCATAAAGTTGTCCGCCTCTTGAAAATAAACTGTCTGCCTTTCCCTGTCCAAAAGTTGTTTGTCCAAATATGCAGAAGATTAATATTAGAATTTGTCTGTTCATTCGTGTCGTTTTACAATTACTGGTAACGTTTTGGCGCTTGGCGAAGAAGCGGATTACGAAGCACTAAACTGTCTGCCAGCACTGAACTTGATACGAAGCACAAAGCTTCATTTAACCACTTAACCCGCTTTTTTGCCAAACGCCTGTTAGCGGTTCGTGCTTTTATCATTCTGCTGTCCATGTGATTTCTTTTTCTGTCCTAGGGTTCCAGGCATTAAGTATTTGTCCGAATTTGTTTAACGATGCAGGAACTGTTGTAATAAAAAATTCGCTTTTGTTTGTGTAAGGCCTTTTTCCATTGTTGTCTATGATTATGTGAATTGCCGAATGTCCATTGCTTTCATAACAGAAAGCCTCTAAAAGAATATAGTATGCCCAGCGTTCACCACTTTCACCAAGTTCATATTTCACATTGTCGGTTATCGTCTTTGGAAATGAAAGTAGTCCAGTTGCAAACTCTTTGAAATTGTCTGTGTAACCATAAAAGACTTGAGATGTCGAACTAATCCCATTTGAAGCCTCAATTTGGAATTGAATCGTGTCATCACCTTCGTCAATGCTAAGAACCGATATTCTTATTTCTTGTGTCATGATAGTTTTTTACCACACCAAGGGCAATATTTTATTTGTATATAAGAACTTCCGCCATCATGAATAGGGATTCCAAACTCTTTTCTTTTCGAAGCTTGAGTAATTACAGAATCGTAATTAATTTCTTCCTTGTCTTTTGAAATCTTATCTTCAATTAGATAATATGCCATGTCAACACAGCAATACTTTTTATAATTAATTCCAGCTTCTTTAATTCTTCTTTTCAATTCCCATTCTTGGCAGTCTTTGTCGTTATGAAAAGCCTCCATATACTCTTCATATTCTTGTGTGTCCCAAACTTCTCTTGGTAAAGGGAGTTTAGAATATATTTTATTTAATTTTTTAAATTTTGTCAAGTCCATGGTTGTCGTCTTTTAGCATGACCGCTAACGTTTTGCAGATTGGCGATGGGCGGGCTTTTCAGCACAGAAGTTTGTTCGGAGAACTGAACTTTCGGCTACCACAAAACTGTCAAGCGGAGACGAAACCCCGCCTATTGCCAATGTGCTGTTAGGCACAGTACTTCTATAATCTGTCAATTTGTTCGTCAAGTTTTCCAAATCTAAAAAATTTAATTTGTATTATATTTCCTTTGTTGTCGTACGCAAAAACATATTCTTCATTTGCAGGCTCTTTCTTGTCAAAGGAGTGTCTTACTTGAAATATCAGAGGTCTATTTTGATTGTCATAAATAATTCGAATTCGATAAGGAAGTTGTCCGCAAATTAAACAACCTGAATAATTGTAATTGGTCACACGTGATAAACTATCGTAAACATATGTATAAGTCCAGTTAGAATTAAAGTCTTTTGCTTTAGTTGAGTCATTCCATTTTTCAATTGTCTCGTTTTTGAATTTCTTGTCGATAAATTGTTTTGGGAAATGATAAGGTCGATAAAAATTCTTTTTATAAAATTCAAGTCCTAAAATGGTGTCAACTTGAATTGATTTTTCTTTTACCTCTGAAATTTGTCCGTCAAAGTTGGAGTATGTGTGCTTAAATTTTATTGTCACAACATTAGTCTGTCCAAATGCTGTCAGAAATATAAAAGTCAATAATATTGTCGTTATTGTTTTCGTCATAGTATTGTGCCTAACTCTCTTATTTGCGAAGCAAAATACTAAATTAAGGTTAATTATTTTGTATTTGCCGATGGAAATTATCTATTTATCGAAAGACAGCAATTGATTAATTTAGGCTCAGAAATTAAATACTTATGCAGTTTACTAATAACGTTTCTCAAATGCCCAAATGACACCATCCCAAAAAGTGTGTAAATTAATTTAAGGATTAATTCTGTCTTCAAACATAATAATAAATTGACTGACTATTTGGCCCCAATTTTTTATTGGTAAAGTCCATGATTTTGACGCTTCGTGTATGGAGAGATAAACTGACTTTA
>CAMDHZ010000043.1 GCA_945898275.1 Chitinophaga pinensis | reverse complement strand
AAGACTGTCTTGGTTGAAGTTTGCAAGTTTATAACGCAGAAAATAATCTTCAATTTTAGACTTGATTGCTTGATAAGAATGGAAAGCAGTTGCTGTTTGGTCTCCTAAAGGCAAGATGCTTAAGGCGTTTTCTTTGGCTTGTAATTGCCAATTTTGATAGCTTGTTAAAGCAGCGTAAAAAGCATCAATTTTTGTACTTCCAATGCCGTCTTGGCCATTTCTATCTTGGCTTGAACCAACTAAGTTTATAATGGTTTGAACCAAATCTTTGAGGCTGTCTGTGTTTGCGGCGTTAACCGTAATAATGCCATCTCCGTTGAAAATAGTATTAGCAAAGATATTTTCAAGATTTGCAGTTTCAGTTGTTGAAATTTCATTTGCATCTGGTTTGCCAATATTTTTAAGAATGAGTTTGGCGCTTAACACAAGATTTTTAGCCTCGTCTGAATCATTTAATGCATCTAAAGCCAATGTTTCAGATTGTTTGAGGAGTTCATCGGGGTTTTTAAGTAAAGACAACATCCAACTTAATGCGGCCAATACTTCTGGAACGCGAATGTTTCCATCTTGATCTGTATCGATAAGGGAAAGGGTTTCTGGGTCTATTTCTAATCCTTCAACTGGACAGCTGAGGGCGGTCCAAAGTTTTTGGTCAAGGTTATTTAAGGCCAATAAATCTGAACCAGTTTCTAGGTTAACTCGCTTAACGCCGCCAATAGTTGAGAAACTCCATTGATGATTTTTAATTGTATTCATATTGCATGATATACTCTTAAGATGAGAAATCATAGCATTCTAATTGATACTTAAAGTTTATTTAACCAAAACTTTCGAGAAGTTTATTTGAAGCAATCTTTAGCACTAAATATTAAATTTTTATTGTTTTATTGTAAAAAAATCGGTTCAAACTGAAACCAAAAAAATTTGCTTGACTAATAATCAATAACTTCTATATTTGTCTAACAAATGTTAGGCAACATGCCAGATACCTCAAATAGAAAAGCACAAATTTTGCAAACTGCCGCAGCGCTCTTTAGGGAACGCGGCTATCAAGCTGCCTCCATGCGAGATATTGCAACGGCCATGCATATAGAAGCAGCAAGCCTATATCATCATATAAAATCTAAAGAAGAGATTCTTGAAATCATTTGTTTTGACATGGCTGAGCAGTTTTTATCCACCATTGTTGAGGTAAACGATATTTATTTCAATGCTGAGGAAAAGCTTAGAATGGCCATCTTAAACCATGTGCGCTTAATTACTCAAAACCAAGAGCGCAGTGCTGTGTTCTTACATGAGTGGAGAAGTTTGCCAGAGGTTTCCTTAAATAGTTTTCTTGCCCTTCGCAATCAATATGAAAACGGTTTTAAGCAAATTGTAAAAGAAGGCATTGAGGAAGATATTTTTGGTCAGGTTGAACCAAAATTCGCAGTGCTAAGCATCCTTAGCAGCGTAAATTGGATTAACGAATGGTATAAACCTGATGGTAAAATGAATGCAGAGGAAATAGCTAAGAACATCAGTGATTTTGTGCTAGGTGGACTTCGCAAAAAGTTAGTAACAGACTTAGGATACAAGCCTTAAAATTTAACATAAATAACAAACGCCAATAATAAATAAAACTATGTACGGAAACGCTTACATCGACCCAAATGAAAAAGCCGCTGGTATTTTAGCCGGAGAAGACATGCAAAAACTTGCAGAATTTGAAGCACGTATTGCACGCGGTGAAAAAATTGAACCCAAAGATTGGATGCCTAGAGAATATCGCAAACAGCTCATACGTATGATTGAGCAGCATGCCCATTCAGAAATTATTGGGGCTTTGCCAGAAGGTACTTGGATTACTCGCGCTCCTGGTTTTAAAAGAAAATTGGCGTTAATGGCAAAAGTACAAGATGAAGTAGGTCATGGCCAATTATTATACAGCGCAGCCGAAACCTTAGGGAAAAGTCGCGAAGCCATGATTAACGACCTAATTACAGGTAAAAGCAAGTATTCAAATGTGTTTAATTATCCAGCTTTTACATGGGCCGATGCTTGTGTGATTGCTTGGTTAATAGATGCAGGTGCAATCATCAACCAAGTTGCAAATGCCAAAGGAAGCTATGGACCTTATTGCAGGGCATTGGATAGAATTTGTACAGAAGAATCTTTCCACTTAAAATACGGTCATGATAATGTGGTTACCCTTGCAACAGGCACACCTGTTCAACGCAAGATGGTTCAAGAAGCACTCAGCCGTTGGTGGCCTCCAATCATGCATTTCTTTGGTCCAAGTGATAAAATCTCTAACCATACAGAAATCTTAATGCGTTGGAAGGTAAAAATGGCAACTAATGATGACATGCGTCAGCAGTTCTTGAATATGTATGTGCCAAAAATTTGGGATTTAGGTTTAACCGTTCCAGATGCTAAGCTCAGCAAAAATGAAGAAACTGGCAAATGGGAATATACCGAACCAGATTGGGACGAGTTTAAAAGAGTAATTAATGGCGATGGCCCTTGTAATGCAGAGCGTTTAGCAGTTCGCAGAAATGCAGAAGAACGCGGGCGTTGGGTAAGAGAAGCGCTTAACACTTCAGAATCTAAATACATGGTTCCATTTGCATAAGCTATAAACTATGATTAAATCACTCGACCCTCGCGTAACACGTGCTGAAATTGAACTCGATAATGCTATTGAACCTTTAAAAGAAATGGATCAATGGGAAACCTTTGAAGTGTTTCATCAAAAGAGGCGTGGCGACCAACACATGCATGTTGGAATTGTGCATGCACCCAATGCAGAAATGGCTATACTTTTCGCGAAGGAGCAATATGGTCGCCGTGGCCTAAGTGTAAACATTTGGGTAGTTAAAACAAGAGACGTATTCACTACTGATTATGATGATTCTGATATCTTTGAAACCGTTCCAGAAAAGCAATATAGAGAAGCTGGCGGCTACAAGGTAATGGACAAGATAAACAAGTATAAAAAATCTGTTAAGGCCTAACTCTTGTTGAGCAACCAGGCATATCAAAGCAGGCCAATGGCACTGTGGCTAAGTGGCGCAGCGTTGTTGGCTTGCTTTGTTTTGTCTTTGATGTTTGCACAAGAAAGAATCTTAAACACAGATAGTAGTGCCTTCTTTTTTAACCTTGTAAATTCAGAATGGCCAAGTGTAGCAGAGCAAAGGTATAGTGCTGCAATTCCACAATTTTTACCCTATGTTTTCCTAAAACTTGGCGCAAGCTTAAAAACAATTTTATATGTTTTTTCAGCTTCTTATATTGTGTTATATGCTTTGGTTTTCGGTTTGATCCAATTTGTGTTGGTTCAAGCAAAAGCTGCCATTGCCTTAGTTTTATCTTTGTTACTAGGTGTTGCACATAGCTTTTATCATCCTGTTACAGAAACTCACCAAGCCATTGCTTGGAGCATTTTATTCTATGCATGCCTTGGTTCAAACCAAACTAAAATAAAAGTAATACTACTGGGAGTGCTAAGTTTTACGTTTGCTATTTTTTCTCATCCTGCCGCTGTTTTTATGCTAGCCTTTTCACTGGCATGGCATATAATAGAAACTAGAACTTTTCGAAAAATCATACCCTATTTAGGCATTTTAGGCTTAGCAATTTTTTCTGTGCTAAGGTCTAAATTAAATGAAGGTAATTATGATGCTGCACAGTATAATAATCTATATGAAGCATTGTCTAATTACAGGCTGTTTTTTAAATGGAACTCAATATCTTTCCTTATACAGAGGCCTCAACTTTATATTTGGCCTATACTTTTAACCCTATTAAGTATTGCCTATTTCTGGCATCAAAAGTCTTTTTTAAAAATTGTTGGCCTTATATTGGCAGCTATTGGTTTTACTGCCCTTGCAGCCGCAACATTTTACCATGGAGATTCTCAGATGATGATGGAAAAGGCATATATGCCAACTTTCACCATGATTGCAATTGCTAGTTCTTCCATGTTTTTCAGAGACAAGGTGATTGCAAAATTTGTTTTGCTTTTTTTAACAGTATTTTATGCATTTACCTTGTGGCAAATTAATTTGGTTGGATATAAAGAATTTAGACCAAGGCTCCTTGCAATAGACAAATTGGTAGAAAAATCTATTCAATTAAAACAATACAAATTAGTTGCAAAACAAGAAGCTGCTCCAGCCATTTGGAGAGGTTATTGGTGGGCCACTGCCGCAGATGTGTTGATGAGAAGTACCATAGAAAAAGGAACCTCTATAACTTTATATTTATACCAAGAAAATGAAACCCTCGCATATGCCCAGCAGCCCGAGGCTTTTCTATATACCAACTGGTGGCGCGACAGAAAGGTATCTGAATTGAACCCTCGTTTTTTTAAATTTTCAATTAACCCATACGATTCAATAAATTTATCAACTTATGAATAATACAGCAGTTAAAGAATTACTTTACAAGATGGCAGATGACCTACTTATTATTGGTCATAGAAATAGTGAATGGACAGGTTTAGGACCGATTCTGGAAGAAGACATCTCTTTTTCTAGTATGGCACAAGATAAAATTGGGCAATCACAAGCCTTGTTTCAATTGTTACATGAATTGGGAGAGCAAGAGCCAGACACAGTAGCATTTGCTAGAGGTGCAGGACAGTTTCACAATTGTCAATTTGTAGAGCTTCCAAATGGTGAGTACGATTTTAGTTTAATACGTCATTTCCTTTTCGACCATGCAGACCAATTGCGATTTGAGATGTTGGCCAATTCTAGTTATGAGCCTTTGGCTAAAGTAGCTAGAAAAGTAAAGGGAGAAATTAAGTACCATGTGTTTCATGCTAACACTTGGGTTGTAAAGCTTGGTCCAGCTAACGAAGAAAGTCATACACGTATGCAAAAAGCTTTAAATGAAGCGTGGAATTATGCCTTAGGTATTTTTGAAAACGGCCCATATGAAGAAGAACTAAAGCAAGCAGGAATATTTGATGGCGAGCAGGTTTTGTTCGATAAATGGTTGGCTAATATTACGCCACATTTGTTAAAAGCAGGATTAATGATACCATTGCAGGATACTTGGCAAGCAGTAAATGGAGGAAGATATGGAAAACATACTACTCATTTAGAACCATTGGTGGAAGAAATGAGTGAGGTATTTAAGATTGACCCAAGTGCAGAATGGTAATTTGGTTAAGCAACAATTTTTTTGTAGACCAATTTCATGACTGATCCAATATTACACTCCATTGAAGGCCTTGATATTTTAAAAGCCCTGATTGAAAACTCGCCTGTTGCAGTTTATTTGGCAAACATGGAAGGGCAAATATTGCTGACTAATCAGGCTGCTGTTAAGATGGTTGGTTTTAGCAGGGAGGAGTTATTGAGAAAAAATGTCATAGATCTTGATGTCATTTACCAAGACCATGCCCAAATTCTTGCTATTTGGGAAGCCGTGCCTTTAAATCAAGTTCAACATATCTATGGCAAACACTTGTACAAAGATGGACGTCAAATTGAGGTAGAAATTCACATGAGCAAAATTGCTATTAACACTCGCAATTATATGCTTGGGAATGTTACCGATATAAGTGAACGGAAGCAGTGGGAAAGGAAAATTACCCGCAGCGAGCATTTACTTAACGAAGCCCAGCGATTAGCTAAGATTGGTCATTGGGAGTTGGATTTTCAAAATAACAAATTGATTTGGTCTGATGAGATTTATAAAATTGTTGAATTAGATCCATCCAATTTCGCAGTATCCTACGATGCTTTTTTGGGAATAGTTCATGAAGAAGATCGTGATAGGTTAGATTTAGTTTTTAAAGAGGCATTAAGAGATAAGAGGCCCTATTTTTTTAGACATAGAATAAACGTAAAAGATGGACGAATTATCCATGTTGAGGAGCGTGCCGAGATTTACTTTTCTGATGAAGGAGCTCCCTTAAGCGCACTTGGCACAATACAAGATGTAACAGGGGAAGTTGAAACAAAGGCTAAGTTGGATAAAACCTTTGAGATGCTAGATAAGCTAGTAGCGCAGGTTCCAGGGGTTGTGTATCAATATAGATTGTATCCAGATGGTCGTTCTTGTTTCCCTTTTTCGAGCAAGGGTATGTGGGATATTTATGAGCATCACCCTGAAGAATTAACAGAAGATGCATCTTTAGTATTTAAAAGAGTGCATTCAGAAGACGTAGACAGAGTTTCTAAGGAGATTTATGAATCAGCAGAGAATCAAACCATTTTTCATAGCATATTTAGAGTGATACTTCCAACAAAAGGACTTCGTTGGTGCAGGAGCGATGCTCGCCCAGAAATGCTAGCAGATGGCAGTACACTTTGGTTTGGAATTATTACTGATATAACTGAAGGAATTGCAGAGCATGAAAGACTAGCATTATCTGAAGAAAGCTATCGTATAGTTGCCAACAACACGTATAATTGGGAGTTTTGGGAAGACGAAAATAAGAAACTATTATATGTTTCACCTTCTTGTTTCAACATTACAGGATATACTGCAGAGGAGTTTCTAAACAATCCTGCGTTAATGAACGATATCATATTGCTAGAAGATCAAGCTCAGTTTGAACATCACCATCACCATGTAACATCTATTCCAGAAAAGGATAAAACTGAGTTTAGAATTCGTGATAAGCAAGGAAATGTCAAACATATCAAACATCTATGTCAACCTGCCTATGATAGTAAAGGAGTGCTTCGTGGTATTAGAGGAACAAATCTAGATATAACCGAAGCGGTTGAAAATTTTAAGAGAATAGAAAAGCTGTTAACCATAGAGGAAGAGCAAAATAAGCGTTTAAGGAACTTTACGCATATTGTTTCACACAACTTGCGCTCTCATTCTGCCAACATGGAGGGATTGTTGAAGTTGCTCAAAATAGAATCTCCAGAAATTTTTAACCATCCCTACTTAACCATGATGTTAAAATCATCTGAGAACTTAAACGAAACTATTACCCATTTAAACCAGGTATTAGATATTAGTCTGGTTAATAAGGAAGAATGGAAGAAGATAAACCTCTTGGAAGCAATTAATAATTCGGTAATCAGTATATCAACTTTGGCATCTGAAGTAGGATTAAAAATAGAAGTTGAAGTAGATAAAAAAATAGAATTAAAGGCTATTCCAGCCTATTTAGATAGCATTGCCTTAAATATGCTAACCAATGCCATAAAATTTTGTTCAGAGGAACGCGATTCTTATTTGCACATCCGTGCCAAGGTTGAAAAAGGTTTTATTGAGATAAGTTTTGAAGACAATGGCATTGGAATAGACTTAACTAAACATAAGGAAAAGATTTTTGGCATGTATAAAATTATTCATCCACGCAAAGATTCAAAAGGTTTAGGTCTTTTTATGACACTCAAACAAGTTGAAGTCATGGGCGGAAAGATTGAGGTTGAAAGCCAAGAAAATTTAGGTACCACTTTTAAAATTAAACTACCCTATGAAAGTCATTAAAGAAGTAATGGTAATTGACGATGATTCTACCTTGGTTTTTTTAGCCGAGAAATTCATTGAATTAACAGACATGGTTCAAACTGTAACCTCATTTAATGATGGGCATGCAGCATTTAATACTTTGATAGAAAGAGACAAGTCTAAACAAGCCTTGCCAGATATCATTCTCCTTGATATAACCATGCAAGATTGGGATGCTTGGCGAACCCTAGACGAGCTGAAAACAGTTGGTTTATTTGATAAACTTTGCATTTATATCGTGACAAGTTCTGCAAGCAGGGAAGACAGAGAACATGCTAAATTTTACCATCTCGAAGATTTTTATCTAGAGAAACCAATTTCACCAGAAGTACTAAAATCCATTTTCGAATCGCATCTTGGTAAATAGTATTTTGTAGAACGGATGAATTTAAATTAGTAAGCCTACTTTTGAACCATGAAAAATTTTGCCATAGCTGTTCATGGAGGTGCAGGTACCATATTACCTTCACTAATGACACCAGAAAAAGAATTTGCCTATCGAAATGCACTTCAATCAGCAGTTAATGCTGGCCTAGAGATTCTAAAAACTGGTGGAAATTCAATAGATGCAGTTGAGGCAGCAGTGATAAGTTTGGAAGATTTTCCATTATTTAATGCGGGTTGTGGGGCAGTGTTTACCAATAATGGTACGCACCAAATGGATGCTTCTATTATGGAAGGAAAGCATTTAGAAGCAGGCGCAGTGAGTGGCATAAGCCGAATCAAAAATCCTGTTCAATTAGCACGTGTTATTAAGGAAAAATCTGGACATGTTTACTTGTGTGGTGAAGAGGCAGAGGTGTTTGCTCAAACTTGTGGGTTTCGGTTTGAACCAAACGATTATTTCTACACAGAAGAACGATACCAACAGTGGTTAGCCGTCAAAGATACTGACAGCTATCAATTGGATCATACCGAAAAACTTGAAAAGGGTGAAAAAAAGTTTGGAACAGTTGGGGCAGTTGCTTTAGATATGCAAGGGAATTTAGCAGCTGCTACCAGCACAGGTGGTATGACAAACAAGCGTTATGGTCGCATTGGTGATACTCCTATCATTGGCGCTGGAACTTATGCCAACAATGAAACTTGTGCCATTAGTTGCACCGGACATGGCGAGTTTTTTATCAGGGCTGTGGTGGCATATGACATTAGCTGTTTAATGCAATACAAAGGATTAACGCTAGCAGAAGCTTGTCAATTTGTTGTGAATGATAAGTTGGTAAAAATGGGTGGAGAAGGTGGATTAATTGCTATTGATACCCAAGGCAACATTCAACTCCCCTTTAACAGCGACGGCATGTACAGAGCATGGTCTCATGCAGATGGGTTGGTTCAAACCGCTATCTACAAAAACTAAACTGCTGCAGCTACATTGGCAATAAACTTTCTTTGCTTAAGCAAAAATCTATTGCCTCTTACCATAATACTAACTTTTAGATTTTCAACAGCAATAGGTTCACCTGTGTCTACATCAGTAATATTTGTATGCAAGATATCTTTGCCATCTACAATAACAACTGCACCACTGCCTACAACTTCTAATTGGTTTCCTTCAGTAATAACCACACCAGTATCTTCTCCAAGTCCAATACCAGTGCATTGCGGGTTGCTAGCAACAGCTTGTGCTAAACGATTAAACCTACCACGCTTATCAAAATGTGAATCAATAATCACATTGCCAACAAAGGCCAAACCAGTGGTTAATTGAACTTCACCTTTAAGATGTGCTAAATCACTTTTACCTTGGTAAATCATCGTATTGCTCATGGCCATTGCCCCGGCGCTGGTACCTGCAATTACAAAGTTTTCTTCTTCCAGATATCGGTCGTGCAAAATTTGGTAAATTTCTGTGCCACCAAAAATACTAGTGAGTCTTAATTGGTCACCACCACTAAACATTACACCATCAGCTTTTTTAATTCTTTCAATATAATTGGGGTTATGAACATCTTCTCTTTTTCTAATATCCATGATTCCAATATTTGTACAACCAATTTTTCCGAAAGCATCCAGATAATTTTGACCCACTTCTTCTGGAATTGAGGAAGCTGTTGTAATTACTTCAATGTGCTTATTTTCACCACCAACCTCATTTACAATTCGCTTTAAAATGCCTAGTTCAAAGAAGTTTAATCTATTACGTTGAACAAATCCTTCCTCTAAATCGGTTCCTTTATCTTCAGCTCCGCCAACAGAAACCAGTTTTCCTTTTGGTAATTCCAATTTATTATTTATTATCGTTTAATCGGCAAAGATAGGTTTTGACATTAGATAGCCTCATATTTCGCCCAAAACATATTAACAGTATATGAAGGTAATTGACATTAAAGTGATGCGTGGCCCAAACTATTGGAGCATTAAAAGGCATAAACTTATTCAAATGCGCTTGGATTTGGAGGAGATGGAAGAAAGGCCAACCAATAAAATCCCAGGTTTTAGAGAGCGTTTAGAAGCGCTCTTTCCAACCATGTATTCGCATCGATGTTCCGAAGGTGTTTTGGGTGGCTTTTTTAGCAGGATAGAAGAAGGCACCTGGATGGGCCATGTAATTGAGCATATCGCACTAGAACTGCAAACCTTAGCAGGAATGGATTGTGGTTTTGGTAGAACACGAAGCACAGGCAAGCATGGCGTTTATAATGTGGTTTTTAGTTACATGGAAGAAAAGGCTGGTATTTATACCGCTAAAGCTTCTGTGAAGATTGCTGAGGCCTTGATTGAGGGTATCGATTATGATTTGAGTGAAGATATACAAACTTTAAGAGAAATTAGAGAGTCAGAGCGCTTAGGCCCAAGTACTGGATGTATTGTAGATGAGGCTGTTGCTAGAGGAATACCATTTATTAGGTTAAATAAAAACTCATTGGTTCAATTAGGTTATGGTGTGAACCAAAGAAGGATTCGCGCAACGGTAGCAAGCACAACAGGCAGTATTGCAGTGGATATTGCGTGTAATAAAGAAGAAACAAAAAATTTACTAGAAGCCGCAGAAATACCAGTTCCACAAGGTAGAATTGTCTATACAGAGGAAGCTTTAAAAGAAGCAATAGAACGAATTGGGTTTCCTGCGGTAACTAAACCGGTGGACGGAAACCATGGTAAAGGTGCAACCACTAATTTGCAAACCTACGAAGATGCTTTAAAGGGATTTGAGGCTGCAAAAGTTTATTCACGCGGCGTAATTGTTGAAAAATTTATAACAGGGCTTGATCATCGTGTATTGGTAATTAACTACAAGTTTGTGGCTGCTGCAATTAGAAAACCTGCCTCTGTGCTAGGTGATGGAAAGCACAGCATTCAAGAGTTAATAGACAATACCAATAAAGACCCTAGAAGAGGTTATGGTCATGAAAAAACATTAACTAGTATTAAAATTGATGATTTTACTTTAGATATTTTAGAAAAGAAAGGTTTGACCCTAGCAAGCATTCTACCTATAGGTGAAGAACTATGGTTGAAGCCAACCGCAAATTTAAGCACGGGAGGAACGGCAACTGATATTACAGACTATGTTCATCCTGATAATATTTTTATGTGCGAAAGAATTGCCAGGATCATTGGATTGGATATTTGTGGTATTGATATCATGGCACCTAGTTTGTCTGAACCTATTCAAAATAATGGTGGGGCTATTTTAGAAGTTAATGCAGCTCCTGGCTTTAGAATGCATATCGATCCAACGGAGGGTTTACCTAGAAATGTGGCAGAGCCAGTGATAGATATGTTATACCCTCTTGGAACAAGCGCAAGAATTCCAATTATTGCAATTACAGGCACCAATGGTAAAACCACTACCACCCGATTAATGGCACATATGGTTAAAACCATGGGATATAAAGTTGGGTACACCACAACAGACGGGGTTTATATTCAAAATCAAATGATGATGAAAGGAGATTGCACAGGTCCTGTTAGTGCAGAATTTGTGCTTAAAGATCCAACTGTTGATTTTGCTGTATTAGAAACTGCTAGAGGTGGTATTTTAAGAGCAGGATTAGGTTTTCATCGCTGCGATTTAGCCATTGTAACTAACATTGCTGAAGACCATTTAGGTTTGCAAGACATAGATACTATTGAGCAGTTAACACGAGCAAAGTCGGTAGTTCCTAAGAGTGTTATGCCTAGTGGATATGCCATCTTAAATGCAGATAACAAGTGGACTGTATCTATGGCAAAAGACCTAGATTGTAAGGTGGCTTATTTTAGTATGAATGAAAATAATCCAATTATTCAAGAGCACATGAAAGCTGGAGGTTTGGCTGCTATTTGTGAGAATGGTTATGTTACTATTGCAAAAGGTACTTGGAAAATTAGGGTAGAAAGAGTGGTAAATATTCCGCTAACCTTTGGTGGACGCGCTACCTATAATATTGAAAACGTATTGCCAACCTTATTAGCAGGATTTATCCGTCAGTTTAAAATAGAAGACATGCGCACAGCACTGCAAACATTTATTCCCGGCCCTGCACAAACTCCTGGAAGAATGAATATTTTTAGGTTTAAACGCTTTGAGGTGATGGTAGATTATGCACATAATACCGCAGGCTTTGAAGCAATTGGAGATATGTTGGCAAAAATTAATGCAAAGCATATTGGAATCATTGCCGGTGTTGGAGATAGAAGGGATGAAGACACAATTGCATTGGGTAGGCAAGCTGCAAAAATGTTTCAAGAGATTATTATCAGGCAAGATAAAAACATGCGTGGGCGAACCGAGGAAGAAATTATTGAATTAATTACTAAAGGTATTTTTGAAATAGACCCAAATAAAAAGCTGACTGTGATAAAGAAGGAATCCGAGGCCATTGAATTTGCGATTAAGCATGCAGAGCTTGGTGACTTTATTACAATATGTAGCGATGTTGTGCCAGATGCTTTGGATCAAATTCTGAAATTGAAAGAGGAAGATGATTCCAATTAATTGATAATATTTTGTCAGAATACAAATCAAGATTTAGGCGTGTTTTGATAAATTATATTACTTATAGGAAAAATTAGCCAAACGAATTGCGTTGGTTATTTCCCTTTTTGTAATAAAATGATTTGCCCTTTTAATGAAGTAATAAGGTCTTTTTGAGATTCAACTAAATTTTTAAGATAACTCAGTTCGAGGCTCATTTGGTTTAATTGGTCTTGTAGTTTGTTTTGGTCTTTTACATTGTAGTACTCCTGCGGCTCAGCACTGCTATTTTCTAATGTATTGATATCCAAGTTTAAAACTTTGCAGATTTTCTTGAGTGTATAATGATTTACTTTTCCAGATTGCTCAATGCTGCTAATTAGTGGCCTAGTTTTATCAATTTTTTCTGCCAATTGTTCTTGGGTCAGTCCTTTACCAACTCTTGCAATTTTTATTTTTAAACCTAGGTGCATCGTGTCTGCAAGGTTTAGCTTTATTTCATTACATGATGATGTTAATTATTACTTTAAGTAACAATTATTATTAATTTGGTAATTATTTTATATTTGAGTTTTAGTCAAAATAAAAAGTCAATTACTGAATAAAAGAAACTGTTGTAGCAATACAATAAGTAAGCAAGGAAGGTCGGCCTGCAAGCAATTGCGGGTCGACTTATTTTAGGAAATTTAGAAATTAATTTTACAGGTCTAAAGCACCAGCCACAAGTTCGGCAATATCTTTCACTTCAACTTCAGCTTCTTTATTGTGGTGTTTAACACCATCTCTAAGCATGGTCATACAAAACGGACAAGCGGCAGCAACAATGTTTGCATTGCTTTCAAGCATGTCATCTGCTCTTTCAAGGTTTACTTCTTTGCTTCCCTTTTCTGCATCTTTAAACATCTGTGCACCACCTGCTCCACAGCATAATCCATTTGCCTTACTGCGTTTCATTTCAACTAAGGCAGCATCAAGTTTTTGAATAACTTCTCTTGGGGCTTCATAGATGTTATTTGCTCTACCAAGGTAGCAACTGTCATGGTAAGTAATTCGTTTTCCAGCAAAACTACCGCCAGCAATGCTAATTTTATTGTCGCTTAGTAACTGATTTATTAAAGTTGTATGATGCAATACTTCATAAGTTCCACCTAATTCTGGGTATTCATTTTTTAGGGTATTGAAACAATGTGGGCAAGCAGTTACAATTTTCTTAATACCATACATGTTCAATGTAGTGATATTTTGCATGGCCATCATTTGAAATAAGAACTCATTACCTGCGCGTTTGGCTGGGTCACCAGTGCACGCCTCCTCTGTTCCAAGAATTGCAAAGTTGATTTTAGCTTGATGCAAAATCTTTGCTACTGCTTTGGTAATTTTTTGCGCACGCTCATCAAAGCTACCGGCACAGCCTACCCAAAACAAAATTTCTGCTTCCTCGCCCGCTGCTGCAACTTCAGCCATTGTTCTTACTCTAAAATCGCTCATAACTTGTTTTTTAATAACCGAGGCAATTTAGTAAAATCTTGTAAAAGAAAAACCCCAAATACATTGTAAATGGGGTTTTTTTAACTAGTGAACAACTATTGAATAACCTGAATTTTGCTCAGATATAATTGGGTTTCTATTTCTAAGCTTACCAAGTATAAGCCAGGTAACAAATCTTTTGTGTCTATAACTTCTGTGTCATTTTCGCTCCATTTGGTAAGTAAAACCTTTCCTTCGATACTCAGAAGTTGAATCTTAGTTTTACTCGGGATATGGCTTATGTTAAACTGTTCTTTTGCTGGATTAGGATAAATACCAATTGTTTATTGTTTAAGTGTATTGTATACAAACCGACTTTTATAAACCAGTTATGGTTAGCTAATAGCCCCACTAGCGCTCTTTTACTATATATCAACTTGGATTTATTTTTTCCATTAACTTAATTTTAGAATAGTAGTTTTACCAAATGGAAAATAATGATCCAAAACCCCAACGAAGGCTAAGGTATAAAGGGACACATCCAAAAGTGTTTAAAGAGAAATATAAAGAGTTACAGCCCGAAAAGTATGCGGATGACATAGAAAGAATAAAAGAAAAAGGGGCCACCCCAGCTGGAATGCACCGTTCTATTTGTGTAAATGAAATTCTGGAAGTACTACAAATAACATCTGGGCAAGTTGGGCTCGATGCCACCTTGGGTTACGGAGGACATAGTTTGGAGATGTTAAAGCTTCTATCGCCAAACGGCAAATTATATGCTACTGATGTTGACCCTTTTGAGTTGCCAAAAACCACCAATCGACTTGCTGCTTTGGGATATGGGTCAGATGTGTTTTTTCCTCGGAAAATGAATTTTGCCCATATTGATTTAATTGTGCATGAAGCAGGTTTATTGGATTTTGTCTTAGCTGATTTAGGCGTTTCATCCATGCAAATTGACAACCCCGAACGTGGCTTTTCTTTAAAAATAGATGGCCCTTTAGATTTACGATTAAACCCCAAAAGTGGAAAATCGGCTGCGGCTTTTTTACAAACGCTTTCGAAAGTTGAGTTGGAACAAATACTCATAGAAAATGCTGATGAACCTTATGCTCAAGAAATTGCGGAGGCAATCATGTTACAACTAAAAAAAGGAATACACATTGAAACTACACATCAATTAAAAAACATAATTAAAGAAGCGCTTGATTTTATAGCACCTGAATTAGTCAAAAAATCATGTACCAGGAGTTTCCAAGCTTTGCGAATTGCTGTTAATAATGAATTTGGTGTTCTTGATTCGTTTTTAAGTAAACTGCCTGACGCTTTGGTATCTGGCGGAAAAGTTGCAATTCTATCCTTCCATTCAGGTGAAGACCGAAGAGTAAAAAAGGCATTTCAAACTTTTTTCAGACAAGGCATTTATAGCGCTGTAGCTCCAGACCCCATTAGGCCATCGGCAAAAGAAGTTGGCGGTAATCCAAGGGCAAGGTCGGCTAAATTGCGTTGGGCAATTAAAGCCTAAGCTTCCTTCGTCCAATTTGCTCTATCCATTGGGCTAAATTGCCAAGGGGCTTGATTATTTTCCATGTTAGCAAACATATTATTGATAGAGCTTGGAGCTGAACTCTGTTCCATTACTTTGAACCTGCGCATTTCTACGATAATTTCCATTGGATTAATGTTAATTGGACAAGCTTCTACACATGCATTACAGGTATTACATGCCCAAAGTTCTTCTTCGGAAATGTAACTGTGTAGGTTTTTATTATCATCAACAAAGGTGCCTTTATTGGTGTCTATGTTTTTACCCACTTCTTCCAACCTATCACGCGTATCCATCATAATTTTGCGTGGAGACAATAGCTTACCCGTTTGGTTTTGTGGGCAAACGCTACTACATCTTCCGCATTCTGTGCAGGTATAGGCATCCATTAAGTTTTTCCAGGTAAGGTCGGTTACATCTTTTACACCAAAACTGGTTGGGGGTTGGTAGCCTTCTGGAACTGCTGCGCTTGGGTCGAGCATTAACTTTACCTCTTGCGTTACACTAGCCATATTATTGAACTCGCCTTTTGCTTTTAGGTTTGAGTACCAAGTATTGGGGAAAGCCATAATGATATGAAAATGCTTGGAAAAAGGAAGATAATTCATAAAGGCAAAAATGCCAAGGATATGAAACCACCAAGCAGCACGTTCAGCAAAAATGAGGGTTGCATTGCTTAGGTTCAAACCATTAAATATTGGAACAATTAGCCAAGAACTAATGGGGAAAGCGCCGGCTTTCAAATAATGTTCTTCTCCGCGAGCTTGTAAAATTTGATCTGCCGCATTCATTTTTAATAAGGCAGCCATCAAAATGATTTCTATGAACAAAATGGTAGCGGCATCTTGGTTAGCAAATCCTTTTAATTCTGGACTTTGAAACCTTGCAATTTTTACAACATATCTTCTGGTTAGAAAAACAACACAAGCCACTAAAACACCAAATGCTAAAATTTCAAAGAATCCTATTGCTAAATCATAAACTGGACCTAAAAAAGATAGAACTCTGTGGGTTCCAAAAATACCGTCAATGAGAATTTCAACAACTTCAATATTGATGAGAACAAAACCAACATAAACGATTAGGTGTAAAATGAATGGAACAGGTCGGACAGCCATTTTACTTTGACCAAATGCAACTCTCAGCATGGTTTTCCATCGTAGTGGCTTATTATCTGATAAATCAATGTCTTTTCCTAAGAGAATGTTTCTTCTAATTTTTCCAAGGTTCTTGGTAAAAAAGTAAATAGCAATACCTGCAATTATAAGGAACAATATTTGGCTCATACATTAGCGTCTTTGCAACGAAAATAAGGTTTATTTTATAATCCCAAACATTCAATTGCGCACTATAAATATTCTGACAAAACTTGCTTTAATGTATTTGCATCAACAGGTTTGGTTAGAAAGTTGTCCATCCCAGCATCAAAACATTTTTCTTTTATTTCTTTTAAAGCACCTGCAGTCAAAGCAATAATGGGCGTTCTATAGTTTAAATTTTTCTGAAATTCCCTAATTAGTAAAGTAGCATCTATTCCATCCATAATTGGCATATGAACATCCATAAGTATTACATCTACAGAATTTTGTTTAATATATTCTAGTACTTCTTCTCCATTTTTGGCCTCAATTAGGATGGCATTAGGATAAATATTAATTAATACCGCTTTAATTAAAACCATATTTAAATCAATATCTTCCGCTACAACAATTCTTGGAATTAGATTTGTTTTAGTTTGATTTTCAGGGTTGTTTTTTTCCTGATTTTCACCTAAAACTTCATTTGAGATTTGTTCTAAATAGTTTGTTTCAATATCAAAGTAAAAGGTTGAACCTACCCCAGGTGAACTAATTAAAGAGATTCCTCCTCCCATTTTTTCGGCGAGGAGATTTGAAATGGTTAATCCTAGCCCAGTCCCTCCAAATTTTCTGGTGGTTGAAGTGTCTGCTTGTGTAAATGCTTTAAAAAGTCTTTCTTGTTGTGCTTCCTTAATACCAATACCCGTGTCTCTAACTGAAAAT
>CAMDHZ010000042.1 GCA_945898275.1 Chitinophaga pinensis | reverse complement strand
CAATACCTGCGCACGAAATACAGGGAACGACCCAATTAATTTGCACTTTGGTTATTGGTATGTCCGTGAAGCTGAATATCTTTAGTGACTTAACAACATGAAGAGCCGTGTGAAGGGAGACTTTCACGCACGGTTCTGTGGGAAGGTAGTGGTGAGATTCCCCTGTATGACCCGATTACCACCAATGCTAAAAAGACAACGACAGTGAACAAAATGAACGACAGAAATAAAATGCCAACCGCACATTCAGGCATTTGCTTGCCCCAACGCACGGGCGACCGCTTCGCAAGCAAAAGAGCCTGAATTTTTTCCAACGCACAGAAAGTAATTATAAATGGCAGACATTTCTCAAATACTAAACACGCTAAACACTTCTCCAAGTGTTGGTTTGTTACGTTTACGAAACAGAGAAATGATTATTGAATTTCTAGTAAGAACTTTCGTTAATAAACAAAACTCCATTTCATCTGAGAATATTCATTCTCAATTAGCGGACTTTTTAGAAGGACAGAGAATTGAAATCGATGAAGAAAATGAAATTAATTTTTTTGACACCTATGAAGATAAAGCCAAAAAGTATATTCAAAACTGGACTAACAATGGCTTTTTGACGAATTATCCTGATGAACAAGGTGAAATTTTTTATGAACTATCTTCACATTCAAGTAAAACCATAGATTGGTTGGCAAGTTTAAAAAAGGAAGAGTTTGTTGGTACTGAATCCAAATTCAACAACATACTGAATCAATTAAAAGAGTTGGTTGAGTTCACTAATGAAGATGCCGAAAAGCGTATAGAGTTGTTGGAAGAGAAAAAATTAGAAATTGAACAACAAATTCAACGAATAAAAATCGGAGAAGACGTAAAAGTATTTGAAGAATTTGAAATCGTACCCCGTTTTAATCAACTCAATCAATCCGCTAAAGAATTATTATCCGACTTTAAAGAAGTTGAAGACAACTTTAAAGAAATTACAAAAGGGATTTATCAAAAACACGCTGATGGAAGCTTATCCAAGAGTGACATACTGGAATTTACTTTTGATGCACTTGAATCATTAAAAGAAAGCCAACAAGGAAAAAGCTTTTACGCCTTCTGGTCATTCATATTGAATCCAGATTTACAGCACAAATGGGAAAGCCTGACCAAAGATTTATACACAACCTTAGAAGAAAAATCAATCTCAGTAAGGGATACATTCCTGATAGGAATGAAAAAACATCTCCATAGTTCAGGACAAAAAGTTTACAAAGCCAATGATAAAATGGCTGAAAAACTAAGCCGCATAATTCGTGAGAATGAAAGTTCTAAATCAGAAGCCACGAAAAAAATAATTCAAGACATTAAGAAGCAACTTGTAGAAATCAGTAAATCCAAGAACAAGCCTGATATTTCATTTGAATTAGAAACAGCAACAGATATAAATATTCCATTTGAACGCAAACTCACGAAAGAGCAATCTGAAGAAGTTACATACACCAATAGACCCAAAATTGCTAATGAAGACATTACATCATCTAATCAATTAGGACGACTGTTTTCACAGTCTAATATTGATAAAGAATTGTTGAGAAAAAGGGTGAAAGATGTACTTAAAGAAAAGTCGCAGTCCACACTTTTAGAAATTGTCGAAAATTATGGTGGTCTTGAAAAAGGGTTGCCTGAGTTGTTCGGTTACATAGGCATTGTGAAGGAATTCAAACACATTATCAATCCTGATAAAACCCAAAGTATCATTTTTGATGCGGACAACCGCAAACAAATTAAAATCCCTGAAATTATTTTGACCAAATGAGCAGTTTAGAAAAGCATATTACTCCTTATAGCAAAGTCATTGTAAGGTTATTAAAAGCAACCGTAGAACGAAACTCCAATGTATGGGATGATGTAATAAATTATCAAACTGAAATCCAGGACTACATTAGTAAAATTGGTTTAGAGTTAATCGTTAAAAAAGATGAAGGATTTGCTTTTGTAAAGCAACTTGAAGATAGTGAAGGTAACACTCTCGGATTAGTACAAAGACGACAAATCGGCTTTGAAACCTCTATTGTGCTTGTTGTTCTAAGACAAAGCCTAGAAGATTTTGACAGCAATCCTACACAATTGGCAACCGAAAAATTTATCACAAATACAGAAATAAACGAGGAGTTAGAATTATTTCTTCCAGAAAAATATAACAAAGTCAAATTCATAAAAGAACTTGATAAGTATATCAATGCGGCTGTTGATTTGGGCTACTTAAAAGAAATAAACAAGAAAGACAATGAAACGAAATACCAAATACATAGAATTATCAAAGAAAAAATCACTCTTGATATTTTACAAGAATTTGAAAATAAGTTAAAAGATTATGTTGAGTCTGTTTAGTACAAGTTCCGACAAAGCGGGGTTCAGACTTCAATATATGGAAGTTTACAACTGGGGAACATTTAATGAAAAGGTTTTTAGAATAAATCCGAATGGGAATAATTCACTTTTGACTGGTGCAAACGCATCTGGAAAGAGCACATACATTGATGCATTGCTTACTCTAATTGTTCCTGCAAAGAAAGACCGTTTTTACAATCAATCTTCGGGTGTTGAGAAGAAAGGCGACCGTACCGAAGAAACCTATGTGTTGGGGCATTACGGAAACATTCAAGAAGAAGGAAAAACTTCTACTTCTACACAAAAATTGCGTGATACAAACACCTATTCAGTAATTCTTGCTTCATTCTCCAATGCAGACCAAAAACAAATTACACTTTTTCAAGTACGTTGGTTTTCGAATAATGAATTAAGGCGGCAATTCGGAATTGCTCACGTTCCTCTGGAAGTAGAATCTGATTTTGATCAATTCGATTCAAAAGGAAATTGGAAAAAGGTTTTAGATAAAAAGTACAACTCGAATGTCACGAAGAAGAAAATTGAGTTCATAGATGGACCTACTGCTTATGCAGAAAGAATGGCGGACTTATTTGGTATGCGTTCAACAAAAGCGTTGACTTTGTTCAATCAAGTTGTTGGGGTAAAAGTATTGGAAGACTTAGATGATTTCATAAGAACCAATATGTTGGAAGAACAAGATGCGGAAGCAGAATTCATTCAACTTAAAGAAAGTTTCTTGACTTTAATGGATGCTAAAACCAACATTGAAAAGGCTAAAGAACAAATTGAACAACTAAGGCCAATTAATGAGATTGCAATAGAACTGACCAATATCAAAGCGGATTTATTTCGATTGGAAAAGTCGAAAGAAACGGCAGTTTATTGGTTTGCAACTAAAGGTGTTGAGTTGGGTGAAAAAGAACTGGAGAAATGTAAAGAAGAGTTGCAAAGATTAAATGATGAGTTAACTGATTTACGTGATAAGGAGGAAAAACTAAAACAAGAAGAACGAACTATCTCGATTTCGATTGAAAAAGATGAAGTAGGAAGTAAAATCAAAGATTTAGAGAAGGATATTAAAAATCTTCAAACCCTTAAAGACAACAGAAGTCGAAAACTTGATGATTACAATAAAATTGCCCAAAACATCGACTTCATCACCAACCCAAGTGAAGAAACTTTTAACACGAACAGAGAAAGTGCGAAGAAGTTAAAACAAATCACGCAAAATAATATTGATATAGAAATTGAAAATCTCCGTGCATTTAAGAATGAAGAAGATAAACTAAAACAAGACACCGAAGATTTAGTAAAAACTATAAAAACTCTTCAAGAAAACAAAAATAATATAGCAGGGCGTGAAGCCGAAATACGAGATGAAATCATTTCACACATTGGGGCAAATCGAGAAGAAATCCCATTTATTGGAGAATTGATTAAAGTAAAGGATGATGAAATGAAGTGGGAATCATCAATTGAGAAAGTACTTCACAATTTTGCATTACGATTGATTGTTCCACAAAAGTACTATTCATCAGTGAATCAATATGTGAACAGCAATAATTTGAAAGGTAGAATTCGTTACGACAAATATGAAGACCAAGACTATCTTAAAAATTTCAAGAACAAAATACTTAACGAAAAGTCATTAATCAATAAAATTGAAATTAAGCCAAAAACACAATATTGCGATTGGATTGAGAACTATTTGGAATCTCAATTTGATTTTGTTTGCGTAGAGAATCTTTCGGAATTTGAGCAATTCCACGAAATGGCAATTACTCAAAATGGATTGATAAAATTCAAAAGGGGCAAACACGAAAAAGACGACCGGCCTCATATAACTCGAAAGGAAAATTTTGTATTGGGATGGGATAACAAAGAAAAACTCTCCTCTCTAAAGAAAGAATTAATCAATCTTCAAAATCAACAAACAGAAAAGAAGAAAGCGATTGCAAACAAAAATATCGAGATAAAAAACTTAGGCATATTCAAGGATGAATGCCATAACCTGTTTTCAAAGTTTGAAAAATATGATGACATAAACTGGCAATCGTATGCGAACGATATACAAGAAAAAACAGAACAGAAAGAAAAATTAGAAAAAACGAACAATCGTCTAAAGCAATTACAAGAGGATTTAAAAAAGGTTCAAGACTCTTTAAACCAACTTTCAAAAGTTCAAATTTCCGATAAGGAGCAAGAAATATTTACCAAGAAAAATGAAGTTGGTTCTATTGAAAAATCAATCAGGAGTAACAAATCTATTTATGAGCCATTGGGAATTGTTGATGTTTCAATGTTTGAAAAACAACATTCCGATTTGCTGAATATTGAATACGCAACCTTTGAATCAAGTCGTGAGAGATTCCAAATGGAAAATTCAAAACAAACAAGAGAACTTGAAGAACAGAAGCAAAGGAAAGAAAGAGAAGTAATCAACAAGATAAACGATTTTAAACAGCCTTCAGAAGCTATATTAAGCAAATTCAAGGATTGGCGTTCTGATGTTAATTCTCTACCCGATTCAACACATTTAGAGTTAATCAGTGAATATCAAAACTTCCTTGCTAAGTTGGAGAATGATAACCTTCCAAAGTTTGAAAAGAAATTCAACGATTATTTGCAAGAAACAATTACCAACAAAGTTGGTGATTTCAGAATGTTCTTTGAAAACTGGTCAGATTCAATCAAAGAAAACATCAAACATTTGAATGAATCTTTAAAAGAGATTGACTTCAAAAGTAAACCCGAAACCTATATCCAACTTGTTGCTCCTAACAAGATTAATGATGAAGTAAAGGAATTTAGAAAGCTTTTAGAAGAAGCCGTACCAAATGTTTACCAAATGGAGAAAAACAATGAAGGCAGAAAGCATCATTTTAATAATCATGTTCAACCATTTATTGAGAAATTAGACAAAATAGAATGGCGTATAAAAGTAATGGACGTTCGTTCTTGGTTTAGTTACAAAGCCGAAGAATTTTACAAGGAAACAAATGCCAAATTCAAAACTTATGAAGGAATGGGTGCATTATCTGGCGGACAAAAAGCACAGTTGACATACACAATATTAGGTTCTGCCATAGCTTATCAATTTGGCTTAACTAAATATAATCAGGGTTTAGAGTCTAAATCTTTTCGGTTTGTCGCTATTGATGAAGCCTTCAAGGCACAAGATGAAGAGAAAGCCAAATATTTACTTTCACTTTGCAAGCAGCTGCACCTTCAACTACTTGTTGTAACCCCCTTGAATGACTTACATATCGTTGAAGATAATATTTCCTATGTTCATTATGTTGAAATAAAAGACGAAAAACAATCTTGGCTCTATGATATGCCAATTGAACAATTCAAAGAAGAAAAAGCGAATTGTATGACTCAATGATTACACCAAAGGAAATAAAGGATAAAACAGAAAGAAAGTACATTTCATTTCTTCAATCTTTGGTTGAACAGCGACCTTTTGAGAAATTGGTTATTCGTGGCGATAAGTCGTACACCAAATCTTCACTGTCGGAATTTGAAAGAGAAATTCAACAAATTCATAGCCATTCAAAGGAGAAAAAGGGTTTTGGCTATACATTGGAATTTCAAAAAATAAAGACCAAGCATTTAGGAACTCAAGATTTGCCAATTTCAATTTACTTTGATAATGAAAATGATTTTTTGAAATTTTTAGGTAAAGAGAATGAAGTAGATTCTTTCAAATCAAATGTTGAGATAATCCTTCTGGAATTCCCTGAACTCAAAGATTGGATAATTAAAAGTCCTAGAAAGATTATTGAGAATGGGATCGAATGGAAAAACATTTTGCAAGTGTGTCAATACTTTAAACAAAATCCAAAACCAAATTTATATATTAGAGAATTGCCGATAAAAGTTCACACAAAATTTATCGAGAGAAACAAAAGCATTATCAGGGAACTGCTAGATGTTCTAATCTCGGAACACGTAAAAAGTGAAGAAAAAGAATTTGAAAATAGGTTTAATTTAAAATATGCTGAACCTCAAATTCGGTTTAAGGTTCTTGACAAAACAATATCGGAAAGATTTTTTTCGGGAATTGATGATATTGCTGTTCCAGTTAGCCAATTTGAAAAGCTTAACTTATCAATTAAAAAAGTATTGGTCGTAGAGAACAAGACAACACTTTACACCACTTTGACACTTCCAAAAATGAATGACACCATTGCAATTTTTGGTAGTGGATTTAGTGTTTTCAATCTTAAAAATGTACGTTGGCTTGACAATCTTAAATTACTTTATTGGGGAGACATAGACGTTCAAGGCTTTGAAATTCTTTCACAATTCAGGACTTACTTTCCGCATACAAGAAGTGTTTTAATGGACAAGAAAGCCTTTGACACTTTTTTTGAAGACGATAATGGAACGCCAACAAATATTTCCGTAAAACTTAACTTGTCAGACGAAGAACAAGAGCTTTACGAGATTTTGAAAACAAACAACTGGAGATTTGAACAAGAAAAAATCCCATTAGACTATGTAAACAAATACTTTGACAATGAATAACCCAACCCCTCACAGCCACACACATTGCCAAGTTGATCAAGCCGACACGCAAGCCAAAACTTGGCAAAAAGTGTGTCTGTCCCAACGCACGACTGACCAACAAATGGACGAAGAAAAGAAGTGCCAAACCGTTGGCAAACATTTGAAAAAACATTACTATGAAATACTTACTGACAATATTGACAATCATATTCATAACATTTTCAGCGAACTCCCAGGTTGTTCCAATTGATCCAAATGCAACTTCGGACACTTATAACTACTCTTCAGTCGACCAAAAGCCAGTATTTGATAAAGCGACCGATTCGGAAGAAAACAGAAAACTGATTTATGAGTACTGCAAGGAACAGCTTGATTCACTAGATCTCGAGAAAGGACTTAAATCTTTCATCACCTTCGTGATTGAGAAAGATGGAACTGTTAGTAATGTAGAAGTATCCTACGGTAAGAATGCAGACTTCAATAAAATAGCAGCTGGAATTATTAAAAACATGCCTCGCTGGCGACCCGCTGTTCACAAAGGAGAAAAAGTGAAGACATCGTTTACGATTGACGTGAAAAATTAAAAAAAACGTGTGCCTAACACAAAATAAACGCAATACGGCTTTAACCTTCCTTCGTTTCGTGCTCGCGGTCAATAAAAACATGTTCCGTAATTTTAACCTACGTTGGGCGAAGCTGCACTGATGTTTATTAAGAACCGTTAGCGGTCCGGTTATGACGATACAATCCAACGAACAACCAAATAAAGAAAAGAATATGATAATGGTTTTAATAATAATCGGTGTGGCAGTTTTAATTTTTGCATTTAAGGCTTTTATGCCAGCGGGACAAAAACCAGAAGCCGACAGATACACAACCAGACCATCAAATAAACACTTGCCAACACAAGAAAAACCAAATGACAAACTTGTAATCGTTGACAAGATATCCAAGTCAGAAATGGACAGTATTTTGACTGGCTTTTGTAATATGTATAACAAGAAAAGTTTTCAGGCACTACCACGACTTTATATGTTAAGCGAAAGACAATTTGCTATAACATTTCCCTATGACATTGAATTTGAAATTTATTGTTACTTCGTTAACTATGTTCATAGTCCGATGGGTTTTGACAAGTCATTTGATGTTACAGCTTGGGAAACGACTGGACAAGCTAAAGGTTGGATAACTGAAAAGTCAGCAAATAAAAAAGTTATGTTGTTCATTCCAGAAGACGATACCGAACACGACAACGTATTCTTGACAACAGACGATAATGTTGGCTATAAACTCGGCTTTGCAATGGGAGAAGAAAAGCAACTTTTACCTGCACCAAAAAAGATATATTTCGCACCAACAAATGACATCAAAGCATTTACAGTAAAAGAAGCACAAAACTTTCAATAACTAAGGAAAATGACGATTGAGAAAAAAGCCCGAACCGCTAACACCGGTTTGGCAAAAATGGCGGTTCAGTGCTCCGCAGACACATTTCTGGTTAATTAATGTGTGGTTCTCCGCATCAGCATTTGTGGTGAAAATCGCCATCTTCGGGTAGCTGCATGACGTCAATCTGTCTAAAAGCCCTATTGCTTTCTTTAATTAATTGATTGTTAATAATATATGTGCCGAAAAGTTGCATAATTCCTTGTTATTCAGTATTTTCAACACATGAAATACATTCAAGGCGCTGAGCGTATTTATTTTGAATCCTTTTGTCCAGAAGAACATATACATTAATAATAGGATTAGTATGAAATACGAAGAAGTGAAACATATAATGGTCGGCTGTTCCTTGAAGGTTCATAGTGCCTTAGACAATGGTTTTCAGGAAGTAATATATCAGCGAGCATTGGCTATAGAAATGGAAAGGCAGTGGCTGGGCAAGCAGCGTGAAATGGGAATGTGTTTTTGCTACGAAGTCATTGATATTGGCACCCGCAGGGTTGATTTTTTTTGTGGAAGATGTCGTAATGTGGAGCTGAAGGCACTCATTATACTAGAAGAAGTGCACCTGGCACAAGCCACCAACTATTTGGAAGCGTATGACTTAGAGGTGGGACTGTTAATTAATTTAGTTGCTAAAAGTTTAGAGTTTAAATGATTACTTAAAAGCTAGTTCAAACAAAGAAATCAAGGTAATCCAAAAATCATTAAAAATCATAGTTCAGACAAATGACGCGACAACAAGCCGAAGTACAATTACAAAAACTGTTTGGATTCAAGCAGTTTCACGATTTGCAATGGCAGGTTATTGAAAATCTGTTGGCTGGCAGACGTGTGCTGTTCATTGAGAAAACAGGATTTGGCAAATCATTGTGCTTTCAGTTTCCGGCCACCCAACTACAAGGTGTTACCATTGTGTTTTCTCCACTTATAGCCTTGATGAGAGATCAGGTGAGGAGTATGCAAGCCAAGGGTATCCGTGCGGCAGCGATTAATTCCAACCAGGACGATACAGAGAATGCCGATGTCATTTCCAAAGCCCAAAATAACCAGTTAGATATTCTATATATAGCCCCTGAACGCATGGAGAATGCTGCGTGGATAATGGCCGCAAGGGAAATGAAAATGGCAATGGTGGTGATTGACGAAGCACATTGTATTTCCATGTGGGGACAAAGTTTCCGCCCTAATTACCGTAGGATTGTAAACCTTGTTCGATTATTGCCCAAGAATTTCCCGGTATTGGCAACCACCGCTACAGCCACCCCACGGGTGCAGGAAGATATTATTCAACAAGTTGGCACCGATTTGATACCCATTCGTGGGCAATTGATGCGTTCTAACATTCGCTTGTTTGTGGTACATGTGGAAAGTGAAGATGAAAAATTCTTTTGGTTGGCAGAATATTTTCCCAAACTGAAAAAAACTGGCATAGTTTATACCGGAACGCAAGCCAACACGGATATTTTCTCCAACTGGTTGCAGTTCTTAAAATTCAACTCAGCAGCTTACAGCGGAAGGCTAGATGCAGAAAGTCGTATGCGGGTAGAAACCGACTTCATCAATAATAAATACGATTGCGTTGTTTCCACCAATGCATTGGGTATGGGTATTGACAAGCCCGATATTCGGTTTATCATTCACACACAAGTTCCGCAATCACCTATTCATTACTATCAGGAAATTGGTCGCGCCGGTCGTGATGGTGAGGAAGCATTTGCCATTCTCTTATATAACCCCAATGAAGATTCGGAATTGCCAAGGGCGTTTATTGATGGAAGTAAACCTGCTGTTGCCAAGTATGAAAAAGTAATTGCTGTGACTAAAAAAGCTTTGTTAGGCAGAAACGAGATTATCAAAGCAACCAATTTGAAACAAACGCAGGTAAGTGTCATCCTTGCAGACTTAATTGACCAAAAAATTATCAATGAGCAGTTAAGCGGTAAAAGCAAAAAATACTTTTTCAATCCTGATGCCCCGGCATTAGACCTTACTGCCTTTGAAACTCTGAGAAACGCCCAGAAACAGGAATTGGAAAAGATGTTGGAATACACAGGTATTTCGACATGCAGAATGCAATACCTGTGCAATTATTTGGGAGATGAAAGGCAGGGAGCTTGTAGCGTATGTGATAATGATGCACGTCAACATATGCGGGTGATGGCTACTGAAGCCATGAAACAGCAATTGAAGGAATTCAGGGAAACCTTTTTTCCGGTGTTGGAAGTAGAAACCACTAAGAGCAAAATCGTTAATGGCGTGGCTGCATCTTACTACGGAGTTTCAAATGTGGGTGCTGCCTTAAGACATTCAAAATACGAAGGCGGTGGGGATTTCCCCGACTGGTTGCTTCGTCTAACGCTAATGGCATTCAAGAAGTATTACGGGAATACCACGTTTGATATGATACTTTATGTTCCGCCAACAGAATCAGGTGAATTGGTTAAGAACTTTGCCGAGAAAATTTCAAGAACACTGAGCATCCCGATTTCACATAAGTTGATTAAAACGGCAGCAACTTCACCTCAAAAAGTATTTCAAAGCGGAATTTCTAAAAAGGACAATGTGCATGGGAAGTTTGCATACCAAAATCCTGATGAGATGGCGGGAAAAAGCATTTTACTGATTGATGACATCTTTGATAGCGGTTATACAATCAAAGAGATTGGACAATATTTGACAAACATAGGAACCACCACCATTGCACCGCTTGTAATTGCAAGAACGGTAGGAGGCGACATTTAAGAAGCATTGACATGAACGAATACATAGATAAAACTTATTGGATTGCGATAGCTCACTTGCCTAAATGGTCGGTTGAGAGGACAAATCGCTTCATCATTCAAGTCATTCACGAAAACAAAATGTTGTGGGCTGATTTCTTTGCCATAGATAAAAAGGGATGGAAAGAATTATTTGCCTTCACCGACAAGGAGTTGGCTGACTTGGAGTATGCTAAAACGGATATGCCTCAATTAGCTTTCATTGCCGAGCAATTGCAAAATGAAGGTTTTCAAATTATTCCTATTAATTCTCCGGATTACCCCGTGGTTTTAAAAGAGAATTTGAAAATTAAAAGTTCTCCGCCTGTCCTTTACATCAAAGGCAGAAAAGGTTTGCTACAAGAGGATGCAGTAGCGATTGTTGGTTCTAGAAATGCCGGAGATAAAGCATTAATGTTTACTGACCATGTAGCAAAGAAAAGTGTAAAAGAATTTAAAGTTGTGGTGAGTGGTTTTGCAAAAGGAGTGGATAAACAGGCTTTAGACAGCACAATAGAATTCAATGGAAAGAGCATAATTGTTTTACCACAAGGCATTTTGACTTTTCAGTCAGGTTTTAAGAAATACTATGAGCCTATTGTAAACGGGGATGTTTTAGTATTGAGCACATTCTTTCCAAAAGCAGGTTGGGATGTCGGCTTGGCCATGGCCAGAAATGCATACATCTATGGTTTGGCTAAAGAAATTTATGTGGCGGAATCAGACAGCAAAGGCGGCACATGGGAAGGAGCTATGGATGGATTAAAACGAGGTCGGAAAATCTATGTTCGTTACCCTGAACCCAAAGAGAAAAATGCCAACCTTAAATTAGTAGAATTGGGTGCTTTAGCAGTAAACATGTACGGTGAAGTAGTTGATAAAAAAATAAAAGCACCATCCGAGTTATTTGAACTTGTACAAAAAAATGAAGTAAATGAACCTACTAATGACATGGAAAGCGGAAAAAGAAATATCGAGAAAGAAATATTAGAATTTTTAAATAAAGGAACATATACATCAAAGGAAATATTGCTCGGCTTGAAATTGGATTGGGACAGCAGGAAACTGACCAGTTTCTTAAAGAAGAATCCGAACGTAAAAACAGTAGCCGGAAAGCCTGCAAAATTTACCAGAACCGATGTAATATCTCTTACTTTATTCGGATAGTATGACTTGGGAATAGTCAGAAGATTGTTTGGTTGAACAAACAGCGATTGATTTATTTTTCAATCAGTTGGATTGGGATACGCTAGTGGCTTACAACAAAGAAGGCTTTGGCGAAGGCAGCACATTGGGCAGACAGAACAAAAAAGAAGTCGTGCTCAAAAAGATATTTTTTGAAAAGCTGATACAGTTCAATCCCAACTTGCCCGAACAAGCATACAACCAAGCCTACGAAAAACTGATTGAAGAAAGCATTACCAAATCATTAGCTGAAATAAACTATGAAAAACACCAATTGCTCCGCAATGGTATTCCCGTTCAGCTCCCCTCTCCATCTGGAGAGGGGCAGGGGGTGAGGATAGTAACCCTCAAAGTTTTTGATTTTGACAATGCCGGTAACAACAACTTTTTAGCCGTTCGCCAACTGTGGATTCAGGGCAAGAGCAACCGTGAACGCAGACCCGATATTATTGGTTTTATAAATGGGATTCCGATGCTGTTCATTGAACTAAAAGCAGCCCATCGCAAATTAGAAAACGCCTACAACGATAATTTCACTGATTACAAAGACGTAATTCCAAAACTTTTTTATTACAACGCCTTTGTAATGTTGAGCAACGGCATTGAAAGCCGCATTGGTAGTGTTACGGGCAAGTATCAACACTTTCACGAATGGAAACGTATCACCGAAGAAGACGAAGGCATTGTTGCCTTAGATAGAATTATTGTAGGTGTTTGCGAAAAGAAACGCTTTTTAGATTTGTTTGAGAACTTCATTCTGTTTGATAATTCATTAGGCAAGGTGGTAAAACTCATTGCCCGAAACCATCAGTTTATTGGGGTTAACAAAGCCATCGAGAACATACAGCACAAAGAACAACTCTACAAACTGGGCAAAATCAGTTTAGAGGAGAAACAAAAATTGGGTGTGTTTTGGCATACTCAGGGAAGCGGAAAATCATACTCAATGGTTTTCTTCTGCCAAAAAATCCACCACAAATTTACAGGCAGCTATACTTTTCTGATTGTTACCGACCGCAACGAATTAGATACACAGATTTACGGCACATTTAGCGGAATTGGTGCTGTGCCGCAAGTAAAATCAGGCTCAAAAGATTCATTGAAAGCCAATAGTGGAAAGCATTTGAAAGAGTTGCTAAGTTCGGAACACCGCTATTTGTTTACTCTCATTCACAAATTCAACTTTGAAGAAGAAATAACCAAGCGGGATAATATAATTGTCATTTCAGACGAAGCACACAGAACACAAGGCGGAAATTTAGCAATGAATTTGCGTAATGCCTTGCCGAACGCTTCATTTATTGGATTTACAGGAACACCGCTTTTCAAAGATGATGAAATTACCAAGCGGATTTTTGGTGATTATGTTTCTCGTTACGATTTCAAACGAAGTGTGGATGATGGAGCAACCGTTCCACTTTACTACGAAAACAGAGGCGAGTATTTAGGATTGAAAAACCCTGTTATCAATGACCAAATAAGAGCCGTAATAGATGCTGAAAGCGAAGATTTAGACAGTGACCAACGCAGTAGAGTCGAACAACTTTTTGCAAGGGAATATCCGATACTTACTTCTAAGAAACGATTAGATGCTATAGCCAAAGATGCCGTTTGGCATTTTTGTAACCGTGGCTATAAAGGCAAAGGAATGTTTATCGCATTAGATAAACTCACAGCCGTAAGAATGTATGATTTAATTACGCATCATTGGAAACTGACAGTTGACCAACTAGAAAAAGAAGTTTCCAAAGGAAAATATGGCGACCAAGAATTGTTGGAAAAAAGCCGTGAACTGCAATGGATAAAGGAAACCGAAATATGTGTAGTGGTGAGTTCTGAACAAAACGAAATACAAAAGTTTCAGAAATGGGATTTAGATATTGAACCACACCGGGAGAAAATGAATAAAGGAGACCTTGAAGCAAGGTTTAAGGATGAAGATGACCCTTTCCGCTTCGTGATAGTTTGTGCAATGTGGATTACTGGTTTTGATGTGCCAACGCTATCAACCTTGTACATTGACAAGCCACTGAAATCCCATACGTTAATGCAAGCCATTGCAAGAGCCAACCGAATAAGCGAAGGCAAAAACAACGGTTTGATTGTGGACTACATTGAAACTTACACTGCCTTGCTGGATGCTTTGGCAATTTATGGTTCAGGTGGAGAAGATGGCGAAGGCGGTGGAGGCGAAAAACCTGAACCACCCGATAAGCCAAAAGAAGATCTCATCAAGCAATTGGAAGAAGCATTAGAAGCCACCGAAACATTTTTGCAAGATGAAGTGAATTTCGATTTACAGGAACTCATCAAAGCAGACGGCTTGCACAAATTGGCTGCAATGGAAAAAGCTGTGAACGCTGTTTACACCAATGACGAGACCAAACGGAAATTTCAGGTTTTGGCAAGAGAGGTTTTTAAGAAATACAAAGCCCTGCAACCCGACAAAGCATTAAATCAATATGCACCGAAAAAGAACGCCATTGATGTAATCTACACAGCTATAGAGGACAATATTGAAAGTGCAGATGTTGCCGACATAATGCGAAAAATTCAAAACGTGGTAGATGAATCCATAGAACATATGGTTGCTGAACCCGGACACAATGAAGAAAAAATCATTGACCTAAGCGGACTGGATTTTGACTTATTAGAGCAATACTTCCTAAAGACTAAAAATAAAAATGCTGCCGTTCAGTCACTCAAAGACAAAGTTGAAAAGCAATTGAAACGAATGGTAGAACGCAATCCTTTGACGGTTGACTATTACAAACGCTATCAGGAAATCATTGAAGAGTACAACAGAGGCAAAGACGAAGTAGTTATCAAAGAAACATTCAGAAAGCTAATTGAACTCGTAAACTCCTATTCAGAAGAAGAAGCCGACACTAAAAGAGAAGGACTGACAGACGAGCAAAAAGCCATATTCGATATTCTAAGACATGGGAAGAAGTTAGAGGAAAAAGAGAAAAATGAAATCAAAAAAATATCGGTTGCGTTACTCGAAGAACTCAAACAAGAGAAATTGAAAGTTGAGCAATGGGCAGACAAATCAGTAACAGCAGCGGCAGTTTTTAATACGGTTAGTAAGACCTTATTTGAAACATTGCCTTACCCGACTTATCAGACAGACGACATTGACTTAAAAACGAATTTGGTATATGAACATTTAAAACATCAATATTTTAGAGGAGGAATGAGTATTTACGGACAATATTAGCCCACGCTATTTGCAAGCACATTTAAAAGCCGCACGAGCCTACGCCCAACCAAAGCTTTGTCAAAGAGCTTGCAAAGCCAACGCAGTACAAAATTGTTTTTAAAAAAATTTCCCGACCCTTCAAAAAAAATAAAAAACGCAACACACAACCCGACACAGAAAGACAAAAAAAGTAAACGGAGAATGACACGGAAACCCTACACATACAATGGTTTACAAGGACGGACAGACAGAACACCAGCTGCCAACAACGTGTTGCCTCAATTGGCGGTGACGTGCAAAATTGAAGCTGCGTGCTCCTATCAAACTTTTGTGCAGGTTGACAGTGAAGTGCTTCTAAATCACCACCTTCGGGTAGCTGCAAACCGTGGTGTGTCTTGAATCTCTTTCCAAGGGAACAATGAAAGGGAGTGCTATAAAGTACATGTGAGTCAATATCTCTTAGGAGGAATTGTAATGGTCTCTCGCTTACGAAGGTCAAGCGTAGTGAGCAAACCGCATCATGCTGCGTTGTTGGGAAACCACAGGGTGGTGAGCGATAAGGAAAAACGGGGATAAGAATCTCTGTAGGTATGAATACAATGAGCTGAACGAAAGTGAACCATTCCAATTGATCCAAATGCAACTTCGGACACTTATAACTACTCTTCAGTCGACCAAAAGCCATTATTTGATAAAGCGACCGACTCGTTCAATGCTCAGTAAAGTATGAATAGACGACAGAATTTAGTAAATTTGTAGTAAAGTTTTATGATAATAATATGAGAACTTCAAAAATAAAGAATCAGGTAATTGATTATTTACCAATGCTTTCACCCAGACAGCAGACGCTTGTATTGGAAATGATTAAGAGTTTTCTAAATGTGGAAACGGAATCCCAGAGTTTAAGAATTACCGCTGAAGAATATAATAAAGAACTTGACGACGCTATTCAAAGGATTGAACAAGGAACTTCAATTTCAAATGAACAAGTGACCAAGGAATTATCAAAATGGTGAAATCCTCTCAGCTCAAGGTAGTCTGGGACATTCTTGCCTTTGAGCAATTCAAAGACATTTTAAATTATCTCGAAGAGCAAAGTGTTCAAGCTCCAAAGATTGTAAAGAAAGGAATATTGGATCGAATTAAAGTCATACAGAAGAATCCACTGATTTGTGAAGCGGATAAATTGAGATTGCCAATAAGCGACGATTATCGTGCATTTATTGTATTTAGTTATCGGGTTACATATCAGATAGATTATGATTCCCAGGAAATTCGAATATTAAGAGTTCGACACACAAGCAGAGAGCCATTAGGTTATTGAACGTTTTTTAAAGTACACGAAACGCACTACTTATAACAGCCGTGCCTGTTGCACAACTCGAATGGTGTAAGCTTAATAGATAATTTCTGATTGTACAGTTTTCTAAAAATGGAGTCTAATTGCTTGTATATCAATAGTTAATTTGTGTTTTTAATTCTTTTTTGCTACCTTTGGGTATGCAAGGAGAAAAGGATTTAGTACCTAAATTAATGTATCAAATCTCGTTAGAGAGTTTGGTGCCTAGTGATAATTATTATAGACGATTATCGGGCTTGTTTGACTGGGGTTTCCTGCGTAAAGAAACCGCTCATTACTTTGGGTCGGAAGGGCAAAAGAGCATTGACCCCGTGGTGTTTTTTAAGATTCTTTTGGTGGGTTATTTAAACAACATAAGCAGCGTTAGATAGCTTATAGAATACTGCTCCAATTGCTTCGATGATCGTCTGTTTTTGAAGTACGATGTAGATGAATGATAACACCATTCACAATTTCGCCCTTTCACGTCTTGTGTTTCGTGGCTTTGCCACTTCATAGGGCTATTACACCCTATGTTAAGATATGCAGCCCTTTCAGGGCTTCCCCTTATGGCCCCGAAGGGAAAAGAAACTGGAATTGATAGAACAATAAGGTTGTTTTATGTCGCTTGTAGCCGAGCAAAAGAAAGTTTAGCAATTGTATGTTATACAGATTCTCTAAAAAGAATTGAAAAATAATGTAATTGACTTCAAATGGTTATAGATTAGTAATGTATTTGATATTTTATGAATTATTTTTATTCTGAACAAGCTAAAATCCTCCGCTCCCTCTTCAAAGGGCGTGAAGATGTGTTTGCAGTTCGTTGGGAGAAAGGAAGCAAATCGGGCTATATGCCAGCCTATTTTTATGACCCGTATCGTCTTCGGGCACATAAAATGATTGGAGGTACATTTCAGAATTTCACCGAGAAATCTTATTTCAAACTAACTGATGAACAAATTCAAAGGCATTTAGATGGTTTTCACCATATTGGAATTTATCCCTTACTGCAAAAAGTAGGGAGCCCCTCGCCAGCGATTGAGGCGCCCAAAATTCGAATCCAAAAAACAGCAGAAGATTCGGCTAGAGCCACTTATTGCGTTTGAAATACAGAAGAGTTAGCCCACTTGACAGCACCATTAAAATCAAGGCAAAAGGATAGCCAAGCGACCAATTTAGTTCAGGCATTACCCTGAAATTCATGCCATATAAACTGGCAATGAGCGTCGGGGGCATGAATACTACAGTAACTACCGTAAATATTTTGATGATTTTACTCTGTTCAATATCGAGGAGGCCTAGAAAAGTGTTTTGGAGGTATTCCAGACGTTCAAAATTGAATTGAGTGTGCTCAAGCAACGAACTCACGTCTTTCATCAT
>CAMDHZ010000041.1 GCA_945898275.1 Chitinophaga pinensis | reverse complement strand
AGGTGAGTTCGAGGTGTGTTGTAAGTGAGTTCGAGGTATGTTGTAAGTGAGTTCGAGGTCTGCGAAGGTGAGTTCGAGGTATGTTGTAAGTGAGTTCGAGGTGTGTTGTAAGTGAGTTCGAGGTCTGCGAAGGTGAGTTCGAGGTATGTTGTAAGTGGGTTCGAGGTGTGTTGTAAGTGAGTTCGAGGTGTGTTGTAAGTGAGTTCGAGGTCTGCGAAGGTGAGTTCGAGGTCAGGGCATCCAAGAATTGTGTTTGTTTGGAGCCGATAAATGGATTTTTATTTTCCTCCAGCTAAAGCTGGAGGCTATTCAAGGAATAGGAATGAGGCTTTGGTCCATTGCATAATTGTGTTTTTCTGGAGGCGAAAAATGGAATTAATTTTCCTCCAGCTAAAGCTGGAGGAAATTCAAGGAATGGGAATTTGGCTTTAGCATTATGGAACCACTCTTTGTACTCAACCTAGGCCGAAGTGAAAAAATCAACAGCCCCCTAGATCAAATGACCCAGACAGCAGCTAATTTTACCAAAACCAACAAAACCCCTAATAATGAATATACTGCGCAAATCATCAAACCACAATAAGCCGAAAAAAGTACAGTATACTTTCGTGTATATATAAGTTAGCACTCACCCTAAAAGGCGACACGACCGACAATAAAAGAACAGAAAAAGATAAACAAAATGCCAACGCTTCGCATAATTAAAAGAGCTGTTTCCCTATGCTAAAGCCAACACAAAACAGCACATTTAATTTTGCTCCAACACACCGACCGAAAAACAAATTATTTTCACATAAAATCAAAATCTTTGCACCGAATGCAATTTAAATGAGCCGAAAAGCAATAAATAGAATCAAGGTAGTACTGGTTGAGAAGAACCTAATCAGTAAATAGCTTGCGGAACAACTTGGTAAAAACGAAGCAACAATTACAAGATGGTGTACAAATGACGTAAAACCAACTTTAAATACATTGGCTTCTATTGCAGAATTACTAGGTGTCCAGATTACCGACTTGATGAACAACGAACAGAAATAGATTAATGGATAACACAACCAAAATATTAGGACTAAAGAAAAAGCTTTCCGAAGAAATTCAGAAGGAGAGTTCTGATAATAATGTGATTTTAGCTCTATCCAGTGAGATTGCGAGACTTGATGATAGTCAAGTAAGATTTTCTGTTGACGCGGGAATAATAAACAGACTTGGAAAAGAATTAGTTGGAAAACACGAAACAGCGGTTTCTGAATTAGTTAAAAATGCTTTTGACGCTGATGCTACGGAGGTTAATCTCGTTTTTGAAAATGCTTGGAATTCTGGAGGCACCCTGATAATTGAAGACAATGGAACTGGGATGACAAAAGACCAATTAATTAATGGTTTTATGAGATTATCCTCCTCAGATAAAATTCATAATCCAATTTCTGATAAATATAGAAGAACAAGAGCAGGAAGAAAAGGAATAGGACGTTTCGCAACACAGAGACTGGGAAGTAAATTAACAATTATAACTCACACAGCTAAGAGTGATTCATCGATTAAGATTTCTATTAATTGGAATGATTTTGAATCCGATAAGGATTTACTGAGTGTCTCAAATAACATTGAAATAATTCCAAAGTCGAAAGAAGAAGGTACTACCTTAATTATAGAAAAACTTAGAGATAGTTGGTCAGATGCAATGATTAAAAGAGTATTTAGATATACCTCTGAACTTTTACAACCATTCCCCTTATCAAAAAAGAATAAAGATGAAGCAGAATCATCAATAGACCCAGGTTTCAAAAGCTACTATCTCAGACAAGAAGGTCAAGAATTAATTCCCGTTATTGATGAAGAGGAAGCGATTTTTAAACACGCACTAGCTGAAATCGAAGGCTATGTATTAGATGATGGGCAAGGTTGTTGGGCATTAAAAAGTGATAAACTCAATTTTCCGCAAGAAGTATTTCTTATTGGGAATGATGAGAAGAACCGAGAAAATACTGAAGCCAAATTTAATCTTATTAAGGGGCTTCATTTCAAAGTACACTATTTCATTTATGAGCCAACCTTATTTGCACCAGGAACATTCACGTTTATTCGTGATTTGAGTTATGAAACAGGTGGGATTAGATTGTATAGAAATGGATTTCGTGTTCTACCTTATGGTGAGCAAGGAGATGATTGGCTAGGTTTAGATAAGTCAAACAATCGGAGTATCGTCCTTGGACCACATATGAATAGAAGCTTTTTTGGCTTCGTAGAATTAGAAGATAAAGAAGGGAACTTTGAAGAAACTTCGAGTAGAGAAGGTATAATTGAAAGTGAATACCTCAATGAACTTGTAAATTTTGTATATCGAGCGATTTTAAGTGCTGTTATGAAGGTTTCAGAGCTTAGAGGCAGAAAGGCGACAGCATCTCAAAGAAACTTTACAAGAAATGATTTTGACCCGACAGAAAAAGCGGATAAAGCAGTAGAGAAATTGGAGGATTTCTTTTCAAAAGATGAGACTGAACAAGAGTCCTCTGAAAAATTCGATTCGGGCAGATCAAAGGAAAAAGCAAAGAAGATATTTGAAGAGTTTAAGCAAGCTAGAGAAGAAGAAAAGAAGAAAAATCAAGCATTAATTGATGAAAACAATATGCTTAGAATTCTTGCTGGACTTGGTTTGGTTATCGGTGAGTTTATTCACGAGGTACATAGGTTTCTCCCGGGGTTTGATGCAGAAATTAGCTTTTTGAAAAATGCTGTCAAGGACATAAAAGGGGTATATGAAAGAGTTGAATTATTAGACACCAATATTAAATCATTCACATCTTATACTTCATATTTTGATAAAGCTATTTCTAGAAATGTAATACGTGAACTCCAGCCGATAGAACTGAGAGATGTCGTTAAAGACTTTGCTATTGTCATTGACAACAATCTGAAAAGGGCTAACATAAAATTAGAAAAACCTGTTTTTGATGGGTATGACTTGTTCACTACACCTATGCACCCATCTGAATGGGCATCAATATTATTTAATCTGTACACCAATTCTAAAAAAGCGATTGTAAGGAAAAAAGTAGATGGAGTAATCTTTATTCGTTGTGGAAAGTATGAAAAGAATGTTTTTCTTGAATTTTCTGACAATGGTGATGGAATCCCAAAAGAGAATGAGGAATTAATCTTCAATGCCTTCTTTACAACTACATCTGCAGCAAACCACTCAGGGAATGATGCTGAAAGTTTAGTCGGGACAGGATTGGGGTTGAAAATTGTAAAAGACATTGTTGAATTCTACGGAGGTGACGTATTTGTAACTAACTCTCCTGAATCCTATAATACCACGATAAGAATTGAGATTCCTAAAAATCAAAAAAAAAATGAGTGAGCCAAGGTATTTATATATAGATGATGAAAACGGAAGTTCCGAGATTTCAACTCTTAATGGTTTCAATGACACTAAAATTGTTAAAGTTACCAGATTTAACTTATCAGCTTTTCGTGATTTCGGAAGCTTGAAAAAAGAACTTGAAAGAGCTTGTAATAATAATGAGTTTGATGGGTTAATTATTGATTTGAGATTAGATGGTGCAGGAGAAGACAGAACTGAATTTAATGCCACCGCAATAACCTCAGAACTTCGCTCAATTTCCGCACGTGGCGATATTCGGTCATTCCCAGTTGTTTTATGTTCTACAGAGGAGAAAATTAAACAAACATATGATTCAGATAGAACTAGCCACGATTTATTTGATTACAAACTAAGCAAATCGAACCCGGAGCCTGATTGGATAAAAATTTCAACCAAATTAAAATCGCTTGCTGATGGGTATAACTGGATTCAAGCTACAAAAAGAGACCCTGTTGAAATCATTGGTATAAGCAAATTAGAAGTCATAGATGAGAGAATCGTGGAAAAGCTTTTAAACTTCTCCGTTACTTATGATTTTACTCATTTTGTTATTAAGAATTTTTTCCATCAAACAAATCCTCTCATAAACGAGAGGACGTTAGCAGCTAGATTAGGTATTGATTTAGCCAAAACTCCTTCGGAAGTTTGGAAGAGATTTTGTGTTTCGGTTTTAGATGATTTTAGATATAAAGGTTTGTTTGCGGAAGGTTGGAAACGTTGGTGGGCTGATGGATTAGTTGACTGGTTTAGCCATATTTCAGGTGAAAAGCTAGCTTTTTTGAATGCTGAAAATCGACTAAAAATTTTGCAAGCCAAAACTGGTTTTCAAGAACTTGTACACGCTTCTCCTTTAAAGTTTTGTACAAGTTCAGAATTTTGGTCAATTTGTGAGGGATTCAAAGTGCCAATTGACCCTTTGGAAGCTTTCAAGATTCATACTACTGCGGATTTAAAACCTTGGCAAGAAAGTAAGGTGATATCACTACTGGCAATTTTAGAAAGAGAAGGCTTTGTCGACAGAGGAATAAAACCACATCATTCTGAAATGGAAAGAATAGAATTTATTAAGAAAGAAATAGGATTATAGAAGATATGAAAAATGAAGCTTTTATATCTAAAAGGAAAAAGGATGTTAAAGATTTCCTGTCAATCCTTAGCAACCTCTCCATTTCTTATGGTTCAGTTGATTTTAAAAATCATTTACCTAATGAATTCTGGGGCTATACTATTTCAGATATTAAATTCAAGGTTGATCAATCTGCCTTAAAACATATAAGTCCAACTGGTTTTACAAATGTTGAAGTTATTATAGAGTTAGACGTTAAATCTAAAATTAGTGAATGGGATAAGTTAAATGACCCCTTTTGTTCTTTAAATTTTAGAAGTCTTATTAGAGGTACCAATTCTAAAACAGGTAAAGTCCATTACTTAGGTTTTCATATAGATAGACATAATGGTGGTAAAACAAATGAAATTCATCCTTTGTATCATTTGCAATATATTCAGAACAGTAAAATAAAAGCCAAAGAAGAATTTGACCACGGAGAAACATTGCAATTAGATGTTCCAAGAATGATGCATTTACCTATGGAATTGATACTTGGAGTCAGTACTATTTTATCAAATTTCTCTCCATCAATATATTCAAAACTTATTGAAAATAGACAATTTGTAAATCTTTGTAAAGATTATCAAGAAAAAATTTGGCGACCTTATTTTAATTCGCTGGAGAACTTTTGGATAAAGAACCCAATGGAGTGGGATCCTAAATTAAATTGCCCATATTTGGTATGAGAAACGCATTCAAATATTTAAGTCAATTTTCTACAACTCCAAAGGATGTGGACAGGCTTATTATTTCTGCATTTCTTGAAATCAATGAGTTAAAACTAAAGAAAAATAAACTTCTCAAGTCATATTCTATTGATAATACAAATAAGGAGGAGCACTCATCACTTCTTGAATTTGTATCAGCAATCTATTCAGATACAAAAGCATTTGGATTCGAAGAACTCATTGAACTTTTTGAATTTGTTATCTCTCCTGCAGACAGAATTATAAACGGTGCGATTTATACACCTCAAAATATAAGGTCTTTTATTGTTTCAGAAGCATTTAAGAAAATCAACACAATAGATGATTCGATTAAAATTTCTGATATAGCAATGGGTTGCGGAGGCTTTTTATTCAATGCTTCTATTGAGTTCAAAAAGAGAACAGGTAAATCCTACTCAGAAATTTTTCGAAATCATATCTTTGGTTTAGACATCCAAGAGTATTCCGTTAATCGAACTAAGTTGCTTCTCTCCTTATTGGCATTGCAATCGGGAGAAGATATAGAAGAATTTCAGTTGAACTTATTTCAGGGTGATTCCTTAGATTTTGATTGGTCTACTGCTATTGATGACTTCAATGGATTTTCCATTATTCTTGGAAATCCTCCTTATGTTTGTGCAAGAAACCTTGACAAAGAAACTAAAGAAAAATTGAAGAATTGGGAGGTTTGTCAATCAGGTAACACTGATTTATACATTCCATTTTTTCAAATTGCTATTGAGAATTTGGCTGAAAATGGCACTCTAGGATTCATCACTATGAATTCATTTTTCAAAAGTCTGAATGGAAGGACTTTAAGAAACTATTTTCAAAGAAAAGAACTTGCTATTTCAATTATAGACTTTGGTTCTGAACAAGTTTTTAAATCCAAGAACACCTATACTTGTATTTGCTTCATTGAAAACAAGGAGCAGAAATTTATTTCATATTCAGAATCAGAAACAAAACAGCTGGCAGGCAAACTCTCTTTTAAGATAATAGAATACAACATTCTTGACTCTAAAAAAGGTTGGAATTTAAAAGACAACAAAACAATATCAAAAATTGAATCAACTGGAATTCCATTTGGCGAATTGTATCAAACGAGACACGGTATAGCGACCTTAAAGAATGATATTTATATTTTTAGACCAGTTGAAGAAGACGAGAACTATTTCTATTTACAAAACGGAAGTCTTTACAAGATTGAAAAAGGGATTTGTAAGGATATTGTAAACTCAAATAAATTAAGCAGAGAGGTTAGTCTAAATAATCTTAAAGAGAAAGTAATTTTCCCTTACGACCAACAAGAAAAACCTAAGCTTCTTGATGAAAATTTAATGAAAGAAAGTTTTCCAGAAGCATATAAATATCTGCAAAATAAACGAAAGATTTTAGCAGAAAGAGATAAAGGAAAAGGGAACTATGAAAACTGGTTTGCTTTTGGTCGAACTCAATCACTAGAGAAGATTAAAAACAAAATGTTCTTCCCTAAGTACTCGGACAGGACACCAAATTTTATTATCAACTCGGATGACGACTTGCTTTTTTACAACGGACTAGCGGTGGTTGGTAGCTCTGAGACAGAAATGGAAATCATAAAAAAGATAATGGAATCCAACATCTTCTGGTATTACATCAAGACGACAAGCAAGCCCTACTCTTCTGACTATTATTCATTGAACGGAAATTACATTAAGAATTTTGGGGTCTGTGAACTGACAGAAAAAGAAAGGAAATTTTTAATTAAAGAGACTGACCAAAACATATTGAATGAATTTTTTGAAGATAAGTATGAATTAAAAGTGACATAAGCCCACGCTATTGGTGGCACATTTGCAAAACTGCTCAAGCAAATCCACAAGCCAAAGTTTTGCAAAAGAGCCACCAAACCAACGCACCAAAACAGACCAGAAATGAAAACGAAGCAGGCGACAGAAAAAGAAGGGCGAAGGCATAACAGAAGTGCCTGTTGCATAACATTATCATGAATTCAAATATTAATCCTAAAGTTTAAAATTTGGCTTTAACAGAGGCTTTTTAAGAGCTTCTGTTTTTTTGTATGGATTTCTTTGTTGTTTTTTCTAACTCCCTCAAAATGCTTTATTGACTCCATTTTAAGTCCAAGTAAATTAATAATCGCCTTAGCCAGTTTTTTCTGCTTTTGGTCTTGTATATTTCATCAAATTTTCAAATTATAGGTTAAAACAGCCTTCATTACATGTTTATTAGCGCTTTTAATGCCACGCGCATTAAGCTGTTTGAGGTTCAAATAGTTCACAATACAGTACCCAAAACAGGCTCAACACAAGAACCCACACACTTATAGGGTTACTTGTTTAAGTGTTTGGCATTAGTGCCGGTTTTTAGACTTACTAATTGTTCAGACGCAAATTGTAGGATTAACATTGGTGCGCAATGTGTTATCAATTTGTTAAGTTTTGCAACATAGTCTATCATTTCTTTAAAAAAAGTACCAATCATTTTGATGGGTTTCCATGCTTGCTGCGCCTAATAATAGCGGGCTAAATGCTTTGTAGTGCTGTGTAAATGAATGAAAAAAAATTACTAATGGTATTTTGTACTGTTAGTACCGAAGCCATTTTGACGGTTTTTGTTTTTATATACATTCGCACTAATATTTTGTTAAAACGTAACATTTTAGACTTTAAAGAAGTCGGCTAACATTGAATAAAAGTAAATAATGGCATACACAAAAATGGGCAAACAGAAGTTTTTTCAAGCATGTTTGTTATTGGTTTATCTGTTTGTAGCTCACCCCAATCAGTCCCCTGCTCAGGTATTTGGCAAACTTGATCCACATATTTGGCTTCGCCCCGAAACGCAAAATGCGGCAATATTGAGCGATACGGCTTTTGTTGGAAACTACCTTTCTTTAGATTCTTCGGCTGCATTGTACCAAGGACTTTCTTCTGTGGCCGATCAAACCTTTGGAACTTTATTTGTGGTTATTAGACCGAAGCTGCATTTAGCAGACAGTTTATTGCTGCAGATTGGCAATATTCGGGTTTATCCTGATAAAATTCGATTAAAGGGGGTAAGCATTGATTCAATTTTTATAAAGCCCAGGGCAAGTATAGTGCGTATTAAGTTTCAAAGCCCGGAGTTAATTAAAAAGGGCCATGGACGCATTTACTTGAATGACAGCGTGGAAGTGGCGGAGGTTATGTACTTTAAGAATCTATTGGATGAAGGTCAATGCCGCCGTGTAGAAAGCTATTTGGCTTTTAAGTACTCTATTAATCTGGCAAAGAATGCCGGAAGCATGTTCAGAAATTACGGGGGTGCTGGAGGGCCTACTTATTGGAGCTATAGCCAGAATGTAGATTTTCATGATGAGGTTATGGCTCTTGGTCGAGATACTACCAATGGTTGGCGTCAAACACAAAGCAGTTTGGCAGACAGCGACAGTATTGTGGCCTCTATGGCACCATTTTTTGGTCAATTGGGTTATATGTCGGCTGCGCCTTTGCATCCGGGTTCATGGCTAATTATAAATAAGCGTACCACTCAGGATAGTTTAATAAGCAGCCCGAGTTTATACTGTGACTCATTAAATCATGGCATCTTGCTCTATAAAATTCAGTTGCGAAATTGGGCTCAAAGCAATGCGCCAAATTTATACCTATACAGTAAGAAAGACTTAAGCGAAGCCGGGAAGTACATTTTGTTTGTATCGGGCGCCGACACGGCCTACAATTTGCAAAGCAGTTATTTTGGTTTATGGCATAGGGTAGAAGTGCCGGTAAACCAATGGGGGCCTATGGGTCGAATTTATTTAGGCCGCTACCTCAATCCTGATAGCTGCCCTACGCTTAAGGGCCATTTCAGCCTTAAAAGCTGTGGGCGAATTTTGGTAAACGCCCCTGAACAAAGTGTGCTGCGTTACAGCAGCTTTAGCGATTCTACCATAGAGCATGAATTAGAAGTATCGGGGCAAACAGAAATAAGCCTTCAACCCGATGGATGGTATTGGATAAGGTTATACAACCCACTAGGCCAGCTTTTAGAAGAAGCCACTACACAAACCGAGCAATGCTATTTGGCGGCAATGCCCGGAATATCGACTCGCAAACCGGGTTTAGATGCTTTTCAATTAAATGGGGAAGGACTTAAAGAGCTTAAGGTTTTTCCCAATCCGGTTGGGCAGGGCAATTGGGTAAATATAGAAGCTTTGGGCTTTCAAGACGAGAAATTGCAATGGGAGTTAACCGATGCCAAAGGTGCCCAATTGCGCAAAGGCATTAAACCGCTAACAAGCAACAGCGAAAGATTTACTCTGGAAATGCCTAAGGCAGGCACTTATTACCTGCGTTTAAAGGCTGCCTCTTTAAGCAGTATGGTTAAAATTTTGGTTCAATAATTAGAATAGGTTATGGAAAAATGGCTTCAAAAATTACAAGCATTTAGTCTTGTATTTATGTTTTTAATGCCCGAATTGTTAGGTAGTATTCGAGCAATTCCTTTGTATGGTGTAGCAGGAGAACCGATAAAGAGGAGTTTAGAGCGTAGGGTTCTACTGGGAGATTGGATAAACAGCAGCAGCCAAACCCACACAGAAACACAGAGAGGTGTAGAGGCCGTTTCCTTTTTACCGTCAGATTCAATTGAAGTCATTGGCCAGCCCATCCGCAAAGACAATAATGGAAGGCCCTTGGTTGTTCTGGCTACCGATTCGGCAGAACGGGCCGTTTTTACGGTTTCAAACCAAACAAAAGGACTAATCGGTTCATCGCCACAAGACCCATTGGGCCATCCGGAGGATGACATATTTTATGTGAATGCGCATGCAGAGGCTTTAAAGCAAAGCCAAGAGGTGTTTTTGAATTTCAGCACCAAAGGCCGAGGCGAAAGTTTAAAGTTTCGATTAAATGGGTATGAGGTTTACCAATTAGATCAGCCCATTTTAGCAGATAGTCTGGGCAGTATGTACAGAATAGCCCTTAAAAAGGAGCAACTTAAAGAAGGATACAACGAAGTACTGTTTACCATAGAAAATAGACATGAAGTTTGGGCTGAAGTGGAAGGGGTTTCGTTGGAGTATAGCGAAAGCACAAGTGAGACACATTTAGAGACCTTGCCTCTGATAGAGGTTGCCGATGAGGAAGCGCGCATTTTGGGAGATGGGGAAGAAGGTAGGCAATTTTATAAGCGGACGCATATTTCGCGACCTTCTATTCCAAAAGGCACCATGCATATGGGCTTAGAAGATCAAAGTTACCAAATGATAGGAGGAAAGAGGGGAGCGTATGTTATCGAAATAGCCTTTGACAGGCGCAAAATGGTTAGCGCGTCGGATGCCATGCAGTTGCAGGTGTTTTATTTTAGTAAAGAAGAGCGCAATTGGAAATCGGTGGTGCCATTGCATATAGATATGCAGCGGGCGATGCTGCAAGCCGAAGTGCCCGGCAATACCGATTATTTTAGTGGGTTAATAAAGAGTCCTGAAATGCCGGAAGCCTCGGCTTTTGCGCCCACGGCCATAACGGATATAAAGGCGGCCGACCCATCGGCAGGTATGAGTTTAATGCAGCCACCAAGTATAAGTCAAACTGGTGAGGCGGCTATAAGTTATCCATTAAACATTCCTGCCGGTCGTCAAGGCATGCAGCCATCGTTGGCATTAACCTACAGTAGCGATGCTGGCAGTGGGTGGTTAGGGGTAGGGTGGAATATTTCGGTGCCGAGTGTGTCGGTAGATACTCGTTGGGGCGTACCCGAGTACTCGGATACCGAAGAATCTGAAGTGTACCTTTTGAATGGCCAATCGTTAACGATGGAAGGCGGCTATAAGGCGAATAGAATGGTGAAAGATACATCGGGCAATTGGCAGGTTTCTGCTAGGATAAATGACCGTGATGTTCATTTTTTGAGCCAACAAGAAGTGCTTATAAAGAATTAATTAGGAAAGTTGATCAGGAGGGGAATTATTTTTGGGTAGAAATATTTAGTAATAATACAATAAACTATTACGGCACTATTGATGGAATTAATCTAGACGCCAGTTCTGTGCTTATGTCAAGTGATGGGCATATAGCAGAGTGGAAACTAACACGTACCGTTGATAAATGGAACAATATGGTTGAATATAAGTACCAAAAAGGCACGGTAAATGATCCCGATTATTTCACAAGTGGCGGAGTGTATATAGTTTTAGATAAAATAATTTATACCGGAGTTTGGCCGGATACTTCCGGTTTCTATAAAGTGGATTTTCATTCGAGCCTGAATCGAAGTGATGCTACTTTTTCGCACAAGCATGGCTTTAAAACAACAGACCTCCATTTATTAGATTCTATAAGTATTGGCTTTAAGGGTGCGGTAATCAGAAAATATAAAATGGATTATAAAACCCAAGATCCCACCAATTTTTTTAAAACCCTTTTACTTGAGTTAAGTGAACATGTTAATGGCAAGCATTTTAACGCGCATACGTTTAATTATTATAAACCCAGTATAGGTTATGGTTCAAAAATTACCTTCAAAAATTTTAATGATTTAGGAAGAGAACATGAAAACCATGACAATGAAGTATCCCGATTGGCGGATAGCAAAATTAGGAAGTCGCCTTTAGGCAGTGGGTATACATGGGGCTGGAATGCAAGTGCGGGCATTGGTGCAGGAATAGAATCAACAGAAGATTTTTTGATTTTTCCAAAAGGCAAGAGTAAATCGGTTAGTATAAATTTCGGTTTAAATGAAAGTTTTAGTTATGAAAAATTTTCTTTAATGGATATGAATGCCGATGGCTTGCCTGACATATTAATGCGCAACATAAACAACTGGATGTATAAGCCACAAATCGTTAAAAAAGATGGTACAGTTGGTTTTGAACAAAATAGAAGTATCCAAAAATTGGGAAGCCGTTTATCAAATAAGCAATTTGGCTATAATTTTGGATTTGATTTTTACTCAGAAAATCTTCCTTCATTTTTTTTCGGCATGAATTGGGGGTATTCAACTGGCGTTACTGATCAATATTTTATTGATTACAATTCAGATGGTATACCTGATTATGTTAAACGCGAACCAAATCACCAAGCACTTGTGCATTTTGGACAATTGAGCAATACAGGCGAAGTTTCATTCGATTTGTCAAGTGAAAAAACCTTTTATCCAGTACATAGAGGAAACGAATTGCCAATTGACGACGATAGAGAGGTGTTGCCCGATTTAGAAATAGTTAGAACTTGGCGAGCCCCATATGATGGCGTTGTGGACATATCGGGCAAAGTGGATGTACATAAAGATGTTACCGGAACAATGAAGGTAGCCATTCAGCACAATAGTGCCTTTTTAGTAGGTTATGAATTTAGTGCTGTGAGCAGAACCATTGGGTCAAAATCGATGAACGTTGATAATCTTTATGTGGAAAAAGGTGATATTTTAATGTTTCGCATTAAGTCTGATTTAAATGGGATAGATGATGTAGCAACCTGGGACCCTGAAATTAGTTACAGAAATAATCCGGGAACAGATGGAAATTTAACATCATGGCACCAATCGAAGTATAGTGAGGGATTTTTGTTAAGTGGGCGAGAGCCTGTAATAATAGAGAGTAAAACACCATTTAGAGTTGATTGGCCTGAATTTGAAACAGGTTGTTTAAGCGATTCGGTTGTTTTTATGGCCATTTATTCCTTATACGACACTACTAACGTTCAATTGGCCGCTGATACCGTTAGTTTTATTGTGCCCCAGGGTTCTGGTCAAGTGGTTAATAGCGGAAATCAATACAATATTGGCATTGGTGGTATAGGAGGTTCTCCAGTTTTATTACAGAATGCAGGCTTAAACAATTTCTCAACCGTAATAGACTCTTCAAAAGGGCATTATGTTTCATTACACTTTGAGATTTATTCGAACTCAAATGTTGATTGGAATACTCTGGCTTGGCGTCCAAAGGTAGAGGTCTTGGATGGTAACGAGTGTGTATCGCCTGAATTGGTCACAAAATACCCAATAGTTTATCATCATGCGCGAAATGTTGTGTTTAAGCAAGTTGCTAATTTGGTCACCCAAATTCAACCAAACTCTAAATATGCCCTATTTTTAAACAATTCATCATTAGGCAGCAATTGGCAAGACAGCGTTTTTTCTTCAGAGGAACTTAGTAGTAACAATACAGTTGTTGCTAAGTCTTGTATTGTAACTGTAAAAAGCAATAAACAGCTTCTGCAGCGGTTTCGTTTGGTTTTTATGATTGTCCCTGATAATGTATTTAATAATGCATTTTATGTATATCACTACCCTGTAGATTTAAAAGGGAATGTTAAAGGTGCGCCTATAGGTGCTATGAGCGAAGCTTTAACACGTAACCATGTATTTAATGGTGACGATGTAAATGCCGATAATATGACCATTGATGTGTACACTGATGATCCATATTTACAAAAGTTTTTTAGTGGAACAACAGGTGCTCCTAAGTTTAGGTTGCGGCAGTATTATCCAGCCGAATTACTTCTAAGCGATGTGGATTCTTTTAATGTGTATGGTACAGTAAATACCGAGTTGAATGATAAATGGTTAGGCTGGGGTCAATTTGCTTGGATGAAACCTGAGCTAGCTGCAATAGACAAAGCGGATTTAATTAGCGAAACATTAAAATTAGCGAATGGCCCAAATGGCGATATGTCCAATAAGGATAGTTCAGAAATTAGTAACATTTTAACAGATAATCTAAGTCAAGATAAAATAAAATTCATGCCGCTCGTACCCAAAAGGCACGAAACGGTATTTCAGAATATCTATTCATTGTCAAAAATGAAGGATACGCTTAGAGGCTATTCTTTAGACCATTGGAGCGCATTTGGAGCCCATCCAGGTGCATATGCGTACAATGGCATTACCGTGCCTGATAAACTTGGCGAAAGCACAGATGAGGATAAACCGAATTCGGATGTGCCGGCAATACCTTCGCCTTTTGGGGCCTACGGCAATATTATTAAAAGCAAGAGTAAAACTTGGAGTACTTCGATTGGGTATATACCCAACAAAAAAAGGCAGTGGGTTATTAGCGCAAATTTGCCTTTTATATCTTCCAACACCACAACTATCAGGCATCGATATGCAGATTTTAATGGGGATGGTTTCCCTGATTTGTTAAGGGAGAGCGAGGATGTAAAGAAACTATTGCCCACCAATCGCTTTGGTGGGCATACTTACGAAATCGTAAGTAGCATACCGCAAATACAGCGCTCCCAACCACAGCGAATTGCAATGGTTGGAGCCGGAGATTATGTCGACGTAAATTTTAAATACATTGATAAAGTTAAATCTGGGCCTGGTACGCCAAACTTGGGATGGACAGAAGGAAGAGGGAGTATCTTGGATTTCAATGGGGATGGTTTACCGGATTATATAGATGTTGGACAAAACGAATTGCATTTACAGTTTGGTAATGGGTCTGGTATTTCAAATACAACGTTTTCTGTATCTGGCCGTGCCGATTATTCTAGAAATTATGCGTACGATTTTAGTCCTAGCTTTGGGTTTGAAAAACAGCTTCAAGCCCTTGATAATGAAAAAAAGATATCCGGTAAAAGTTTTAGCGGTGGTTTAGGAGTAAACTTTAATAGAAGTTGGCAGAATAGGCAAACCATAGACATTAACGGCGATGGTTTAATGGATTTGGTGATAAGCGATGATATAAACGGGCAATTAGACATTTTAATAAATACAGGGAATCGATTTTTGAGTTTGTCTAATTTATCAAGCCCTGAAAAGAGTCTCTATGCATCTAATTCATATGCTTTTAGTCTATCAGGGTCTTATAATATTAAGTACCCGCTTTTTACCTTATTGATTGCAACGATTAAGGGAAATGTCAACTTTGGTGGGGGCGCGAATTATTTATTTACCAATGCCACAAAAAGCATCATGGATGTAAATGGCGATGGTTTGCCGGATGTTGTGCAATATGAAAACAACGTTTTATCTTATTTTCCAGCAATGTGGGATAAAATGAATGTATTGGAAAGTGTAACAAACCCTCTTGGAGGAGGTTTTGAAATACAATATACCCGATTGGGAAATAAAAGAGGTTATTATCCTATAGAAATCCGTACGCACCTAACCCAAACAAACGAGAAAATACTATGGGATATGCCAGAAAGTAAGCTGGTGATGAGTGCGGTGGTGGTAAAAGATGGTTTTGACATAACTTTTAACCACAACAACGAAGATATAAATGATGGCAATGATGAAGTGGTAACCAGATTTATGTACGATGGTGGTATTAAAAGCCGGAGAGAAAGAAGCTTTTTGGGTTTTCAACGGGTAGAAACTTGGTCGCCTGAAGATTCTTTAACAAAATACTATCATGTAGATAATCCATTGAAAAAATGCACAGATGCCCTTTTTATAACAAATGTTCAAGAATATTACAAGACAAATGTTTTGAGTCCAGACTCAATTATCAATCATGCTTATTTACATAAGACTTTAATGTATAATTATCGTTTTTTTAAACGCTTCAATTATGTTGATTCCACTGTTCATTCTTCGAAGGAACCAAATTGTTACAGAATAGCGGATAGCATTGTTCTTTTGAATTCTGAAAGTTATAAATATGCTTTTTATGAAGTTTCGCACAAAGACCCTTCGGGTCGTAATTTTAATGGGATTGCAATAAAAGATGCGCCTTTAGAATTTAAAAGAACGCCATCCGGGACTTTGCCCGAAGCGTTCTGCGTTTTTCCTGCCATGCAGTCAAAATTAACACTGGCTTTTCCTGAGAAAAACAACAGAATAAATTTCCATGCCAGTAAGGTGGAGATAGAATATGATTCCCTTTTCAACATAATTCGATACGATTTAAACGGCACCGAAGGAACGCCCACTTTTGAACGGCAGCTAAAGGACGTCTTCGTGGTAACATACTATCAAGATACCGTTTACGCTTGGCAGTTGTATCAAGTTCTAAACGGTAATGCTCAGTCGACCCCTAGTGTAACTGTTTTACCTACTGATGGTTATATGAATAAGTACGTAATTCAAAGTCCTGTGGCGGGCTTCATGGCCGATACGCTTATTCTAGACCCATACTCTAGTCAAAATCCTTGTTCTGAAATCGATTGCAGAAGAATTAGCAGAGATAGTGCTTGTCTGTACGATCCAGTCTATGGTATGCAACTTACTGGAGCTATGAGCCAATCAAGAAATTGGGTTTGGTGTGATTCACTTACCAGTGCGTGGCTTAGTTGTGCAGGAAATGATTCCTGCCTAACGCATTGGTATAATATACAAGGAACATGGGGTGACACAGGCGATACCACCATCTGTGATTCTCTTAATTGGCTCACATCCAGCCATAGAAGAGTGGTTCACGACACAGTGAAAATTTATGAAGATGTTTACACAGGCCAGTTTACAGGGCGTCTTCTCGCTCGTATGAATTATTTTGAAAAGCATCTGGCTTTTGGCCAAACCGGTATGCTTCGCGATCACAAAATTTATAAAGAAAGTATAGATAATTATAACAGCCCAAGGTTATTGCGCCATGACTCAGTAGCAGAACTTCATCAAAATTTGGCACCAAGTATAATATACAAACATTTGAGCAGGAGCGATTCTGCGATAAGCCATTTATATTATTCGTCCAAAGGAAATATAACGAAAGTAGTAGGGCCTAAGAATCATAATAACCAAAGGCATTTTGTGGAGTTTGTTTATGACCCAATTGTGGAGCAATTTGTAACAGAAGTAACCAATTCGTTTGGAGATAAGTCGTGTATGGTATACGATTACGCCAACGGTTTATTGTTAAAAAATCGCGACATCAATGGTAAATCAGTACAGTATGTGTACGACGATTTCAATAGAATGAGCGAAGTTTGGGGTCCTACTGATTTAGAACGTACAGATGGTGCGGCCACAATTTCGTTCTTCTATTTTCCACAGGGTTACGACAACGCATCTTCTAATTTAATGTACAAAGTGCCTGTGGCCATAACCCACCATAATGTTAATCCAACACCTCCAAATGCAAATACTAGTTATGTAACGGAGCCCACGTGTAATTCTGTGTACAGTTTGAGCAACAGACCAATTGCTATAAATACGCTTGAAACGGCCACTTTTACAGACGGTATTGGCAAAGTTCTTCAAGTTAAAAAGGAAATTGGCAATTCTCAAAACCTTGTTACCAATTCAGCAAATCAAGGCCGCTTGGTAACAGGGCCTACCTTATTGGATGAAAGATGGAGGGATGTTAAAAGTTATTCGCCATTTTACGAAGCACCAACTTCACCAATTGGGATGTTTACTTCCGATGTTAATTCGAGCAGCTTGGTTGCCAAGAATCAGGTTTATGATTACGATAATAGGGTATTAGAACAATTGGTATTAACGGGTAATAATGGCTTTTTTAGCGGAGCAAAAATTCAAAACAGCTACCAATGGCAAGTACCCGGGAACGGATTAAATAACATGTATTTTGGAACACATGTAACACAAATTGACAGCATTAACAATCAGAATAAAACTAAGAGTTCAGAGTATGTTAATGAATATGGTCAAAAGTTTTGCACTGTACAGGATGTAGATGGTATTCAAGCCATGACAATCTCAAATTTAGATCCATTGAACCAACTCATTTCGGTTAAAAATCCAATTGGGGTTGAGACCTTTTATACTTATGACAGATTTGGAAGGGTAGTTTCTGAGTTACATCCAGATAGAGGACTTACTCACAATAGGTACGATCTAGCGAATAATTTAATTAGAATTCATAAGCCGGAAATTGGAACAGACTCAATTGAAATGGTTTATTCATACAATCGTCTTTTGGAGAAAATATACCCTTTAACGGGTATAACCAATTCGGTGAAATACACCTACGGCACCTATGGCGATGGCAAAAATGGTGCAGGACGTATTGTTAAAATTGAGCAAGGCGACGATTTATCTGTAGAAACCTTTGTTTACGACAATTTAGGTCAGGTAGTAAATGAAATTAAGGATATAAGAATTCCATTGGTGGGTAAAAGGACTTTTAAAACCAAGCATAAGTACGACAATTGGGGCCGTCTTCTGGCCATCCTATATCCTGATAGCACCACGGTTAATTATAGTTACTATATGAGTGGTGAGCTTTCAAGAGTTCAGAGTATTAGTAAATTTGGTATTAAAGCGGGTATTTTGGATTCTGTGGCTTATGATGGATTAGGTCATATTTTGGGTTTGTTTTATGGAAACGGTACAAGTACCACATTCACCTACGACCCCACCACAAGCAAACTAAGCGGCTTAGAGCTTAATTCAGCCAGTGCGGGAACGCTTTTGGGAAAATCTTATATTTACGACTATAAAGGCAATGTTTCTCAGGTGAGCAATACGGTGGGCAGTACTTTCGGAGCGGAATATTCGGCTATTTACCAATATGATGGCTTAAATAGGCTCATTTCGGTAGAAG
>CAMDHZ010000040.1 GCA_945898275.1 Chitinophaga pinensis | reverse complement strand
CAGTTCTTTTTGCAATGGATACTAAATCCGCAGTATGGTCTTCATGCGCATGAGAAACTAAGATAAAGTCGGCTTGAACCAACGCTGCATCGATTTCATTAGACAATGGATTTCCACTAATAAAAGGGTCAAACAACAAGGTATATCCTTGTGTTTCTATAGTAAAGCACGAATGTCCTAAATATTTGATTTTCATAAATGCAGTTATCCACAAATTTTAAAGTATCCCTATAAAAAAACATTTCACGCCAAATCCCTTTAATTATTGTCCGTGAAACGCTTTTCTCTCTAGCGTGAAACAATTTCTATTTTTTCAAAAATCGACAATGGATTTGGTAACTAATCCACTCTCTATCAACAGCCATGTGGATTACTTTATATACTGATTATTTGAACCTTAAAAAAAATAACTTGGATTATTCTAAACATGCGCAGCCAGTAAAAGATCCAAATCTTTATTATAGATACTCAATCGTTTACCTAAATGTTTATTGGTAAGATTTCCTTTATAGATATAAACTCCGGGCCTCACTTCTGCGTTATCACACAAGAATTTTGCAAAATTATTTGATGCACCAATTCTTAATAGTAAAGGGGTAATCACATTGCTTAATGCATAGCTAGCAGTTCTGCATACATTGCTAGTAATATTGGGAACACAATAATGTATGACGTCGTGTTTTTTGTAGGTGGGATTTTCGTGGGTTGTAAGTTCTGAAGTTTCAAAAACACCACCTTGATCTATACTAATATCAATAATTACACTATTTGGTTTCATTTGTGAAACCATTTCCTCGCTCACTACAACAGGCGATCTGCCTTCTTCACTCCTGATACAACCTATACACACATCTGCATTTAAAATTGCCTTTTGAAGTATTTTTGGATTGATTAAGGAGGTAAATATTGGCTGACCCAAATGGTTTTGCAATTGTCTTAGTTTTGTTAAGGAATTATCAAATACCTTAATATTAGCTCCCATACCCAAAGCAGCTCTTGCGGCATATTCGCCAACCGTTCCAGCACCTAAAATAACTATTTCTGTGGGAGGTATTCCTGTTACCCCTCCCAACATCTCGCCCTTTCCACCCCCATTAACCTTTAGCAATTGCGCCGCAACAGCGATTGCATTAATACCTGCTATTTCACTTAAACTTCTAACAATTGGGTAAACACCACTTTCTTCCCTTAAATATTCAAATCCAATAGCATTGATTCTTTTAGCCATTAAACTTCTAACATAGGCTTCATTTCTTGCACCATGTTGTAGTGCTGAAATAAGTAGCTTTTCTTGCCCTAACCAACCAACTTCCTCGTTTGTAGGGGGTTCAACTTTTACAATGATATCTGCTTTGTAAACCTCTTCCCTATTATAGCATATTTTTGCACCCGCATCGCTAAACTCCTTATCTGTAAAAAAGGCATCTTTACCGGCATTACTTTCTAACCAAATCTCATTTCCATTGTTCACCAAAAGCTGCACACTCGATGGAGTTAGTGCGATTCGATGTTCTTGTAGGGTGGTTTCTTTTGGAACACCAATAAATAGTGCTTTATTGGGCTGCTTTAATTCCAACATAGCCTCTTGCGGCTGAAGACTCGCCTGACGCGCCAAATCACTGAAGCCAAAAGAATTGCTCTCTGCCATAGAAGTTAAAATAGGTTTCTCTCAAAAATAAGAATAATTTGATACATTTCAATCTAATCCAAAACTAACTTCCTTCTCTCCCCTATCAAAGAAATGTGTATTTTTATATGCCTCTCTGCTTTAAGTATTTCTTCAATGTTCTCGGGCCACTCGATTAGGCATAAGCTTCCCGAATCAAAATAGGCTTCAAAACCTAAATCATATACTTCTGAAATTGATTTAATCCGATAAAAATCAAAATGAAATATTGATTGCCCAGCGCTTGTTTGATACTCATTCACAATGGAAAAACTAGGACTGCTAACCAGATCTATAACCCCAAGCTGTTTAAGCAATGATTTTATTAAGGTAGTTTTACCTACCCCCATTTCTCCATAAAAGCACCAAATTTTGTGCTGTTCATTTGCCTCAATGAGATAATTTGCAACCTTATCAAGTTCCTCGAGATTATACTCCATAACCAAGAAAACTACTTTTTACGGCGTTGCAACTCAACAATGATTAGTTTAAGTTCTCTACCAGCCTGACCTTGAACGCTTGTATTTTCTTGCGCCCTCCTAAACAAATAGGGTAGAACAGCTCTCACCGGACCATATGGTAAATATTTTGCAACCCTATATCCAGCATGTGCTAAGTTATAGCTCAAATTGTCACTCATGCCATATAATTGAGAGAAATAAATCCTTTCATCAGTTGGGTTCAGACCATTTTGTTCCATTAAATCCATCAAATACGCACAACTTTCTTGGTTATGTGTTCCTGCACAAATTGAAACCAAATCATGATGAGTTAAACAAACCTTTAAACCTTCATTGTAATCTTTATCACTTGCTGCCTTACTGGGTTGAATAGGATTTTCATATCCCATTTCTTTGGCGCGCAAGGCTTCCTTTTCCATATAGGCACCACGAACCAATTTAACCCCATAAAAATAGTTTCCACGCTTAGCATTATCAATGGATTGCTTTAAGAAGGCTAATCTATCATGTCTGTAAAACTGAATTGTATTATATATAATAGCTCTTTTGCCATTGAATTCCTGCATCATTTCTGCCACTATTCCATCAATAGTATCTTGAATCCAACTTTCTTCAGCATCTATAAATAATCTAACATTTAAGTCAAATGCTCTTTTACAAATTGAGTGAATTCTCCCTTTAACTCTAGCAAATTCGGCCGATTCATCAATTGTTAGACTTTTCTTCTCATTTACTTTTTGCAATAAAGCAAATCTTCCTACTCCTGTAACTTTAAACACACTGAAAGGTATAGCAGGATTATTTTGTGCCTTTTCAATTGTTTTAATGATTTCTTTGGCTGTTGCATCAAAAACTTCCTCCTCCTCCTCTCCTTCTACAGAATAATCAAGGATAGTTCCAACCCCAAATTGGTGCATTTGTTGAATAGTAGCCTCACAATCTGAAACACTTTCTCCGCCGCAAAATTGATGAAAGACCGTTTTTTTAATAATTCCTTTAATGGGTAAACCCAACTTAAATCCAAAATCTACAAGGGCAGGACCGGTTTGAACCAACCAATTATACCCAATCGCTTTAAATAGTAAATAAGAATTTTGTAATTCTTTGTTATTCCTTGCCTGAAAGGCAATTTGAGTATTTGAAAAATCTACCTTTAATTTTGTCATAAGTCTTTTTACACTTTAACTGATGTTTGTTAACAAATGATTAACTATAATTGCGCTGCGAAAGTAAGTGCAAACTCTGTTAGATGAAAGAAATTATTCAAAAGGATTTTGAGATTTTTCTAGGCGAAGAAGTTCTAGAACACCTTTCAGCAGTTCTTATTGAAAACAGCTACTCTAAAGTATTTGTTTTAATGGATACCAACACCCAACGATTTTGTTGGCCGCTATTAAGTCCTTATTTAGTTAACTTTTTCCCTATTGTTATTCCAGATGGAGAATCTAGCAAAAGCTTGGTTCAAGCCGAAAAAATATGGGAAACCCTACAAAACAACATGGCTGATAGGCGGGCTGTACTCATCAATTTAGGCGGTGGAGTAATATCAGACCTTGGAGGGTTTTGTGCTGCTACCTACAAACGTGGTATTGATTTTATAAATGTTCCTACCTCTCTGTTAGGCATGGTGGATGCCGCAATTGGCGGAAAATTAGGCATTGACTTTTTGTCCTTTAAAAATTCAATTGGCTTATTTAAACATCCAAAATACATATTCATTTACCCAAGTTTTATAAAGACCTTGCCTTCTGAGGAAATAAGAAATGGATTGGCAGAAGTGGTAAAACATGGGCTAATTGATAATAAATCATTATTCGAAAAACTATCACAATTAGAGGGTCAAGCCATTGAAAAAGCAGGAAATCTTATTTTTCAATCCTTAAAAATAAAAGCTGATATTGTAAAAAAAGATCCTTTTGAGAAGGACATTAGAAAATCCTTAAACTTTGGACATACCATTGGGCATGCCATAGAAACTTGGTCTTTACTTAATGACGCAATTCCTTTAAAACACGGGGAAGCAATTGCCATTGGAATGATTTGCGAGGCCTATCTAAGTTATGAAATATTAGGGCTGCCACTTTCTGAATTGGAAGCCATAAACGCCTATTTTACTAAGCATTATCCTAAATACAAAGGCGCACTCAACAATGATATCTTGATTGAATACATGCAAAATGACAAAAAAAATGATGCTGGATTTATAAACTTCTCTTTACTCAAACGAATTGGAAAAGCGAAAATTAATATTCATTGTCAAGAAGAATTGATTGTAAAAGCCATAGATTACTACCGAAAAAACAATTCATGAAATCGGTAAAAATAAGTGCATTTAAAACACATATAAAAGGTAGTATTCAGCTACCAGCTTCCAAAAGTATAAGCAATAGAGCCTTAATTTTACAAGCTATAACCAAGCAACTGCATCAAACAGAAACCTCTTTACTAAACCTTTCTGAAGCAGATGATACTGCAATTTTGAAAAACGCGCTTTTTTCTAAAAGTGGTCGTATAAATATTAAAAATGCTGGCACCTGCGCAAGATTTTTGTGCGCTTATTATGCCGCAACCCAGGATGCTGAAATTGAACTTTATGGTGAAGCCCGAATGAGCGAAAGACCCATTGCGCCTTTGGTTGAAGCATTAAGGTCTTTGGGCGCAGAAATTTCTTACCTAAACATCGAAGGACATTTGCCTGTTCATATCAAAGGCAAGCAATTGAGTGGTGGTTCAATTACTTTAGATTCAAATGTTTCTAGTCAATTTACTTCTGCCTTAATGTTAGTTTCTCCTCTTTTAAGTGGCGGTTTGAACCTAAGCTTATTAGAAAATACGGTAAGTAAAACTTATATTGAAATGACTGCGCAGGTAATGGCTTCTTTTGGCTATGAACCTTTGCTAGATTTTGGTTCGAACCAAATAACTTTAAGTCAAACTTATACACCCAAGCCCATAGAAAGCTATACCATTGAAGCCGATTGGAGCAGTGCCGCTTTTTTTTATGAAGCTGCACTTTTATCTGAAGAAGCAGAATTGACTTTAAGCGACTTAAAACTTCCTTCTATTCAAGGGGATGCTATTGTTGCAGAATGGTTCGAAAAACTTGGGGTTTCGAGCGAATTGGTTCAAACCGGAATAAAAATTCGCAAAACCAACAAATTGCCTGCAGCTAACTTGGCGTTTGACTTTACGGATTATCCAGATTTGGCACCTGCCTTAATTTGTGCAAGCGCAGGGGCTGGGATTGCCATTAAGGCGACTGGTTTGAGCAGTTTAGTTCACAAGGAAAGCAATCGTGTTTTAGCCTTACAGCAATTGTTGCAAAAGCTTCATATCAAAACAGAAAGTGATGGTATAAACTATATTTTACATGATGGTTTACAAAGGCAGTTTTACCATGGCGAAATTCTCTCTACAGAAAAAGACCATCGTTTGGCAATGGCTTTTGGCATGTTAGTTCAATACTTTTCTTTGGTGCGTTTGAGTGACGCCAATTCGGTAATAAAATCATTCCCCTACTTTTGGGAAGAAGCGGCGAAAATTGGCATTGAACGCGATTGATAAAATCAATCCTTGATACAACGTACTGACAAGCCATACTGCTTTTCAGTGTTGATTCTACCCATAGAGCCACCAGAATAATACAGGGTTCGGGTATAGGCACTGATAGAATCGTGCTCAGTAGCAAGCCACCAGTAGCCGTAATTTCCTAGGCCAGAAAATTATCCAAGGGTATTTCTGAGGCCTCCCGGTAGTGCCGAAAAACCACTTTTATTGGTGGCATCTGCATTAGGAGCGTTCCATCCAAAAGTATTTTTCATTTGGCTTCCAGCAAAATTTTCTCCACACAAACTATTAGTTAACGCAACCCATTCTGTTACACTTGGAAGGTGCCAGCCTTCTGGGCAAGCTGTCATAGCAGTTTGCCAATCGTACAAACGGCCATAAGTATTGCCATTAGAAGGTTTATTATCATAACTCCAACTGTTGCCTGTTTGGTAATTTAAGTTTTGGGCAAACCACCATTGATTGCCTATTTTAACTGTAATGTAATTTTGGCCATCCCTAGGGTCGGTAAAGGTAGAAAACTCAGGAGGGGGAATGGTATATTTGACTGTGTCAGTGTCATACTGCTTAATCTCATCTTTCTTGCAAGCATCAAGCACTAATACTGCAGTAATTACCAAAGCTATACTTAAAATTAAACGTACTCTTTTCATGTTGGTTTCTTATTTTAATAGCTACTATAGGTTTTCAAATTGGCTATTCAAATTTAATTATTTTTTATAATAGTGTCTAAATCAATTGACGCTAAAGCTAAACTTTTCAAAAACCACAACTCTGTTTGATGCTTAAATGAATAGCCAAGTATTGATTTTTTATCCCATTCTTGCGGGCGCTCTAAGCTGAAGGTTGCTATTCTTCTGTCCGTTCATTTTCTATAATTTCTGCCATAAATATTCCACTTTGGTCTTTATAAATTTCTACTAAAAGGTTTGCCCCTCCTTCTTGATAGGTCCGCTTTACTTTGAGCAAATACTTGTCGCCTTGCTTGTCAATGCTTAAAATTTCGTCAGTTGCGCCATCATCCTCCTTTAGTTCAAAATAAGGATAATCTTGTTTGTAATTTTTGTTCTTAACCATTTTTACAAGTCCTTGGTAGTTAGCAGACTTGTCTGAGAATACTACGGGTGTATGAATTGAACAACCTGTTAAACCATCCTCGTCCGAAACGCCAACACCAAAATAAGCAGTCGCATTAAATGAAACTTCGTTATTGTCAATTTTTACTGTTTTGTTTTGCGTGTTTTCAATTGGCTCATAAATTTTCCTTCCGTCAACATAGCCTTCAAAGTCTTTCGTCTTTATTTTTACATATTTGAATTCTTGGCAATAGTCGTCTGTTGGTTTGAGTTTATGGTATTGGTCACTTACTTCCGTTACCGCAACAAATTGTTCATTTAAGTAGGAGATATCCTTGATTTCTTTCAAGTTTTCGTCTAACAGTTTGATGTCGTCACCCAGTAAAATTCCTTTTCCATTGACTTTGTAAAAAGTGATTTTAATTTGGTTTGTATCAGTCTTAACAGTATCTACTTTTTCAGTGATCTCTTTGTTCGTTTGGCTTTCTTGTTGTCCACAAGAAATTAGTATTATCAAACATACTATCGCTGCTATCGTTTTCATGGATTATGTCCTCTGTAATAATTGATGCTAACTTAATTAAAAACAATAAAAAATTTAGTTAATCGGTTTGCAGCAAAAGAAGTTGAAGATTTTCACCAACTATTAAGTTACTGATCCTAGAGGAGAAGCTATGTTTGATTAACCATCCTGCTGGTGAAGGATTTTTGGAACACAAAATAAGGTTAACCTTGTTTCGGCATAAGCAGACACTTCTACAACAAGCTAACCCTTAAGCTTTATGCATAATGTAGACATACCATTTTATATAGAATTCTTATAGACTTAATTGTAAATTAACATAATACCTAATAAATTAGTTCTCCTAAAAAAATAAGCCAAATATGAAATTATCCAATTTAGTAATTATGTTTTACATTACCCTATTAATGGTTTCTTGTTCGAAAAATGATGATGCAACAAAAACTGAACAAAAAATTGAAACTCCAAATGCAAGACAGCAGGCCATTAATGATTACCAGAATATGTTTGTTGCAGCGAAAGTGAACAATTTTACATGGAATGGAAACACTAGCAATTGTACTTCAGGAACTTTGTCCAAAGAAGTATTGGATAAAGCTTTACTGCGCCTACATTACTTTAGAAAAGCAGCAGGTCTTTCAAACAATGGGATAGTTTTTTTAAACGATTTAAATAATAAATCGCAACAAAACGCTTTGATGATAAAAGCAAATAACAAATTGGATCATTTTCCTACCTCAGATTGGAAATGCTATACTGCTGAAGGAGCAGAAGCTGCGCGATATGGAAATATAGCATTTGGTTTAAGCGATGTTGATAATATCGACCTTTGGATTGAAGATGAAGGTAGCAACAATAAAGAGGTTGGACATAGAAGATGGATGTTGTTTTCAAAAGCAACTAATTTTGGATTTGGATGCACAAATAGCTCTGGGACACTTTGGGTGATAAACTCCGGTGCTTCAAAAATTCCATTGCCTGCTTCTACTCCTAAATTTATAGCATGGCCTCCAGCCAATTTTATACCCAGTGCGGTTGTATACCCGCGCTGGTCATTTTCAATTCCAGTATCCAGCTATCCTTTTCAGGTGGATTTTAGCAAGGCAACTGTATCCATGACTGATGCAGCAGGAATAGCAATTCCCTTGCTTATAGAGTATGCAAATACCATTCAATCCATTTACGTAGGTGATAACGCCATCGTTTGGCGCCCAAGTGGTATTAAGCTAAATTGCAAAGAAGACCAAAAGTATAAGGTTAATATTTCGAATGTAATGGTTGAAGGAAATCCGAAAAATTACTGGTACGAAGTCACTATTATCAATCCATAGGGTGATATTGTAAATATCTACCTTCTTTCTCTTCACTCTTCCTCTAAACTTCCATGAAGTAGCTCCACAAAAAGCCAATAGCTAAAAGCTAACTTTTGTGTTTGATCCGCCAAACAGACAAAAAAAAGCTGAACAATCAATTATGAATGCTCAGCTTTTTCGTACCCGGGGCGGGACTTGAACCCGCACGTCTTTAAAGGACACAGGATTTTAAGTCCTGCGTGTCTACCAATTCCACCACCCGGGCGCACTATTTCAAAATAAAAAGTTACAGCGCTAACTGTAACTTTTTTAGAGCGAGAGACGAGGCTCGAACCCGCGACCTCAACCTTGGCAAGGTTGCGCTCTACCAACTGAGCTACTCTCGCATTTACCGAAACGGGAGTGCAAATATAGAATTGCTATGCTACTTTGCAAATGTTCTCCTAAAAAATCTGATGTTTTCTTACTTAGTCGCTGATTTACAAAAGAAAATTTTAAAAAATTGCTTCAGTTAAAGTTCAATTTACGCTAGCAACTTCTTAATCTCATTCAATTTCAACAAGGCCTCTATGGGTGAAATCGCATTTAAATCTAAGGTTTGAAGCAATCCTCTAATTTCTTGCATCTGGGGATCATCTATTTGAAACATGCTCAACTGAATGGGATTAACTTTTAGTTTAGCGTCTTTGCTATTCATGTTCTGTCTACCCTTTTCTAATTCTTTTAGCAACACATCCGCGCGAGAAAGCACTGTTTTGGGTATACCTGCCATTTGGGCAACATGAATACCAAAGCTATGCTCGCTGCCTCCTTCCACCAATTTGCGCAAAAAGATTACCTTGTTGTTTTGCTCTTTAATTTTAACATGAAAGTTTCTAATCCCATTTGTGGGTTGAGATAATTCGTTTAGCTCATGGTAGTGGGTGGCAAATAAGGTTCGCGGACGATAAGGATGTTGATTGAGGTATTCTGTAATAGACCATGCCAAAGAAATGCCATCATAAGTACTCGTTCCTCTTCCAATTTCATCCAATAAAATTAAGCTTCGAGCAGATAAGTTGTTAAGAATACTGGCTGTTTCTGTCATCTCCACCATAAAAGTACTTTCGCCAGAAGACAAATTATCACTCGCTCCTACCCTCGTAAAAATTTTATCTACCACCCCAATTTGCGCCTTGGAAGCTGGCACAAAACAACCCATTTGAGCCATCAGTACGCATAAAGCAGTTTGCCTTAAGACTGCAGATTTTCCACTCATGTTTGGGCCCGTTAAAATGATGATTTGCTGAGTGGTTTTATCTAAAAATATATCATTAGCAATATAAGGTTCTCCTTGCGGTAACTGCTTTTCAATCACAGGGTGTCTTGCATCCTTAATCATCAGGCTTTCTGCATCTGTAACTTCTGGCTTGCAATAATTATTTTGAGCTGCCAACTGAGCAAAAGCAAATAAGCAATCTGCTTTGGCCAATAGCTGCGCATTGGTTTGAACGATACTTACTTGCTCGGCTAACGAAGTTACTAAAGCGGTATAAATCCTTTCTTCAATGACATTAATTTTCTCTTCGGCACCTAAAATTTGCTCTTCATATTGCTTGAGTTCTTCGGTGATATAGCGCTCGGCATTGGTGAGGGTTTGCTTGCGCATCCAATCTGCTGGCACTTTATCTTTATGCGTGTTGGTTACTTCGAGGTAATAGCCAAACACATTGTTAAACGCAATTTTTAGACTTGGGATATTGGTTCGTTCTTGCTCCTTCTTTTGCAATTGAAGCAAATAATCTTTGCCACCAAATGCTATTTTTCTTAAAGCATCCAATTGTTCATCTACACCTTCTTTAATGATTTGTCCTTTGTTGGCCAAAACAGGTGGCTCTGGCATCAATTGCTTGTCTATGGTTTCTATTAACCACTCACAACTGTTTAATTGCCCTGCCAAGGTTTGCATCAAAGGATTATCAAACTTAAGTAAGAGACTTTTAAGTGTAGCAATATTTTTAACCGAACGATTGAGTTGTTGTAATTCTCTAGGACCAATGCGCCGCATGGCTAATTTAGAAATAAGTCTTTCCAAATCACCAACCTGACTCAACACTTCTAAAACTTCTTTTCTTAAAGCTGTTTTTTCTTTGGCCAAGGCAACCATGTTTAAGCGCTCATTAATTAGCACTATGTCTTTTAAAGGCATCACCAACCACTTTTTTAGCAATCGGGCACCCATGGGGGTTACGGTTTGATCCAACACCTGAATCAGTGGAACGCCGCTTTCGGCGGCGGATGAGAGCAATTCTAAATTTCTAATGGTAAACCTATCCAACCAAACATATTTTTCTTCGTCTATCCTAGAAACCTGCTGTATATGCCCAACTTGATGGTGATGGGTTTCGCCTAAATAATGCAAACAAACTCCAGCACAGATAATAGCTAAGGGCAATTCTTGAATGCCAAATCCTTTTAAGTTTTTGGTATTAAAGTGCTGCAGCAATTTATCATAAGCAAAGTTTTGTTGAAATATCCATTCCTCTTGGGTGAAAGTATAAAACCTATCTCCGAAGACTTGTTTAAAGGCATTGAGTTGCTTTTTACACACCAATACTTCAGAAGGTCTAAAGCCTTGTAAAAGCTTGTCTATATAAGCGGTTGGACCTTGGGTAGTAAGAAATTCACCTGTTGAGATATCTAACAAAGCAAGCCCTGCAAGACTTTCATTTTCCATGAACCAAGCCGCTAGGTAATTATTGCTTTTATGGTCTAGAATTTTATCGTTATAGCTTACCCCAGGGGTAATAAGCTCTGTAACTCCACGCTTTACTATTTTCTTGGTAAGTTTGGGATCTTCTAATTGGTCGCAAATGGCTACGCGTTGGCCAGCTCTTACCAACTTAGGAAGGTAATTATCTAAAGAATGGTGCGGAAAACCTGCTAATTCAATGTGTGAGGCAGAACCGTTGGCTCTTTTGGTTAAAACTATGCCAAGGATTTGTGCAGCTTTGATGGCATCCTCTCCAAATGTTTCATAAAAATCGCCAACCCTAAATAACAAAATCGCACCTGGATATTTACCTTTAATATCAAGGTATTGTTTCATTAAGGGGGTTTCGCTTATCTCAGCCTTTTTTGACATAGCATTGCAAGATACACCTTTCTAAACGGTGGTTTCCTGCTGTGCATATTTTGGGGAAAAGCCTCTTACTTGCAGGCCTCTTCTACTGGTGGTCTCGAATAAAACCCAGTTCCATTGTATACCCTTTTACCTGGGGCTTGCATGCAAGCTTCCGAACAACAACCTTCCATTTCTGCTGAGCAGGTTTCGCACATCACAAATTGCTCATTGCAATCCACATTTGCGCAGTTTAAACTGCGGGCTGTTGAAGCATTGCATTTTTTACATTTACTGATAACTGTTGGGTTTACCTCATTGATAGGAACAGTTACCCTGCCATCAAAAACATACAATACACCGTCAAAGTCTTTACCACCCGTTTCTTTTGCATAACCAATAATGCCGTCATGCAATTGATAAACATCCTTAAAACCACTTTCGATTAAAAAGGCAGAAGCCTTTTCGCATTTGATGCCTCCAGTGCAATAAGTAATTACTTTTTTGTCTTTATAAACTTCTAATTCTTTGAGTTTAGTAGGAAACTCTCTAAACGTTTCAATATCAAAACTGAGTGCATTTTTAAACTTACCAAGTCGCGTTTCATAATTAGAGCGAACATCCACTACCACCACATCGTCACGATACATCATTTGCTGAAATTCTTCTCCATGCAAATGCTTCCCTGTTCGGCGTATTGGGTTTACATTTTGCAAGCCAGAATGAACAATTTCCTTTTTCAATCGAACATGCAAACGGTTAAAGGCATTGGTATCGGCAGGGTCTATTTTAAAACTAACCCCCTCAAATCTTGGATCACTTTGCAGGTCGTCCATATATACTTGGCATTGTTGCGGTGTACCACAAATGGTACCGTTTATACCTTCTATTGCAACATAAATTCTACCTGTAAGTCCAAGTTGGCGGCAGTATTTTAAATGATGCTGCACATAGTCTTCCGCATCAAAGATGGGCGTATAAAAGTAGTAGGCTAATACCCAATATTTAGAATTACTATCCATAACAGCTTACAAAGATATGGATTTATGCCTTGTCTAAAATGATATTTATCAGTAGAACCAAAGTACTTTTTCTACTTGTTTTCTACCCCCATTTTCATTTACCTCTAACAAGTAAATTCCTTTTGCCAAATCACTCAAATCCAAGGTTTGCCAGCCGCTCAATAAACTTACTTCCTTAATTAACTTTCCAGCTTGGTTGTACAATTTTCCATAAACAGCATTCACTGAATTGATTTGTAGGTTCAAACCAGAAAAACCAGGCTGATGATAAACATTAAACAAAGGGGAAAGTAAATCTGTACTTTCAATTTTTATAATTTTAGAAAACTCAAACCTGCCATCCTCATCAATTTGCTTGAGGCGATAGTATAAATTATCTTTTTCAGCTTGTTCATCGGTAAAGGTATAATACTTCATCGATTGAGCATTGCCTGCGCCTTTCACAAAACCAATGCTTTGGAAGTTAAACCCGTTCTCACTCCTTTCTATTTCAAACCCTTTGTTGTTTTTTTCTGAGGCAGTGCTAAAATTCAAAACTACTTGTTCAGGACTGATTCGTTTGGCTGCAAAGTTTAAAAGGTTAACCGGCAAGGCAGCGTTAGGAGGTCCAGTAATTTCAAAATCATCCACAGCCATTCCTGCATCTGTAACTCCTCCATCTGATTTAAACACAATTCTAAAAGCAACTTTTGAATTTCCTGCCAAAGAAGAAACATTATATTGCATTAAAGTAAAGGAAGTTCTAGTGACATTAAAAAATGGCTGGTTAACAGGAAACGCTGCACCTCCGCCAGTATTTGCAAAGTCGTACCAATTTGCTGCCACTGCATTGCCAAGTTTGGTCCAAGTATTTCCAAGGTCTAAACTATATTCAACAATATAGCCATCATATCCAATTTCAAATCTGTTTTTCGTTTTGAACCGAATGGTATAAGTCCCAGAAGCGGTGAAGTTAAAGCAAGGACTGTACAATCTTGTATCATTGTTATCGCCGTAGTTACCAGTAATACCAGTTACCCAAGCAAAACTACCACTTGCTGTTCCACTCTTTGAAGCTACAGTTGAGTTCCCTCTTGCAAATGCAACTCCAGAAGGAGTTTCAGAACCAAAATCATTGGGATTTAAATCAAAGCTACCACCAAGCGCAAGCGTGTATGGAACTGGGCGATAAGGCAAAATTTGAATATATGAATTTACTAGTTTATTGTTTGCTCCTCCGTTTATGGTTAAACTAACATTGTAAATTCCAGGAGTTAAATATTGCTTTACTGGATTGGCTAAAATGCTGGTTGTTCCATCGCCAAAATCCCATAGATAGCTTGTGGCGCCGTTGCTAGTACTGGTAAACTGTACAAAAGAACTTACATAGGTAAGTCGCTTATTGGAAGTAAAGTCTGCAAAAGGCGGAGCAAATACATTGGTGGTAAAAAAACCTCTACCATGGGTTGCGGCCACCACTTGTTTGTCTATTCCCCGCATTTTTAACATGTCGGTTCTTACATTGGCAAAACCAGAATTGCTGGGTTGCCAATTGGTAGTTGTACCTCTTAAAGAATCTGTAGTCCAAACCCCTAGTTCAGTGGCAATCATGGCTTGCCAAGGTTTTGAAGGATGTAAAATCAACCAACGAATTGGCATATCTGGTAGATTTCCTTCTACGCTGTTCCAAGTGGAACCAGCATTAGTTGTTTCCCAAACACTATTAACGCCATAATTTGAATAAGTGGCTAGGATGTGATTCTCATTGCCATTTTCTATTTCAATACATGAGATACTTCCGGATGGCATACCCTTGCCATTATTGATAAATGAATCTACTCCAGCAATTATGTTCGCATTGTCTATACGAATGATGCGACCACCATTGGTTCCAAAATAAACTCTATTTGCAGTATTTGGTGAAACCCTTACATGAGTTGCTCTGCCGTTGTTAAAAAGCGGGACAGTATCGAATACTAAACTGCTGCCTGTTTGAGGATTATCCCAACGCGTAAAGGTGTTATTATTACCTGCAGAATACATTTTATTGTTGATATCATCATAATCTGAAGGATTGATGAAGGAACCAACATTTTGGCTTGTGTTCAAAACATTGCTAAAGCTTGCTCCTGTGTTGGTAGAGCGGTAATATGAGGTATATACATAAGAAGTAAACCAAAATTGCTGTTGGTCTTGGTCGATATGACAAAAGGCCCCATCACCGCCTGTAACCTCAACGGTAGCATTGATGCCTGCATTTGAAAACCGGTGTGAGCCATTATCTTGAGTACCTCCAAGATAAGAATTGGTTGCAGCTGTAGGATTGATGTCACAAGCGTAAAATTGGGTAGTATTATAATTAAACTCTTTGGGTGTGATGATGGGTGCTGCAGCTGTAAAATTATCAGAATAATATACACCTCCATCGTTACCATAATAGCAAATGCTTGAGCTGCCAGGTGAAAAAATTGCAAAATGTTGATCGGCATGTACTTCTTGAAAACCAAAGCCACCATACCAATGAGAGAGTTGCGTCCAAGAATTGCCGCCATTGGCAGATTTAAACAAATCAACACCGCCAACGGTAAGCACATTAGCATTGTTTGGGTCAACCGCAATACTTAAATCGTACCAAGCTTGGCCGCGACTGAAATCTTTAATATTGGCAGTGGTAGACACACCACCATCTGCATCAATTGGATGTGAAACAACAGTATCAAAACTAGCACCTGCATTGGTAGATTTTATAATGGCTGAAATTCTTGAGCTATTTTCTACCAAGCCATAAATGGTATTGGTATCTGCTACAGAAACGCCTAATTCAATTTCTCTTTTGCTTACATAAGCAGGTATAGAAAGTGGTGTTGTCCATGTTGCGCCATTATTGAAAGACTTATGTATGGTACCAGAGTTTGCGCTTCCGCTGCTCATGCTTGTATATAAGGTGCCATTGCTCATTCTTTCGATGTCTTGCGCCACATCCCCCCCAGCGGAAGCAATACCAGTTCCTAATACTTTTGTAAAACTTGTTCCACCATTTACACTGCGAAATAATCCTGAGCGAGTAGCTACAAAAAGGGTATCACCATTGCCAATTGGCATTACCTTTTGGCAATAATGATAGGTTGCATTGTTAGTTGCTGCAAGTTGGGCCCATGTTTGTCCGCCATTGGTAGACTTCCAAACGCCAAGACCTCTAACTGCATCTAAATTATTATTTCCTTCGCCAGTTCCAAAATATAACACAGCAGGATTTGAAGGGGCTTGAGCCAAAGAAGTAATGGCAAGGTTCTGAAAGAAATCATCAATTACAGTCCAATTTGGACTTGCAGCAGTGATGTCTGTTGTTTTCCATAATCCACCAGCAACGCCCCCAGCCCACACTGTTTTGCGGGTCGGGTCGTTTAAATCAACCATCACAGTGCGTGTTCTTCCACCACAATTGTTAGGACCGCGTTCTGTCCAAGACACGCCAGGAATGGCAGCTTTTCCACTTCCTTGTTTAGCAAAAAGTTGTTGTTGATATTGCCAAGATTGTAGCAATCGTTCGCGAGGAACTTCGCCAGTTGCAGGGTCTTGCGTAATTTCTTTTTCTAATAACCAGGCCAAATCCATTCTATCTTTTTTAGGAACCTTTGTTGTGGTGTTAAAGGTTATGCCTTTAGCATTTCGACCAAAAAACTCCTGAGAGGGATGGTAAACCCAAGCAAAAGTTAGGACTAAGCCAATTGCCATAGATGATGTTACTTTGTCTAGTTTTTTCATAAATCCATTTAGTATCACAAGTTTAGGTTATTTAAATTAAAAAAATATGCATTCTATTGTCAACTTTGTCTACTTATTTTTGTTCAACTTGTGTGAAACATTTCTTCTTATTAGTTTTCATAATGATTTCAAACCTAAATGCAATAGCACAAGATTCTGTGTCTATTGGGTTTCAAGTGAATGTGCTAAAGGGAAATATATTGCCTCATTCGGCTGATATTAAAGCCTTAAGCTACAGCAGTCCACATGGTTTTTCAGCTACATTATTGCGTCAAAATTCAAGATCAGGAAAAAGTGAAAGGTATCCTATAAAAAGTAGAAATGGCTTAAAGATGCAGTTTGTAAACTTTAACAATTCTAAACAGCTAGGCAGTGCATTCAGTATTTCAGGTTTTACAGAACCTTTGATGGGTTCAAACCGAAAACTGTTTATAAGCGCACCTATAGAATTTGGATTTGTATATGTAAGCAAAATTTATCATCCAACTACAAACCCAGAAAACTTATTCTTTTCAACGCCCATAAGTTTTTATTTAAACGCAGGCCTTCACCTTAATTTTAAACTGGGGAAGCAAACCATATTAAATGCTGGAATGCAATATCAACACATTTCTAATGGAGGTATAAAAATGCCAAATAAGGGAATGAATTTTATCACAATGAATACTGGCATTTGTTATTATTTGCAAGCACCAAATTGGCAAAAAAACAAGCCTATAACTTCCAAAAAGTTGCAAACCAAATACTTATTTGAATCTTACCTAATTGGAAGTGCAAAAACCTTAACTGAAACAAATGAATTGAAGCCAATCATTGGATTTCAGGTTTCTTATCTAAAGCCCATTGCTTTATTTCATCACTGGATGCTTTCAACCGAAGGTGTTTATCATACCTTTAATAAAGCCTATTTTGCTAGAAGAGGCGAAGAAATAAACCCTTGGATGCAATCTGTATTAGGTGGCTACGCGCTTAGAATTGGCAATACTAGTTTTCAAGTTTTGCTAGGGTTACCAGTTATAAACAAAACAAGTAATGAAAAACTCCTATATCAGCGTTATGCATTGGTTCAAACCATTAAGGAGCGGTTTTTACTGACGATGAGTTTAAAAGCTGAAGGCCATGTTGCAGATATATTTGACCTTCGTTTGGGGTATCGAATTACACGTTAAATTTGAAGTGCATTACATCGCCATCTTGCACGATATATTCTTTGCCTTCCATGCTTAATTTACCTGCTTCGCGACAAGCAGACTCGCTTCCAAATTGAACATAATCAGCATAATGTATAACCTCTGCTTTGATGAATCCTCTTTCGAAATCTGTATGAATAACACCAGCAGCCTGAGGAGCTTTCCAACCTCTTTGGATCGTCCAAGCACGAACTTCTTGCACGCCTGCAGTGAAATAGGTAATCAAGTTTAACAGTTTATAAGCTGCACCTATCAATTTTGCCACACCAGATTCTTCTAAGCCTAAGTCATTCAAAAACGCATTACGGTCTTCAAAGCTTTCCAATTGTGCAATATCTGCTTCAATAGCTGCACTGATAATAATTACTTGCGCATTTTCTGTTTTAACTGCTTCCTTAACTTTTTCAACAAATTGGTTTCCACTTACCACCGATGCTTCATCTACATTACAAACGTACATTACAGGCTTTAAGGTAAGAAGACAAAGGTCTTCAACTTGTTTCAAATCTTCTTCCTCGGCAGGCATGGTGCGGGCATTCAACCCTTGTTCTAGGTGCTGTTTGAACCTATTGAGCACAAGTTCTGTTTTTGAAGCATCTTTATCGCCTGTTTTTGCAGCACGCGCTACTTTTTGAAGCTTCTTATCAATTGAATCTAAATCGCGTAATTGTAATTCTGTATCAATAACATCCTTATCTCTAAGCGGATTCACACTTCCATCTACATGAATGATGTTATCATCCTCGAAACAACGCAATACGTGAATAATAGCATCTGTTTCTCTAATATTTGCTAGGAATTGATTTCCCAATCCTTCCCCTTGGCTTGCGCCCTTTACTAAACCAGCAATGTCTACAATTTCAATAGTTGTTGGTACAATGCGGTTAGGCTTAACAAATTCTGCCAGCTTATTGATACGCAAATCTGGAACAGTTATTACACCCACATTTGGTTCTATGGTACAAAATGGAAAATTGGCTGCTTGGGCTTTTGCATTGCTTAAACAGTTAAAGAGAGTAGACTTCCCTACATTTGGAAGTCCTACGATGCCACATTGTAATGCCATATAATTTTATTAGTGCAAGTTTGAGTTTATAAATTAATCTTTTAAGAATTGTTTCATATCCATGATAAGCTTTTCTGCAAGGCTATTGGCAGTGGTTTCGCTTTGACTTTCGGCATAGATACGAATGATTGGTTCTGTATTAGAACGACGTAAATGAACCCATTCTTTATCAAATTCTATTTTTAGACCGTCGATATCATTGATTGGCTGCTTATTGTATTTAGCTTTAATTTTTGCCATTAAATCATCAATGTTAATATCTGGGGTTAGTTCTATTTTCTTTTTTGCTATAAAATAATCAGGATAGCTCTCTCTAAGCATTGAGCAAATTTTATCCGACTTAGCAAGGTGAGACAGAAACAATGCAATACCTACCATTGCGTCTCTTCCATAATGTAATTCAGGAAATATGATTCCACCATTGCCCTCTCCTCCAATCACTGCATTGGTTTCCTTCATGAGTTTAACAACATTTACTTCACCAACAGCGCTTGCTTGGTAGTTTCCACCAACTTTTTCTGTTACATCTCTCAGCGCTCTTGTTGAAGAAAGGTTTGAAACTGTATTTTTCTCATAACCAAGGCGAGTTAGTTTTTCTTCTGTACTATTTCTTAGCACATAATCTGAAATGGCAACCAAGGTGTATTCTTCACCAAACATACTACCATCTTCGCTCACCAAAGCGAGGCGATCCACATCTGGGTCAACAACAATTCCGAGGTCTGCCTTATTGCGCTTTACTTCTCCAGAAATGGCAGTTAAATTTTCAGGCAGAGGCTCTGGATTGTGGGGGAAACGACCATCAGGTGTGCAATAGATTTCTATAATATCATTAACACCCAAAGCTCTTAACAAGGCTGGTACTGCTATTCCACCTGTTGAATTAACTGCATCCACAACCACTTTAAATTTAGCTTCTTTGATTGCATTTATATCCACTAAATCTATAGCTAAAATTGCTTCAATGTGCTTTTGAATATAAGAATCGTCTTGGGTATAGGAACCTAATTCATCTACTTCGGCAAAATCAATTTTATTTCCATCAGCTAAAGAAAGTATTTCTTTACCAACTTCGTCTGAGATAAACTCGCCTTTTGCATTTAATAGTTTTAGGGCATTCCATTGTTTAGGGTTGTGACTTGCGGTAAGGATAATTCCACCATTTGCATTTTCCATAACAACTGCCATTTCAACGGTTGGGGTAGTGCTTAATCCTAAGTCTATTACATCAACACCCATTCCAATGAGCGTTCCTGTAACCAATCTATTAACCATATCACCGCTTAAGCGGGCATCTCTGCCAACTACGATTTTGCAATCACTTTTATTTTGCTTCATTAAATGAGCAAAAGCGGCAGTATATTTAACAACATCACCTGGGGTAAGTGAATCACCAGCTTTACCTCCTATTGTACCTCTGATTCCAGAAATTGATTTAATTAGTGTCAAAATATTTTAAAATTTGGGCACGCGAAAATAGGCTTACATTTTAATAATAAGAAACGACTCCCTAAAAAGCTTAAAAATCATACTGCCTATCATTGATATTCAAACGAATGCCAAAAGTAAAATAGAAGGAATTCATTTCATAAATAGCCAAAGCTGAGCTTATTTTCCTTAGCCCCACGCGCATATCTATGAATAAATTATGTTTTAGCATATATGAACCTATAAGCTCACCTGTAATAAATGTTGTAGCTACTCCTTGCCCAATGAAATTATTGTATTCCTCTGAAGTATGAAGGTTATAATCTTTTCTTGGGTCTTTACCCCAATTACTCCCATTTGAGTCGTTTCCATATTTGGCAAAAATTAGTTTACCAGTGATAAACATTTTATTAATAGGCTGATAACGAGCAATACCAATATACTCATAAAAATTTGCACCATAAGGGTGAGCTAAGTTCTGGCCAAAATTACTTAAGCTTTGGTAGGTATTATAAGATGCATACAAAAATGGCCTTGCAAAATTGAATTCGCCTTGTAGGTCAAAATTTTGAATACCAGCAACATCAATAATTTTTAAACCAATTTGTCCACCATATTTATTATGCATCCATCCATTTCTAGCCAAAAGCTGCTTAATCACAAACTCAGTTAAAACAACTTGTCCATATAATGAAAAATGCTTCAAGAAATTATATTTATAACTGAACCCAATGATACTTTTGTCAACGCTATTGAGTCCATTTTCTACCGATTTATAAAAAATTATTGGGTTTAGATAATTCGGATCAAATCCTGAGTTCACATATCCACTGTCTCTATTAAACAAAATAGTTTCAAAGAGTCCAATGTTGAAATTTTTTCCTAAATTTAAACTCAAATGATGCGTTGCCATATAATGCCTAGGTTGAATTCCTCTAGAGAACATATTATTGGTGGCCCAGGCACGCAGTTCACCCCAAATATTTGTGTAATTTAGTTTCCAAACTCTAGTATTTAACCTAAGGTTTAGGTATTCGGGATGGTTATTTCCTAAAATCATGCTTCGGTAACCATCTCCAATAAAATTGGTGGTATGTCCAAATTGCAAATCCATGTATTTATTAATACTTCCAGTAACATAAGCATTGCTCAAGAAATAGCTAAATGTTTTTGAATCTGGATTTGATTTATAGAAGTTTACATAAGGAATCGTATAATCAGGAAATTGAATTGCATTTTCTACCCA
>CAMDHZ010000039.1 GCA_945898275.1 Chitinophaga pinensis | reverse complement strand
TCTTGCCAAATCAAATCTAATTTTGGCGCTTCTGGTCCAAGGTAAGTGGTTTTAGGTCCCATGTCTCTATGGGTTAGTTTGAACCAAGCCCTAGCAAATGCATCGCTAAATTCTTCTGGATGCTCCATAAAGTTTCTTGAAATCTTCTCGAAGATTGGGTCAAAACGAAGCGCTAAATCTGAGGTTAACATCGTAGGCTTTTGCTTGATGGTAGAGTCAAATGCATTGGGTATAATCAAGTCGGTTGTTTTAGCAATCCATTGGTTTGCGCCTGCCGGACTCTTAGTCAATTCCCACTCATACTTGAAAAGTAGTTTAAAATAATCATTGTTCCATTTTACGGGTGTGGTAGTCCACGTAACTTCTAAGCCTGAAGAAATTGCATCTGTTCCTTTACCAGATTTATAATCGCTTTTCCAGCCAAAACCTTGTTCTTCTATGGCAGCTGCTTCAGGATTTGCACCTACATGCTTTGCATCGCCAGCACCATGGGTTTTGCCAATGGTATGTCCACCTGCAATAAGTGCAACGGTTTCTTCATCGTTCATTCCCATTCTTTTAAAGGTCTCACGAATGTCTCTTGCCGATAACAATGGATCAGGATTGCCATTAGGCCCCTCTGGGTTAACATAAATTAATCCCATTTGTACGGCAGCTAAAGGATTTTCTAATTTTCTATCACCAGTGTATCTTTTATCATCCAACCATTTAGTTTCTGGACCCCAATAGATATGCGCTTCTGGCTCCCAAACATCTACCCTACCGCCAGCAAATCCAAATGTTTTAAAGCCAGTAGATTCTAAGGCAACATTGCCTGTAAGTATCATTAAATCTGCCCAAGAAATTTTATTGCCATATTTTTGTTTGATTGGCCAAAGCAATCTTCTTGCCTTGTCTAAGTTCACATTATCTGGCCAACTGTTCAAAGGAGCAAAACGCTGCTGTCCAGCTCTTGAACCACCTCTGCCATCGCCAGTTCTGTAAGTACCAGCGCTGTGCCATGCCATGCGAATGAACAATCCAGAATAATTGCCAAAATCTGCAGGCCACCAATCTTGCGATTGCGTTAATACAGCTTGGATATCCTTTTTTAAAGCTGCATAATCTAAGGATTGAAATGCTTTGGCATAATCATAATTTGGATCCATTGGATCAGACAAATTAGAGTTCTTGCGCAATAAACTTAAATCTAATTGGTTTGGCCACCAATCTTTGTTGCCAAAGGGTTTTTCAGGTGCAATAGCAGCTGGTTTTTCTTGGGTTGTAGATACTTGAGAGTCGAATCCCATTGGGCATTTCCCTTTGCTTTCAGATTTTGGTTGCGCAATTGCACCCAATATGCTGAAAAGGAAACTAGATAGTAAAATTAGTTTTTTCATTAAGTTATGATTTTGATAGTTATGGAACAAACCTAAATCTTATATTTGATTCACAAAAACGATAGTTTCAATAACAACATTGATAGTATAGATGAATATTCAACAGTTTAAATACATCTTAGCGGTAGAAGAACACAAGCATTTTGAGGTTGCTGCCGAGAAAAGTCATATTACCCAATCTACGCTTAGCACCATGATTTCAAAGTTTGAAGATGAGTTGGGCATTAGAATTTTTGACCGCAAAAAGAAACCTGTTCAGGTTACCAATGAAGGCGCAGTGATTATAGAACAGTTAAAAGTTATTGTCAATAATATTGAGCAGCTAAATGAAATAACCAAAGAAGTGAAGGGTGAAATTACGGGCACATTAACCTTGTCTGTGATTCCAACCCTTGCACCGTTTTTGTTGCCTTTATTCCTGCAAGACTTTGCCAGTAAGTTCCCAAATTTAAACATTAAGGTTAGGGAAGAACCTACTTCAGAAATCATGCGAAAGTTGAAATCACGCGAATTAGACATTGGTTTGCTATCTATACCTTTAAAAGACAAAGAAATTCTAGAGTTAAAATTATTCGACGAACCCTTTTTGTATTTTGATGCAAAGGCAGCTACGCCAAAGAATGTTTCAGCCAATAAAATTAAGGTTGAGAATTTATGCTTAATGGAAGAAGGACATTGTTTAAGAACACAAGTGTTGAGGCTATGTGAGGTTAATGCAACGCAATCCGCAAGCAAGTTAAACTTTGAATATAAGGCTGGTTCGATAGATAGTTTGTTGAGATTTGTAAAAGCCAACAAAGCCAGTACCCTATTGCCTTATTTAGCCACCCAAGAATTTTCTCCTCAAGAAAAAGCACACCTAAGCGAATTTAAAGCGCCTGTTCCTTACAGAACGATAGGCCTTGTAGTGCATAGGCATTTTGTAAAGAAGAAGTTACTAGAAGCACTGCAAAGAGAAATAATTGAGAAAGTATCTCTTATCATTCCTCATTTGGATTTGGAAGGAGAAATGCTGCTGCCAGTTGAGTAAGATGTGGTTAATTTTTTTGGTTCAAGCTATTTTCCTAAATGGCTCTCATCTTATTTCCCTTAGCTTCGTGGGTAACTTCAGCTAGACCTAGTGCTTCCATTAAAGGCGGAACATACATGCCGAATCGCCCACGAAGTCCTTTTTTAAGACCATACCAACCACCAACCGGATTGTTTTCTGAGCGACCCCATGCTTCAACTGTACCTTCCTTCGCCGGTTTTTGTTCATCTGCACTGCCAAGCTCCATCCAATCTCCATGGGCCTTTAACATTTTATGCAAATCATCAATGCAATTTAGGTTGTACAATAAAACTGTTTTTCCAACCGTGCAAACCAAAACGTCTTTTCCATCTTTTTGGTCGATGTGCATGGTGTATTCACTTGTTAAGGGTGGAGTTTTCAAAACCATCGGGCTTTCTTTAGTTCCAATTTTGTATGTCATGGTAATTGTTATTATTTAGTTTTTGAAATTATTTCTGCTTCGTTTTTTAGGTCTTTCGCAAATTGTTCAAATGAGGAATCAAATGAAGGAATCATTTTCGCGAACAAAGGAAATATTGGTCCACCGATCTTTTCACGCATGGTAAAATTTGTTAGGTTGTTTCCTATGGTTTTTAGGGTGAAAACTCTTTTTCCCATGGCATCTCCCCAAATTAAAGTGCTATCAGGATTAAATTCTAAAACCTTAAGTTTAAATGCTCTTTTAGGGTCAAGCTTAGCTTTTAAAACTATTGACTCCTTAGCTCGAATGTTTCCTTCAATTGAAATAACTGTTGAATTCCAGCGGGCATAATCGCTTGCATTTGTTAGCAAAGCCCATAGAATGCTCTTATCGGCTTCAATGTCGATGCTTACTGCTGTTTCGCGACTAAAAACTTTCTTTTCTGTAATAGCCTTTCCGTTTGTTGTAATTGGTTCCATGTTTGTTGTTTTTTATAATTGATACACTTTTGACGTTGGTAGGCAACAAAACGATAGGATTATTATCACTTTTCTTCAAAATTTTCCATAACTAATTTATTGTGAGCCAAATGATGTAATTGTAATACCGCTCCATTAGAAGTAAAGGGGTCAATTTCTCTCATGATGTTTAATCGAAGGTCTAACAACTTAGATCGATCTGGGTCATTTGCTTTTTTTGCAAACTCAACCTTATTTTTTTCTATTTCAAAATCCTGCTTGGGATTAAAAATACCATTTAACTCAGAACATTGATGGCAAGTACCTGCTTTGTTTATTAAGGCGCATCTTCCTTCAAAAATGTTTACCATTTTTGTGCGGGCGGTATGCAAGTAATACTTAACCATTGCCTCTGTGGTTTGAAGAATTTCTTGAATTTCAGAAACTTTAAACTCATATATTTCCTTCAGAAAGATACACAGTTGCTGTTCTAAAGGCAATGTTTTAGAAATACAAGTTAGGCAGAAGGTGACGTGTTCTTTGATTTCAAACTGTGTTTGCGGCGAACTAGCCATCAAGGTTCCTATCTCATTAAAATAATCAGGATTTGCCAAGGCTTTCTCCCTACAAATATCTGTAACGGTTTCAGGCCATCTTTTCTGCGCCCTAAGGTTGTCTTTTGCAAGGTTGGAAGCGATGGTAAATATCCATGTTTTCACACTGCTATCGCCTCTAAAACTATCAAGCTTTTGGGATGCATTAATAAAGGCATCTTGCATAATATCCTCAACATCTTCTACGCTAGCTGTAATTCTAAGCAAGTATGATTTGAGTTGTGGTTTTGCTAATTCAAACTCTTTTGTTAATTGTTCTAGGTTCATAAAAAATAGAATAAATTTAGTTCACAAAAAAATAGGTTCAATCAAATATAAACCAAAGGAAAAAACTTACCTCAATTACTAAAAATTCAGTTTACAAAAAACAATTTTTTAATTTCTGTTTGAACCTAAAATTTATTCAAGGCATTTTATAATTAAAGGTTATCGACTTCTTTTTCTAAAAAATTAAACTTTTTAAATTGAACAAATTAAATGGTTGGCAAAACATGCTTTGTTAACTCACTTTTTGCATTACCTGTATTTAAGGTGTCAGCAGGTTCAAACAACATTACCAAAACCTCTTCATCTGCCAGAGGTTTATGTTCTACACCTTTGGGAACAATCACAAACTCATTTTCATTTACACTTACAATTTTATCTCTAAAGGCAATTTTAAAATTACCTCTAACTACAAAGAAAAGTTCGTCCTCCTCATCATGTTTATGCCAAACAAACTCGCCCTTGAATTTAACAAGCTTTACTTGTTGGCCATTAAGTTCTCCTACAATCTGTGGCGACCAATGATCTGAAAACAAATTGAATTTTTCATTTAGGTTAACAACGTCGATTGCTTCAAATATTATATTAAAACTAATTCTTAATTTATTCTTCTATATTCTTATTGCTACGCATTTTTTTGATGCTGCTGTTTCTTTGCTTCATCACTTTCTTTTTGAGTTTAGATTGACGTGTTGGCTTGCTGGGCTTGCGAGGTTTAGGCACTTCGAAACATTTGTTTAACACGCGATACATTTTTCTAATTGCATCTAGTTTATTGTCGAATTGACTTCTACCATCTTGCGAGGTAACTTGTAAAACGCCTTCCTCAATAAGTTGATTTGCTAGCTTACCTAGTATCAAGCTTTTTTCTTCTTCACTAATCAAATGAGATTGACGAACATCAAATTGCAATTGAACTTTGGTAGCAACCTTGTTAACGTGTTGCCCACCTGCCCCGCCGCTGCGACTGGTTTTAAAAATAAACTCAGTTAATAAATCTGGTGTTCTAAATCGCATCTGTAAAATGACCTCAAAGGTAACTAATGTTATCGAAATAGTTTTTAAGCTACTAAACTTCCATTGCCAGCTTGCCGAGGTTGGTTCTGATTTCATCAGGAAATTTCACCTTTTCGTTCTTGTTAAAATCAAACATTACCATCACATCGTTTGCTTCTGCAGATAATTCTCCTTTATCGTTAATCAAGCGGTGATGAATTCCAAAACTAGTGTGCTTAATAAATTCTAATTGGGAAATAATTTTAACCGAACCAGGAAAATACAAGGGCTGTTTAAAATCACACTTACAAGAAGCGAGCATTGGACCAATATTAAAATTACTGTGAAAGGAATTTAACCCAATGTTTTCCCAATAGTTTACCCTAGCCGATTGGATATATTTAAAGAACGAAACATTGTTTACATGACCAAAATAATCAAGCTCGCTCCAATCAATTCTTAATTCTAGGTTCACATGAAAATTACTTGGTGTTTCCATATATCTTACACATCAATTTAGGACTTTAATAATAATCAATTTGAACCTAAACTTTGCAAATAAGTTAGAAGACTGCACTTATACAATTATTTAGTACAATTACATGATTCACACTTGTCATGTATTGAAAAATGAGCCTTAAAAAATTATATTATAATTGAACCTAAAAACCCTTTTATAGACCGTTTTTCTGTCCGCCAAAATTCTAGATTATTGATTTTTACAGGCAAGTTTAGCGACTTCATCGATTCAATTTAGCCTGATTTTTTAATACCATTCCCGCAATGCCTATCAACTTTTAGGATAAAAAAAAGGCAGATAATAACTTATCTGCCTTTTTATGAACTAGTTTTAAAATTACTTACAACTCCAAGTGTAAATGTTTGTATAAGTTTGAGTGGCTCCTCTTATTGCGACTCTCTTTGTCTCTAAGCCATCTGAATTAAATTCATAGGTATAGTTTGTAATATCATCAAAATCGATGGTTGCAATCTTTACAAGGTTTGCATTTGCATTTTCAAAATACTGGGCTTCTTGCGATTTTTTTAAATTATTCTTTCTATCTAAATAATATTCATAAACAGTTGTATAAGAATCGGTTCCATCTGAATAAGTTTGTTTACTTTTATTTTCCCCTACATATTCAAATGTTAATAGTTCGTTAATTGGTCTTCCAAACTGCATACCTTTTATTGATAGAGAAATAAGCAAACCATTACTATTGTAAGTATATACCGTTTTAGTTTCTATAATACCTTGAAAAGAACTAACAACGCTATCTGCAAAACCTTTAGCATTTAAATAAGTTAAACTAAAAGGCATGCCATTTATTGAGGTAGTAACAATGTTTCCGTTATAGCTCATATCCGTTTGACTCAACATTGTGTCTTGAATAATAACTGTTTTTATAAGACGGTTCTTAGTATCATAAGTAAAGACATCTGACCTGTTATCAGTGTAATCTACTTTTTGAACCAAACACGTTTTCTCTGGCGTGATTGTGGGGGTAGTAGTTTTATCTTTGGTACAAGAAACCGCCAAAAACAAAACTAACAACATAAAAATTAAGTGTAGTTTTTTCATATTGTTTTATAGTTTGTATATGCAATATAAAAGAAACAAGTTAGAAACTTAATTTTGGTTTAGGCAGATACCACAATGTCTAAATAAACAAATATTTTTTGGAGCCTTTATTGAATACAAAACCATCATCAAATTTCTAATCAAAAGTTTTTATAAAACAATAAGAAATGGATTAAGAATACATAGCTTCAATTGGCAGCCTTTTCCAATCCACACTCACAGCTGAGCCTTCTGCCAGGATAACTGAATGCGGTTTTTGCTTGCCTAGAATTGAAAATTCTTTGCCATACATAGCTGCAAAATCACAATCAATGGTATATTCTTCAACTTTATTAACCTGCCACCTAGGATGGTTCACTTTGTATTCTTGGGATTTGTGTTCGCTAATTTTTGTATAGCCAAAATAATGCTCAAAAATAAACTCTTCCATGCTCCCTGCTTGCATGGCTTCTTTTGCAATAGCTGCTTCAACAGCCAAATGATTCCAAGCCTTATTTATCTTCCAATCGTATCGCACGTTTTTTTGGTGTGAACCGATTTGTATATCATGCTTGGTTGGAATAGCGATATAATGCTCTTTGTATAATTTATTTGCCAACCAGGCTACGGGTTTGTAAGGCACGGTTTCATTGATAAAAACTACGCCCCTTTTTTCTATTCCGTTATCTATTCGCTTCACATAAAATCTGAGGTTTACCTCTTCAAATGTCCCTAACAATGGGATTGGAACCTGAAACAAACGGGTTTCCCTAAACATAAATCCAACTAAGCTCACAAAGGTTTGGCCTTCATAAAAATCTAGCTCAACTCCATAGGGCAGGTAGGGTTTTAGTAGCAATGGGTCTACGGCATAATTAGCCATAATCAAGTTTTCCCATTTGGCCGTTAAAAAGGTATTGAACATTGTGAGAATTTAAATTAATAGTAAATAACCACAAACATTGCGGTGGCACTACTAAAAAGACAAATGGATGAGGCAATATGTTTTCAATTGCCAACAAGCATTAGACACCTAAAAACTCCTTGTTTGGTTCAAACCGAAACCCTTGCCATTTTATCTATGCTGGTCTATTAAAATTGCATTGCCATCTGGGTCGGTTAAGGTGATGTATTCTGGACCAGTGCTACTCTCATTTGCTTCTCTGCCAATTGGAATGCCCAAACTTTTTAAATGCTTCTGAATTTCTCTTACATCGTCAAAGCTTTCTATGTTTTGAGCATCGCCATCCCAACCCGGATTAAAGGTAATAATATTTCCTTCAAACATTTCTTGAAACAAGCCAATTACCGCATTTTCATTTTTAAGGACTACCCAATTTTGCTCAATATTTCCACCTTTAAAAGTAAAGCCAAGCTTTTCATAAAAAGCCAAAGATGCGTGAATGTCTTTTACTGAAAGACTAATAGAAAATGCGCCTAGTTTCATAATTACATTTTAATTTAAGTGTATACTGTTTTCGAAGGGTGTCATATAAAGCCACTCCATAATGTGAGGACGATTTTCCGCTAAAAATCTTCTTCTAACATCTAAACTATATTTTTCTAGTTCATCGTATTCATAGGTGTGAGCCTTCGTAATATCATCGATACTCCGAATTGTTGTTATTGAATGCGTACCTTCAAAACGCTGTCGAATTACAGAAGAAATTTCAATATCAAGAAAGTCATGTACTTCAATTAACAAATCATGAGTTGCAAGAATAGGGACAGTGTCTTTGGTGAACAATTGTTTTTCATATCCCTCGCAATCGCTAATTATCAGGGCTCGTTTTGTGTATGGGATTGACTGAAGAACCTTGGCATCACAAAATGAGCCAATGATGATTCGCTCGGCTACCTTGTTAAGCTGTGCCATTTGTTTACATAAACGAATAGCATCAACATCCGTATCAAATGCAAACACCTTGGCTTTAGGAAGGCGCATTGCTAATCCAACTGCATAATAACCTTCAGCACAGCCTACGTCAACAATTTCGCTGTAGTCGTTTAAGCATATTTCTTCCAATATCTGATGCAATTCTCTTTCGTAAGAGCCAAGAACTTTTGGGGCAATCGCGCTTCCAACAGATTTAAATTCCGGATAAAGCATGCCTTTAAATGGGCCATGTAATACGCTTAGGTCTTGCGAAAGTGACTCGAGTATAGTTAAGCTTTGTTTGTTGTACTTATTCTTGTAGACCATTTTCCTTTCATGTGACGCATAACTAGCAGCTTTGATAAATGCTACATCCAGAATAGCCCAGATGTGATTGTTCTCAACCGCTTTAGTGATTAGTTTTTTTAATAATGATTTCATTTAGCCACTTGTTTTGAATGTTGTTATGCTAACAAAAGATTAGTAGTAGTTACGAAAAAAGCAAAGGTTGAACTCGGTTAATATCTAATTTAATTGTTATGTTTTTATTATTAAATAAACATATTTTCCCTTATTTTATACTTAACCTTTACCAATTCTTACCGATAAACTTTACTGCTTTAACAATACTGGTCAGTTAAAATGGCATTGCCATTCCAACACGGATTAATGGTAATAATGTTACCTTCAAACATTTCTTGAAACAAGCCAATGATGGCATTTTCATTTTTAAGGACTAACCAATGGTCTATTCCCTTAGAAAATTGAGGGTGTACCAAAAGTCCTTTAAGTTGGTTATGGTTACAAACATAACGCTTCTCACCACCTCCAAGGTTTATTTTTCATCTTCCTCTAATATCTTCTTCTTCTCTTTTTCATATTCTTCTTGAGTAAGAACCTTTTCATCTAGAAGATGTTTCAATTCTCTAAGTCTGTCGGCTTTTGATTTGGTTAAATTTAGCTTCGGAGTTTCTTTAATTGTTTGTTGTTCATTACCTAATTTTGGCTTCAATGTGTATGCATGCATCGGCTTATACTTCAAGAACCAAAATAGAGGAACAATAAAATAAGCTACTAAAAATACTCTCGCATCAAGCATTTCAGCTCTTATAAAGGTGGTATTTAGAGGTTCATATCCTTCCTTTTCTAATTTGAGGTGTGTTTTACTACCAATTGTCTTTTTGTCAGAGTGTTTATAGGGTGTTGTTCCAACACGCATGCCATTTACGTAAACTTTTGCCTCGCTGGGCTCTGATACAATCATTGTTTGGCTTACACAACTTGTAAATAAAATTGAGCCTGCTAATAAGAGTGAAATTGTTTTAGAAACCATTGTTTTTTTCATAGATAATTCAAAAATATAAAATGTCTCTTTAATTCAAACAACCTTGTTTAACAAAATCTAAAAATGTTACATTCCTGGTTTTTACAATATGTCTTAAATTGCCAATAGGTATTTAATCACTTAGGAAAAGTTTACAATTTCTTGCAAAAGAATACTTTTCTGTAATTGGTAGCAAGTGGATGTTTTGATAATATAGGTGGGAAAAGGACATTCAGATCTGCAATATCTTTAGCAAAAAAACTTTCATTCACTGCCGTAACTTCAAAACCCGCGTCTTGCAACATATCAATAAAATCATCCCCAAAAATTCTTAAATGATCAAATTGTCCAAATACTTTTTCTCTTTCTTTTTTATCTGTTATTGAAAAGTCTTCAAAGGTCACCTTTAAATTATCTTTTTGAGGAACAGTAAATATCCCAAATCCACCTTTATTTAATACTCTAATCACTTCTCTAATACCACTAATATGATTGGTGACATGCTCCAAAACATCGCAAGCAATAACGCAATCGAAGGATTCGTTTTTAATTGTTTTCATATCTGAAATGTCGATATTGAAATCAATGTTATTGTATGAATAGCCTTCTGCAAAAAAATCTGCTGTTTTATACTCTTTTGCCTTACTTTTTATTAGCATACCCACTGATGCTTCTGGAGCAAAGTGAAGAATTTTTTTGTTGCTAATAATCTTGTCATAACTGAAATTATCTAAGTGCGATAATGAAGCTATAAATAACCTTTGCCGTACCTCTGATGAACAATGGGGACAAGTACAGTTTAAATGCCAATTGTCGCTGTTAAATTTATTTGCTTTATAGTGGCAAATATTGCATTCAATTTTGTTAGTTACAACTTTAAAATAGAGCTGTTGTAATTTAAAATAAGGAACTTTAATGAATTTTAATATCCTCCTGACAATTCTTTTTATTAATTCTAAATTCATTTTAATGTATTTTTCTTTGTTATGTTAGCACAAATGTTTTGTAAAAATATATTAAATGGTGGTAATGCTAAAGGGATATTTCAGGTTCTTTGTTGTTTCCTCTTTATTTTATCAATACAGGTAAAGCAAACAATATTGTCCCAATTAAAAATATGATAGTTAGTATATGTATTTTAGAATGGTTAACCCTTAAAAAAATAAATTGCTGAATGGTTCGAACGAACCAAAATAGAGATGTTCCGCCCAAAAAATAAGTTCCAAGTTTTGTGTGGAGTAATTCTGTTGGAAATACAAAGCAAACCACTCCAGTAAAAACAAAGTATACTATAATTTGAACATTTAGGATTTGCATAATTGCCCTATTTGCAAAACTTAAATTTTTCAAGTCGCTTCGCCAGTTAAATATTTTCCAAAATAGAGTATGAAATATAGCAAAACCGAAGTTATAAAGCCCACCTAATAGGATTATTGTCTTCATCTTTTTATGATTAAGTACTTTGTTTTCTACTTGATATAGTTCCTATTTATTCAAAATCAATTATTGCTCCTACACCAGCGTCTATTGCCAATACTATAGCAATGCTTGAAGCTACATTTCTCTTATGTTACTTATTAATCTCTACCAAACACATACCCTATAGAAATCCCTATTACCTTATTGGAAATTCTTTCATTGGAAAAGCTGTTGCGTGGGTTTAAATCAACAATGCCAAGCCCATATTGCGCCCTCAATAAAATATGGCTAAATTCAATACCTAAGCCAAAGTTTAACCCACCATCAAAAGGCTTAAAATCACTATCTTCACTCATACCAAAAACAAGGTCTCTTTTTTCTTTTTCTGTTAGCGTTCCAGGTGCTTCAATCTTTCCTTCAATTTCTCCTGCAACACCATAGGCAAAATAGGGTCCAGCAAAAATTTGCACTTGCGCTGAACCAATGTCCTTTTTAAATAAGACATTGAATGGAACTTCAAGATACAGTAGCGATATCTTTTGTGATAATTTAACTGTATCTCCAAAATCAGTAAAGGTACCTGCTAATTTGGTTCCCTTTCCACTTAGCAATAAACCAGATTCAATTCCAAAATTATCGGATATTTCAACCCCCACCATGCCACCAATTAGATAGGAAGTATTAAACTTTAGTTTGGCCTCTTCGACTAATCCATTTACTTCCATGGTAGCTAAATTTATGCCTGAGCGAAGCTCAAAATTAACTTGGGCAAAAGTGCTTAGGGTCATTGTTATGGCAACAAGTAACATGAATAGCTTTCTAAAATTCTTCATGGGTTGGTAGATTAATCTGTTTTGGTTAATTGTTTGGCTTACTTAACTGTTTATACCTGCAACACGGAACTTGTCTTTAACCAAAAGGTAAAAGAAAAAATACATGCTAAAATAGTCATATCAAGTATACCATAAGTTTATCATAAATCAAACTACTTTTAGGTTCAACCCGAAAAACTTGCTAATGCTTGGCTTGAGGCATTTAGCTACCACAAGGCAGTTGTCCTAGGAAAAGAAAGGGATGCTCATTCGCCTTACTTAATACTCAAGGCACCAGACGGACATTTGCCAACCGTACTTACAATTTCTGCACTACTTGCATTTTCCATTTTGATCCAAGGTTGGGTTTGGGGTTGGAAAACCGCTGAAAGGTTTTTTACACAATTAGCCGAATGACTGCATTTTGACGCTTGCCAAACCACTGTAATTTCTCCGTTTGAATACTCTTTTGTTAAATTATGCTTATCCATGATTCTTTAAATTATAATACATCGCTAAATTCTGGCACCTTATCAAATACACTTTTTGCAAAAGGACACAAAGGAATAATACTGATTCCTTTTTCTTCATTGTCTTTGTGTAATATCTCCATGCTAATATACATTTTTGTTTTACTTTAACTTGGGTTCAAGCATAAAATTACTGCTTTGCTCTTTTAATAAAGTATAACAATGATAAGGCTACTACCACATGCATTACATTAAGCGCTATGCCTGCAGCAACCGATATCCCAGGAATTCCCATAAAAGGATTTGCAAAGGATAACACCATTAATACAAGGGCTACTATGCTAAATACCTTAAATCCATTATTCATATATTTCTCAAAAAGAAAAAACACACTTGCACCAACCAAAGAGGGCAGTATGCTCGAAATAATAATGGGTACTATTGTCAAGGGTTGATTGGGTTGTATAAAAAGCGCGTCTGTAAAAACGCCTGCCCCTCTAAAGATAAAATACAAGATAGCATTCAAAATTACGGATACGCCAGCGGCCATTGCACCTGCGGTAATGATTTGTTTGTAGTTTAATTTTGTGTTCATTTTTTTAAGTAATAATTGTTTGTTTAATTTTTAATTGTTCCCATCTTACCCATTTGTTAAGCTTGCTGTGATGTTGCTATTTTTTTATGCATAAGTTTATGTTAATATTAGTTATACCTACAACTATTAGGTTAAAAAAAATTTTAGACTTCCCTCAGCTTGTCTAACAAGGCGTTTAAATGAAAGGCTTCAGAAGTGCTCAACTTATTTAGGGGGTATTTAAGTTGTTTAAACCCGGCCTCTACCTCCGCCAATAGGTTTATACCGCTTTCGGTAATACTAATTTGGTATTCCCTTTTATCCATTTCAGATTGACTAACTTTAACTAATTGTTTGGCGATTAATTTCTTGATAATGAGCGTCACATTTGAGTTTGGGGCTATCATCCGCGATAAAACATCCTTTTGACACAAGTGCATTGGGTGGCTTCCTTTTAAAATTCTAAGCACATTAAACTGCTCGTGGGTGAGGTTAAAGGGTTTTAAATTTTCAGAAATTTTATTGTACAACCAATTGGCGGTAAACAGCACATTTAAGTTGGCCTTAATTTGCTCGCTCTGAAATTTGCTTTGTTTTATTTCTTCCTCTAAAGATGCCATTTTGGGTAATTGTATGTGCAAAGATAGAAAATATAGTTATACCTACAACTATATTGAATTATTTTTAAACACTACTTCCATGTAATGGTAAACAATTCTCGTTTAGCCTTTCATATGCGCAGCTTTCTCCAACTCCCTTCGCTCCTCCCCAAAAAAGGCGGCAATTAACTTTTCATTTTGTACACTCAAACAGGTGCTTTTGGCTTAGCAAGCGCCCCAAGGCATGGGCATGCCATATTTCTGTGGTGGGTAAAGCAAAGTAGGGCTCCTGCAAGCTTTGGCTTAGTTGTAACAAAGCAGGGTCGGTTTGAACCAAATCAAATTTGCGATGAAATATATTGAATACAATGACATAAACTAGGAACCTTCACTCTTTGGGGCGAATATTTCACAATGTCAATTCCAATTCCATTTGGATCTTGGATTGCAAAATGTCTTTCACCCCAGAGTTCTTTGCAATGTCAATTTTGATTGGCACACCTTTATTTCTCAATTCCTTGTAAACTTTGTCTACCTCATCTACTTCAATTGTCAAATACACACCTTGCCCAGTAAATGCTTGTTGAAACAAGGGTTGTTGACTTGCATGGTTAGGAAGTAAAAAACTAATTTCCCATTCTTTGCTAGGTGTATGGAGCAGCAAATAAAATTCATTTTCGAAGCTCATTCCAAAGCCCAAAATGTGCCACTTTTGGTTGTTGTTGTTACTGTAGAATTATTCTTGAATCCAAAACTTTTCTGTCATGTAAAAAACAGTATCAATGAAGTATAGAATATTATTTCGCGTCAACACATTTTCGTCATGAAGATCTTCTAAAATAATTCCCAAATCAGGGTTAACATAATCATTATTGCGATTATTAACAAAGCCATTTGAAGTAAGAAAGGTTTTTACTTTGCTTAAGTCGGTTACCTGTGTTATGATCACATAAGATTGTTTCACAACTGCATAAAGTGTTTCATTTTCTTTCGTAAATCCAAGTAGTTCATACGCTGTGTCTTGAAAAAAGAAATTGTGAAGTAATAAATTGTAAAAGTAATCTCTCCAAGAACTATAATAAATAGCATCATTCAACTTAAATACATGATCAGAGTCTTTGAGATAAACCCGCTGCTCAGCACCTTCACTTACATATTGAGAGAAATCAATATCATTAATAAATAGATTATTTTTTGAAATGAATTCCGCTAACCTCTTTGTTTCTTCTTTTCGGACCTGCTTTGCGTCTTCAGTCTCTGGGCTTGAATTCTGGCCATTTTCAAGGTAACTGGCGATTGTTTGGATAATTGCTCCAAACCTAACTTGGCTCTTTCCTGAAATGATATTGTGTAATTCATCCTTTAGATGGTTTTGCATTTGGACAAAAATACGAAAAACAATAACCTTTTAAAACTGTACCATAAATGGTATTAAAATTATGGGAACTTCATAAATAGGCACAAGCATTTACTTACTTTGAGAAATGATTAAATTGTTCCAACAATAGATAACCCTCAGCCTTTCATTAACTCAGCTTTCTCCAACTCCCTCCGCTCCTCCCCAAAAAAGGCTGCAATTAACTTCTCATTTTGCCCACTCAAATAAGTGCTTTTGGCTTGCAGGTCTAATAGGTTTTGGTAAAATGGCCCTGTAAAATGTTTATCAGTTGTACATAGCATTTGCAAGCCATGGGTTTGAATCCATACTTTGGCCGTACCATTTAAGGGTGCATACATGGTTTGCTCTCCTCCTACCAACTCATGGTGGTACAGCGCAAATGCTGCCCCTTTTGCGGCAGAGTGCAAATTGTATTTTTGCCCCTCTCCTACTTCAAATTCTAAGTGCTGCAACAATTGTTGGTAGGTATCTAACAACAAGGCATAGGCATTGGGCTGCACAAACAACTGTGCCTCCTGGTAATAGCGCAATTGCTTTGGCAAAAACCCCAAGGCATGTGCATGCCATATTTCTGTGGTGGGTATTGCAAAATAGGCCTCCTGCAAGCTTTGGCTTAGTTGCAATATGTTTGGGTCGGTTTGAAACAAATCAAATTTGCGGTGCTTAAAGTCGGGTAAGTTTAAGACATGCTTTTGCAACAAAAAGGCATAGAAACTTGTCAGTTCTGGCGAATAGGCCAAATGGAAAAAAGAAAGGGATGGCAAAGTAAGCAATAGGTTTCCCTGCAATAAAGGCTTTACTTCTTGTAGTGCCTTAACTAAATATTGCAGATAAGCAGCCAAACAAGGGTTTTGCAAGCTAGGCACAAACGGCTGCATATATAGCCGGCTGCGTTGACTCGATTGTTCCAAGTCTTGGTAATCTAACTCGAAAGCCTCTAGTAGAAGATGCAACTCCACTAAGTCTAAAATTCGGGCTGCACTTATTTTTTTATAGGCAGCGTCGAGGCCAACATGAAGCAGTTCTGCAATCCTTTTAGCAAGGTTGATCTCGGGGTCTAACTTAGAGCGAATCAATTCAAATAATCGCTTTTGAAAGTTAACCGTTAGGGTTTCTTGTGTAAACATAAATTTAGGTTTTTGACTTAAAGAATGCACAAGAAAAACATATTAATGAGGCTTAACAAATGAGCCATTATTCCAAAACAATAAAGCAACTATTAAACTCTCTTAAATTATTGTTCATATACAATTTAAAAGAAAATTATTGCTACATATTTGAGACATGGAAGCGAAGCTAACCCTTAGCCAATAAGTGCTTAGCTAAACAAAAAGAACTAGTTCAAAATCCGCAGTTGGTATTACTGCTAAAACCAAAATTCAATACCGAAAACCAGATTTTTTTAAACCTCAAATTTTTTAAACCATGAAAATCTTTATTATTAGCATTGGCCTATTGCTCCATTTTGCAAGCTATGGCCAAAACACCTTGTTCAAACAAAAAAACAAGATTTTAGAATTTAATTATGGCGTCGCAGATTCCGGAGGATTGGAGCGCATGAATGAAATGGAGAAGATAAAGTACGAATTGAAATTCGTAGAAAAGACCTATCGAAAATCCATCTTTAATGATTACACCTTCGAAACAGAAATTAAAATCGACAGCAACGACTATGAACAAGCATGGATGAAGCTCCCCAACAATTTCAAATACACCTTTAATGGGGTTGCTATTTATGACAAGCAAGGTTCATTTTTAAAAACTATTCCTTGCAGTCAAGAGCAAAAGGATGATTTGAAAAGTGAAAAAGAAACAATTGCCCTTAACGGCTATCATCCAGGAATAGCAGCTTTTCCAGTTTTTCAAGCTAATCTAAAAAGCACTTACCAACTAGAAGGGTATACTTATGAAAGTATCAACTCAAGTGAATTTAAAATTAGCAAAGGAACCTCAAAAACTACATACAATACCAGTAATCTTACCATAATAGAAGAATACATAGATGAAGATGGTATAAAGAACAAAATTACCAATGGGTATGAAGCCATGGAAAACAATAAGGGATTTCTATTAAAGATTGAAAAACATGAACGTTTCACAAATTTAGAAAAGGGACCTTGCGTAACAGAAACTAAACTAAGGTATTTTACTAATTACGAATTTGAAGATAATGGAAATCTGATAAACAAAACGCTAAACACAGATGATCAAATAAACCTTTTTCCAAATCCAAATACAGGGGTTTTTACAGCAGCGATTAAGCTTAAACAAGGAGTAAGTATAAGCTCTGCAAAAATAATAAACCTTAGAAATGGTCAGGTTACTCTGGTTGATGCCGTAGGAAAGAGTATGATTGAAGTTAACAAACCAGATTTACCTTCAGGTAATTACACTTTTCAGGTAAGCACATCGGAAAATAAAACCATAAATGCAAATTTCATAAAAAATTAAATCCCAAAACCATGAAAAACTATTTTAAACCACTTTTTTGGATGTTTATACATACTATTTTCGTAGTATCAATCCAAGCCCAAAACCCAGAAACAAATCAATCTCCTAATTTGCCTACTACATTTAAAATACCTCATGAAGACTCTGTCACAAAGGCGCTCCAAAAGTTTGGAATGAAGCTATCCGACTTCCCAGCTGGCGACCAACAATGCAGTAGGGTGGGAGATGTACGTATTATAAAACCAATAAAAGGCATTAACCCTTACCCAATGTCCGATTCGATTTCAACTATTTTTGAAAGAAAAGGTGTATTAACTGATACTTTGCAAAAAAAAGGAGATGAAATTGTCAATATAATTTGGATACATGGCCTTAACGGAAATACTAATTCGCTTAGGCCTCCAGCTGTTGCAACAGAAATAGGTGTTCCCCACCTTGGTTTTAAGCCAAGAAAAGCAAGGTCAATCATAGGAACACCTTCGTCTTTTAGTCACAAGGTACAGTTTTATAGTGAAGATTTAGGTATAACTGCTGCCACAGTGGATTTAGACAAATATTGTGAAGTAAATATTCCAAAGAAAACACCTAGAGACTATATCATAGCCCATAGTCAAGGTGGTATTGTTGGAAGGGAATGGTTAAGAAACATGGAAAATGACCCCAAAACATTTGATAAGCTTGCCCATGGAATAGTAACTTTTGGCACTCCTCATGATGGCGCAAAAATTATAAACAATTGCCATCCTAAACTAGGGAATAGAGCCCCATTGTTTATGAATGAAGCTTGCAAGGCTTTAGGAAGAGCGCAAATTACTCCTATGTTAAATGGTAATTTTATCACTAGAATATTGATTTCAAAAAACTTTGAAGACAAAATTATTTCCTCTACCTGCAATACGATTAGCAAAACAGTTATTCCACTTGCCTTAGACAATTACTATAAAGCCACAACAGCAGATTACTATGTAGGAGCTCCATTTCTTAAAGGGTATAAGGTTAATAACGTAAATTATGAAGGTCTATCTGACTACTCCTCTAAAGTCCCTGTAGTGCAGTTCTATGGCATAGAAGAACAACCCATCATGTGGAAGTTTCTCAGCAGCACGGCTTCAATTGGTCATGATGACCTTGATTTTACACAACGATTTTTTGCTTATGACAAGGATGACCAAGTGGAAAAAGAAGTAATTAAATATATCATTGAATTAGAAGCCAAAATATTAGCTGAAGACCAACGTATAGAATACCATAAAAAAAGATTGAAGACGGCTATAATTCCGTTTGTTGGGCCTTTCATTGCATTAAACGCTTCAAACATGTTAAAGGCGGCAGAAGAAAACAAAGCAGCTTATTTTGGCGCAAGAAATTGGTTATTTATTGCCAACGATTTGTATTTATACGGCTTGGTTGGAGTAAGTGCTTCTCAGACAGTTAAACATTGCAGCGTAACCGATTACCTTCAATGCAGAAGCAATGATTATAATCCGCCTACCTCTTCAATTCCCGCTGTAGGATTAGAAATTAAAATAAAAAATGAATCTCCAACCATAAATGGCAATTGTGGATTCACCTCTGGAAATGTGAATCATTTATACCGCTCTTATGAGTTTTTAGATAGCAGAGGAACAAAAAGAACAGGTTCATGTGAAGCAAACAGAGTTGTGGTTGAAACTTTTAAAGTAATAAAACAACAAACCCCTAATGATGGGGTAGTGTTGGCCTCTTCAGCAGCCCATCAAATTAAAGTGGATAACAGCCAAGCCCATTTTATCATTGAAATGCCAAAAACAAATCATGAACAAATGAAAAACTCCATTGAAACAATGAAGGCATTGGACAAACTTTATGAAGGAGTTTTTGGTGATGATTTTAAGGTTGATCCAAAATAAGAACATGAAAACATTTAATATATATCTACTTGGGCTAGTTTTGACCCTGCTTGCTTGTAAATCACAAAAGAAAACAGATGTCCCAAAGCCAATAGCCAATTTGACTTATGATACAGTCTGGACCATTCCAGCCAGCTACAGCCTTAAGCCGCATTTAACAAAGGAGGGCAATGTAGTGTATAATGATTTATTTTCTCCCAATCCAAAAGGAGGAAGTATTTTCATAGTAGATGGGCTTACTGGTAAACAACTTTTTGAGTGGAACAATTATTTGCATACACCGCTTACAATTTCTGATAATGGTGTGTTTTATAAGGACAATAAAATGGTGTTTTGCAATGGCCCTCGAAATTATTGCATCAATACAGAAAATGGTGCAACCCTTTGGAGGACACAAATGCTTGATTATAGTGCAAGCACTTTTTTATTCAGTGATAGTAATAAATACTATTACCAAGGGATGTCTAATGCAAATTACCAAGTAGATATATATAAATCTGAAATTGAATCAGGCAAGAAAGAAATAGCATTCTCCATTTTTGATACAACAAAAATGTATGAGGATTTACTAGTAAACCCAATTGTAGTAAGTATTAATAGTAAAAATGAAAGTGTCTTATTAACAAAAGTTGCTTTCAGAGCAGCAATTAATGATTATCCCTTAAAAACTAAAGTTTTTTGTTATAACCTTACCCAGAAAAAATTAGATTGGGTTGAGGATTTTGAAGGAAAGATGAATCAAATTCACGTGAGCAACTTTGCCACCAAAGGAAACAAAACTTTTCTAAGTGGATTTTATCAAAAAACATGGTATATATTCTGTTTAGACAATGATAACGGACAGATAATTTGGCAGCAAGTGCTGCCAAATTTCTGTGTCGGATTGCATCTTTATGAAGATCAAGTGATAGCTATGAGCGCAGGGCAAAGTCCAATTACTAGCTTCAACACCACTAATGGCAATCCCAAATGGACAACTTCTTTTTTTGATGAACCTTACTATGATATAAACTTTGATTTTGGGGATGCTATTGTGTTTAAAAACTACTTGATCTCAACACAAGGGGATTATCTTCTAGGTCTCAACCTTGAAAACGGTAGAGTAATTTGCCATAAAAAAATGGCTTTGCCTAATAGTTATATGCAGTATGGAATCGCTATTAACGAAGAAAAGAGATTGTTTTATGTGCAAGATCGTTTTAGACTCCTCTGCTACCGCCTCCCCAAAGAAATCGCTTATTAACACCACCTTTAAATACCCTTAGCAAATGAAAAAATCCCTTTCCCTCCTGGTCTTGGCTGCCTTGTTAGCCCTTACAGCTTGCAAGAAAAAACCAAGTACCACACCCGAAATACCTAAGGTAGAAACAAAAACCTATGATACCGTGTGGACAGCCAAGCTTGGCTATGGCATCTCCCCTATCTTGGTAGCCAACAATGAAGTGATATATAGCTCTGTTACGGCAAATCCTGCAAAAGGAGAAGTACTTTACAAACTCAATGGCCTTACAGGCCAGCAGCGCTTCGAATGGAGCGACTATTATAATTTTCCGCAAAGCCTTGGCAGCGAAAGCTACTTTTATGCCCAACAAGCCTTTGTGTGCTGCTACGGCGAGCAGCAGTATTGCCTCAATACCCAAAACGGCCAAACCCTTTGGAGAAGCTTCTTGCCCAATGCCTTTGCTAGAAGTGTCATTAGCGCCGACCATGACGGGAATTTCTACCAAGCCGTTTACCCTAATTTTGAGGCAGAGGCAAACATTTACCAAACCAACCTACTCAATGGCAACAGAACACTCCTCCTTACCTTTATAGACAACAACCCCCTTTATAGTGATGTACAGGTTAGCTACATGCGCGCCACGCGCAATAGCCAAAACGAGGTGATATTGTTTATGGAGGTGATTTATAAAACCCAAGCTGGGGGTACACAAAACAAAACGGTTTGGGTTGGCTATAATGTAAACAACAGCACCCTACTGTACGAAAAAACCATTAATACGTCGCAAAACGGTAGCGTGCAAGCGGTGGCTGGACTTAGTGAGGCAGGGTTTCTTTACCTAAGCCTTAACCAAGATGGCGCTTTTAGTTTGGCTTGCCTAAACCCCAGCACTGGCAACATTGTTTGGCAAAAATTCATTGGCGATGATGAACCCCTGCAACAAATCTATGCCCACAATAACAAAATTATTGCCGTACCCATAGGCATTGGAAATATAAAAAGCTTTGATGCCCAAACTGGCGCTGCGGGTTGGCAGTTTAGCTTAGCCGAATTAGGAAACAACAGCTTTGTATTTTGGCAAGGAAACAGCATTGCCTATAAGCAATATTTGTTCTCGGTTTACAAAGACCAATTATTGGTGATTAACCTCAGAACAGGTAAGCCCGTGTACTTTAAAAGCATTGGCTTTAGCGACAGCAGCTTCCGCGGACAAATAGCCATCAACGAAGCCCAAAGGACGTTTTATGTGCAAGACCGGTTTAGCTTGGTTTGCTTTAAATTGCCTAAAGAGGTGGTGTTCTAGTTTCTAATTAATTTAAAACATTTTCCTTGTCCTTCCAATCCCCTTAGCCAAAGAAGGTAAGTCCCTGCCTCAAGATTTTCTGTAGGAATAGCATTATCATTTGCCTTTAGCTCACCAGTTATCAGCGTTTTACCCGCGATAGACATTAATTGAAAGCTATGGTAGTTATGATTATTTTCGATGATTATTTGGGTTTGGAAAGGATTAGGATACACCGCTGTGGTAACTAATTCAGAATTTTCGCCAAGAGAAGTAGGTTCCCCAGTTTTATTTCTAACCGCAAGTACATTGGTACAAGTAGTATCAAACACATCATAACTGATGAGCCCTTTTGTGATGTCATCATACCCATCAAAAATCTTGTTCTCCATTTCAATGGAATCAGAGATACAAAAGCAATTGGTAGGCACAAATAAGTTAAGGTCGGTACGATTGTCTATGTTGTATAATTGGTTATAACAAATTTTGTTGTTCTTAATATTGGGTGCTGGCTGTCCAAAGCTAATGGGACCAAGAGCCACACCAGTTCCATTGTCAAAAATAGCACACTCCATCACCTCTGTACCAAAACCAAGTTGCAAGGCCGTGGTGTTCTGACTAAAATTAGAATTACGAATTTTTAAATAATAAGTATTTTTAATGGCTTCTTGGTTGCGGATAAAGGTACAAGAATCAATGCTGCCACTGTTGGCATTGTCAAAAGCAACAATATTGTCTTCAAACAAACAATATTTAAGGCTTATACCTTCCATAGAACTAGAGGCAAGGGTAATGCCCATATTATTGTGGCTGATAACACAATTGTTGAGCATCAAAAGGCTGGCATACAAACTTAGGGCTACCCTATTGCTGTCAAACAAGCAGTTATTAAACTCAAACCTCGACCATCCATAAACGGCATTTTCATTTTGGGTGAAGGTGCAATTTTCTGCCTTCAAATTTAAACCCACCACAACAGCATAAAAATTATACTTAAAGCTGCATTGATTAATTTTAATAGAATCAGGAAGGCTAGCATCGTAATCAAAACATTTGATGGCATTGCTAATATTAACATAATTGTAATTAAGGGCACCACCTTGCGAGTTCTTTATGATAAAACCCGTCCATGCGCCAATTTTTGTGGGTTCGGTTTCCGATTTAAATGTGATGTTAGCGTTGGGAAGCCCTACCATGTTAATGGTTCCCCTTGCTTCGATATAAAATGGGTTACCAGAAGAAAGATTTGATTTAACCCTCACTTCTACCCCAGGCTGAATGGTTAGTGTTGCACCAGGGAATACCACCAAATTGTTGGTAAGCAAATAGGGACTTTGTGCTAAGGTCCAAGTGGTATTAGCATAAATGCCACCACTAACTTGGGTTTGGCTCAACAATGGCTTACTTAAGAAAAGTAAAGCGATAAGGAATAAGGGTAATAGGTTTTTCATGGAATTTGATTTTAAGGAATTAACCCCAAAAAATAAAAAAAGTTCTAAGAAAATACTTTTAAGGTTTTTGACTACCTTAGCGCCACATGAATGCAAATCAGACACCTGAATCTGCTGGCGAGGGCTTTATTCACTCCATCA
>CAMDHZ010000038.1 GCA_945898275.1 Chitinophaga pinensis | reverse complement strand
TTTGCAGATTGAAACATTGGAATTCTAGTAACATATTTAGGAAGAGATAATCTAAAAAAACGCATGTCTGCAAGTCCTTTACTGTCTTCCTCTCCAACATATATTGGAAACGCAATTCCTAGTTCGGTGTTAATGAATTGAACATATCCATTTCCTTGAGGAACAATTGAAATAGTAATACTTAACTCGTCTTTAACCGGACCTAGCCCATTATTCCAAAAAACTAAAATATTTCCTGCATTTTTACTTTCCTCAGCGTTGTGACGCATATCAAATTCTTTTTCAAAAAACCTCAATTCATCATAAAAGCCAGTTAAATAAGCTGTTCTCAAGATGTCTTTTTTAAGTTGAAAAGGGACCTCAGTTTTTAATTGAGGGGAATAATCTTCTTTATATACTTGCCAAGCATTTCTATAGGCAATAAACGCATCGTTGTATTCTCGCCTTGCATCATAAACAATGCCAACTAGGTTATGTGCAAAGGCATCTCTTTTGTACTTATTTTCACTTTTATAAGCGTCGGTTATTTTTTGCATCTTCTGCAACATGCGCTTGGCTTCTATCAAGGCTTCATCCAATTTTTGAAGTTCCATATAATTCATTACGCTGTAGTAATGAAGCATAATTTGCTCAAAATTTTCGCCAGGGTAGGTAGTAAATTTGGGGCTAGCAAGCATGGTAAGTACTGTTCCTGCTGCACTTTTATTGTAATCTTCCACAAAGTAATCAGCCTTTTGAAGGTAAACATTACTTTCTGCGTGTTTACCAGCCATCCATAATACTGTACCTTTATTTAAATAAAATAAAAGTAAGTTACGTTTTTGCTTTTCCCATTTTTCGTCATCCGACAAAATTTTCTCTGCAGAAGCTAGGTTATTCTCATATACTGCCGTCATTAATTCATGACTACGTTGATAATAAGTAGCGCAAGAACTTATGATAAGCGCAAAGAAAACCAATGCGGCATAGTTTCCTATGCCGCTAATATGTTTTATAAACTGTTTCAAGTTAGTTCTTAATGAACTTTTTAATTTCCTTTTCACCAATCCAAACCTTTTCATTGGTTTCTAAATCAGTTAACTCTAAATTTACTTGATACTTAATTGTTTTTTGTTTTTTGTATTGGTCTACTACACTTAAAATAATACCATTTAGCATAAAATCAGCTCCTTTTTCTTCTCTCCATCTTTTTCGGGTGGCATCACTTGCAAAAGTTTGCTGATCATTGCGCTCATCTCTAATTTCGTTGCGTTCTTCGCCACTTTGAACCACAGAGACAGTTCCAGAATTAATGAAGGTTTTTTCCATGCTTTTAATAAAGAAACCTGCATCAATATGTTCTGTTGTTTTGTTTCTAACCTGTCCAATTATAACAACAGGTTTGCGCCCATTTTTTGTTTCAAAATTTGCTCTCCAAGGCCTATTCAATACATCCTGAATCATTTCTTCTGCAACCAATTTAGCATCTGTATCATTCCATCTTCCACTTAAATCTGTTGCAGTGTTTGGGTCGATACGCTCTACCTTCCTTGAAGGGCCACAGTTGCTAAAAATTAATAATGAAGCAAAAGCAGTGGCAAAAAGTATTTTTTTCATATTATTGTTTTGTTCTTGTTTTTACAAATAACGTTCCAAATTTTCAACTCTTTAAAAATGTTTTTAAACCACAAAGGAAATAATTTCAATTGGAACTTTTCTTACCTTTTTGTATTTATATTATTGAGTGGTTGTTTTACCCAAAAAACATACAAAGAAATCAACTTCAATAAGGAAACAATTTTAATTGGCAGAATTTCTGAAACCATTTTAATTGAACATAAAAAAACAAATTGGTTCAATGAAAATTTCCGCAAATACAAGCCTGATTCCAATATAATGGTCAAATTAAGACAAAATTTGACTGGAATTAATTTTATCATTTTCGGTGGAACTTGGTGCAGCGATACAAAAAGAGAATTACCTGCTTTTCTATCCATTTTGCATCAACTCAATGTTGGTTCAAACCAATATGATATATGGATGCTTGACTTAAAAAAAGAAAGCACCTATATTAATCCTAAGCTTTATGACATTCAATATGTTCCAACCATTTTGATTTATAAAGACGGAAAGGAAATAGGCAGAATTATTGAAAAACCTAAAGAAACCTTAGAAATGGACTTGTTGAAAATAATCTCAAATCCATAAACAAATTTTGCCGTTTATCTAATTCTAAGTCCAATAAAGGCTTAAGGTTTGAACCAAAATATAAAATTATTACCTTGCACCTAATGAAGAAAATTGCGATTTATATTCTGCTTCTATTTGCAGGATTATTTGAAAGTATAGCTCAAGACAGTTTAAAAACAACTTTAAAAACATTTAAACCGGAAGATCAGCATGGCATTTCTTACCAATTGGTGGGGCAAATTTTAAGCAGTTATCATTATAGAAAAGTTGAAATAAACGACCAACTTAGCAGTAAAATTCTAGATAATTACTTAGAAAATCTAGACCCTGGAAAAGTTTATTTTTTTGCATCAGACATCCAAAAATTTGAGGAATATAGAAATCAATTTGACGATGATTTGCTTCAAGGAAATGCAAGCAAGGCTTTTGATATTTATAATATTTACCAACAGCGCATGTATGATAGAATCCAATTTACCTTTGATTTACTGAGGCAGAACATGGATTTTAGTGTGATGGACTCTTTTTTGGTAAACAGAGACAGTGCCGTTTGGATAGGTTCTTACAAAGAGTATGATGATTTATGGCGAGATAAAACAAAAAGCGAGGCCTTACTATTAAAAGCTGACGGGAAAAGTTATGAGGTTTGGTCGGATATTTTACGCAAACGTTATTATAACCTACTAAAGCAGTTGGCCAAAACAAAAAATGAAGATGTGTTTTCTTATTTTGTAAACTCACTAACAGAAATTGCAGACCCTCATACCAATTATTTTTCTCCTAGAGCTGCCGAAGATTTTAACACTAGCATGAGTTTAAGTCTAGAAGGAATTGGTGCTACTTTACAATCGGAAAATGAATATACCAAAGTTAGAGAAGTTGTTAAAGGTGGGCCAGCAGATAAAAGCAAGCTTGTTAAGGCCAATGACAAAATCGTTGCTGTAGGACAAGGTAAAGAAGGAGAAATGGTAAATGTCCTTGATTGGCGAATTGATGATGTTGTATCTTTAATTAGAGGTAAAAAAGGAACGACAGTTAGATTAGAAATTCTTTCTGTAGATGCCATTGGAAATAAGACAAAAATAGTTGAAATTGTAAGAGATAAGATAGTCTTAGAAGATCAAGCAGCAAAGGGAAGTATCAAGGAGGTAACCCAAAATGGCAAAAAGCAAAAAATTGGGGTGATTGTTTTGCCAACCTTTTACCTAGACGTTGCCGCCATGCAAAGAGGCGACAAAAACTTCAAAAGTACCAGCAGGGATGTGAAAAAGTTGATCCTAGATTTAAAAGTTCAGGGCGCAACAGCCATAATTATCGATTTAAGAAATAATGGTGGAGGTAGTTTACAAGAAGCCATAGACTTAACGGGATTGTTCATTAAGAAAGGTCCTGTAGTGCAGGTTAAAGACCATTTTGGCGCTATAGAAATTGATGAAGACCAAGACGAATCAATAACTTGGGAGGGGCCAATGTGTGTTTTAGTAAATAGATTTTCAGCTTCGGCTTCTGAAATTTTTGCTGCGGCAATCCAAGATTATGACCGTGGATTGGTTATTGGAGAAAGAACTTTTGGCAAAGGAACCGTTCAAAACATGTGGGACCTTAATCAATTTGTGAAAATTGGATCAGGAAAAGTAGGTCAGATAAAATATACTATGGCAAAATTTTATAGGATTTCTGGAGGTAGCACCCAATTTAATGGTGTTATTCCAGACATTGAATTCCCTGGCATGTATTCAGATAAAATGTTTGGAGAAGCAGCCAGTGAGTTTGCTTTACCCTACGATGAAATTCCAAAAGTTAACTACTCACCTCAAGGCAATGCCAAAGCAAAATTGAATGATTTAAAAGCCATTCACGTTAGCAGGATGGCTAAATCTAAGTATTATCAATTTCTACTTGAAGATATTGAATTAGCATCCGCGAACAGAAACAGAAACTATTTTACATTAAACGAAGAGGTTTATAAAGCAGAATTGGCCAAAAATGAGGAAATGAAGAAAGTAAGGGAAAAACTTAAAAAGGAACTCAAAGAAAAAGGAAATGAGGAAGAAGGAAATTTAATATTAGATGAAGCTATTTTCTTACTTTTAAACAATGTTCAATAACCATATTTTTCTTTCCATCTAGTTTTTAAAAACTGTTTTTGCTCTTGCTCTCTAGCATTTTTTCCCGGCTCAAAGAACTTTTTACCACTAATTGATGCTGGCAAGAATTCTTGTTCTATAAAATTATTTTCATAGTTGTGTGAATAGGAATAGTCTTTTCCATAATTAAGTTCCTTCATTAGTTTAGTTGGTGCATTCCTTAAATGAAGCGGAACTGGCAAGTTACCAGACTTTTCAACTTCGGCTAATGCTTCATCTATTGCCAAATAACTTGCATTACTTTTTGGAGAACAGGCCAAATAAATAGCACATTGAGACAGTATTATTCTGCTTTCTGGGTTGCCAATTACTTTTACGGCGTCAAAGCATTGGCTGGCAAGCAAAAGTGCATTAGGATTTGCATTTCCAATGTCTTTACTGGCTAGAATTAGCATTCTTCTGGCAATAAAGGTTACTTGTTCTCCAGCATGTAGCATTCTAGCTAAATAGTAAACTGCAGCATTTGGATCGCTACCCCGTATAGATTTAATAAAGGCAGAAATCACATTGTAGTGTTCCTCCCCTCCTTTATCATATTTCAAAGTCCTTTGTTGCAAAACCTCTTCAACAAGTTTATTATCAATTGAAATTCTGGCATTTGAATCAAACTGATTTGCCAACAATTCAAATAAATTTAATAATTTCCTGCCATCGCCTCCACTATGCGCCAATAAGGCTTCCCACTCTGTTATCTCAATTTGTTTTGAACCAAACCATTCATCCTTTTTTACAGCTTCAAGTAGTATTTTCTTTAAAGCAGAAGCATCCAATTCATTTAAAACATAAACTTGGGAGCGACTTAAAAGTGCATTATTTACTTCGAAACTTGGATTTTCTGTTGTGGCACCAATAAGGATAATTGTGCCATTCTCTACTGCGCCTAGTAATGCATCTTGTTGACTTTTATTAAACCGATGAATCTCGTCTAGAAACAATAATACTTTTCCAATTTTCTTGGCATCCTCAATAACCTTTCTAACTTCTGCCACACCAGCTTGAATGGCACTTAAGTAGTATACGTGCAGGCCTAATTCATTACCTATGATTCTAGCAAGGGTGGTTTTTCCTACCCCAGGTGGCCCCCAAAAAATCATACTTGGAATATTTTTATTCTGGATTACCTTAAATAAAGGTGAGCCAGGCGCTAATAGGTGTTCTTGACCGAAAACCTCTGCAATGTTTTGAGGTCTTACCCTTTCAGAAAATGGTTTTTGTGGAGGATTATGGAAAGCCATATAAATTTCAAATTCATTATCTTCGTGAATGTAATGCAAAAATGGCTGCACATATTAATTTTTTTGATTGCCTATTTAGGGTCCGAAAAATTATTTGCTCAAACTACCATTCAATTAGATTCTTCTCAAGAAAAAAAACTATTTTACCAAGAAGGAAAAGCAAGCTATTATCATCCTAGTTTAGAAGGAAGGAAAACGGCAAGTGGAGTAAGGTATCGAAAAAATAAACTAACTGCTGCTCATTTAACCTTACCCTTAGGAACTAGAGTTAAAGTAACTAATGTAAAAACAAAAAAATGGGTAATTGTCACAATTAATGATAGAGGACCTTACTCAAAAAAGTACATTTTAGATTTATCATTTAGAGCAGCTAAACACCTTGGCATGACTAATGGTAAGGGATTTGCCAAAATTAGAATCGAAGAAGTAGTTCCAAAAGAAAAGATTTGGCAGCAGGGTCATATTCCAGAATTACCTGGGCAAGGGTTAAAAAAGTAATATTGAGTTTAACTGAGCTTGTATATTTGCAACTCACATATTGAAAAATGGACCAAAATTTATTGAATCAGTTTAGAAAAATCGCCTTTTGGGAAGGCGTTTCATTTATCGTATTGATGTTTGTTGCTATGCCTTTAAAGTATTGGGCTGGCTTTCCACTTGCAGTAAAATATACAGGCTGGGCGCATGGTATTCTTTTTGTAATGTATGGAATTTGGTTGTTAAGAGTAAAAGAAGCCTATGCCTGGAATTTAAAAAGGCAGGCAGCAGCTATGATTGCTGCACTCCTGCCTTTTGGTACATTTATTTTAGAGAAAAAAACGAAGTATTACGCTGAGTAATTAGTTAAGCCTATTTAACTCTTTCAACGTAGTCGCCAGTCCTAGTATCTACTTTAACTTTATCTCCTACATTTACAAACAATGGAACCATTACTTCTGCCCCATTGTCTAACCTTGCAGGCTTTAATGTATTGGTTGCGGTATCTCCTTTTACGCCAGGTTCTGCATAATCAATGGTTAACACTACAAAAGTTGGGGCTTCTGCAGTTAATGGGGTATCTCCTTCAAAAGAAACCTTTACCATCATTTCTTCTTTTAAGAATTTAGCAGCTGGACCAACCAAAAGTTCTTCAATATAAACTTGGTCATATGTTTCAGGATCCATCATTACTAAACTGTTTCCATCTTTGTAAAGGTATTGCATCTCTTTAAACTCAACGCGAACCATTTCTACTGATTCGCCTGCTCTAAAGCGGTGTTCCATTTGTTTGCCAGATTTCACATTACGTACTACTACCTGATAAAACGCTCTTAAATTTCCAGGGGTGCGGTGTTGGTATTCCATTACTTGACATAACTCATTGTTATGACGAATGAAACAACCTTTAAATAAATCTCCAGTATTTGCCATACTATTGTGTTTTAAGTTTTTGAGGCTGCGAAAATAGTCTTTTTCAGAAAATGTAAACGAGTTTTTTGGTTTCGAAAAAAGGCTCATCAAACCAAGTGCTTAAGGGGATTTCTTCTACCACAAGCTTTTTATTAATCGACCTTAAGTCTTTCAACTCTTGTTTTAAATCGCCTCCTTTTAGGAAAATATAACCGTTAATTTTTGAATTAAACTCTTCTCTGTCATCTAAATAGCTTTGCGTCCAACGGTAAAGTTGCTCAGCAGGAGCCACTGCCCTAGCAGTTATAAAGTGAAAGGTTTCTCTAAGATTTTCCACCCTACCAATAGCAAAATCTGTATTTTTAAGGCCTAGTTCTTCTGAGATACCTTCTGCAACCTTAATTTTTTTTGCAATGCTATCAATCATGGTAACCTCAATTTCTGGAAAGAAAATAGACAAAGGAATGCCAGGGAAACCTCCGCCTGTGCCAATATCTAAAATCTTTGTGTTGGGCTTAAATTGAATAAATTTAGCTATGGCAAGAGAATGTAAAACATGTCGTTCATATAATGATTCGATATCTTTTCTTGAGATTACATTTATTTGTGCATTCCAAGTAGCATAGAGGTTTTGAAGCTTTTCAAAATGTTGTAATTGGGTTTGGTTCAAACCAGGAAAATATTTTAATAAAATATCCATTACCAAATTTTTCTATTTCTCACGAAAAGACCTCTAATTCCAAAAATCCAAATATAGACTAGATACAATAAATCTAAAATTGGGATAAACCAAATGAGGCTCATTGACTTAAGCTTTTTTAGCACCATGTAAAACACAATTAGTTGAACCAATAGCCTAAATGCATAAGTTATTCCAATAATTATGGGATTTACTCCAAAAAAATAAAGCGGAGCAAGCATTGCGTAAAAAACCAACAATGTAAAATAGTATGCTCCAAGAAAAAGTTTGTCCTTAGTTTTATAATATTTTCCTGCGTGAATATGTCTAGTTTTTTGGTTGAACCAATCAGAAAATTTCCTTTTAGGCTCAGTCACCATAAACGCATCTGGATGAATTTGTATGGCTACATTTGAAGAGGTAGCTGCTTGGTTTACAAACAAATCATCATCACCACAAATAATATGTTGGTGTGCAGCAAAACCCTTTTGTTTAAAAAACAGAGACTTGGTATAAGCCAAATTTCTTCCAACACCCATAAAAGGTTTTTTTAAAAGTGCGGCAGATAAATACCCCATGGCAGTGAGCACAGTTTCATATCTAATAAATAGGTTTAAAAACCCTTTGTATTTTTTTTGTGGAGAATAACCCAGTACTATTTGGGTATTATGGTTGGCTAAAAAGCTGGTTTGCATTGCTTTGAGCCAATGTGGACTATTCGGTCTACAATCTGCATCAGTAAAAAACAAGTTTTCATAAAGCGCTGCTTTGATGCCAATTGTTAACGCAAACTTTTTCCCAGTGGGATATTTTTCCTGTTCAATGAGTTTACAAATTTTTAGGCGAGGATGGTTTTCTTGATAATACTCTAATAATTTCTGGCTATCATCCCAACTGCAGTCATTTACAACGATTACTTCGTATTCTGGATAGTCTTGACTTAACAAAATAGGAAGGTTTTCTTCCAAATTTCTATATTCATTTCTTGCAGAAATAATAACTGAAACAGGAGGAAAGGCGTGATTTGTTTCTGGCTTGGGTACCTTATAAAAAGCGAGCTTACTAAAAACAAAAATATAATAGAAAAGCTGGGCAACAAGCGCAATTCCAAAAGCAATTAAAAAGACCCAACCCCAATCATTATTTATCTCCAACATAGCTTACAAAGTTAAATTGCTTTTTCAATCTCTTGCCAACAAATTTCAACAAGTTAATGTGTATACTTTTTTTGTAGGTCAATTGAATCCTAATTGCTTAATTATTTGTTCAATTTGCCAATCTTCAATTGGGTCGTATTCTTCTTTTAAGTTTGCATCAAAAACTTTTGCTAGCCCCTGCCAATAAACAGCGGTAAGGTCGCCGCGATAGGTTTGTAATAACTCGTAGGTGGTTTTTCCGGTTTCTCTATAAATAAGTTTAATAAGAATTCTGCCTTGGGAGCGTGTTAATCCTTTTAAATCATCCATGAATTGATTCTTAACTGCTTTTTCAGTGCGTTTAAGGTATTCTTTTCTTGCCTTATCAGTTGGTAAAACTTGTAGGTTTTGCTCCATTAGTTGAAACCTAAAACTAGCCATTTTAGCATAAGGCAAAACCTTTTTAACATTGTATACAAGTCGTTGGTACTTCTTATGGTAATTAGAATCCTTTTGGGCTTCAACTATAAAATCGGGTAAACTATATTGAAAAGTGTCGGGTTCGGCTTGACCCAAAACTCTTAAACTAAAAAATAATAGAATGGAAAAAAAAAGTAGATTTTTCATAAGCCAATAAATCTAAAAATCATGCCACTTTTTTTCGGTTCAAACCTAAATAAACTAAGGTTGTAATAGAAACCAAAACAAAAATTGAAGATATTATTTCAGCTTGGGTTATTTCATTTCCAAATATGTGATAATTGGTATTTACCCTAATCTTTTCAATTAGAAATCGTTCTATTCCATTCAACAAAAGATAAAAGAAAAAGAATGTTCCAGGAATTGTAAATTTCTTCCTAATTACCCAAAGAAACAAAAATAAGCCTATACAAGTAACCGCCTCATAAAGCGGCGTAGGGAAAACCCCATTGGGCAAGGCAGAGCAATGATTTCCTACACAACCTGGTATTGGAATTCCTTCATTTAAAACATTGTTTGGATAATTATAAGCCCAAAACCAATCAGGCATAAAACTTAACCATTCTGGTTTAGGCATAAAATTTTCAATTCCCCAATCTCCATCTCCACTTAAATGACATCCAATTCTACCAATTCCGTAAGAAAGCATCAATCCAGCGGCGGTACTATCACACATAACAAGTGCAGGAATTCCATTTTTCTTAGTATAATATAGGATACCTGTTGCCGCTACAATGAGCCCGCCATAAAAAGTTAAACCACTAAAAGAAATAAGCGCTCCAATTGGGTCAGCCATTAACTCATCTATATTTTCGAGGTTGTGAAATATTTTTGCCCCAAGTAATCCGCCAATTGCAGCAATAGCAACAACAGTTCCCATTAATTGATGAGGATTTTGGCTGACCCAAACTTCTTCACGTTTCTTTCCAATTAAGGCTTTTGCTTCTTTGTTTTTATAATAATAAGCGATTCCTCCACCTATGAGCGCACCAAACCAGCTTCCTTTTGCACTTAATAAAAATTTTTGAGGATTTTGAACCAAAGCATCATAATCGAGCACCATTTCTAGCAATTTGAAACCAATGAATGCACCAATGATTGTTTGAGTAATGATATCAACCAAAGTAATAGGTTCGTTTTGAACCAATTTTACACGAATAGGCTGCAGAAGGCCGTTGGCTTCGAATCTTTTTAACTCTAAAGTTGTCACTTGGTATGCCGCCATAAAGGCAAGGGCCATAAAAAAACCAAAGGTTTGAATCGGCATGGGAATGTTCAGGCCGAACAAATCGAGTAATAGGTCTGATATAGTTGCGTACATGTATGCGAAGAAACATCAAAATTTTTAGATAAATTGTACCCCATGAATAAAAATAAGATTGAATTGCGAAGTGATACCTTTACCATGCCTAGCAAAGAAATGAAGGAGGCAATGTTTTCAGCGGAAGTTGGGGATGATGTTTTTGGGGAGGACCCAACTGTAAATGCTTTAGAAACTTATTGTGCTGAATTATTTGGAATGGAAGCGGCACTTTTTTGCAGCAGTGGAACACAAACTAATCAAATTGCAATTAAAATGCATACCAAACCTGGCGATGAAGTAATCTGTCATGAATTGGCCCATATTTATTTATATGAAGGAGGAGGAATTGCCTATAACAGCGGTGCTTCCGTTAAATTAATCGCTGGTGATTATGGAAGGTTTACCTTGAATCAGGCAAAAAACTGCATAAATAAAGATGATATTCATTTCCCGTCAACTAGGCTCATAAGTATTGAAAACACAGTAAACCGTGGTGGAGGTTCTTGTTGGGATTTTGAAGAAATTAAAAAAATAAGCGATTTAAGCAAAGCAAATGGCTTAAAGTTTCATTTGGATGGTGCAAGATTATTCAATGCTTTGGTGGCAAAAAAAGAGACGCCTAAACAATATGGTGAAGTATTCGACAGTATTTCAATTTGTTTAAGTAAAGGCTTAGGAGCGCCTGTTGGCTCGGTACTAATTGGTTCAAAAACAGATATAAAACAAGCCAAAAGAATTAGAAAAGTTATGGGCGGAGGTATGCGTCAGGCTGGATTTTTGGCGGCAGCTGGACTATATGCCTTAGAAAATCATGTTGATAGACTAAGCATAGACCATAAAAATGCAAAATACATTGCCGAAATATTAAAAGAGCAAGCTTGGGTGAAGGATATTTTTCCGGTTGAGACCAATATTGTTATATTTAAACTTGCAGATGATATTCCGTTTGAACGCTTTTTAAATTACCTTAATGAAAATGAAATTAGGGCTTCTGGCATTGGAAATAATTCCATAAGATTTGTATTTCATTTGGGTCAAAACGAAGCACAAATTATTAGTTTGAAGGAACATATTCTAAAATTTATAGCTTAATATTGCCCAAAATTAAGGTGTAAGGTCAGAATCACTAATCTTAATATTTACTAAATTATTATGTTTTTTAGGCTCAAACCTTTATTTTGTGCGTGAATTATCTAAACTTAAAATATAAGTTAAAATCTTATGGTCAGAAAATTACTCTTGCTCGCATTATTATTTGCAAGTTTTAAAATAGGCGCTCAAAGCTTTGTCAATGAAATTACCACCTCAGGATTACCTGCAAATGGTGGTGAAATTATGGGTGTTTTGGATTTCAATAATGATGGTTTTACAGATATCATTTACGGAAATTCACTTACTGGCCAAGTTCAGTTTTTCAAAAACAATGCTGGATTGTTTGCAGATGCAAGCGTATCAACAAATTTTCCAACAATTGGCCTCACTGGAAATGGTAATCAGGCAGCAATTCCATTTGATTATAATGGAGATGGTTTTGTAGATATTCTATTTGCCACCTCTGGGAGTACAGGAGGAATGCGTTTGTTAAAAAACAACTGCGGATCTAACTTCACTGATGAATCAATTACCTCGCAATTACCATTAACTTTAGATATTATTGGGCAATACATTACTGATGACCCAATGATATTAATTTCTGATTATGACAGAGATAATGACAATGACATAGTAGTTTGTAGAAAATCTGCTACTGAAAATTCCGTAAGTGTATACGTAAATGCAGGTGGGATATTTAGCACCCGAAATGATTTGGTTACAAGTATTCCTACAGCCAGCTTACCTTTTATTGCATTTTTAGACTATGATAGAGACAATGATGAAGATTTATTATTGGTATTAAGCAGTAACATTAACAATAACTCCTCCATTTCACTATATGATAATGGATCAGGTAGTTTTACTGTTCAAAGTAGCACAGGGCTTACAAACAGCAGCTCAGTAGGATTTGCAACAATCTTAGATGCAGACAATGATGGATATGATGATATATTATTGGGCACAAAAGAAGTTATTTCACCGGGACCTGGTAATAATGGAAATCGTGTATTTAGGAACAATGGCGGAAATGGCACTTTTACAAATGTTAGTTTATTATATAATACATACCAAAGTTCAATTTTAGGAGATAATTACCAAAGCAATGTATTTGATTATGATAACGATGGAGATTTAGATGTTTTATGGTCTGTAAGATCTAATTCTGGAGGTAGTAATAGACCAGCATTCAGAGTACAAACAGGGTTAGGAGTTTTTTCAACCAATAGTTCATTAGATGCTTTATCAATTGCTGGAAACACAAGAAGTAAGTTGGTTGTATTTGACTACAACAATGATGGAAAGATGGATGTTTTTGGCCAGACTTCCACAGGAAATGCATTGATGAGAAACAATCATTCAGCTGGAAACTATTTAAAAGTAAAACCATTAACTTGCAGTGGACAAGGCTTACCAATTGGTTCTAAAGTTTATGTAAGTGCAGGTGGACGTGGACAATTTAAATCTTTCAATTACAACCAAACTAACACAAGCACTTCATCAAATGGCCAAGAATTGCATTTTGGTTTAGGCTCAGCAAGTATAGTAGATACAGTAATTGTCTTTTACCAAAATTTCGCAAACATTGTGATGTTAAACAACGAAAGTGTTAATCAAACGCTTCCGATAACGGATGGCGTTTGTAAACTAGGTGAAGCTTTAGTATTTAGCTTCCCAACAGATAGTATAACTGATTGCAGTGGAAAGGGAACAATTATTTCGGCAACTGCTGGTTTTGTTAACTATAAATGGAGTACAGGAGAATCAACACCAGATATCACTGTTAGTAGCCCTGGTTGGTATGCTTGTGAAGTTGAAAATGTTTCAGGATGCAAGGCAAAAGATAGTATTTACGTTAAATTTGGTTTTGCCTATGTATTGCCGATAGATACTATTATTTGCGAGGGTGCAAGTGTAACGATAAATGCCTATCCTCGTTTTGATTGTTCACCATTTGGAGCACCGAATAAAGTAAAGAAGATTATTCCTGAATTTATTGATGCTGGTGAATTTAATGGGCATCATTATTATATGTATAGTATCTCTGGAAGTTGGAAAGATGCTGCACAAACGGCCTTGATTAATGGAGGATTTTTGGCTTCAATAAATAGTGTAGAAGAACAAAATTTTATTGAGAGCAATCCAGCTCTTGCAGGAAAAAATCTATGGATTGGTTTACACAATGAGAATAACGATCCTTTTAAATGGATGAACTGTGATACGTTAAATTACACCAATTGGCAATTGTCTGCTGGTGCACCCACTCCAGATCCATCCGATAATTATGTTTTTATGAGAGCCGAAACTTGCCCTGATGGAAGGCAATGGAAGAATACAAAAATTCTACCTCCCATTGGAGACCCATGTGAAAGTGAGATTTTCGGACTAATTGAATTTGATGACGCTACCAATATTGAGTATATATGGAGCACTGGAGAAACTGGTCCAACTATCACTGTTAATCCAACTGGACCACTTACGGCAGTTGTCGAGATTATTCAAAATGGGACCACCTGCTATGGATCAACTAATATTAGCGTTATTAATTTTAGTAGTATCTTCAGTATTGATACCTTAACAGAATGCAATTCAAATTCTGTGTTATTGCAAGCTCAAACCGGATTTTCAAGTTACCAATGGAGCACAGGTGCTGTAACAGATAATATATTGGTTTTTTCAGGCGGGTGGTATAAAGTTACCGCAGTATCAAGCAATGGATGCATTGGCAGCGATAGTATTTTTGTAATATTATTTAATTCTAGCATTAAAACACTAGATACAACTGTTTGTGCAGGAGTTCCTGTAGCCTTAAGAGGACCAACAACTCCCTTTTCTTATTTGCCTGAGTATTCTCAAGATTTCCAAACTTTAAGTTATCCAAATTGGAATACAAATTCTTCGATTAATTATAGTGGATCAAGAATTTTAGGTCCTTTTGCAAATGATTCTATTACTTTGAATTTAACAGGACTTGCAACACATGATTCTGTATTAGTAACTTTTGATTTATTTATCCATGACACTTGGGAAGGAGATTGTTCTAGCAATGGTCCTGATAGGTTTAGATTCAAGAATGGAAATACAAATGTTATCAATACCACATTCTCAAATACTACAGGATGTAATCAAGCTTTCAGCGCTTCAGGTTTACCTGGCTCATTCCCTCCAAAATCTGGGGCATCTGGAATAAATCTACTTAATAGATGCCAACCAGGAGCAACAACTACAAAATATACTATAACTAGAAGATTTAGACATACTTCAAGTGATTTAGCTTTATCATGGATTGGAGATTTAAGAGACCTAGTAGATAATTCTACAAAATGTAATGAGAGCTGGTCAATTGACAACCTAAACATTCAAATTCGCAGAGAAGGCGGAGGCTTGCTTTGGTCAACTGGAGATACAACGCAAGATATCATTGTTACTCCAACAGACCCAAGCACAGTGTATTGGGTAAGAATACCAGTAGGTAGTTCATTTTGTTATGATTCGGTTACAGTATCAACCGTAATTGGGGAACTACCACATAACTTAATAACCTCAGACACTGTTAGTATTTGCTCATCGATAGGATTCTTTCCAATTTTTGTAAGTAATAGATATGATTTTTACAATTGGAACACAGGTGAAACAACCAATGAAGGAAGAGCGTATAATACAGGTTGGTACAAAGTTGTTGCAACATTAGTGCAAGGTTGTTTTGCAAGAGATAGTGTATATGTACCTTTCCACAAACTAGAGATTATCCCAACAGATACTTCAATATGTTATGGAAATCCGTTGGAATTGAAAGTAGATTATAACAACGATTGTAGTCCATTTGGTGGACCTGCTTTGGTAAATTATGTTGCAGGTGATAGCATTCCAGGATACAGTTATAAAGGGGAGTTTAAAGGAAGTCATTACTATGAAGCACTTACTCCAAGTTCATGGAGCGCTGCTGCTCAAAGTGCTTTAGCGGCTGGTGGTCATTTGGTAAACATCTTGGATGCCGAAGAACAAGGCTATATAAGTGCAATGGTTTCTGAAAATGTATGGTTGGGATTGTATAGAAATGATGCTTTAGGCTATCATGTTTGGATGAATTGTGATACGCTTACCTACTCCAATTGGGCAAGCACAGAACCAGTAGCTTCGCCAGATAATTACACCTTTATGTATGGAGCAGGTTGCACTGAACCTCAAAAATGGAAAAGTCATGTGGATGATCCTTCAACCTTAATTGACCCATGTTTGACAAATATTTATGGATTAATGGAAATTAGACCTCTAACCTATGAATACAATTGGTATGATAATGCTTTCAATATTATTTCCAACGACCCAACAGTTTTTGTAAACCCAACCAATAACACAACTTATAGAGGTTTACACAGACTATTCCCTGGCGGAGCATCTTGTCCCAGTGGCGCTTCAAATGTGAAAGTTATCAATGAAAACTTCAATATACTGCAAGATAGCATTGTGAAAATTGGATGTAATGGCGATACAGCCCTGGTTGTTGCCGCTCCTGGTTTTTCAAACTATTTATGGGATAATGGACAGACTACCCAAATTGCAGTTTACAGCGCAACCATTGGATGGGTTTATTGCTCATACGACAATGGAGTATGTATTTTTAGGGATAGTGTTTATTTATATGTACCAGGGAAGTTGAATGCAATTAAAACTATTGAAGATATTGTTTGCAAAGGTGATAATAATGGAAAGGCTACAATTACAGCTTCGGGTGGGATACCACCTTATCAATACACTTGGGTTTTAAGTGGTTCTACATTGCCAACAGATTCTAGTTTAATCCCAGGCACATACCCTTTCATCATCACAGACAGTTTAGGTTGTGTTTTTGTAGACTCGGCAATAATTACAGAGCCAGCAATTGCCCTCTCACTTTCAAATATTGAGGTTAAAGGGGTAAGTTGTAGAGGAGACAGTAATGCCATTTTAGCTCCTAGAATAATTGGAGGTGAAGGTCCATATACAGGAATTTGGACTGGTTATACTGCAACAGATACCTTATTTAATGTGCTAGCTGGAACCTATACCTATACAGTGACTGATGTTAGAGGTTGCACAAAATCGGCAAATATTAGTATCAGCCAACCTAATAGTTTGGTATTAAATGCATCCATTTTGAGCCAAATTTTCTGCCCTGAGGATTCAAATGGTACTGTATTTTTATCTGCACTTGGAGGAACCACACCTTATAGTTTCAGTTGGAATGGAAATGTATTGGGCTCTGATTCAGTAAAGGAAGTTTATAGAGGAGTGTTTAATGCCAAAGTTACTGACAAAAATGGCTGTACAAGCACCGTCCAAGTAACAATGTCGCCATCAAATCCAGATGCAGAATTGTGTAACTTACTTGTTCCTTCAGGATTCTCACCAAATGGAGATGGGCAAAATGATGGATTTTATATCAAAGGACTTGAAGGTTACCCAGACAACGAGCTAACCATTTTTAACCGTTGGGGAGAAACCGTATTCTCTGCAACAAATTATAAAAATGATTGGACAGGAAAACCTACAAGGAATTCAATAATTAGTACGTCAGATGGCTTGGTACCAAATGATACGTATTACTATGTTTTGGTAACGAAAGCCAATAACAAGACTTATTCAGGTTATGTTTATATCACTAGGTAAAAAGACAAACAATGAACGTGTTTAAAAAGATATTATATATTGCCTTTCTTACAATTTCAGTTAAGGCAAGCGGACAGCTTTCTTATGGTAACGAACAATTTTTGTTCAATCCTGTGCTTATTAATCCTTCTTTAGCTGGCTTACACAATGGGCAGGCGCAATTAGGTTATGATGCTAGATGGGTTGGAGTTGATGGGGCACCAAGAACCTCTTTCTTAAGATTTGACAAAATGTTTAATGGAAATACTGGTTGGGATATAGCAGTAATTTCGGATCGTGTTGGCCCAATTAGTAGCATTAGCGTTTCCAATGCATTTGCCTATCATTTAAGAATTACTGAAAATACAAATTTGTCATTTGGACTTAGACATCATCTTACCCAGAATTATTTTAACATAAATCCTCAGTTGTTGATTGACCAAAATGACCCATTGCTGCTAAGCGAACAAACTGGCGTGCCTGTAAATAATTTTGACGCCTCATTGGCATTTATGAATACTTCTAAATTTATGATAGGCTTTAGTTATCGTAATTTAATTCCTCAACCAAGGTTTAGAAATACAAGTAGCACCTTACCAAGCCCAATTCAACATTCAATTATTAGCGTTAATGGTTGGTTCAACCAAGATTTTGATGGATTTGCTATAGAAGCATTTGGCAATTTCTCTGCTAGTCCTAATTTGCCTACCACCATACAAATTGGCGCATTAGGTTCGGTTCAAGGCAAATTTGGCGCTGGATTAAATTTCAGTCCCGGTAATTTTGTAGGTATTCTTGCTTATGTAAGGGCAACAGAAAGAATTAATGTTTTTTACAATTATAATTTACCTATTTCTGATATAGCAAAAGTTAGTAAACAATCACATGGAGTAGGCATTGGATTTAGAGTTGGGAAAGAGACTTTAAAAGCAGGAACCTTCTTTATTCAACCAACAAACGAGAGTACAACTAATAGATTATTCTAAAAAGGGGGTATCTTTGCCCACCTTTTTATGATTGCACTAACAAATATTGGCTTCGAATTTGGAGGCCGTTTTCTCTATCGGAATGCGAATTGGCACATAAAGCCTAATGAACGTATTGGTCTTATAGGTCTTAATGGTACTGGAAAATCAACACTTTTAAGGATTATCAGTGGAGAATATACCTTAACAGAGGGTACCATGTCTAAGCCAAGAGACTTAACAATTGGCTTTTTGAACCAAGACCAATTAAGTTTTGATACGGATGATAGCATTTTAGAGGTTGCATTGACAGCCTTTTCTAGACAACTAGCTTTAGAAAAAGAGATAAATGAAGTTATTGTAAAGTTAGAAACAGACCATAGCGATGAAGTAATTCAGCGTTTGAGCGACTTGCAAGAAGAATTTGACAGGTTAGATGGTTATGATATTCACCACAAAACAGAAAAGGTTTTAGAAGGTCTTGGGTTTACAACGCAACAATTGGCTCAACCCTTTAAAAAATTCTCGGGGGGCTGGAGAATGCGCGTTCTTCTTGCAAAAATGTTATTACAGGAGCCTAATTTACTAATGTTAGATGAACCTACCAATCACTTGGATTTACCAAGTATTATTTGGCTAGAGGAATACTTAAGGTCTTATCAAGGCACCGTTGTGGTGGTGAGCCATGATAGATTTTTCCTAGATAAAATGGTGAGTAAGATTGTTGAGGTTAGCATGCAAAAGATCTTTGAATATCCAGGTAACTATAGTTTTTATCTTGAATCAAAGCAAGAACGCATGGATTTACAGCAGCGTTCTTATGACAATCAACAGCAGTTTTTTAAAGATCAGGAAAAATTAATCAATAGGTTCAAGGCTAAAGCTAGTAAAGCAACTATGGCGCAAAGTCGCATGAAAATGCTTGAACGTGTTGAAAAGATTGAGGCTCCAGAAGACGACAATAGAGAGATAAACATTCAATTTAGGGTTGGAGTAACACCTGGTAGAATGTTAGCAGAATTTAAAGATGTTAGCAAAGCTTATCCAGATGTTCCTATTTTAAACAAGTCGGAAGGTAGAATTGAGCGTGGAGATAAAATTGCACTAATTGGTGCAAATGGAAAAGGAAAATCAACTGTCTTAAGGATGTTGGCTGGTGCCGAAAATTTTGAAGGAACCATCATTCCTGGGCATAATGTTAAGCAGGCATTTTATGCTCAGCATCAATTAGAATCTTTAGGCTTAGGTAACGAAATCTTACAAGAACTTCAAAATTTTGCCCAAGATAGAAGTGATACTGAATTGCGAACTGTTTTAGGCTGCTTTCTATTCGCAGGAGACGAAGTGTTCAAAAAAATAAAAGTATTAAGTGGGGGTGAAAAAGCGCGTGTAGCTTTAGCTAAGACACTTTTAACAGAGGCAAATTTTTTAATTTTGGATGAGCCTACCAATCACTTGGACATGCGAAGCATCAATTTGCTCATTCAGTCTTTGCAAGGGTACGAAGGTTCTTTTTTGGTTGTAAGTCATGACCGATTTTTTGTATCTCAAGTAGCCAATAAAATTTGGTGGATAGAAAATGAGCAAATAAAGGAATACCCTGGAAGTTATGAAGAATTTGAATATTGGAGAATTAAGAAAGAGGAAGAAGACAAATTAAAAAAATCTCAAGAGCCAGCAAAGCCAAAAGCTTCAGTTCAAACAGTTATGGCTGAACCAAAAGAAGATAAAGCAAAAGCCAAGGTTAGCAATAATTATATTCAGAATCTTAGAAAACAATTGGATGACTACGAAGCAAAAGCCAAAACTATTCAGGCTAAAATCAAAGAAATTGAAAATGCATTTTCACTTCCAGAAAATAGCAGTGATGCTAAAATGAAGGATTTAAATAACTTTTATGAAGCAGAAAAAAAGGCTTTAAAACATTTAGAAAAGGAGATGGAAGTAATATTGGAAGAATTAATTGTTTTGGAGGATTAACCCTTAATAGAAATTGCTTTTTTAGAAATTTCGGTTTGAACCTAAATTCTTCAGCAAAAAAAGGCTGCTCAAAATTAATTGAGCAGCCTTTTTAATTTGGTTCAAACCGAAACTATAATTGACCCATGTTTCTGTTGATGAAGGCTGTTAGCTCTTCGCCATGTAACAAGTTTTGGGACAAACGCGCCAAATCAAACGCTTGCTTCATGGTTTGCATTTTTGCATCCCCTTCAGACATTTTGCTGAGTTTAACACTTAAATTATGGTTGGTATTTATAACAACTCTATAAGTATCTGGTAGGTTTCCAAACATACTCATGCCTTGCATTTTCTGCATTTCTTTCATCCTTCTCTCCCACTCTGGCGTAATTAAAGTTAGGAATTGATCATCTGGCGCAAGTGCTTCGGTTTCGAAAACAAATTGTCCTGCGTTTCCAAAACTGTTTACAAAAGCATCTTTAATCGCGGTTTGGTCTGCATCATTTAATACACTTTCTTTCTTAACGTCTTTGTCAATCAATTTATCAATGCTTTCGCTGTCTACACGTTTCCAAACAACACCCTCCCACTTGTGCTCGATGTTAGAAATGAAGTGGTTGTCAAGTACACCGTCCATTTTTAACACATCATACCCACGTTTTTCAATGGTTTGAATAAAACTATCATGAGCTTTTAAATCATTAGAATATAGGTACACAACTTTATTGTCCTTGTCGGTTTGGCTTGGAGCAATTTTCTCTTTATACTCATCAATTGTAAAAAGATCATTGGCTTTATTTAGCAACAAGCAGAACTTTTTGCCACGCTCAAAAAACTTCTCATCACTGATCATTCCGTATTTAACGAAAGTACCAATGCTCTCCCACTTGTTATTGAATTCGGTTCTATCCGATTTAAATATTTCCTCAAGTTTATCAGCAACCTTTTTAGAGATATGGCTATTTATTTTTTTAACATTTGCATCACTTTGCAAATAACTACGACTTACATTTAAAGGGATGTCTGGAGAATCTATTACACCGTGCAATAACATTAAAAACTCCGGAACTATGTCTTGAACGCTATCCGTTACAAAGACCTGGTTGCTAAAAAGTTGAATCTTATTTCGTGTAACTTCGAATTCGTTTTTAATTTTAGGGAAGTAGAGAATACCTGTTAATTTAAATGGATAATCTACATTTAGGTGAATCCAGAATAGTGGTGTTTCGCTAAAAGGATAAAGTTCTTTGTAGAAGTTTTCATAATCTTCTTTGGTACAATCAGCTGGCGCTTTTGTCCAAAGAGGCGTTGGATTATTTAGTACTTTTTCTTCGAATTCAATTTCTACAGGAAGAAATTTACAATATTTTTCAAGAATGTTTCTAATTCTAGAATCTTCGTTAAATTCTAAAGAGTCATCGGCTAGGTGAAGAATAATTTCTGTCCCACGGTCTTCCTTTTCAGCTGCTGAAATTTCGAAACTTGTGCTACCATCACAGCTCCACTTAACGGCGTCAGCGCCTTCTTTGTAGGAGCGCGTAATAAGTTCTACCTTGCTTGCTACCATAAACGCAGAGTAAAAACCTAATCCAAAATGCCCAATTACTTGAGCTCCCTTGTCTTTGTATTTATCTAAAAATTCTTCTGCACTGGAGAAGGCTAATTGATTGATATATTTATTGACCTCTTCTTCTGTCATTCCAATTCCTCTATCAATAATATGTAAGGTTTTGGCGTCTTTATCTAGTTTAACTTTAATTTTTAAATCACCTAACTCACCTTTTGCCTCGCTGGTAGCTGCCAAAGTTTTGAGTTTTTGTGTGGCATCCACTGCATTGCTTACCAATTCTCTTAAAAAAATCTCATGGTCGCTATAAAGAAACTTCTTAATAATAGGAAAAATGTTCTCTGTGTGAACACTGATATTGCCTTTCATTGCCATATAAATATAATTTTAATGTTTGACCTTGAAAGTCAAAATTTGTTCCAAGCCCGATGAATGCTGTCAAATTGTCTAGTAGCAAAGTTTAAACAATGGCAATTTAGCAAGTAGATTTCCGTTGAAAAGCATATTTTTGAACACCATGAAAGGAAGAATTTCGTTTTTCTTATTATTAATAATTGGATTTGTAGCAGAAGCGCAAATTGGAGGAAATAGTACTTATCAATTTCTAACTGTTTCCCCAAATGCCAGAATCAATGGATTAGGCGGATACGCAATAGCCACACCTGATGCAGATTTGCACTTGAGTGGGCAAAATCCTGCCTTGCTTAGAAGAGAAAACGATAGGCAAGTTGGATTTAGTTACCTTAATTATTTCAACGACATAGGTGCAGGGGAATTTAGAATTGCCAAACATTTTGACAGCATAGAAACCACATTTGCGGCAGGTGTGCAATACATTACCTATGGTAATTTTACGAGAACTGCACCAGATGGACAAGAACTAGGAACCTTTAGTGCTGGAGAATACAATTATCATGTGAGTGCTGCTAGAAAATATGAGCAATTTAGTTATGGTACTACTTTAAAATTTATCTATTCGAACCTAGATGCTTACTCTTCAATGGGTTTTGCAATAGATTTAGGTGGCACCTGGAAAAGCGAGAATGAATTGACAACGGTTTCCGCAGTAATAAGCAACTTAGGCGCTCAATTTAAAACCTATACCCAAGACAATCGCGAGGAAATTCCTAATAATTTTCAATTAGGAATAACCAAGAAGTTTGCACATGCGCCATTTAGGTTTGGAATTGTTGCCCATAACTTACAAAAACCAGGTAAGCTTCTTTATAATATCCAAGACAGAAACATAATTAGTTTAGAAACAGGTGAACCCATAGAAGACGAATTTACTGTTTTTCAAAAAGCGATGGCACATATGGTTTTCAGTACAGAGTTATTGTTGGGCAAGTCTTTGAATTTTAGATTTGGATATAATATGTTACGTAAGCGAGAAATGGAACTGACACAAGCCAGAAGCTCAGGTGGCTTTACCTGGGGATTTGGATTAAGAATCAGTAAGTTTCATTTTTCGTATGGATTTGGTGGATTTATACCTGGAAGAAACTCAAACTCATTTAGTGTAATTACCAACTTGCACGATTTTAAAAAAGGTAAATCAAAGCGGTGAGAAAAATTATAATTGCAATAGACGGCTATTCTTCATGTGGTAAAAGTACCATTGCCAAGGAATTGGCAAAAGCATTAAACTATCACTATGTAGATTCAGGAGCAATGTATAGGGCGGTAACCTTATTTTTAATACAAAATCATATAGACATTTACCATCCAGAATTGGTTCATAAGGCATTAGCGGATATACAAATTAGTTTTGGGTTCAATGAAGAAACTCAAACGCAAATCACTTTGCTAAATGGAGAAGATGTAGAAAATGAAATTAGGGTAAACTCGCGTGTGGCTAGTGCTGTGAGCGAAGTTAGTTCGATAAGTGAAGTGAGGAAGTTTTTAGTAAATCAACAGCAAATTTTAGGGGCTCAAAAAGGGATAGTGATGGATGGAAGAGATATTGGCACTGTGGTTTTTCCTACCGCAGAATTAAAGCTTTTTATTACTGCTAAACCAAAAATCAGAGCACAAAGAAGACTTGAAGAATTGAAGTCTTTGGGTCAAAACACC
>CAMDHZ010000037.1 GCA_945898275.1 Chitinophaga pinensis | reverse complement strand
TATAAATCAGATATACAATTAAGAAAAAAAGTAGAAAAGGAGGAAAGAGAAAAAAAAGAAAGATATGAAGGGCCAAATGCGAAGTTCAAAAATGAGTTAATGGAGGAAGAGTATAATAATGAAAAGGATAACCCTAGAAAATTTGCTGTTATTCACTACAATAATGCCATTAACGGAAAATTTAATCCTATTGAAGAATTGGATTTAGCTATATTATTGATGCCTGATTATGTCGATGCCTATTATTACCGAGGTGTATTAAAGTTAGAAAAAGATTTTTCAGACAAATCGGGTTGTAATGATTTATTAAAATCCGTTGAAGTAATAAAAAGGTATGAAAATACTGAGGGCAGTTTTGCAGTAATTAAGAGTGCTCAAATGGCACTAAAAGCAGCTTCCAATTGTGGCTGTTGTTCTGAAATATTTGAACCCATACGAAAAATTGTCTTTTCTGTTGAAGAGATAGATGAAATTAAGAAAGATTTTTTTAGGGAATGGGGTGAGGTTCAAAAAGGGTTGCTGGGTGTTCAGATTCAGGAAGTAAACAATCAATTATCCGAAAAAGAGGGGTTAAAAGATTTGAAAGGGGTATTTGTTGTCATTGTTAATGAGAACAGTGCAGCAGAGGCAGCAGGCATAGAACAAGGCGATGTTATTATTGCAATTGACGGAGAAATAGTCAGCACAAGCGATGAACTACAGGAAAAGGTAGGAAAAAAGGGGCCTGGAGATAAGGTAATTGTGACCGTATTGCGAAAAGGAAATAAAATGGATTTCACTGCCACTTTAAAAGGTAAGACTCGGTAGATAAAGTAATTGTGACCGTTTTGCGCCCTAGTCAGTTTGTGTAAATTGTCTATTTAGTCAGAGTCGTAGCAACCTCCTTTTGTTTTTCAACACGTTTATTGTGAATTGAGAAAGTTTTGGAATTATTACTCTCTTATTGATATAATTGCATTTGTAACCTAAAACAAACACAAAACAAGTTCAAAATGAAAGACCGGTTAAACTTATTGTTAAAAATAACATTACTACTTATTCTTACTCAATTGATTTATTCATGCGAATTTATTAATGAAAACAAAAGTGAAACTCGAGAAACAAATAGAGGAGCCAGGATCCCATCTTTCTCAAAGGATATTGAAAAGAATAGTTCTGGAGCATTAGAGTTGAGTAAGTTCATTTATGATAACAAAAGTAATATCATCTATCTTGATGTTAACCTTACTACTAATAACCCAACATTTGATGGAGGAAGAATATTCAGTTTTACATTAACTGACCTTGTCGAAGGTCAGGAAAATATGGGAGGAGAGGCTGTTCAAATAGACTTAGATAATAGAGAAGATTTTTATTTTGATGAACGTTCATTTTCACAGCACATGAATGGATATTTTAAGGTTATTGGTATAACTGGACCTCAACAAGGCTGGATGACATCTATTTTAAAACCTGTAAAGATTGAAGATGCTCAATAAATATTCCTCTCACAGCCACAAGCTAGAGCTTTTTAATCAATTAATTACCAATTATTTATAGGCATTTCTTTAATAGATGAATAAAAAATATAGTGAGATATTTGCTACTTTTTTTTTTAATAATTTCTGACCTTTATTTACTTCTATGGCTGAATTAAAATTAGAATTTGATCGTTTCTTTGAACCCATACTTGACAAGGCTGTAATTAGGAATAACATTGATTTTCAAAAAGGGATTTATTTTTGGTTTGTAAATGAAGCCTCTTTGAATAGGTTAAATATACCAATTAACTCAAATCTTCACTGGGTTTATAGAAACAATCAAACCCTTTACCTTATTTACATTGGAATTGGGCCCAGCAACCAAAATGTCAGAAGGCAGTTTCTTAAGGACCGCATTACAAAATGTCATCTGGGTAAGCATATTAACCAATCTACATTAAGGCAGTCTATCTCGGCACTTTTAGAGCATAGACCTTACAATAAAATGGTAGGGCAAAACATGAAAATCTTTATCGAAAAAGACTTAGAAAGTGAAATAACTGATTTCATTTCAAATGGTTTTTCTTTAGGAGTTCTTGGACACGATGAGCCTTGGTCGATTGAGGGAGAATTCATTCATAACTATAATCCACCAATAAATCTTAGTGGAAATCAAAACGGCTGGTTCTATAATGAAATGTCATTAAGAAGAGCAACTCACCGTGCAATTGGTGCAGAGGATATAAGAGAAAGTTAATTTGGTTATACAGGCATTTTTAAAATTTCTTCACCAGTTTCCTCCGAAGTTTTTTAAAAGACGTTTGTGTCTCATATTGAAAATGACTTTCATGCTGCATTCTGGCACAGGCAACACTGCTTCAGGCATTAAATCCTTCAATCCAATTATGCCTGAACCAATTTTTTCTACGAGGTGCATTGTAGCGAATAAACCAAAAATGGGAGGGTTTCTAGAATGGCTTTTTTTCAAAAGTCTGAACTATGTATTGCACTAACTAAACCCTCTGTATTCGTAATTTCTACACGATTGTCAAATAGCTCTATAGTAGTAACAGCTCCTTTATCATAGTAATCTCTATGGGCAAGACTATTGATAATAGCTTCTTTAAAAACTGTCTCAGGAATTTCCCAATTCTCTTTTCTTGGCCCAGAACCTTGCCCTTCAATATCATATCGAACATTTAACTTTTTCTTGAGCCATTGAATTGCCTGCTTGTATTGCAGGTAAAGAGCTCCTCCAAAGATTTTGTCGTCATTAATATATCGTTTATCAATGCCATCAAATTCCACGCAGCGAATAATGGCTTGTTCAAAATAAATTTCTGGCTCATTACCAAAAAATAAAACAGCACCATTTTTGAAGTTTCCATTTGGGTCCAATAATTTCAAATTTTCATAAACTTGTTTATTGCTAACATTTGAATTTATTGTTCCTATAGTTTTAAATTCATTCATTAGTTGCTCGTTTACATCTTTTGAAACGGAATTCTTTACAAATCCCTTCATCAAAATATATCTTATCAGACTGCTGAAAGAAATCACGCATTTGCTCTGCGGATGTGAGCTTTTGTGAATTTGGTCCTATTCGGACATAAATGGCACCAGATAGAATATATGGCTTATTGGATCCAGAAGGTACTTCAATTACACCAATTGTTTTTCCTTCTAATTCTAAAAAGGATAAACTACAATTTAATGCCGGTGAAATTTCTCTTATACTATTTTGAATGGCTGAATGCTTAGTATTATCAATTGTTATTCCTTTTACTTTATTGTTGTCGTCTACTCCAATTAATAATACGCCACCCGCAGCATTTGCAAAAGCACAAACTTCTTAACTTAGTTCTTTCACTTTAGAAGGTACAGATAATTTAAACTCGGCATTATAACCTTCACCACTTGCTATAATTGCATTTATTTCATCTATACTTATCATGTTGTTATAGGTCTATTTTTGATATCTTTTATAGGGTCAAAACTAGTCAAAATTTATCCAAAATATTTTTCATGGAAAATTGCGGGTTTTCACCGATTATTGGACCAGGGTTCGAGTTCTATTTTTCGTAACGGTCCCCACGAAGAATATTTTTTGTAACCCGTGACGTCGACACGACAAAAAAGAGATAAAGATCGGATATTCAGGATATTAACATAGCTGTTTTAAGTCCCTGCAGCTCCACAAAATCAGTTTGGAGTGTGAGTCTTGAGCAAGAGTTTACACAATCTACTTTACACTCACTATTCACTCTCTAGCTCCTCACCTTTTATGGAGTAGCTATGTACCATTTATGGAGTAGGTATGTACCTCTTATGGAGTAGCTTCGCACCTCTTATGGAGTACCTTCGCACCTCTTATGGAGTACCTTCGCACCTCTTATAAAGTAGCACCGCACCTCATATAAAGTAGCTTCGCACCTTTTATGGAGTAGCTCCGTACCTTTTATCGAGTAGCTATGTACCTTTTATGGAGTAGCACCGTACCTTTTATGGAGTAGCTATGTACCTTTTATGGAGTAGCTATGCACCTTTTATGGAGTAGCTCCCCACCATTTGTGTAGTAGCTCCGCACCAATAAAAAAAAAGCCCCGTAAACGGGGCTTTTTTGAATAAATAGTATTTACTATTGGTTAGCTTCTTTCTTAGGTGCTGCTTCGTGGCTGCAACATCCTTTTTTCTTTTCTCCAGATGCACAACTTTTCTCTTTAGAATCGCTACAAGCTTTTGCTTTCTTTTTGCTCTTCTTTTCTTTTCCTTTTTCTTTATCAGCAGGTGCATTGTCTGAATTTACATTCATTACACTTACTTGCTCAGAAACTGGAGCACTCGCAGAAATTGATTGTGCGTTAGTATTAACAAAGCTGAATGCTGCAAAAGCAGCTAAAACTAGTAATTTCTTCATTGTATTTGATTTAGTACTTCGAAGGTAGTATTTTTTTTATTAATAAAAACCTAATTAAACTCAGCCAAAATGCTTCTTCCACCCTTTACTTTTTGGTTCAAACCAACTTTAACCTTGGCGTCTAAAGGAAGATAAATATCAACCCTAGACCCAAATTTAATAAAGCCCATTTCTTCGGCTTGTTTTACGGGTTGCCCCTCTTTAACATACCAAACAATGCGTTTGGCCAATGCTCCAGCAATTTGGCGAAATAGAATTTCTGTTCCGTTAGGTTTCTGAATTACAGTAGTGGTTCTTTCGTTTTCGGTAGAACTTTTAGGATGCCATGCTACTAAATACAATCCAGGATGGTATTTAAAATACTTAACTATCCCTCCAATTGGATTGCGATTAACATGCACATTAAAAGGGCTCATAAATACAGACACCTGTAAGCGCTTGCCTTTAAAGTATTCTGGCTCTTCTACTTCTTCAATTACTACTACTTTACCATCTGTTGGCGAAATAACCAAGTTATCGCCAGTGGTAACGGTAATGGCAGGATTGCGAAAGAATTGCAAAACTATGACTAACAATACAACTGAAATTGCCAAAACTACATTCTGCAACCAAATCAACTCAGGCGCTAACCAACGGGTTAGCGCGTTAAGTGCAAAAAGTACAATTAATGAAATTAATATAGTGGCTTTACCTTCTTTGTGGATCATTTTAGAATATTAAAGGCCAAATTTACCGCGCAAGGTTTCAACCTCTGCTACTTTCTTAATAGCCACAACATAGGCTGCAATACGCATGCTGCATGAATGTTCCATTGAAGCACTGTATACGTTTTCAAAAGCTGTTTTCATAACACGGTCAGCTCTACGATACACGCGTTCTTCTGTCCAGAAATAGCCTAAACGGTTTTGAACCCACTCGAAATAACTTACAGTTACGCCTCCTGCATTGGCCAAAATATCTGGCACAACCATGATACCTTTTTTGTTAAGAATAGCATCAGCACTTGCAGAAGTTGGTCCGTTTGCCCCTTCTACAATTAGCTTAGCTTTAATTCTATCTGCATTTTCAGCAGTGATTTGGTCTTCCATTGCAGCAGGAACCAATACATCAACGTCTAATTCTAGTAACTCAGCGTTAGAGATTTTCTTTCCAGCAGTAAAGCCTTCTAATGTTCCTTTGTTTCCATCGCGGAAAGCAATAGCAGCCTCTACATCAATTCCTTCTGGGTTATAGTAAGCACCACTCACATCAGAGATAGCAACTACTTTCATTCCTTGAGAAGCCAATAATTTAGCAGAGATAGAACCTACATTACCAAAACCTTGAACAGCAGTAGTTGCGCCAACGATATTGATTTTTAACTTAGATAAGGCAGAACGAGTGCTAACCATAACGCCACGTCCTGTAGCCTCTACCCTTCCCAATGAGCCACCCAAAACAAGTGGTTTACCTGTAACCACAGCTGGTGTGCTGTATCCTTTAAGTTTAGAATATTCATCCATGATCCAAGCCATTTCTTGTTGGCCGGTGCCCATATCTGGTGCAGGAATATCTTTATCTGGACCAAAAACATCCACCATTAAGTCGGTGTAGGCGCGTGTTAACCTTTCAAGTTCTCCTTTGCTCATGCTGCGCGGGTCACATTTGATACCGCCTTTACCACCACCATAAGGAATACCAACAACAGCACATTTCCAGGTCATCCACGCGGCTAAGGCTTTTACCTCATCCAAATGAACATCCATACTGTAGCGGATACCGCCTTTTGAAGGTCCAAGGTTAGCATTATGAACCACACGAAATCCTTCGAATACTCGAACTTTTCCGTTGTCCATGGTAACTGGAATATTAACAATAACGGCTTTTTGAGGAGCCTTTAAAACATTGTAGTCGCTTTCATCTAAACCGATGATGCGTGCTGCTTCGTCGAATCTCGACATCATAGACTCGAAAGGATTTTCCGAGCTGTGTTTAATCACATTTTCATTGCCTGACATAGTTGTTTCTTTAAGTGTTAGGTTTGGCGAACATACACAAAATTTTACAATCTGTCCAACTGATTTAAGTCTATGTTAAATTTGTGGGAAACTAGCCAGTTTTAATATCCTTGAACCAACTGATTCCAAACAAACTAAAAACTAGGACTACCTGAATGATAAGAACTAATTTTTGCCAAGTAGGCCTATTGTTAAAACTGATTTCTTGGTTAAATGGGTCGAAAGCCAAGGCAATACCAAAATAAATGGCCGCCTCACTCAGTTCTTTTTTTACCAAAAGCAGGTAAAGTCCAAAAACTACAAAACCGATATAAAGGTATTTTGAAAATGCTGTATTTTTCATGGTTCAAATATGTATGGGTACCAATCTTTTTGATAAAGAAATTAAACTATTGGAAACATAAATGGATAATAGGAATATTTAACTGATTAGTTTTAAAAACGAAAAGGTGTTTGGTTCAAACCGAAGTAACACAATTATGAATTACTTATTTTTTTAGATAGATTTTTATGTAAGTTTTACTATATATTTGACCTACATTCAAAACAATCTTATGAAAAATTTAATCACCATTTTGTTATTACTTGCCCTTGGTTCAACCCAACTTTTAGCCCAAGACACTTTATACCGAGTGGATGGCAGAGTAAGTAATGTAAGAATTATTGAGGTAAATAATAATCAGGTTAAATATCGCAATCCATTAGGTCAAGGTGGCCCATTATTCGTTTTGAACCGAATGGAAGTTTCTAAAATAGTTTATAGCGATGGTAGAATAGAAAACTTTAATGCGAGTGCTCCCATTCAAGCCAATTCAAACTATGCTTATGGTTCAGTTTGGGGGACTAATGTGCCAAAACCAGACCCATTGAGAACGAATTTTAAAAGGAGATATGTAAACATAAATGTTACTGACTATTTTGCTGGAGCAATTACTTTGGGATATGAATACTTCACCAAAGAAGGCGATTATAGCTTAAGAATTCCAGTTTCAATTGGACTAAACTCAATTGGAGCAAGTAACTTTAAAATTCGTGAAACAGAGTATGAAGATAGGCAATCCTATTACAGAGAAAACAAAAATTTTAGCACGGGTTTTGAGTGTTATTACTACCCCTATGGTCAAGGAAAAGTGCGTTACTATTTTGGACCAGCCATTGAAATAGGTTGGTTTGATTATACAGATGAAATGGTTCTAGGAAGCTTTCCTTATACTTTAAAAGATGTTGAAATGAAAGGAACCTTTCAATCTGTTTTGGTTCATCAAGGGGTTTTATTTCAACCTACCGCCGAAATCAATTTCAATATTGGAATTGGGTTTGGATATTGTCAATCTAGGTTTAGACATCAAGATGGAAACGGCACTGAAATTGCATCTTCAAAACGCGGAGAATTCGCAGCAAGATACATGTTGACAGTTGGCTATAAATTCGACTAAAATGTGTTTCACAAAACTTGGCGTTGGGCTAATTGCCATCATAGCTTTAACGATTTTCTCAGGGTGCCATTACTTTAAAATTTCTGCCTCGGTGACTAATGGTTATGAAATGGAAGGTGCATTTGCAAGAGGAAAAAGCATTATAGTGCATACTGGCAATGAGGATTGGCAGCTCATCTATCCAATCCTAAACAAAGAGAAGGAACAAATTGAAGCTAGGTTTATTGAAGTCGGTCCAAATCATCAATTCTATAGATTTGCAAAAAAAATGTCAGCAAATAAGTATCCTAATAGAATGGGTGAGCCAGGCAATGATGTTAATATTTATGTTTCAGAATTTGCACTAGATAGTTTGAACCAATTAATTATTCCATTGTCTGCTATCAAAAGAATGGATGTTTATCAAAAGGAAACTGGCAGGACTGTATTTTCTTACATCGGCTGTATCCTTGGAGGATATTACGGATTGATGATTTTTATTGCCCTGCTCTCGAGTATTTAAACAACTAGTTGCTTAGCAACAAATAGAAGTAAACAGCTGGAATAGATAAAAACAAGCCATCAAATCTATCTAACATGCCACCATGACCTGGCAAAATACTGCCACTGTCTTTTATGTCTAAATTACGCTTTAGTAAGGATTCTACCAAGTCGCCCATGGTGCCAAATACCACTATGATAGCGCCCATTACCATCCAATCTAGACTACTGATATCATCCCAAAAAGTGCTGAGCAGGTAGGCCACACCTATGGTTAAAATAGTTGCACCAATACTTCCCTCCCAAGTCTTTTTAGGACTAATTCGGGCAAACAATTTTGTTTTCCCAAGCTTTCTTCCAATTAAGTAGGCAAAAGTATCACTGCTCCATTGTAATATAAAAAAGCCCAATGGTAAGGCATAACTATAATTTATCGCATTAAAATAACCAAAATCTGCAAGCATGCTTAAGGGAAGACATACATAAAGAATTCCTAATACTTGAAAAGCAAGTGTCTCAAATTCTCTACCTGTTTTTTCAAATAACTTAATGATAAAAAGCAACATAAAAACAGGTATCAAATGATAATACCAACCAGTGCTGAGGTCGCCTCTGATGATAAAAACAAACATAAGGTTAATGATGCTTCCAGCCACGATTCCCAAATATTTTTCAATAGGATTTTTATCTGGCAGCATCAATTCATAAAATTCAAGTAGACTCAGAAAATTAATCAAAAATAGCAAACCAAAGAAACTCCATTCACTTAAAACAGTACTTAATACAATAGCTAAAACAAAAAGAGAGCCTGTTAAAGTGCGTTGCCAAAAATTATTCATGTGATTGATTATCCTAAAAATTAATACTATCCTAAAGTTTTTTTGCCAATCTATTTCTAACATAATAAAGCATCAAAGGCTTGAAGCTTCTAAGGATTCCGAACGTCACCAAACCGCTTAAAACTACCCAATACCAAGAAAACTGGTAATTTTCATCTAACCAAGAAATATTAGAATTATCTTTAAAAACATACACTAAAATAACTGCGGTGGCATTATTGATAAAGTGAATTAAGATAGGCACTTTTATATTTCCTGTATAATTATAAATATATCCAAGCAAGCCGCCAAGCATTACACGAGGTAAAAAACCATAAAACTGACCATGAAAGCCGGAAAATATAATGGCGGTTAAAAATATGGCAAGACTTGCATTGCCTATTGATATTCTTAAATATTGTTGCATTACCCCTCTAAAAAACACTTCCTCACAAATAGCCGGCATAAGCGCTACCACAACAATATTAAGCAACAAGGTAGGAACATCATGTGCAGTAATCATCACTTTGGTTAAGGCAGAAGCACTTGCCTCCATAGCCTTTAAACTTGCTTCAAATTCGGCATAGGATGCAGGAAAACTTAGGTATTGGTTTAACTTATACAACCAAGCAATTATTGGGTTGCTTACAATTAATAAAGCTATCCCTAAAAACCAAAATGGCCAATACACCTTAATTTTAACAGGAACATAGGTTTTAAAATCCAATCCCAAACTACGCGTAAAAACTAAGGCTGGAACCAAAAACATTCCCAAACTCCCTGCAACCACCTGAAATACCTTCATAGCATTTAGTTCATTAATTTGCTCTGGCCTTAAAGCAAGCATATTAATTGTGCTAATGTCAACCCCAAAGCCATAAAGACAAAGGAAATACGACAATAGCGAACCCAATGAACCAAACACTAAAACCATTCCGCCCAAAACCAACAGTTTACCAACAATAGTGGCAAAGCGCTTTAGCGATGAAAATTCTGGTACTTCCTCCTCAAACATTTCGATTATATTTGCCGCAATATATTATAACTAGCGCATTGGCAAAAATTGGCAACATAAACTTAGGAAATTTTCCACTCTTATTGGCTCCGATGGAAGATGTTAGTGACCCTCCTTTTAGAGCGGTTTGTAAGGCAAATGGTGCCGACTTAATGTACACTGAATTTATAAGTTCGGAGGGATTAATTAGAGACGCCATAAAAAGCAGGCAAAAGCTAGATATCTTTGATTATGAGCGCCCAATAGGCATTCAAATCTTTGGTGGAGACGAAGAAGCCATGGCCATGGCCACCCAAATTGTAGATGCAGTTAACCCCGATTTGGTGGATATAAATTTTGGTTGCCCGGTTAAAAAAGTGGTTTGCAAAGGTGCTGGTGCAGCCATATTAAAAGATTTACCAAAAATGGTAAAAGTTACTGAGGCGGTGGTGAAAAGTACAAAATTGCCTGTAACTGTAAAAACCAGATTGGGCTGGGATGAAAACACTAAAAATGTGGAGGAAGTAGCAGAACGCCTTCAAGATGTAGGCATTCAGGCCTTATCAATCCATGGACGAACCCGAGCACAATTGTATAAGGGAGAAGCCGATTGGACCTTAATTGGAAAAATCAAAGAGAACCCAAGAATTACCATTCCCATTTTTGGCAATGGCGATATTGATAGCCCAGAAAAGGCCGTTGAATACCGCAAACGTTATGGCGTAGACGGCATTATGATTGGCCGCGCAGCAATTGGTTACCCTTGGATTTTTAATGAAATTAAACATTTCATTGAAACTGGAAATCATTTGCCCCCACCTTCTGTATTGCAAAGAATTGAGGTTTGTAAAACACACTTGCTAAAAAGTGTAGAATGGAAAGGCGAACGTCCTGGACTTTTTGAAATGCGCAGACATTATGCTCCTTACTTCAAAGGCCTTGATAACTTTAAACCTTTTAGAACCTTGCTAGTAACTGCCGAATCTTATACAGAAATCTTAGAAATTCTGGGTCAAGTAGAATTGCATTACGAAGCACAATTGGTTTAGTTTTCTTTGACCCAAGCTGCAATGTCTAAAATAAATAACTTAGAAACATTGCCAGGTTCTGTGTATTCTGCCGGTAAACAAACTCCCTCTCCTGACATAAAAATATGATTGAGTTGGTGGTATAATTGAAATGTAACCTGTTTATGACTTGCTAAAGCTGCTTTCCATGAATCAAATTCAGAAGTAGGCACTTGATAATCTCTTCCGCCTTGCAATACCAAAACGGGTTTTCCATTTAATGTAGCTAAATAATTCTCGGGCGCTTTATTGTTAAGATGAACCAAATAAGCAGCTGACATTCCTAATGGTAGCGAATCTTTGGGTGATTGAAGCGTTAATTTGTTTTGCGCATAAGGAACTCTTTCCAAAATGGCTATCAAACCTGCTCGTTCAGCTTCGCTTCTTGTATATTTTTTCAAGTGCAACAACTGGTGCTCAATCATATCTGCCATTTTGTGGTAATTGCCGGCAGCAATCAAAAACCCATGCACTCCTTTGATTTCTTGTGCAAACCAAGGAATTAAATACCCACCCTCGCTGTGACCAAGTAAATAAATGCTATTGCTATCTATGGCCTCATGGTTACGAAGCATATCCACAATGGCTTGCAAATCATCTAGGTATTCCTCTTTTACAGTTACCTTCTCAGGGTCTCCCATTTTTGAACCAAAGGCGCGTGTTCGTTTATCATACCGGTAACTTGCAATGCCTTGTGTACCTAAACCCCAAGCCATGTCTTTGTAAATTTTATTTGGGCCCATGGTTAGGTCTTTATCGGTTGGACCAGAACCTCCGATGATAATTACAACTGGAACTTTTTCTTGCACATTGGGCAAAGTTAATACCCCCTCCGAAGGAAAAGCAGCAAGGGGAACTGCTTTCTTCACCTCAAAAAACAAACGAGGATCAACCCAAGCAGCTGGCGCATAAGGTACTTCCATGGGTTCCAAAAATAACCCAGCAATTTGTAGCTTTTGGTTAAGTACCAGCCTAAAATTCAGTTTAGTTTTCTCAAACTGAAGTGGGGTCAAACAGACAAATAAAGAATCTTTGGTTTTTACGGAAGTCTCACCCGTTTTAAGTAAATCTCCATATTGCATTTGTAACCCTTCCCAAAAACCTTGGAATTTTGAGGCATCAATCATCCTACTCATGGTGGGGTCTAAGCGCTTCTCGATACTTTGATACTTGCCTGTTTTTAGCAAAAATATATACTCTTGTACTTTGGCGTTTGCCTTTGCTTCGGTTTCTGTTTGACCCAAAGCGCAATCAAAGGTGTATAAGAAAATTGATATGAATAGTAAAATATTTTTCACTTTTCAAAGGTGCAGTATTCTTTAAGTTTGTACAACAGTTTCAAAAGCGCATCCATCGCGTTGGTAAAGTAATTTACTGCAAGTAACCCAATGTTTTTGGGAGAAAAGCCATAGTTTCACCAAAAAGTCCTTCGACTTTTGTGATGAATTGCCGAAAAGTCATTTGACTTTTGTGATAATTTGCCGAAAAATCGAAGGAGTTTTGGTTTTATGCGAATAATTCTCTTTTGAAAATGGGTTTAATATTTACCTGATAATTGCATCAAAACAAAGCATTAAACCAAAGCAGCAATCTCTTCCAAGCGAGACTCAAGTTTTGCTAAATCTTGCTTTTCTTTATCAAACACCTTTGGTTCAAACCGACCCTTATAATAGGCTATTCCTTTGCGCAAATTTTCTTCAAAGGCATTAAAATAATTTTGTTGCTGCTTGGTATAAGGTTCTTTTGCTTCTGCAAGGGCTTCTTCAAAATAACTCAAATACAAACTCAATTCTTTGATAAACACATGAGGCCTGTCATTTCTTTCGATCACAGAATTGCCGCCATAAATATGCTCAACCATTTGCTGCAAGCTCAATACCTTGCTAAAGTAAGCCATATTAGGCCCAGGGCAAATAGAAACCGCTTCCTTGTAATGCTTCTGAGGAATATCATAGGCTATAAGCGCGGCATTGGTTAAACCTACACACAAACACTCTTTGGTGAGGGTTTTTGCAGTTGTATCTATGAGTGCCTGGCCGCTTAAGTCGCCAGATTTTATTTCTGCCAATTTGAGGTGTTGATACTGCCTAGATGCGGTGCAAATTGGGTCTTCTGTAAAGGTTTTATCAAGCACAGAATAGCGCTTCGGACAAGGACTTCCAGCGCGGTTGAACATAATTCTTTGTTCTTTGGCATCATCCATGCTTAGGTTACGAAGGTTGTTGAACCTAACACCAAGAGGTGAATTATAACTAAGGTATAAATCACTTTCTGTAGCTTCGCAAAGGCGCTGCATGGTTTTTTCATCCACGGTAGTTGCTTCTGGCACTAGCAAAAAAGGAGAGCCCCACCCAACTGAATCTAACTCATAATTTTCTAGCAAGTAAGCATGTTCTTCAGCAGTGCCTACGCCACCTTGCGCAGTAAACTTTTGTTCTGGCGCAGTTGCTGGAATGTGATGATTAAGCTCTAGTAAGGCTGTTTTGTATAAACCAAACAACTCTTCTTTTAGGGCTTGTCGATTTTCTTTAAACTCCTCCAAAATTGGCCCCATCAATAAACCATCCGTTGCAAAGGCATGGCCACCACAATTGAGACCAGATTCCATTCTAAACTCGCTCACCCAAATGCCTTTTTTAGCCAAAAACTTTCCTTGGATTAAGGCAGAGCGGTAATCACTTATTTTTAGAATGACACGCTTTTTGAGCTGACCTAAATGGTTAGGAAAAAAATCTTTAAACTGTCCAAAATAACTGTATAACCTAGGATTTAAACCAGCCGAGAGCACCACAGAAGAACTCAATGTACTATTGGCAAAACCACGTAAAGCAGCATGAGCATCATTGTAAATCGACTCAAGTTTATGGCCATCAAACTCATTTTCTTTGTCGAGTTTGGTCATGATGTTTACGTCTATATCACCGGGATGTAAGAGTTGGCGAAGTTCCAATTTTACCTCTTCAGAGAAGAAACCATTTTGAATTGCAGTTTGATATATTTTTTTTGCAGGAGAAAGGCTTGGCAAAAGCTGGATGTACTTTTGAAGTTGCGCATTTTGAAACCAATCTCCTTCGAACATTTGTTGAAACTTTTGGTCAACAATTTGTTTCACCATATCTAGGTAGGCCGTCACACGATTGGCGCGACTATCAAAAGTCTTAGGCGTGATAGGTTCAAACCGAAAAGAAAAAATATTGCTATAAAAAGCACGCATTTGTTCTAATAATTCATCGTCTACCAAAGAGATTACAGAAGAAATGCCGTAAGGAGCTAATTTAATAGGCGAATCAATGGTAAAAGCAATTCCCATCACTGGTACATGGAATGAGTGTAAAGAATTGTTTGAAGTAAGTGCTTGCGTCATTTTAAAGAATTAATCCTGCGAAAATAACCAAAGCAAATGGAGCAAATTATGACCTAGGTCATATTTAGCTTAAGTTTGGTTTGAACCAAGTATGATAGGATTTCCTAAATGTTTAGGCGTTTGATTGATCCAAAAATCAAGAAACATCTTTACCCTTGCAAAGTATTCTCGTAGCTTGGTTTTGAACCCATTAAATGCATCAACATCTGGGGCATTTAGGCCATAAACTTCTATGCCATAACGTCGACCAATACAGATGGCACGTTGGTTATGAAACTTTTGAGAAACTACCACAAAACGTTGCTGACCAAAAATTTCTTTGGCTCTGATGACAGAGTCAAAAGTTCTAAGTCCAGCAAAATCTAAATAGATACAAGAATCAGGAATTCCATTTTTAAGGAGTGCTTGTTTCATGTCTTCGGGTTCATTGTAATTTGTTTTGCTGTTATCGCCACTTACAATGATGTATTGGACTTTGCCACTTTTAAAAAGTTTGACACAAGTTTCAATTCTATTTTTAAAGTACAAATTAGCGGTTCCATTCTTTAGGGTTTTGGAGGTTCCTAATAATAGTGCAGCTTTAAAATTATCCAAGTTATCAGGCGAGTTAGTAAGGTAGGGCTCACTGATTTTGTTGACAGTATGGTTTGCCCAAAAAGCAAAAGCCACCAAACAAATAATGGCAGTGAGTAGCAGAGAAATCAATTTTGATTTTAAGGTTAACATTATTGATATAGATTATTTTAAAACTCGTTTAGAAATCAAGAAGGCAATGAGCACGCCAATGGCATAGGCCAGAATATCTATCCATAAAAAACCATTTCCTAATACCAATGCACCTAATTTGGTGGCGCGAATGCTATTTAACCAAGATGTTTGAATTAATTGACTTAGTTCAATGAGTGCACAAATAACATAAGAAGCTAAAGGAATGTTGTTTGATTTTTTGGCATGAAAAAAGGTACTTAACAAAAAGAATATCATTACCGCATACAAAGCATCACCCGTTTCTGCTGGCAAAAAGCTAAGCTTACGTGAGCCAATGCCCAAGAAAATGGTAATTAAAACTGCAATAAAGTATTTAACAGAAAACCTTAAGCTCATTTTGGTTTGGTTCGATTAAGCGAAGGACTTTTAAGCAAAAAGTAAACACCTACTTGCAAAAAATCCCTACCTGTTTCATCATTAATTTTATAGTCAAATTGGTGCAAATAGCCAATCATATAGCTCACACTTTCGTTGGGTTTATAAATGATGTTACAAGCTGCCCTGTTTCTTTCGAAATAAGGTTCTTTGATTGATATCACAGACATAATTTTCAAAATAGCTACTTTAATTTTGGGCAATTTAATGTTTCGGTTTGAACCAAACTAACAAGCAAAATAGCCTAAAAATCCTAATTGTAAGATTTAACTTTGCCTCTTCATTTAAATTATCTCAAGTTAAAAATATATTTGTAAGGTAATAAAAACAAAAGGCATAGCCACCTTATGAAAGCTAAATATGTAAACCCATTTACCGGCTTTGGATTTAAAAAGATTTTTGGAGAAGAGGCAAGTAAACCTTTGCTAATTGACTTTTTAAATTCGCTGCTTCCAGAATCAGACCATATAGCTAATCTAAGTTTCAAAAATAATGAGCAATTACAAATTACTGAACCCTATTTTTATGGCATATTTGATGTTTTTTGTATTAACGCTAAAGGCGAAAAATTTATAGTAGAATTGCAAAAATCAAAGCTTGATTATTTTATAAACAGGACTAAATTTTATGACTCTTTTCCAATATTGGAATATGCTGAAAAGGATGAATGGCACAATCAAATAAAAGCAGTTTATTGCATTGGCGTTTTAGATTTTATCTTTAATGATTATCAAACTGAATCAGAAAAAAAGGAAGTAGTTCATACTATAAAACTTAAAAACCAAAATTGTAAAACCTTTTATGACAAGCTTACCTTCATTTATTTGGAAATGCCTAATTTCAATAAATCAGAGCAAGAGCTTTCTACCCGTTTAGACCAATGGCTATATTTTATTAAATATTTGGAAGATTTTCAAAGCATACCTGCAATCATGGCAGATGAAGTGTTTCATCAAGCTTTTGAAACTGCCGAACTTGCCAAATTCAATGAAGCAGAAATGAATGGCTACGAAAGAAGTTTGAAAGTTTTTAGAGACAATAATAATACTTATGAATATGCCATAAGAACTGCAACCGAAAAGGGTTTAGAGGAAGGTATGGAAAAGGGAATGGAGAAAGGTATAAAAGAAACAAAAATTGAAATGGTTAAATCTGCAAAAAAACTAGGTTTGAGTGTAGCAGATATCATGAAACTAACTGGATTAACAGAGAAAGAAATTGATAAGATTGAAAAGGATTAATTTGACTCCTTTAATATTAAATTATTTGGCATCAAGCAAAAGAGGCTGTTTCAACAATTGAAACAGCCTCTTTTCTTATATAGGTTTGAACCAATAATACTATTTAGAAAAATTTCGAAACATTCCCTAACAATCCTCCAAGATCACCAGCATTTCCGCCCGCAAGTGAACCAAGGATACCCTGCATGGTAAAACTATTATCTTCTGGGTCATTGGTTTTCTTAGACAAGCTGTTCATCACCATAGGCAGTAAGTTGTTTACTATTCCTTCTGTCTTACTTGGTTCAATCCCAAACTTGCTTGAGATTAAGTTGGCAACATGGCTGCTCATGTTAGACATTTCTAACCCATTGGCACTTGCACCATTTGAAATTAAGCTAGTGATTCCCTCTAAACTTCCACCACCTACAAGACCTTTAAGATGGTCCATGATTCCTTCGGCAGCAGTGTTTATTACCGCATCATTGTTTTCATTTGGCACATCGTTGTTGTTGATGATAGCTTCGGAAGCGTTTTCTTTTACAAGATTGATAAGTTGATCTAACATGTTATTTTTATTAAAGAGATTAAAATTTTTATTACTCTGTGTCAGGTGAAATTGCTTTATAAACCACTCCAGCCAAAGCAGCACCCACAATTGGTGCCACCCAAAACAACCACAGTTGACCAAGTGCCCAATCGCCAGCAAATAAAGCCTGACTGGTACTTCTTGCTGGGTTTACAGAAGTGTTTGTAACGGGTATACTAATTAAATGAATTAGAGTCAAACCTAAACCTATTGCAATACCAGCAAAACCTTTGGGTGCATTAGAATGGGTTGAACCAAGAATAACAATTAGAAAAATAAATGTCATTACAATTTCTGTAACCAATGCAGCAATCATATTGTATCCACCGGGAGAATGGTCTCCATAGCCGTTGGCCGCAAATCCACCTACTTCAAATCCAGGTTTTCCAGAAGCAATAACAAATAAAATGCCAGCACCCGCTATACCACCTAAAACTTGGGCTGCGATATAAGGCAGCAATTCTTTTTTATCAAATCTCCCTCCCATCCAAAGTCCAATGGAAACAGCAGGATTTAAATGACATCCCGAAACATGTCCAATGGAATAAGCCATGGTGAGCACTGTTAAGCCAAAAGCAAGAGAAACACCTACAAATCCAATTCCTAATTCTGGGTAAGCTGCTGCAAGCACAGCACTACCGCATCCCCCAAGCACCAACCAAAGGGTACCAATAAATTCTGCAATTAATTTTTTCATATGGTTATTTTAAAAAGTAAATATATATATTTTACTTTTATTATATTAATTAACCAAAATTTTCTCAATAAAAATTTCTGAACCTATTTTAACACTTACAAAATATAACCCTGCAGGGAATTGATGTTTGTGATTTGCATAAATTAAACCACCACTATTTGTAACCGTAAATGCTTCCATCACCTGACCCATCATGTTTAAAATAGTAACCTCTGCAGGTATATCTTTTTCATTGGTATTTAATGATAAGGTAAAATTATTTTGAGAAGGATTAGGATAAACTGATAAAATATTTATTGGCAATTCCTCTGTTTCGAGTTGTTCTGTTAACTCCATGTTTTGTCCTGATTTGTTTAAAGTCAATGTGCCATTTAAGGTAAAGGTTTTTGGAGAACCTGCACCACAACTATTGATAGCTTCAACCCTTAAAGTACCAGACCTGAAAAGATTTCCAAATGTCAAGGAAAGTGTATCGGTGGTTGTGGTAATTACATTTGCTAAAACAATACCAGAATGTGCAGTAACATTGGTGGCAGGAATGGTCCATTTGTATGCAGTTACCTCACTACCGTTTGTAACACTTGCTGTATATCTCACTGTTGTATTTTTAACTGCAGCTCCTGTGCTTGTAACTTTGAAAACTACAGCCCTATCAGTTCTTATTAGTAAACGATAAGTGGCTGCAAAGCCTGCATTATTGTAAGGTTTAACGTAAATGTAACCAGAGGTAAATGAAGAATCAAATACAACTCCAATGCTTGTTATTGGCGTTGAAACTATTTTTAAACCAGAAATTCTTGCTGTATCATAGCCTGCAATTACTGAATCTCCAATTCTAGAAATTCTAGTTCCTCTAGGCAAAATATACTGATAACCAATATTTCTAATAGGCGTGGCATCAATTGTAAAATCAAACTCAGAGCTTATTCCTGTGTTTACTTTGATAGGACATGCATTGGTTAAAACTGGTGTGCCACTAATCACCGCACTGTTAGACAAATTAATTGTTGGAGCTTGAGAAATTACAAAATTTTGGCCATTGATTATTTTGGCTACCACTGTTCCTTCTCTAAAAAGTCCAGTTCCCGAAACTACATCTAATAACATTCCTTCTGATAATCCTTCGGTTGTAGAAACCGTAACTAGGGTTGCTAAGTTTGTTGCACCTGCTGCGGAAACATAGCCTGCAAACTTGTTTTGTGGCACCACATAAGCATTAAGAACTGCCGTATTTAAAACATTTGAAGTCATATTGTTTTTAAGCAAAAACTGCGTTGAACTTATAATCGAATCTACCGTGTTAGATAATCCTATTATTCCTGAACCAGATTTCAACTTGATTAAGTCTCCAACTTTCAAACCTGCAGTACTTGTAACATTTACAATTTTTCCGTTTGAACCAACTCCCACTGTTGAAGTCCATGAAGGGTTTCCAAGGTTATTGTTAGGATTTGAAATCAAGGTGTTTACCGTAAAGCCTGGTAAAGTTTTTGAAATTCTTACAGAATCTCTTGCTGACAAACTATTAGAAATTGAATTAAGTGCCTGGCAATAAATGTACCTTGGTTTTGCTATTGTAGTGACAAATTTAATTGGGTCAGTAACTCTAACTTCTAAAGCAGTAGTTCCTTGTCCGGAAACAATAACAACACCAGTAGGAACTATCCAGTTATAGTAATCGGCATTGAGTACGCTTGCACAAGTTAGGCTTAAAGAAGTGCTTGGTGCAGCAGTTCCAATTTCAAGTGAATCTTGGTTTATTGCTACCGGATTTAACGAGGCTGCCGAAATAGTCATAGAAAGCAATTGACCACCTTCTACCAGTTCGCCAGTAGTTGCATAATGCGCTTGGCTCACAAATAAATATTTGCCTGGTCCTAAAATATTTCCCATGTCTATTACGCCTGAGGCTTCTTCTTCTTGGGTCAAAAAGTTACTGCCGCCAGTTTTGAACCTAGTTGAATCATGTTCGGCAAGCTGTAATAACTGGTCGTTAGCGATGTTATAAAGCCATACTTTTCCTAGATGTGCATTGTTACCTGCATCTTCTTGAATGATAATTCTGCCCAAGGTATCAATAACTATATTGTCCATCATTTTGATTCCTTCAGTGCCATCTAAAACGGCAGTAATGGTTCCACCAAACTCAGGATTTCTGATGTTGGTAAATCTAAGTCGCCATAACCTGCTTGGGTTGCTAAATGTATTTGAAGTAACGAAGTAAAAATCAGCCGGACTTTTAGGATCCCAAGCGCCATCTTCTGGTTGTAAAAATCTAGTTGCTCCAAGGCTATTGCTCATTAGTTCAATACCAGCACCAGTTGAATCTTTCACAACACCTAAATCTACCATTGTAAACGTTGTATTAGGTGCAGGAATGCTGCCATTTACTTCTTGAGTAAGTCCTGTAACTTTTACAACCAATAATTTTCCATTGGCTAAACCAGCCTTTTCAATGGCCGAACCTGTGTCTTGTTTAGTTCCAGAGTAAAAATAAACCTGTCCACCTATTTCATTATCTAAACCAGCAACAATTGTTCTTTGTCCTCTTGAAGGACAAACCACTACATTCTCCCAATTTAGCTTACCAAGAAAAGGAAGCTCTACCGTAGTATCCGCATTAACACCAGTTAACACATGGGCAAAGGCTCTACCTTCTGTGCCGTTCTCTTCTCCACTTAAAAATATTCTGTCTAATGCACCAAAAGTACTTGATGAGTTATATAAAGCAGAAACAACAGGTAAATCAGCAGAACTAAATTTACCAAACCCAATTGGCATTGGGCTAGCCGAATCATACAAATCATAGCTTTGGGTTGTGCTGTTCCAAAGCTTTACATTTTGAATCAAATCTGAACCACTTTCTATGGTTAAATCTGATTTGTTGATTATCCACTTTGATACAAAAGCACCCGTTGAACCATGCGCCCTGTTAATGCCCTGGGCGCTTCCAAGTTTATGGTTCATTAACAGCGTAAAAGTACCATTGTTGTTATCAAAAGCTCCTAAACCATCTGGTATGCCAACCATTTTATATCCTGTAATTTCCTCTCCAACTGTTAAAATTGAAGATAAGCTTACTTGATTATTGCTTGCAGATAGATAATTAGCAGTTGCTGTATTTCTTGTTACCGATATAGTATAAATCTTTTCTGTTATACCATCCTCCGCTGTAACTTTTACTTCCACTGTATTGCTGCCAATATTTAATAAAAGTGCATTAGACAAACTATCACTTTCTAAATTTGAATAAGCACCTCCGTTTATTCGAATTTGCATATTGGCACTATCATTTGACAAGGTTGGTATAACTCTAAAGTTTTTAAATGCAAAGGGAACAGCGCAGGTATAGTTTTGGGTTGAACCTATAAAACTTGGCGATAGGTTCAAACTATTAGGAACCAAGCTTACTAAGTTTGCATCATTGGACAATGCCCTTGTTATGTTAAGAATATAAGTTTTTGTGCTTACTCCGTCTTCTGCTGTAACGCGCACATAAAAGACATTTAAACCATTAATTAAGGCAAAAGTATCCGAAGGTTCACCACTTACAATTGGGTCAAAACTGATATTGTTTCTGCTGATCTCAATTAGGCCATTGGTATCAGAAATAGTTGGTGTAATTACTATACTTGAAACCATAACAGTACTCGCATAGGTGGTAGTTAATGAAGAAAAGCTAGGAGAAATAGTACCAGTATCTAAATCTAATAAGCTAAGATTTGTGTTTCCAGAAAGAATAGAAAAATGATTTGTTTGATTACTTTCAATTGCACTGATCTCAGAATTTGAGTAAACATGAGTAAACAAAAGCAACTCATTTATTTTCCCTGTAAATAAAACCTGACCACTTGCAGCAACCTGATTAGCACCAATAGCCAAATTTGTGACAGCAGCTCTTGCACCTGTATTTAAATTTGCGCTTGCCTCAGATCCATTTTTAGCCACGAAAATGCTAAGTGCTCCTGTGCTAGAATTTCTTGTCCAAGAATTAATTCTAGATACCCCATTGTTACTGGTTATTTGTCCGCTAATAGCAGTATCACCCAAACTGGCACCACCATTACCAGCGGTAAATTTGTTATTATAAATTCCGAATGCAAAATCAGTTGTTGTACCAGATTGGTTAGCACCTAATATTCCATTCATATTCTGCCATGATGCGCCGTTACCTGCAGCATTATTTGCACTGCTCGCACTATAAACTACTGTTCCACTTAAATTAGTATTGAATCCACTTGAGGTAATAACAAGAAATCGATCTCCAGAAAACTGAATACTTGGTTTGAGGTTATTTAAAATAATACTTCCTGAGCTTATAGCTATAGGTTGATTGCTCGTATTCGCTTGAAGCGCATTTCTGTTTGTATTTCCACTTTGGTCGTACCAAATTGCAATTGTTGCAGTAGTGCTTCCAGAAACCAATGAATTTAACTCATTAATTGTTACAGGAGAAATGGCAGTATCATAAGTTCCTAAAACTGCCGAAACATTTGAATTTAAAGTAAAATCACCAGTAAGACTATCAGGATAAACATCATAAAAATTACCACTGATATTGATTCTTAACAAAGGCCCAGTGTAGGTTGAGGAAAGCGCTCTTAAAGCATAAGAACCTTGAGGGAGTGAAGTTTCTGGTAAGCCAACTAGGTTCAAGGCATTTAACCTAAATACGTTAATTGAATACGTTTTAATAGTTGTACCATTTTGAGCAGTAACTTTTATTTGAATATTATTGCTGCCATAGTTTAGTGCTAAACTACCCGAGGGACTGCCACTATTAACAGCTGCAAAAGCGCCATTGTTAACTCTAACCTCAATAGTTGCATTTGCTTGAGCTTTGGTAGGTGTTAAAGTAATGCTAGCTGTGGAGCTACTAACATTGGCTGTATAACTAAGGGTATTCCTACTAAAGATAGGAGATAAGGTACCAGAACTTAAAGTTAAGGTGTTTAAATCTGCATTAGCGGATTGCACTGTATAGCAAAAAGAACCTCTATTGATTAAGGTATCGCCACCAAGGGTTGAACCACTTAATACGATTCCACCACCACCAGAAGCAGTAACAGTCCATGAAGGTGTATTATCATTATTTGTGCCGTTTGTGCTTACCCAAAATGTAAACGGTCCATTATGAGGAGCGGTTCCAGAAGCCAAATAAGTTGAAGAAGTTGTGTTTGGACCAATGGTTTTAACAACTGTTCCAGCTAAATTTCTAATTTCACAATAGGTTTCATCATAATAACTTGAGCCACTAAAGTCTATAGTGTAAGTTGTTGATCCGCATTGGGCATTGACGTTATTTCCTTGCCATTGGAAGGCAAAAAGTAACATAAAAACTAAGCCTTTTAAGGTGTTTTGTAAATAAGGTTTCATTTGTTTTTGGGGTGTGCTATATTTATTTGGTAAAAATATATCTGAATTGAGGAAATAGATGTACCGAATTTTAACAAAAAAAATAGACTGTATTAATTATTAAACTATTAAGTAATTACTAATAGTTTATTCATTTAGATAGGTTAAAAATCTGTTTAAATTAACGAATTTAAAACATCAGGAAAAACCGTTATATCTAAATTCTAGCATAATTATTCACATCTTAAAAAATGGACATAATAGTATCATAACCTTATGATAATATTCAACAAAAAAGCCCGCCAACTTTCGTTGGCGGGCTTTGAAAAAAATACTTAGAATTAATTATTTACAATAATCTTAATTGTGTTCAGGGTTGAACCAATTCTTACTTGTACAAAATATAATCCTGGTGTTAGGTTATGATTGATTTCTTCTAAAACCACACCATTGTTATTATCCAAAGTATATTCAGCAACCACTTGTCCCATCATGTTTAAAATTGAAACATTAGCAGAGGCTTCCTTTTCTTCTCCTATCACTGATAAAGTAAAGTTATTGTGGTTTGGATTAGGATAAACAAGTAATTGGGTTAAAGGCAAAATAGTAGGTTCTTCAATTTCTTCAATCAACTCAAACTCATTACCTACTTTGTTTAAAGTAGTTGTTCCATTTAAAGCAAATGATTTTGAAGTCCCAGTTCCACAATTGTTCATCGCTTCAACTTTTAAGCTTCCCGATTTAAACAAGTTGCCAAACATTAAAGAAAGTGTATCTGTAGTAGTGGTTACAACATTAGCGGCAACCGAACCCGATAGCGGTGTTAC
>CAMDHZ010000036.1 GCA_945898275.1 Chitinophaga pinensis | reverse complement strand
CTCAGCTGCCGGACTGCCATTTTTATTCAAAGCCGCCATGGCCGCTTTTACGCCAACATTAAATCCATTTACATACCCTAGATTTTTTACTGCCTCCGATATTGCCGGATTTCTATAATCATTTTCATTGGGGAAATTTTCGGGCCTTGTTTTTCCATATAATCCACCCGCATTTGAAATTTCTATTCTATCCGAAAATTCATAAAGGTAGCCTGGCTGATTATGATTGGCCAGGTCGTTAGCAAAAGCACAAATGGCTTCGCCAAATTTATTGGCATCGTTTACCGAAATAGTCTTCTCTACACGGTCTTGCTCCAACTCCGGAAGCAAGCGCTCTAATTCTTCTCTAACAATCATGCTTTTACTTTTTGTTCTTTTCGCGCAGCCCTTTTTTCTCTAGGTTCGAGTGTTTGTCACGCGCTCTTAGATCTCCCTATAAAACGCCCTCTAAAATAGGGTACTTTGAAAGCCGTGAGAAGGGGTAACGTCTTGGCAAAGGCCGCTTTTGTTTTGGTTCATGAAGTGAATGACCAAACACGAACTCTGTATTTTAAAAATGGTTAAAAAAGCAGATGGTTTCTTATTTCAGCTGTCTTTTTCTAAAGGTTTATTTATACTTAAGCAGTTTACAAATTTCATAGTGCTTATCTAAATGCCTAAAATAAGTCTCTTTATATAATATGAATGCTGGTGAAAACCGATAAAATGCATTTCTTGTTGCATGGTTTAAACTGTTCATGTAAGACTTAAAACAAAAAAGGCAAGCCACCGCTTGCCTTCTGCATTTAGAGGGTACGCACCACCCGCCACTGACTTTGGGCGTTGCTGCTGTATAGTACGCGCAGCCCGTTGAGATTTGGTTTGTAATCGCAATGAATAAAACCTGCATACCGGGCAATGCGGGTGTAATGGGTTTGGGCGATAATCAATTCCTGCAAGCGGTCGAGGTTTTGAGCGGTCCAGTCTATGGCGCCAAGGCCCTTAAAACAATGTTCGCTTTGGCCGTTTCGGCCGCGACGTAATTCCCAGGCGGGGTTTCGATAGCCGCTGCGCTCAGAGGCGGTAATGGGACTGCCAAAGGCCTGGCGAACGCCGCTCATGGGGATGATGTGGTGCACCATGAGCTTTTGAGCCACTTCCTGTGGAATGGGGTCGTTGGTAATGCAGAGTTCTTTAAAGGTGAAATAGAGTTTCATGTTTATTGGGTATTTGGTTGCATAAAAAAGCCGGATGCTTTTGGGCACCCGGCTCTGTTTGGGCTTTGGGTTAAACAGCTATGGCGTATTCGTTTGGATTGTTGTTTTCGGCCGTTGGCGTTCCAACCATCCCTGCCGATGCCGGGCTGCCTGGCTCTTCTTGCTTTTTCGCGGCTTTGTTAATGCGCATGCTGCGGATGTCTGTATAAGTCTGGCCGAAGTCCGGCCAATCGTAAGACAGAATGTTTACACGTGCATCTATTTGTGTTTTAAGCAGTGTTAGCAGGCTACGCTCTTGTTGGTCGATGTTTTGCAACAGCATTTTGCGCTCGCCTATTCGTAAGCTGGGCAGAAACAAGCGCTGGGCAAAGCTGTTGTAATGCATTCTGGCTTGCTCATAAATTTTTTTACTACCCTCCAGGGCCTCCAGTTCGGCACGGTGGTTTTCGGCGGCATCTATAATAACGGTGGCTTTGTTAATGCTGTCAGTCAATGACAATCTAAGCAAGGCGCCTCCGCTTAAAGCAACGTCTTTGTTTAATTCGCCCTTTTCATTAAACAACAGTTGGGCATTAAAGGCTTTTAAAATTTGGGCCAAGCTGTTTATATGCCTGTTAAACTGCTCGCGCTCTTCATTGCGAATGGGGCTGTACCTGCCTTTAAGTTTTTCGCTTTGCGCCAGGAGGCCACTCAGTTCATTGCGTTGGTCGAGGTAGCTGCTGATTTGGGTGTTTATTAAATCGTTACTTTCCCAAACGCTGCGGTTGTTGTTAAAGTGCAGCTCCAAACGGTGGAACATTAGGTTAAGGTTTCTACTACGGTCGTTCATGATGCTTTTGTTTTTTTTGTAGGTTAAACATGTTGTTTGTCATTCGGCCTTTTGACGTGACAAAGCACCAAAGTCTCGCTGAATTTGTTCTCGCGATTTTCGCGAAAAAAAGAATTTATTTTTCGCGATTTTCGCGAAAAAAAATTGAAACCCGCGTCAGCACTGGGTTTTAAGAGGAGGGTATTTGGGTAAAAAAGGCTTGAAATGATAAAAAAAATGCTGCTGGCCTTTAAAAAAGGCATTAAGTAGCATAAAAAAACGGCTTAAAAGCCGCCTGTTAATTGGTTGGAGAGGGTCATACTGGATTAATTTTTTAAATGAGGTGAGCTACCCCACAGCCAGTGCATATGCCATTGTTGGTTAAAGGTATTAATGAGTTCGGGTTTGGTAGAATGGAAATAATGTACCCCCATTATACTGCTGAGAAACACTTTCTGGTTGCCGAATTCTATTAATGCGCCATTGTTCATGTGCATGGCGTTGCAGATTTGTAAAGACAAAGAACCGCCTTTGGCTTTAAAAGTAAATTGACCCCATTCTATTTGCTGGTCTTCCAATATTTTAAAATAGCGTTTTAACACGGCCTCTTGCTGAGGCCAAAGCAATTCGTTTTTAAGGTCTAGTTGAAGCTGATCGTTTTGGGCTTGAAAGGCATACGAATACCAAATTTCTTCAGAAGGAACATTGAGGTAGAGTTGCCAAAGGTCTTGGGCCAGGGTGTTGGTTTCGTCGTCGAGTGTTTCAGGATTTGACTGACCGGTCCATTGGTTGAATTTGTACTGTAAGGTGGCCGGATTGGAGAAGAAGTAAAAGAGGGGCAAATCGCGGGCTACATATCGAAAGCGGAAGTTGTTGGCTTTTTTGGCGGTATTAAATAGTTTGATAATGTTGCGCAGGTAATTTTTAAATGACGTTTGATTGTCAAAACTTTGAAGCTGAACTACACTTAAATTATGGTTGGGGATAAGCTCGGCCACATACAGTGCGGCTTCGGGCAGTTTAGCGCATATGGTGAGCAGTTCATCCAGCTGAAGAGCGCTTTCGCCTTTAATTCTGCGGTAAACGTTGCTATCGCTTAATTTAAGGTGGGTAGAAAGCCATTTTGGAAGGCTATCGCCTGGAGGCAATTGACGTTCTAACATGGCAAAGAAGCCTTTGTGGTCGAATTCCGGCATGTGTTAAGAAATTGTTGTGGGAAATTATACATAATATGAATACTTACAAAATGGTAAATAAAAATACCATTCACACAAGAATGGGGGATTTATGGCTCGTGCTCAATGGCGCAGAATTCGATGGTGTTAGCTGCTATGCTTGTCAGGCTGCATAAAATTTACCATCCTGCCATTTTGCGGGATGGCTGATAATGTATTTCGAAAGGCTTTGATAGTATTGTTCGTTTCGGATGATGTGTTCGAAACAATGGCGTTGCCATCCCAAATTTTTCACGCCACCGATATATTCGTTGGTGGTCATTGTTTTGAACCATTGCACAACCCGATGTTGGGGCGAACCTACGTGTTCGCCCTCTATTGGGTTCGTATTCACTGCCCCTACGTGTTCGCCCTCTATTGGGTTCGTATTCACGTTGTCCGTATTAGGGCAGACACGCAGGTCTGCCCCTACGGGCGTTCCAATATTTTCGATGATGCAATGGAAAATGATTGGGCATTACCACCATTTCGTGGCAATGGATATCGGGAAATTTATCTTCCAATTCATCGTACCATTTTTCAACCTTCCTTCCCGCATCATTCAATATCATTTCGGCATTGGTGCGAAAATCAGGGCAGACACTTCTTCTACAAACCACTGCCTAAAAAGCGTTTCAGCCATTTTTTCTAAGGTGGCGTTTTGGCGTTGCAGCAGGTCTATTTTGTTGTCTAAACTACTGAGGACGGTGGCAATGGCAACTTGTTCGAGGAGTGGGGGGGATTTCAACGGTTAGTTCATGTATATGATTTCTGTTTAAAGAAGCAAATGCCCATTTCATCAGGCGAATGCCATTCGCCCCTACCCATTAACCCGATGATGCTGTGGATATGATTGGGCATCACAATACATTCACCCTATTATACATTGGGGTGTATTACCGGGATTCTCAACCATTTATTATATGCCATTTTTCCCAATCCGTTAATGCCACTGTCCCGTTTACAAGCGTTCCAAAACGATAAATCCTATCCTGACAACCAATGGCAAGACAATTCAATCCTGCCTGTTTATGGGTTTGTGTTAAAAATATAAAGGGTGAATGGTTATTTGTGCCTTTGCTGTTGGCTCAGTAAAGTTGTCTGAATCACGGATTAAACCGATTTATGGATTTCACGGAGTATGGGTAAATATTGTAAGCTCCGGCGGAAATAGTATGGGTTGGGGTTAGTTGGAAGGGTTGCTCATATTGAAATCGGAATTATGCCGAAATAATGTTTATAGGCCGATGAAAAAAGCAGAAAGGTTCAAATTAATTTTGGTTATAGGGTGACGGTATTAAAAGTTTAGAGAAGAGTGGAGTGAATTTTAAAATAATTCTGATCAAGAAGGGCAAACACACTCTTTGTCAAGTTTTGGCTTGTGTGCCGGCTTGTGCGACTTGGCAATGTGTGTGACTGCTGCGTTGGCATTATGATAGTAAGTTTTTGATTTTACTTTGTTTTTTAATGATGTCCAAAAACACTTTATTCCTTGCTTCTGCATCCTTTATTAATGTCGAAGCACTAATAACAAAAATTGAAATATTGGGTTCGCTGTAAAAGCGATGATAAATTGGACTTTCAAGTGAGAATAAAGGTGTATAGCCATCTGTTCTAAGTCTGACGGCAAGTTTATCGTCTATTTCAGTTATTAAAAATGATGATACTTCTTCAATCTTCTCTTTCTCTTTGAAAGCTTTTACATAATCCAATAACTGCTGTATTCCTGCAAATTTCTTTCTATCAGGTTTAGAAGCATAGTCAAACGGTTTGATTTCAACCAATACTGATTTCAGTCGTTCTGGTTTGTTCGGATTATGAGAGAAGAAAAGAGATAAGTCGGGTTTATCGTCCAAATTATCTGTGTCTCCATTTTCTTCATCAATTCCTTTTAGAACTTCTCTAATCCTTTTATCGCTTGCTGCATAGCTGTATGTGGTATATCTGTCATCTAATAACCAAAGATTGTTTTTGCCAACAGCATAGTAATCATCATCAGTTTGCATTTCCATAAACAGATTGTGGATGATTTCTTCAACTCTTTCTTTTTTGTCAATCAATTTCTTTAATCGCTCAATTACCAAAACACGGTCATTGATGTATGAAACCAGTTCGTTATGCGTTAACTCAATCGCTTCGTAAAGCTCTGTGTCGGTGTATTCCTCTTTCCCTGCTGATGCAAGTATTTTTTCTTTAGCGTTATCAAACTTTTTCTTTGCATTGTCAATCAGTTTTTTCTTGTCCATGAATCCAGCAATTTCAATATCTGTTTCATCAATGTAGTTGATTAGATATGGTCGCTCTTCATGTATTTCTTTAATCTTTGTCTTGTTTATTTCTTTTGTTTCTGGAATTCCCTCTTTTACCAAGTCTGTTACGGTCTTTTTTAATTCTTCGTTGATTAAGTCCCAGGAAAGAGTAGTAAAAGCGTCTGTTCGTAATGGCTTTATATCAAAGTCGTTTCTTTCGTGGTTAACTCTTGTGTTTAGATATGTAGATTCAAGCAATAAATATCCTGAATAACCATAAGGAAAATTCAGTTTCAGGTCTTTTTCGGCAAACTCACAAACAGTTCTGTTATTTGCACAGTAGTAAGCATTTAGTTTACCATCTATATTTTCAATTCTATGGTTTAAAGTAAATTCAAATTCTTTGCCTTCTCTGTCTTTAACTATGAATTTTCGTTCCTTGAAGTCAGGTATGTCGTTTGGCTTAATAAATACTTGGTCGGAAGTGGTTTGGTCAATGAAGCTAATTGTGATTTCAATACCCTTCTTCTTGTAAAAGAATAACGTAGGAATCAGATTAAGCAACACCTTTTCTCTGATTGCTTCCAAATCCATTTCAATTCTTCTGTCAATATGTTTGTCATGGTTCAAATAACTTTCGGAAAGGCTATTTAAAGTTACTTCGGTTAAATTTTGCCCTACTTCACTTGGGGTGCTTTTAATATTATCTGTATCGAAATCAAAGTCAAATTTGAAACTCCTTACTTCTTGTGTGGTAGCTAATGAACTTGTGAATTTGGCATAATTGTAAACCTTTAGGAAAACAAATCTACCAACACCTTTACAACCCAAATTCTTTTTGTATTCCGTTCTGTATTTGCAAAATGAATCGTAATTGTTGTCATGCAAGCCATCACCATTGTCACGAACTGTTATGGTGTGAACCTTTTTCCTAGCGATTTCGGTTTCATTTTCTTTGATAGGATTATCGAATGAGTTTAATATACAATCAATAGAGGTAGCGTTTGCATGAATAGCATTTGTGATAGCCTCAAAAATCACATCATATTGTGAAACACGGCTACTGATGTCTTCGTCTACAATTCGCTTTATTTCTGCAAACATTTTACTCATAATTCTTTATTTTATATTGAACCTCAAAATGTCCCAATTATTCTTTCTTGCTTGGTCTTCAGCTGTGAAATTGACAAAGTCGAACGACATAAAGCCAACCTCTTTTCGCTTACCACCATCTCTTTTTTCTCGATTGATGTATCGATTATAAATTTCATTTACTCTTTCAATATTTTCATCATAATGAAATATGTAATAAACACATACATTTTCTTGTCTTAAGTTGACGAGGATAAGAAACAGGTTAGGATTGCCTTTCTTCTCAGTAATCTGATTATTCGGTTTCCACCCCTGCTCATTATCAAACCCCATTGATTCTACTTTAATTGTTACCGTTCTTGATGCATCAGGTGAAACAGCCACAATATCAAATAGAGGATTTTTCTTTGGAGTTAGTAAGGCTAGAATGCCTCTTTTTCCAAGTTCGGCACATACAAAGCATTCGCCTGTTACACCAACTAAATTATTTGATTTTTTTGCCATTTATATTGTCCAATAAATTTTGAATAGAAAGTCCATCAGCAGTTGTAAAATCGTTAATGATTATTGGATTTTCTGGATTAATAAACCTTGTAATTCGTGCAATTCTTTCAGAAATTTTAATAGTTGAATTTTTTGCCAATACTATTTTATTTGGTAGTTTGCTCACACGGGTCTTTGGGTCAAGAAATTCAATTTCGTCTTTTGTATACGAAATTAAGTTGTGTCTAGGGTCTGATAATCTCAATTCGTTATTAGGAATTTGAATTGCATATAAATTCTCTTTTAAGATAAATTCCGCTGAGTATGCATTATTCAAATTTTCATATTTTAATATTCCCCTCATACCAATTAGAAGATATCTACAAATTTTAGGAATTGCGTTCAATATATTGAATACTTCAAATGCCTTTTCTATTTCTATTTTATATAGTGGGCTTTTTAGGTCAAAATGTGATGATGGATTAAATACAATATCCTTAAACTGTAAAAGATGATTGCGAAGTATTGGTGAAATCAAATCACCGCAATTGTTATCATCATAATATTGAAAAAGTTTTTTTAACTCATCATCTAAGTCTTTCGTTGTTACTCTAACATTTTCAGGTAATAAAAATTCTAGTTTCTTTTCGATAGCTTTTCTGATATTGTTGCCAGATGAATAATAATCATAGGCATCAAAATACACTTTAGCTCGTTGGATATACTCCAAATTATCCTCCAGTAATACAGGTTTTCCTGTATTTCCAGCATACATTTCTTTTATTTCCCAATTTCCCTTTTTATCCCATTCTTCAATTTTTAATTGAACAAAATCAAATAGGCTTTTATCATGGGTGAGGAAGAATACTTGATACTTGGATAAATAGTTCTTAAAAACAAAATCAATTACTTTATTTCTATTGTTCATATCTAATGAAATCATCAAATCATCTAATACAAGTAATTTAATTTCGGCATCAGTTGTTCTCTTTTCTAGAACAGCGAATCGCATAGCTAGACTTATACCAGTTAATTTTGCCTCGTTCAGAAAAGAATGCAGACGATGGACTTTATCTATATTTCCTTCATACGATGGGATAGAAAGCCATAGTCCTATTACTGGTGGAATGTATTTCCTTCTTGTGATATGAAAATTCTTAGATAACTTTACTTTAATATTAAACTCTATATTCTTGTAACCTAATTCAGTTTTAAGAATTTCATTACCTCTAGTATTAATATGAGTTTCCCATTTTCTTAGTTCTTGAATTGCTTTGCTAATTCTACTAGCAATTTCTCTTTTTCTGAAGGCACGTGTATTATATTCTCTTCTATTACCTGAAATGAGATTATAATCTGGACCATTAGCAATAAAATCTATTACTTCGTTAGCATTCTCAGTAATAATGTCTTCCCAAAGCGAAGTGACTGGATTTATTTTCCAAATTTTGCAGGGCTCAAATTTTATGTAAGGGAAAATATTATACTCAAAATGCTCAAACAAGTTAATACGATCACGATGTCTAAAATTAAAAGCACTATACAGGAATTTATAGTTTATAAAGTCTGAAGCATAATTACTATTTTTAGCTTCCTTTATGTCGTTTATTTCTAAATCATTGAATGATATCCGGTAATATGTAGTTTCTGCATCGTCTTTCAAAAGTAATTTTACAAATGCATTTTCGACTTCTTTATCATCTGGTTTAGGTCGCGGATTAGCATAAATATTGAGTAAATTTTGCTTATCAAAAAAATCAAAGTATTTTTTTATTTCTCCTTTACTGCCTTTATTAGCGCACTCCAGCAAAGTATATAAAGCCCAGAAAATTGAAGACTTACCGCTTCCGTTTTCACCGTATAGCAAAAGATGATTGCCTCTGATTTTAATCGGTTTGCTTTCCTGTCCTAGTTCAGGAAAGAATTTAAAATTCGAAATATGTATTTCATCAATATATTTTCTAACAGCCATTTTAGTGAGTGGTACTATTAATTCTGCGTATTATATCTTTACTCCGAATGTTAGAAAGGATTACACGATTACGAATAGGATTTTCTTGTTCTTGCAGCCATTTGTAAACCTTGCCAATAATTTCTGCATTCGCTTTTTCGTCTTTGCCTAAGGCAGGAAATGCTTTTTCGTTTATAAACTGTAACACGTCAATTTCTTCTTGTTTCAGGTGTTCTTCAAAATACAGTTCATACACCATCATATTAACCACATCTTCAAAAACGGCTGCAATGCTGGCATTGTCAGTATATAGATTTACTGGAGGATTGCTTTCATCATTTAAAAAAATGAGATAATCCGCTAAGGTTTCAAATTTTATTTGTATATTTTTATTGGGTGGTTCAGGAATAGGAAGCTGCTCTACAAATATTTTACTCCATTGATTTGTTCCTTGTCCAGTTGATGATGAAACTTTATCAAGATACCATTCCATAGTTTTGCTATTCAAAAATGAAAGTAAATACTTGATATCAGCTTTTTTACTTGTCATAATGTAGGCTGGTGCTGTTACGTATCGTTTTTCTACATCATATGCAAAAGCAGGTTTGTCTGAAATTGAAAGCCAAACGAGTTTTTCATTCTCGAATTCTTTTTCATATGTAGCAGCTGCTCTTTGTAAACAATACCATTCATATCTTACTCCTGTTTCAGATTTGTTTCTCTCGCTAAGCTCTTTTTTGTATTGTAACAGATGCTCATATAAAACTGGATATTCATTTTTCAATGCGGCTTCAGCTTCTTTTGAAGCACCGCTAATTTCATCCTTGCTAAGCGGAAAATGCCAGGGAATAAAGATTACATAAAGTTCATCAAAGGCATAACTATATTTTCTGATATTCCTGCCCCGTAAAAGAGGCTTTATTAGTGTTTTCAGTTTTGGTTCTTTGGCGATTAACTCCTTCCTTTTTGTCGCATCAATAAAAAAGGCATCATTAAATCCAGTTAAAAAACCTCTGTAGAATTCAATATTCCAATCTTTCAACTGTTTTCCTTTACTGGCTATTTGGCTTTTAATTTCATAGTCTTGTTTTGGTAGTATAATCCATCCATCTTCTGGCAATTCACTTAATACAATGGCATTTTTATTTAAGTATTCATTTATAGATGTTCCAATTGAATAGTCTGTTTTTACTGCAACCGATTGAAGTTTACCTTCAAAAGGTTCCTTTTTAAATAGAATGATATTTGTTTCAACTGTAGCTGTTTGAAATATTTTGGTGTCTTCGAAATTCAGCAGCTTTATTGGGTTGGTTTGGGTTGCAAAAAATTTCCGCAACAATTCACCAAATTTCGTTCGCATCCAAGTGTTTGATGTGATGTAACATAGATTGCCCTTAGGTTTCAAAAGTTTGTTCCCTTGTTCATAGAATAGGCAATAAATGTCACCCGTTCTGGTAAATGTTTCGTAGCCAGCTTCTTGCAATAGGATTGCTTCATCTGTCATTTTTTGCAACTGAATGTAAGGCGGGTTTCCAATTACAACATCAAAACCACCTCCCTCAAACACATCCATGAAGTAAAGATGCCACAAGAAATAGGGGCGTTCATCTGTTTTTTCAAAATCTAATAAGCGTTTTCGTGCTGCATTTTTACTTTCTAACTGTTTCTTTCGTTTTTCTATTTCTTTAATAATGTTATCTGATTTTCGTTTTAACTCTTTTATTCTTTTTAAAGTCTGTTCGAGACCATCAATTTCAATGAGTAATTTGGTCCCAAAAAGCGCCAAAGATTTATCGATATGATCAATCACAATATTGTCAATTCCTTTATGAATGGCTGCTTTTTTCTCTTTATTCTCAACTTTAAAGTAGGCATTCATCAATGATTTTATATCTTCTTGCTTTCCTTTAAATAAACCATATTCTACTTTTGTTTCTTCAAACATACTAGCTTGAAAGATTTTCGCTTTCGGCTCACTAAACAATGTGGTGTTGCCCAATTCTATTCCTTCGTATTGCTCCAATAAGCTATTGCCCTGTATAATTTTATAGTCTAAGTTTGGTAAAGGATCTGGTTCTTTTTCATCTACCACCAATGCCAACCAAAAGCGCAAACGTGCAATTTCAATTGCTCCATTTTCCAAGTCAACGCCATAAATATTTTGTTGAATGATGTCTTTTTTAACTTGAGCAGGGTCAAATATTTCGTTGGTTCTTAAATAGCCATACAACAATCTACGGCACTCAAATATTTCTTTGAGCAAACCCATAGGAAAAGCTCCTGAACCTATAGCAGGGTCACAAATTTTAACCGCCTTTAGTTTGTTGTTTATCTCATTGGCTGTTTTGTATTCTGCAAGGGCACCTGAAACTTGATTATTTCTTACCAGTAGTTCAAAATCTGCTTTATTGTAATTTGGTAACTGGGTGTGCAGGTATTCAATTAAACTTTCCTGACACATGTAATGCACAATTTCTTTCGGAGTATAGAAAGCACCTTTCTCCCTGTTTTCTTCCAGTAAATTTTCAAAAATGTGTCCTAACATTTCAGGGTCAATGCCTACTTCGCTATCATATGGGTCGTTCTCGTCAATAGTGAAATTATATTGCTCAAAAAAGTCGAGCAAATTGGCAAAATATTCTTCCGGGAAATCAATGTCATTTGAAAATGAAATGTCTTTTTCAAACAAACCACCATTGAGGTAAGGGATTTTTATATCCTTTCCCAGTAAAGCACGTGCTATGTTGTTTTCACGCTTTTCGTTCAGTGTTTCAAAAAACAAGGTTCTTAGTTCTTTACTATGGAATACAGCTCTGTTTTTGCTTACGCCAAATAAAGACTGAAGAAATTTGATGTCACCACCTTTCCATTCTGTATACTTGGTAGGAACACCCATCCAACCTTTCTTTTGCAAGAATTGAAGGAAAACAATTCTACCTAAAAGTTTCTTTGCAAAATCACGAATGGGCTTTTCTCGTTTTACTTCATCGTCTTTGTAACGTTTGTCGCTTAATAGCTTGTTGTATTGTTTGTCTGCTGCAAGGTATTTCCAGAACTTTTCGTAAAACTCTTTATAGGTTTTAAAGAAGTCCTTATTAAGTTTTTCAACGCTAAAGGCTTCAAATAAATCATTAAGATAAATTGGCTTTCCTTTTAGCTTGTCAAATCTTTCGGCTGCTGTTCGGCAACTTTCACCTTCACCAAAAAGATAAGTATAACGTTTTGGCTCGGTTTCCTTTTTGCCTTCTGCTGTTCGTATTTCACTCACATAGCTGAAACGCCATTTGTTTTCCTGAAGGTAAACAATTAAAGCCGCATCAAGGTCATAGCGGATAACGGATTTAAAAAGATTTCTTAATCCAACTCGGTTGCGTTCGATAAGTGCTTTATCCGTTAGCTTCACCTCATAAATACCTACAATGCGTTCATCAGCGGTGTAAAAACTGCCTAATTCAACTGCACTTTGAGCAATTTCATTGCTCGGCAATAAAACTGGTTGTGGCTTTTGGTGAAATTTCTTAGCACCAAAATAATCTTTCATCACATCCAACCATTTTTCAGGTTGATATGCTTTTTCGAGTATGCTATTTTGTAATGTCTTCTTATCCATTATTCAATTTCGTCTTTAGTAAGTTGCTCCACCAGTTGGTGAAGTTTGTTGGCCAACACCGTTTTCGGAATCAGTTTGGTTTCATAATCGGCTATGATAGCAGGCGAAGTATTGCGTGCCATGGCATATTCTACCACTTCTGTATCTTTGCCCTTGCACAGTAAAATGCCAATACTTGGGTTTTCAAAAGGTCGTTTTACGTCACGGTCTATTGCCTCCAGATAGAAATTGAGTTTACCCAAAAACTCGGGTTCAAATTCTTGTATTTTCAGTTCAAACAATACCAAACATTGCAAATCCCGATGATAAAACAGCAAGTCGGTAAAATAGTCCTTATTGCCCACTTGCAAACGATACTGATTGCCCATGTAGGTAAATCCTTTACCTATTTCCAGAATGAATTTTTGTAGGTTAAGAATTAATGCCTTTTCAAGGTCTTTTTCAGAATGCCCATCGGGCAGTTCTAAAAATTCAAATATGTATGGGTCTTTGAAAAAATTTTGTGGTAACTGAGGCAGTGATTTCTGCAAGGTTTCATTAGAAAGAGTGGTTCTTTCATAAACAGCCGAGTTAAGTTGTCGTTCCAGTTCTCTGACTGATAGTTTGTCATGTATGGCTAAATACAGGTAAAACAGTTTTTCATCAGGAGTTTTGGTTTTGCTTAAAATGTGCAGATGTGCCGACCATTGTAATTGTGTCAACAGTGTTGTCACAATATTTTTCGCTTCATTTTCAGGCTTTTGTAAATGTGTCGCCAGTGTTGACACAAATTCGGGTGACGAATAGGTTTCATAAAACTGTTTCATTCTATAAAGCCCTCTGCGGTTAAAGCCTTTAAGTCCTGGACAATTATCCTGAATAAAGGAAGCCAGTTCTTCAACCGTGTTTTCGCCCCATGCACCCGCTGAAACCTTCTCTGAAACCAGATTGCCCACCTTGAAATATAGCAATACCAATTCCTCGTTTACTTTATGAAAAGCCCTGTTTCTGGCTTCTTCAATCAGTAAAACAACTTGTTTGAATTCGGTATTTGTATTTCTTAGTTTGCTCATATTTAGTCAATAAAAGTTTCTGATAGCACAATTTCAGGTGCAATGTTGGTGTCAATTTCTTCCAGTTTCGTTTCATCTTCATCACTAGCGAAAGCATCGTATTTCTTTGCCAAGGCAATCAGCAAATTGTCTACTTGTGAAGTGGTAATTTCTCGTTTGCTAAAAAACTTCTGACTTAGCTTTTTCAGTTCATTTGCCAAAGGGGTGTAAGTTCCGCTTTCAACAATGGGTTGCAAGGTTTGGCAGGTTTCTTTTACAATGGCTTGGTGCGTAATGGCTTTGAAGTCACGCAAGAATTTTAAAGCTTGTTTGGTATTTGCATCGGCTTTATCGGTGGTTGTAACCTTTTCAGTTGTTCCACCTAAAAAGTCTTCATCAAATGATTTTAAAGCAGCTTGAACATGTTCGTAATGATTTTCAGGCAATCCAAAAGATGGTTCTGCTAATTGTGCTTCAAAAATTTGTGCTGCCTCCAAAAAGGTCAATGGATTTACTTTGGTTTTATCATTGATTTGATAAAACTCCATTTTGTAAAGCGATTTCAGAAACACCACTGTTGAACCGTGTGTGTCTGCTTTTTGAGCATACTTGTTATTTCTTGCTGTTCTTGCCTTTAACGGAAAGGCTTTGATGCGTTTAAATTCCTTTGGATTGTTGTCTTTAAACTCACGGATGTAACGTAAGTAATGCAGTCGCTTGTCTTCATCATCAGGCAAACCTTCATCGAACAACTCAAACTGCTCTAACATTTCTTCGTGGGTGTATATCTGTGCATCCTCACCAAAGGCAGTATGAAAGCCTTGCAGCTTGATTAATGCATTACTGTATAGTTTTATTTCTTCATCACCTTGCTGAGAAGGGTAGAAGTTGTAGTTGTAAATAACCCCTGCCACACTTCCAATTCGGTTTACGCGTCCAATTCGTTGCATTAATCGGGTTGCATTCCAAGGGGTATCGTAGTTTACAATTACATTAGAACGATGCAGGTTTACACCTTCTGCCAATACATCGGTTGTGATGATGATGTTGTAATCGTTCTTTTTCTCTCCAATGTAGTTTGCGTCAAAGTTTTCCTGTATGGTTTCAAAAATCTTGCTTCGGTTGTCGCTTGAAACATTCAAAACTTTTGTATTTAAAAATGCTTCAACTTTTTCAGTCAGGTAATTTGCCGTATCGGTGCTTTCCGTAAATACAACCAATTTACCTGTTGGGTTAATTTGCTGATTCAGCAATTCGTCTTTCAGCGTAATTAAGAAAGCATCCAGTTTTGGGTCTTGTTCCACTTTGCTCCATTCCTTTACCAATTCTTGTAAAAGCAAATGGTCTTTTCGTAAGCCATCAATAAAGCCACTATCAAAGTCATCAGGACTGAAAACATTGTTTCTCGGATTTTCAGTACTCATTTCAAGAATCATCACTTCCAAATCTTCAATGCTGAAACCTTTTTCCATCAGGTCGTTCACACGCAAGTCTGGAGCAATTAATACTTTGCCTTTGTCAAACATTTCAATCATTCTGCCTGTGGCAGTAGTCAGATTCTTTAATGATGATTTAAAAGCAGTGAAACTGCTTTCTAATCTTTTCACCATTAATGTTTTCATGATGCCTGCCAAAGATTGAGAAACTAAAATCGCTTGTTCGTAATAGTTTTCTCTTAATTCAGGTTTCAAATATTTAATTGCCTGATAGCGGTAATACTGGATTTTATCATCATCCGTCAGGTAGAAAATTGTATGATAAAACAGCTTGCTCAATTTGGCATCAAACGCATAAATTTTTGGTTTGGGTGCGGCAATTTCTGGAAACTCTATTCCTTGTGCCTGTAGATCCTCAATGTATTTTGGATAGTTCTTTAAATCTCTTCTTGTTCTACGAACCGTTATTTGAGAAATGATTTTTTCACGAATGATAGAATACAGTTCTCTGATACGTTGAATATTCGGTTCGTCTTGTTGCATGATTTCTCGGAACTCACGAATGATTGGTCCGAAGAAACTTTGTAAGTTGGTTACTGGTAAAGTGCTTCGTCTTGCATCTTGAAACAAAAGCAACTGATAATATAAATCTTGCGGTCTGTTGTTTAGTGGAGTAGCAGAAATTAGAATGACTTTTTTCTTTTTGCCAGGAACTAAGCCTTCGCCATTTCTTGAAGCTTTACAAATTCGTTGTAGCAATCCGAAGGATTGCGAAGTGTGGTTTCTGTATCGGTGTGCTTCGTCAACTAAAACCATATCGTAATCCTCTTTTGCCCAATAGTTCAAATCATCACCGTTCACAATTTTGTCCAATCGTCCGTTCGTAATGAATTTGGTGTGTCGGTCAATGCCGAAAAGTCTGAAAGTATTTTTCCAGTTCTTTTCCAATGCTGGCGGAAACACCACCAATATTTTTGTATTCAATGAGCCATTGGCTATTAAAAACCGTTTGGCAATCATGGCTGCAATAACTGTCTTGCCTAAACCAACTACATCCGAAAGGAAAAAGCCATTATGTTCCATCAACATTTGAAAGCCTTGGTTTACGGCATCAACCTGATAGGAAAGTTTTTTGTAAGTCTTCGGTAAATCTCCAACTGTGTCAGGGTCATAGTCAATGTTTTTACCGAAGTATTCAATTAAGAATTTGATGTAAAGCTCATAAGGCGTGAAAGTCTGCCCGATATGTGTTTTCTGTTTGAAAGCTTGAATGTCTGCTTGTAGAATTGGTGTTGAGTCTTCCCATAATTCAACAAATTCTTTTTTGGTAAATTGAACATCGTCAAAGTCCTTCAAAGCGATATTCAATTCATAGTTCGGTGATTTCTTAATTCCAAGTCCTGCTTCTGTCAGATTAGATGAACCCATGATAACCCAACCGTCTGAATGTTCGCTGTGATGTTCAGGTAAAAACAAATAGAACTTGGCATGAATGGCTTTTGAGTTGTGTGCTCTTACTTCAATTCGTCCGTCAATTAAGTCGTTCACGAATTGCAAAATACCTTTTTCAACTTCTTCGGAATACTTAGCTTCTTTGATGTCTTGAATAAACCATTTCAAAAATTCTTCTTTCGTTTTTTCTTCGTCACCGAAATACAAAAGTCCTTTGCGTTGGGATTCGGCAAACATCTGGTCAACATTGATGCCGACTAATATTTTGATTTCTTTTAAGTCTTTTAAGTATGGTTGTAAAGCGAAGTAACCCGAAGAACGGAAATAACCAACAACCGCATGAAAGGCATACAAGTCTTTCATGTGTTCGATAATTCCTTTGAATTTATCGAACATGCTTCGTTCGCTGTTATTTGTAAAAAATTTAGATGACATTATTTCTTTTTGCTTTTAATCTGTTTTTCTGCCTCTTTCAGTCCTTCGCTTAAATGTTCCAGTCCGCCAAAGTCTTTATTTATTTTGTCTGTTATGTAAGTTGTTTGCACTTCTTTCAAGTCCAGTTCTAAGATTTCAGAAAGTGGTTTTAAATAGTCAGGTGAAGCAGGTCGCTCACCACGTTCAACTTTGCTCAGGGTTGATGTGTCGATGTCGAGATAAGCAGCAACTTTGTTCAATGTAAGTTCGATTTCCTCTCTTCGCTTTCTGATATAGACACCGAATGTTATGTTGCTCATATAGCCAAATTGTTTTGGACTGAGTTGTCAAATGTATCATTTATATTACAATGCAATAAAAGCAAAGAATGTATGTTCGTAATCTTACAGTCAACTGGACCAAAGCCAAAACTTAAGGAGTTTGATAGTTTAGCTTCTTGGTTGGTTGTCTGGTATATTGTATTCAGTTTCAAGTATTGTTTTGCTTTTATGATCGTCTTTTCAGCAGCGGATCTATTGTAGAAGCACTTGCCAAAACGAGAGATAATTGCCAATAGGCAGATAAATGAATAAAATAGTCAGAATACGGTGGAATACTTGATTCACATATCTACCGTATTTTTCATTTTCCGTTTTCAGGCCAAACTTTTATCGGTTGTATTATTCTTCCTCCCCGAAATAGTCGCTGTCTATTTTTTTAAGTTCATAAGTCTGCTGCGTAGTACAACCAAGGTTGTAGTCAATCATTAGTTGAGCCAATTGTTCGCCGTCAATCAAAACGATTTTAGTTTCGTTTCTTGGGGTGTAGTCCAATGCATCCTTGGTAAAGTTTGAAGTCGTTATAAAAATTCCCTTTTTGGCTCCTTGTCCGGCGAGTGCGCCAACGAATTTTTGAAGTTCAGGCCGTCCAACCACATTTCCTGGCCGCCAGCGCTTGGCTTGAATGTAAATGATGTCAAGACCTAGTTTATCTTCTTTTATGGTACCATCTATTCCTTCATCACCACTTTTACCCATTGCTTTTCCAGCGTCTTTAATTGACCCACCATAACCCATTTTTACTAATAGTTCAACCACAAGTCGTTCGAAGAAAGCCGGCGACAGGTCTACAACTTTGTTGAGGAGTTCGGAGGCCAGCGCTTTTCTTATTCGTTGATAGGCTTTATCTAAACTTTCCTCAGGCGTTTGCTTGCTGTTTTCGACTATTGTTGATTCGTCTTCTTCGTTTTCATTGGTGTTTCGCGAAGCGTTTTGAAAATCCAAAAATGCCGGAAACTGTCTTAAATACTTTGCATCAACCCGCACAGGATTTTCGGCTAATGTTTTTCTTCCGAGGTCGGTTATTACGAATGTAGCGCGTTTTGGAGAGACCAGCAGACCGGCTTTTTTAAGATAAGTTTTAGCCCAACCAACTCTGTTATCAAAAAGGGCTTGGTTGCCACTTGCCAAAAGCTCTTTTCGTTCTTCGTCGGTTATTTGAAATTCTATGGCTAAACTTTCTATCAAGTCGCGGTATTTGTGTTCTCGGCCATCTGAAACGAGTTTGAGTAAAGGCAGCATTAAAGATTGATAGTCTGGGATCATATTTGCTAATGGTTGTTGGTTTTGTCTTTGTATTCAAGCCTATTTGTTGTTGGATATGCATTTAGCTGAATGGAAAACTCTCATGCTTTTCAGTCCCAATCTACACAATTGAATGAACGGAACATTGAATATCCATTTTATTTATCATCGCTAATTAACACATTAAGGTGTTTGCTTCTTATGTTTTGACCATTCGCACCTGTAAACCATTGTAGTAATTTTTTAGTGTCATTTCTTTTATTCTTTGCCTTTTTATTTCGCAAGTTGTGCCATTTTTTATTTTTAAATATGGGTAATTTTTTGAAAACAATTTATTTGTCTTTGGCAAACACACGTTTTTTCAATTTTCACTTTCAGCATTGCCTGATCCAAATTTCAAAAACCGAAACCGTATGATGGGCTATACATTTAGAATTTTCTCCCCACTTTCATCAATAATTATTTTCGCATTGTTAAACTGAGTCGCCAAAGCAAAGCCGTTGTAAAATGGTTCAACTTCCAAATAGCGTTCATTATAGAGCTCATTTCCCTCTTTATCTATGTGGAACCAACCGCTTTTGTCTTTCGCTGTTGCAAAGTTTTTATGAAAAATTCCCAAGTCAAAATACGATTTGTTGTTTATAAAATTTCCTTTGGTGTCAATGTGCCTGTAATAACCGTCTAAGCATTTTACGCAAGCAAATCCGTCTTTGAAGTCTCCACAATAATTATAGTTTTCGGAATAAATCCGGTACCCGTCAAGATTGATGTGAAAATAGTTGCTGCCTTCACGAACTGGACAAAGGTTTTCTTGAAAGTTTCCCGTCCACGCATATGATTGCGAGTATGCTCTTTCGCCTTTGTCTGTGATGTGGAACCAATTGTAGGCTTGAACAACCGCTGCTCTGTTGCAATAAAAGCCAAAAGTCCTTGTAAACCTTTGAGAGTAAAGTTGCTTACCGTTGTAATCAATATGATAACTACCCGTTTCATCTTGCACTGCCGCAAGTCCTGGCGAATGAAATTTCAATACTTCAATAAAGGTCTTTTCGAAAATTTGCTTTCCTTTAAAAAGAAATTGTGTGCTGTTTGTCGAAACTTTTATGTCTTGCCAATTCATTAGTTCAATAGCTTTTGTTTGAGTTTTAAAATCTGATTGTCTGTTAAGCCACAAGAAAGTAAGTAAGGTTCAATACCCCCTTTGGCTTTAATAATGTCCAACACTAAGTTTAATCTGCTGAGTTTTACATCCACTTCACTTGCTAAATAGTCTGCATAAATTATTTCCATTGGTGTTTCTGCAAGCAAGTGTAGCAATGAAATAAAAATCCCTGTTCTGTCTTTTCCTGCGAAACAATGAATTGCAACTGCCCCTTGTTGTTCTTCAACAATAGCTTCCATTGCCTTTTTTATTTGGTCATTACATCCTATTGCAAAAAAGCGGTACGCAATTTCTTCATTGGTTCCCTGATGGTGTTTTTCCTTAAACCATTCGGGTTGGTTCCAGGGGTCAAGCTGTGCTTTTATGTATTTGAATTTAGAAAGGGTTTGTTCGTGGTATGGTAATTCTTCAATTTCTTTATCTGCTCTTAAATCAATAACGGTGTTGATTTTCTTTTCATTTAGAAGTTCATCAAATCTGTATTCATTTTGAAACAAAGTCATTGTTGCTGTTCTGTATATTCTACCACTTTTAATTTTGGAATTATGGGTGCTTATATCCCTGAAGTTCCAAAGGAAATCACGGTTATATAACCATTCGCAAAACTGTTTTACTTCTTCTAATTTCTCAGGTGTAACCAGTGTTTCTATTGCGGCATAAAAGAAGTCCAGCAGTTTTCTTTTCTGTTGGTTTGCTTCGGGTAAAAACAAAGTGCCTTTGAGGTTGTAAAAGTTTTCTTGCTCTTCTTTTGTAAGGATGTTTGCAATAAAATACTTTGGTAAGTAATTGAATTTTGAATGTCCTTTTGAAAGGTGGTTTAACTGAATTGCAACTTGCAAAGCAATGTTGTAAAAGAAGTAAAATTGGTAGCCATCACTTCTACGGTGCATACCCGAACAACTTTCAAATTCATAAATGAATTTGTCAACCAAATCAGTAATTTGTTTTTCTTTTTGCTGTTCTGTTTTATTGTTGTTGTAATCCGTTATTAATTGAGCCAAGTATGAACCTATATCGTAAAGCTGCGGCACTCGTTCATACAAAACTGTTTTACTAAAATCTGTAATTTCTGAACCTAAATAGTTTCTATCAATTTCCGCAATGTTTGTGCAAATGGCAAATTCAATTTTGGGTTGTGATTTGAAATAAGCAACTACTTTATTTCTCATTGCTACTTCACGGATGGATTGAATTTCGGTGTGAAAAAGTTTTTGGAGTTGGACTTTTAGAATACTCGTTTTAAAATCCTTGTTTACCAAAAGCTGAATGTCAATATCAGAATTGGGTGTGGCTTCGTTTCTACCAAAAGAACCATATAACAGAGCTACATCTATTCCGGGAACATTGGGAAATATTTTTTGCAGTTGATCAAATTTTTTTAGCTGTATCATTTTATTAATTGTTGTTTGAAGGTTTACGCATATTGCAAGATTTGCATAGCGGTATGGATTTGTAATTTTTTACCAGTTCTGTGTAAATAGGACTATTTAATACTTCCTGAATAGTTGTGTTTTCAATGTTTCCAAATTCGCCTAAAGATTTGCGGAGATTGTCTGGAGCACAACAAGGAGAAATTTTACCTGTTGCCGAAATCCAAAGTTCTTTTCCAAGAAACGGACATTCGTATTCAGCCGGAACTTCTATATTTTCATGGTCGTGAAGTGGAATGATGTTTTCCAAAATCACTTTCTCTCCATTTTGCTTTTTGAACTTTTCCTGTGCTTCGTATGCTTGCTTCACATACAGATTCCATTTTGCAACACTTTCTTTTGTTGCTTTCATTGACAAGTTCTCAATTTCTTTGAAATGTGTCCACAGCTGATGACCTTTCACTCTGTCAACACCTAGCTGTGCTGCAAGTTTCACAATGTCTGCTAACTCATGCATATTGTTCTGCATGAAAGTGAGTTGAAAGCTTACACGACAAAAGTAGCCAGTTTCTAAATGGTGTGAGTCGCGGTAAGAAACAAACGCCTTTACATTGTTTAACACCTGATTGAAGTTCACACCTAACATTATTTTCTCAGCTGTTTCGGCTGTAGCACCGTTCCAACTAATCTTAACGTCGGTTGTATTTGGCACAATCATTTTTGCCCAATCTTCAATGGAATGCTTTTTGGGAAATGTTCCATTGGTAGTGAGATTGATTTTGATTCCAAACTTTTTTGAGAGTTCAAAAATCCCCTCTATACCTTTATAAAGTAATGGTTCACCCATAGTGGAGGGGATGATTTCTTTCACTCCCAGTTTTTCGGCTTGTTGAAAAATTTCTTCCACCGTTTCAAATTTCATTCGCCTTCGCTTAACACCTGTTTCTTTGTATAGAGTGGGAATGAAATCGCTGTAAGGGCTGTGTTCTTCACACATTGTGCACTTCAAATTACAATCTTCCGGATTGGTGTCAATCGTTAATCGCCAAATTGTTTTCCGAGTTAAACGGTTGTAAATTTTCTCCAACTCTTTACAATGGTCGTGAATATTTGGGACTGCCCCGTCTGGGGAATGCAAATAACCTCTGTCTCCAAACTGCTTCAGCAATTTAGGGTTTGCGATTGCAAACCTCATTTGCTCTTTCAATGAATTGACATGGCGATGTTCAAACAGAAGTCCGTTCACTTGGTGCTGAACGTACTCCCTCATTCCTCCAAAGTCAGCTGTAATAACAGGCACTTTGCACGCCTGTGCTTCATGAATTACCAGCGGCGAATTTTCAGCCCAAATACTCGGAACAACAATGCAGTCAACATTTGAGAAAACATCATTCGCCAAATTGTGATTGATGTATTCACCAGCAAACTCTATTGTGTTAAATGAATTTGCCGCAAGGCCTTTTAGAGCATTTGTGCTTTGTCCGTTTTCCCTGCCGAAAATTTTTAGCGATGCAGGCTCTTCGATTTGCTTAAAAGCTTCAATTAATTGATTTACTCCCTTTGAAGGAATAAGCGTTCCTATGTAGCCGAAAGTAAATTGGGTTTTTTCTTTTGATTTTTCGGTTTGAGTGAGATACTCCAAAGGAAAACCATAATCAAGGTATACAATTTTGCTTTCGGGAACTCCAAAGTCGACGATGAAACGGTTTCGCAAATAGTTTGAAGGCGCTATGAAAAGATCTATTTTGTGAATCAAACTTTTGGTTTCAGCCATTCTCTTATGAATCCAACTGCTCCAACATTCAATGTCATTGGCTTCTTCAGCTTCCGAGCCGCTGAAATAAACTCTATAGCAATCAGTTGCACACTTGGTATCGTGCTGACCAGAACATAATTGAAAGTTGTTTTCGTTTCCGATGCTTCTTGTTAAAAATTGTCCTCTCGGACACATCAACCAAAAATCGTGAAGGGTAAATACGATTGGAATTTTCTGTTTGTTGAGTTCTTCAACCAAACCCGTTGAGAGGTGGTTAAGATGCCCGATGTGAGCAATGTCCGGTTTTATTTCAGAAATAAGTTTTGCAAAGTTGCTGTCTAGCAACCTATGTCTATATCCGTCTTTGCCCTGTGGATTATTTACAAAGTAGAAATTAAGATTTGCATTTTCGCTTTTATGCCGAATGGCAAAGTCAGGCGAATACGGATTTTCCTTCCTTGTAAAAACCGAAACCTGGTGATATTTTGACAGTTCGTTGCAAATAGACTGGCTGTATACTTCCGAACCAGCGTTGTAGTTGGTTGGATAACCGTGAATGATTTTGAGGATGTGCATTAGTCGATAATTTGAAAGTCAGAAGATTTTTCCTTTTGGAATAAGTAGTCTGGATGGTCGCACCAAAAAGCAGTTTTCAAAAGTTTGTACTTGAGCACAAGAACTAAACAGTTGGATGGTTTTGTTGTAATTCCTTTGATATTCAGGAATGATGGATTAACAATTGCAAGTTTCTTTTCTTTCTTGCTCACGGTAATGTGCGGAAGGACTTTGTAAAGCAAAGGTGTATCAATGCTTCTGTCCCAAGCTCGCAATATGAAATGATGCGATAAGTAGAACTCTAAAATTTGGTTTGGCATATTGGTTTGTTTTTTCTTCTGTATGTGAATAATCGTGCCAAAGAAATTTAAATACTGAATATTAGGTATTTATAAATAACAACGTAAGACATATTCATACATTTGTAAAAAATATTACAATGAAGGAGTTGGAATTATTGAGACATTATTTGAATAATCCAGGAAAGGTTTTCTCAATACTCATCCTGGGAGAAAGAGGAACAGGTAAGACAAGATGGGTAAAAGAGATTGCAAAAGAGAAACTTCATAAAGAGGTTGTTGTTGTTAATTGTGCATCATTCTCAGATGATACAATGGCTGAAAGTGAATTGTTTGGATATAAGAAAGGTTCATTTACTGGTGCACTTGCCGATAGTGATGGTTTGTTCAAGGAAGCTGCTAATCGAATTTTGTTTTTTGATGAAGTTCATAATCTGTCAGTCCGTGTTCAAGAAAAACTTATGACAGCACTACAAACCGAAGGTTCTGGACCGAATAAGGGAAAATTCTGTATCAGAAGGTTTGGTGATAGTAAGACAAGTTATGTTGAACTACGCCCAGTATTCGCAAGCAATTTAAAGTTGTCTGAATTGAAAAAGAGAATTCTTCCTGATTTGTATGACCGTATTAGTCAGTTGGTTCTTGAAATTCCTTCTATTCATGAAAGTGGCTTGGTGGTCTATGATGAGTTCAGAAAGGTTTGGTTAGAAATGCAATTTCAAATGTGCAAAGATGTTCCTAAACTAGAGAAATTTATAGACTGGCTCAACCGAATTTCACTTGAAGGAAATTACAGAACGCTTCAAACCATCGCTATCAACTGGCATCAAGGAAGATTGATGTTTGGTAAAGAATTAGAAGAGAAAGTGTTCGAGCGGGTAAAAAGCCAATTTGAAAAGTATCACTCTTCAAACGCTGTTGTTCCTCAAGGCACCAAATACAATTTCAGAAAAGGCGTTTCAAAGAAAGATATGGAGAAAGAATATAAAATAGCTATGTTAAGATGGGCTTTCTCGGAAGATGGTTTTGGTCCAAAACAGATAGATGTTCAGAAAGGACTAAGTACATCAACTCGCGTCAAGAATCCAGATGCCCATTAAAGCGTTGGCAAAGAAGTGGCTCTTTTGGTTTTGCCGTAGGGTAACCACTGTGTGACGCAACAAAACCCAATCTCCCGTTTGTGCGATGGCTAAAATTGACTGTACGAAATGCGCAGTACGAAAAAAATAACAATAGAGTAGGGGTGCCTTTTATGGCGGCTGTATGATGGTTCATTTTTGCGGTTACTTTATTTTTATTTCTGGAGTTCATTCTTGCTTTGTCGAC
>CAMDHZ010000035.1 GCA_945898275.1 Chitinophaga pinensis | reverse complement strand
CGCAGCATGATGCGGTTTGCTCACTACGCTTGACCGTCGTAAGCGAGAGACCATTACAATTCCTCCTAAGAGATATTGACTCTCATGTACTTTACAGCACTCCCTTTCATTGTTCCCTTGGAAAGAGATTCAAGACACACCACGGTTTGCACCTACCCGAAGGAGGCGATTTCGAAGTACATCACTGTCAACCAAGCACAAACTTTGATAGAAGCACAATGCTTGATTTAACCACTGAACCGCCACTTTTGGGTAGGTGCTGTTAGTGGCTGCCGTTCTTGTACCGATTAATTTTCCCATATAGGAATTTTAATATAACTGTCATTGTGCCATTTTATTTGTAGTGCTTCACCAGCATCTTGAATTGTTTCTTCTGATACAGGTTTTCCCGAACCGTAATTGATTATTTCAAAAGGGGACTTGTTAATGTTGAGTAATATCACAAGTCTGCTACCTTTATTAATTTTCTTGCTCACAAACCGAGTATTGTCAAAAGGAATATTTTCCTTTTTGTTTGGTTGCAGTAGTTGTCGTTTAGAATTGTCTTTTGAATAACTTGCTCTACCAGCATATCTCGTTAGAAAAAAATATCTACCGTCTGGCATTAATTCATATAACGCCAACGAAACATCCATATCTTTTTTATTGATAGTCGCCCAAAGATTGCCTGTAAATGAACCATTAATATTGAACTCCTTTTTAAAAGGTTCTGTGTTAAAAACCAAACCGTTGCTTGCGTCTAATGTATCAAAAATAATTTCTGGGGTGTAATAATTATTTTCGGTTTCTCGGTCTTTAAAATCTACTATTTGTTCTTCAAACTTACTTATTTTTGGTTTTTGAGTCGAAAGCGTTGTCTTATCTAAATAAAAAGTCAAAGTGTCGCTATTAATTCCTTGCAAAGAAGATGAATGTCGCCATTCATTTGTCCCCATAACTTGATAATTTACTTTACCTTTAAGTAATTCAGGTTTAGATTTCCCTTTTAAAATGAAATCAAGCCAGTCATAAGCCAGTTCCATCATACTGACATTTGCAACGCTGTCAATTTCATAACCCATCAAATTCTTGGAAGGTCTGCGTTGACCGCCCCAATGGTCAAAAGGGCCTATAACAAAATAATGGTTGGCGTTTTTATTGTATTTGGTGTGTAGTTTGAAATATTGCATTGCCCCAATTTGTGAACCATCATAATAACCGGTTGTTGTCAAAATAGGTATATTAATTTTTGCATATTCTTCAGGTGTAGGAACCAATGATTGCCAATAATTGTCGTAATTAAGGTGTTGAAGCCATTTTTGAAAAACAGCGTTTTTGTAACCAGCCAAACTATCCATGTCTTTAAAAGCAATTCCGTTTTCAAACCATTCAAAAGCTAGGCTTCTTCTTATAGGCTCTTTCTTATAAACAACGTCGTGAGACCAGTACAGCCCTAAATTCATCTCTATGTTATTTTCCATAGGGGTATCATAACCCGGCATAACGGCCACTTGCGGAACAATTGTTTTTAATGCCGGATGGACGTTTTTAGCTGTTGCCCATTGAGAGAAACCTGTATAGCTACCGCCAAACATTCCTATACTACCATTGCACCATGCTTGATTACTTATCCAATCAATAATGTCGTAAATATCTGTCGCTTCGTTTTCATAAGGTTTATAATTGTCGATATCTGTCCTTATTCCACGTGCATACGCGACAATTCCTACATAATCTCTATCAGCAGACCTTTTGCCAAATACCGCATCGCCTGAACCTTGATGATATGTGGTATAAAAAAGGATCGCGGGTAATGGGCTTGTATTTGTTTTTTTGCGAACTATTATAGCTGAGATGTCAATACCGCTTTTCGTTGGGATTAGCATGCTATCCTGAATGATATAAATGCTATCATTTTGAGACTGCTGTTGAGCAAATGTTGTTGTGTAAATTGTCAGAATAAAAACTGTCAGTAAAAATTTCATAATATATTTAATTTTGTCATTTGTTGTGTCGTCCGTTACGCTTGTTTAATGTGTTTCATTTCTTGTCTGTTTCTTTCCGTGTTGGTCGTTTTAAAATGAGGCATAACGTATGGCGGTATGACCAGTAAAGGATTACGGGCGAATCACCTATCAAGGTACACCAAAAGTTGAAGCCGGCCACAAACCTTCGCATACCTCGAAAACCCTTATTGGCTATGACCGCGTGTTGGGCATAGTATTTTATACAAGTTTTTCAATCTCATTACTAATCCAAAATCCTTTTTCTCTCGATTTATCAAAACTAATCCATGATTTATTTCTCATGATATTTGAAGTTTGAATCCACCAAGAACCATCTTTTTTTCTTTTACTCTTTAAATAATCCTGAGCAATCGAACAGTTTTTGTCGTTAAGTAACTGATTATCTTTTAAAAGTCTTAGGATTTCTATAATGTTTGTTTTCCAAGTAAAAGGATAAGTAAGTTTTGTGATTTCCTTTGTTATTGGTACATTATCCGAATTTCTCAGGAAGACTTTTTGATTTAAAATATAATCTAATCCATTGCTCAATTTTATTTCTAAATCATTATCAATTTTGTAATCTGAGGAATGTTTGAAATCACTCAATGCAATCATAGATTTCACCAATCCAATATAGCATGGAGTTTTTTTCATGCAACCTCCATATTTATTTAATCCTATCCCCTCCCAATTACATTTTTCTCCTCTTTTTACATTTTGGTATTTCTTAATCCAGCTAATTCCCTCATTAATTTTTCCCTTATCAGGATAATTTAGCTTAATCAAAACACTAGTAATCATCCCGTTGTAACATGCAAGTAAATAGTTATTCTTGCCATTCAATGAAAAACCTTCGCCAGTAAATGTATTATTAATCAACTTATCAATCCATTCTGCAACTATTGGATTATTATTCGAAAATGGTATTTCTGATAACTGGGTCAATCTCCATAGTAAATTGAGAACACTAAAATCAAAATCTGTCAGAAGTCGTTTATATAAATCCGAGTCATTTAAATACGGTTCTGCTTCACAAAACCTTTTAATCTTGTTATTCTCAAATTTAATTTTAAGTTCTAATGCTTTATCCATTTCCATTTCTCCTCAAATCTGGTTGAATTTATCCATCTCAATTTAATTATTCTGCTATTTTTATATGTCATCTCTCTGAATATTATGCCCAATCGGGTCAGACAAGGGAATCTCACCCCTACCTTCCCACAGAACCGTGCGTGAAAGTCTCCCTTCACACGGCTCTTCATGTTGTTAAGTCACTAAAGATATTCAGCTTCACGGACATACCAATAACCAATGTGCAAATAAATTGGGCCGTTCCCTGTATTTCGTGCGCAGGTATTGTAAACCCGCTTTTTTATACAGCCCCTTTTCCCATTTTACCCATTTCAATAGTCGTAAGTTAAGTTGCCACCATACTTCTCGCATATCACTTTTCCTGAATTTGTGGTAGTAATTGATGATGCCCTTTATTATTGGGTTTAGGTCTCTTGCCATAAAAAGGTGTATCGTTCTAATAATCATAAGTGTAAAGAATGCCCACTAAGAAAAACATGTATTGGCAAGAGTGATTTTAAGAAGGTAGAACATACCATTCACAAGCCACTATACGATACCATGCATGAGAAATTACAGCAGCCTTATGCCAAACGGATTTTAAAAAAGCGCAGCAGTACGGTTGAGCCTGTTTTGGGTACATAGTGTTTCATTTTTTTGTCTTAATTAAAGCTGTTTTTATGTCAACTTATTTCAGAACGAGACAGTTGGCTTTTACGACTTGGTACTGTGTATAGTTGCTGCATGGCGTTCAAAATTTATTGCCCTAATCTCGGGTTATCAATCATTCTTTTCATGGTGTCAAATAATGCTTGGTAAAACGATTCGTCTTTAGCATAGAGCTTGTACAGTTCCAATTCCTTTTTTCTTTGCTGCCCCATTACCTCGTCTAATATTCTCTTAAATGCCAGGTCACGGTTCTGTGGATCTTTGTTGTCTGCAACTTTTGTTTTAAAGTCAGGGTGGGCCTGAATATGTCTGCTGATGGTTATAAATTTTACACGCTGGTCTTCCGGTGTGGCATTCCATCCATGAAACCACCTTTCATTGAATGACTTTATGATTTCGTCCAAGGGGTCTTTTTCTTCTTCAGATCCATGAGCACCTCTTGGATTTGGATTTTGTGGATCTAATTCTGTTGCTGAATCATCCAAGCCAATGGAATGATTCAATTTTGTTCGTTCAAGGCCGTAGGTTGAAAGGTCAACAGATTCCAAAAGTTCATCAATCAATTCATCTTCCTTGGTTCTGACAATTAACTTAGGTATCAAAAATTTTAAAAACCAAAATAGCTTTTCCCAATCTAGCACTTCGTAAGGCATGATGGACGCCATTTGTCCGTAAATTTTGACGAACTGCTTAGCTTTTATCTTATAGTCGGCTTTCTCTTCATCTTTTAAGTCTAACTCGCTATTAAAGCGATTAGCTGCTTTGTCGCTGATAGGACTAAGCTTCTGAGCATCTAATCCATCAAAGTATTTTGTAACGAAATCTTCCACTTCCGACCATTCATAAACGCCCACATCATCTAATGTTCCTTTTAATTCATGCAACACATTAACATCTGTTGCACCACTCAAAGATGTTGAAGTAAAGAATGGGTCAAATGCAGCTTTGATGTCATCAACTTCGTTAAAGAAGTCCAGAACGAATAAGTCCTCTGTCTTTTTGCCTAATTTGTCGGCTGCCCGATTCAAACGGCTAAGCGCTTGCACTGCCAATACACCTTGCAGTTTTTTGTCAACGTACATGGTACAAAGTTTGGGCTGGTCAAAACCGGTCAGGTATTTATTGGCCACAACTAACATTCTGTAATCATCGGAATCAAAGTTGTCGCGTGTGTCTTTTTCTGCAAAGCCGTTTATATCTGCTTCTGTGTATTCCATTCCGTCTACGGTTTTCTTGCCTGAAAACGCAATAGCAATCTTGAATGGACTCCCTTTGTCTTTCAAAATTTGCTTGATGGCTAAATAATATCGAATAGCCGATTCTATATTCTGAGTGATAACCATTGCTTTGGCTTTTCCTTTCAGCTTTTTAGTGTTGTACACTTTTGACATAAAGTGTTCCAACATGATTTCTGCCTTGGTGCCAATAGTTTGTTTGTGTCTTTCTACATAAGCTCTTAATTTTTTCTGTGCTTTTTTGGTATCGAATAAAGGATTGTCTTGAATGGACTTTTCAATTTCGTAATAGCTTTTGTATGTGGTGTAATTCGCCAGGACATCCAGAATAAAGCCTTCTTCAATGGCTTGTTTCATGGAATACAAATGAAATGGCTTAAAGGTGTCATCTTCTTGTTTTGTACCAAATCGTTCCAATGTGGCGTTCTTGGGAGTTGCTGTGAAAGCTAAGTATGATGCATTGCCCTTCATTTTACGGGCTTGCATGGCTTTCAAAATTCTGTCCTGTGCATCTTCTTCGTCCTCTTCATTCCGATCACTATCGGAATGACCAACACCCATTGCCTGATTCATTTTACCTGCTGCCGTTCCACTTTGCGAACTGTGTGCTTCGTCTATGATTACCGCAAAACGCTTGTCGCTTAGGTCTGCAATGCCATCTACAATGAACGGAAATTTCTGAATCGTTGTGATGATGATTTTTTTGCCCTGCTCCAAACCATCCTTCAAATCTTTGGATGAAAAAGCCGGGGCGACAATATTTTTGACTTCTGAAAATTCTTTAATGTTTTCCCGCAATTGTTTGTCGAGCAACCGTCTGTCAGTTACTACAATTACAGAATCAAACAAAGGATTTTGAATGCCTTTTGCACCAGGCAAACCATTTCTCTCAGGATAGGTTTCAATTAATTGATAGGCTGCCCATGTGATGGAATTGGATTTTCCCGACCCGGCTGAATGTTGAATCAGATAGGTATGCCCAACGCCATTTTTGGAAGCGTGGCTCAATAATTTTCTAACAACATCTAACTGATGGTATCTTGGGAAATACAGGGTTCTTTTGCTAAGAGCATCTGATGGACTACCATCAAAGCGAACAAAATGCTGAATGATATTCGCCAGACTTTCTCTTGTAAAGATTTCTTCCCACAGGTAGGAAGATTTATGACCGAAGGGATTTGGCGGATTGCCTTTGCCGTTGTTATTGCCTTTGTTAAAGGGTAAAAAGAATGAATTTGCCCCATCCAATTTGGTGCACATATACACTTCATCCGTATCTACGGCAAAGTGCACTAAGCAACGACCAAAATTTAATAACGGTTGTTTTATGTCTCGGTCGTACTTGTATTGCTTCATGCCATGCACTTTGGCGGTTTGTCCTGTCCATGCGTTTTTAAGTTCCAGCGTGGCAATGGGTAAACCGTTTACAAAAACCACCATGTCCATTTCTTCCCGTTTGTTTTCGGTATTGTATCGAACCTGCCGAGTTACACTGAATTCATTCTTCTCAAAATTATCCTTCACTGCTTGGCTGCTGCTTGCCAATGGCACCTGATATAATAGCGTAAAGTGTGCATCTTCCACTTCCAACCCTTTACGCAGCAACCGCAACAAACCATATTTCTTAATCATGCGGTCAAGACGTTCAACTATTTTAAGCTTCCAATCCGCAGTACGTTTTAGTTTGTCGAGTTCATCTTTTTGTGTGTTTTCTAAAAAATGCCAAAAGTGGGTTTCGTCAATGGCATATTGTGCATTAAAATCGCTGGCTGTGCCAATATAAAAGCCATTGCCACCTCGATATATTTCTTGTGGCTCTGCAACTACATGCAAGCCATTAACTAGTACTTCCAAGCAAGTGCCTGTTAGGGCTTTTTCTATAGCCGCTTCAAGGGCTTGTTCATTGGTTTTACTTGGACTCATGTTGTAAGTTCTTTTTATACGCAGTTCCTTCCTCGCTCAACCGGTATTTTTGTTTAGAACTCGTTGGTTTATCCGGTATCGTTCTTTCTACCCAACTATCCGCAATGGCGGGATTCAGGTACTTCTCCATAAAATTATCCCTGTGTTTTAAATCAAGTTTGTTCATCAACGCATCACGCGTCATTTCACCGTTTAACACAAGAACCAAACGTTCGGGCTCGGATAAATTATTGAAGAATTGAACTTGCCCGGTGACTTGCCCGGTGACTTGCTCGGTGACTTGCCCGGTATCATGGTCGGTCATTTTTGCGGATGGCCGCCAAAGCGTTACCACAAAAGTCTTATTTTCCTTGAATTCAGGGTCTTTCAATCCTCTTTCGGCTGTTAGGGCATACATTTCAGGAATACCGGTGCCATAACGTTCAATAGCTCCGGTTAGAAACATACAATTCGCCAATAATGGATTATGCGGATAGGAACTGTGCGGTTCACGCAATTGCGAAATATCCAGTTCTTTAGGTAAAGAACCCGGATTTTCAATTTCAATACGGTCTTTAAAAACAGAAACCTGGATGCTTGCTTTGCTATAATAATCCCGATGCGCTACCGCATTAATTAATGCCTCGGCAATAACGGCTCTGGGTATTTCGTAAGCGGTCTCTACTTGGTTAGAAACACTCCGATCACCTGTACTGAGGCTGATTTTGGATAGTATAAAATCCATGGCATCATCTGCCATTTGAAAAACCGTACCGCCAAATTCTTTGTAATCGGGCATGGGTTTAGTCACCGCCATGCCATGAAAATGGGCGCATTTTACAGTTGCTGATGGGAAAAAGTACTGTGGGTTTTGGGCAAAAGCCAAAAGCGCACTATTGGCTAACTGACCACTGCGCAATACATTCAAGTGTGCCAATACTTTTTCTTTGCTATCTGTTTCTTTTAGCGGAAAATTTCTTTTTAACCGCGCAGTGCGCACAAATTCGGTTAAGGCTTCCTCTGAAATAGCATCCAATGAAGCCGTTTTATGGATAGCACTGTCAAAATCTTCAGAATCAATTTTACCGGTTTGCTTTAAATACAAAATGCACGAACGGTACACTTCTTTTTTTAGGGTCTCTATATCTGAAAAACGCTTACGAGATACCAGTCCGCCCACTTTTTCAATAAACACAGCTTCCTTTGGGTGCCGTTTTACACCATTGTCTCCTTTAATGAAAACCCAACAACTGTTACCACTTTCTTGAGCTGCGTCAAATTCTCGCTCGGTGGGTGAAATTCCTTCACTGTCTTCAAAACCATAATCGGTGCCTAACAACCCTAAATAGATCGCACTTTCTTTCGCTTTTTCAAGATAAACCGTTCCAGGTGCATGTCCGGAAGCGGCTACTTCTTCAAATAAGTAAGGCTCAAAAAACAACTTCAACAACTCATCTTCACGGATGTAGGCCGCAAGAGCTTGCCTTTCGATGGCAAACTCTTTCTGTACGCTCGATATGAAAACCTGCTCTTTCAATTGTCTGAACTTTGATTTATTTGATTTTGGGATTACCCTGATTTTTTTGGTTGAATTTCTTGTTTTGAATTCTCTTGAATTGCAATGATTTAGCACCGAAATTGATGAGCAAACCCACTTCTAGGTCATAGGCTTCTAAATAATTGATCGCTTGGGCCAGATGGACATCTTCTAACTGAATGATTGCTTTTAACTCAACTGCTATTACACCATCTACCAGAAAATCAACTCGTCTGTTACCAATTTGCTGATTTTTGTAATAAACTGGCATTTCATGCTCTCTGCTAAACGCAATTCCTTGGTCAACCATTTCAATTTCCAACGCGCGTTGATAAATTACCTCCTGAAAACCATTGCCTAAAACCGAATGCACTTGCAAGGCACATCCAACAATCTTAGAGGACAAATCAGAATATATATATCGCTCATTAATCATAGGTCATCATTTCATCTCATAAATCATAGTTCAGACACTTTTATTTTCCCCGTTACCGCCCCATCTATCAAACTCGCTTACAAATCCTTTAATTTCAATATTTTAATCTGTCTGAAAGTAAAAGCATGGTCATTTATAACGGGTTGGCAGGAAATTCGATTTGTTTTTCATCCCCTCTAGTTATCCCAAGTTCATTATTTAGCGCTGCATCCATACTTATTTCTCCAGTTAGTACTTCATTTAGTTTATTCAGATTGTATAATTTATACTCTAGCACTTGGCTAAAATCGCTCTTTATTTGCTGATAAATTTCACCATTTAATGGTCTATGTATAGTATAATAAATAACCTTGCTCGGTGTCTTTTCTGGTTTAATTGATCCCGAAGCCAAAGCTTTAAATAATTCGGTTTGAACTTCAATAATTGTTTGATTGGTTCGCTTGGCAATTAATTTTATTAGGCCTTTCATAGATGCCTGCTCAAAAGCTCTGAAGGAGGGATTAGGTATTACCTCCTTAAAACACTTAATTTCACTAAAACCTCTACATTCAATTGTTGCTATTCCTAATTCAATGAGCTTCAGTAAAATAATTAAATTTTTATTACCTTCCCCGTAGTCTAACGAATCAAGTTGACCCGTGTAGGGTAAGTCATCCTCGCCTTTTGAACCAAGTAGTTGCTCATATCCAATTTTAATAGAATCTTCACTCCATTCACCTTTTTTAATCAAATCTCTTTTAATTCTAAAATTAGGTTCTGTATGCAAAAAGTAAGCATGAGCATCTTTTCCATCACGTCCTGCTCTGCCAACTTCTTGATAGTATTGTTCTAAAGACTCTGGTAATAAGTAGTGAACAACACACCTGATGTCAGCAATATCGATACCCATTCCGAAAGCTGTCGTTGCAAAAACAATTTTCAAATCACCTGAAATGAATCGATTAAGAGTTTCTATTCGTTCTTTTTCTGGTAAATCTGCGTCAAATGGTGCACAATTAAATCCTTTTTCAGCAAATTGGTCACTCATTGCTCTAGTCCCATACTCACGTTTTTTTATATGTGTATAAACAATCACCTTTTCGTCAAGGTAATTCCTGAGTACTGATTCAAGTTGGGTTTTTTTATCCTCATTATTTCCTTGCTGTTCAAGAATGTTTAGTGAAATATTGTGCCTGTATAATGAATTACTTACAACTTTATTAGTGATGCCAAAATCTTTTATAATTTCTTGTTCATCTCGATGGCTAATAGTTGCAGTTAAGCATAAAATGGGTGGTGTTTCATTGCCAAAAACTGTCTTTAAAAAATGAGGTATCAGTCTGTAAGCCGGCCTAAAACTATGACCCCATTGCGAGACACAGTGCGCTTCATCAATGACTATTAGTCCAATATTCCTTTTATGCTGTGTAAGTATGTAAGCCAAATAGCCATCTATCATTGCTTTTTCAGGGCTTATAAAAAGAAAAGAAGGATTAAATGGAGGCTTGAAATTATATGTAAGGTACTGCAATTGCTTTTTAACATCTATACTGCTGTTAAATGCAGTTGAATAAAAACCATCTTTATTAAGAGTTTGATTCAGCGTATCTCTTTGTTGATCCATTAATGCAAGAAGTGGAGAAAAAACAATAGTTGCTTTCCTCATGTACACTGTTGCATACTGGTATATCAATGATTTGCCCATACCAGTTGGCATTAGGCAAAGAGTGTTTTTTCCTTCAATTATTGATTGAATTGCTTCTTTTTGTTTATCACGAAAACCATCAATATTAAAGCTCTTTTTAAGTAATTCTTCCATATTTAAAATTCTTGATCTCCACCCATCATTGTTCTAACGGCTTCCTTGTGTTCGTTTATTATCAATTCTAAAAACATGGTAACATAAACATAGCGGTATTTTGGTTGAGTATTGATACCTAATGGTTTGAGCTTGATTTTTAGTGAGTTATAAATAAGTTTTGAATAGAACATAAATAAGTTGTAAGGATACCAATAATTGTGTTCTATTGTATAGTTATTTTTTGATCCACGTTCTTCTTTATAGATTTTAGTATCATCTATCATTGTAAATTCACTAGTACGTGAAGGCATTCGCTCATGTAGATCTAATGTTAAAAAGTGTAAACCATAAAGGTTTCTCCTAACACTCTTGTTAAAATATTCAGCATTCAAATAATACAAAATAGAAGTTTTTATGCCCGCTCCTACTACTCGTTGCATAGATAAATCGGGATCGTTAGAAAATTCATATAAGTTCTCAAAATCTTCTTTTTTACTGTAGACTTCATATGCTGAAGAGTCTATTTCATCCATATAATCTCTTGCATAGTCTAAGAAGTTTAAAAAAGTTTCAAGTAGTTCCTGGGGTACTGATTGGGCAAAGGCCTCTTTCCATTCTTGTAATTCTTTCATAGATGACATGATTGATTTTCTAATAATTGGACATTTTTGAGTTAATTCCTTTTTGAATGCCTTTGGATCATCGTTTTCTAATGTCTCTTCAAGCTCTTCCTCGGAAAATAAGTTCCTATACGACTTACACTCCTTATCATAATCGTTTATATAATTATCTACTGTTTCTTGCCAGAACAACTTTTGTTTGGCTTCGGCATATGGTCCGGATTCCGATGCCCCTGAAATTTTTTTAAAGTATTCATTGAAGTTGTAGGTAATGCTAGATATTACCTTTTTAACGTGATCATCCATTTGGATGACGTCAAAATCCTTTTGAGTATTGGACTTTATCATGATTTATTTAGGTTAAATAATTTATAAAACATTCTACTGCCTTTTCGCTTTGTATTAGGTTCTATGTGGCGAATGATTTGATTCATCTGAATTTCCTCTATTGGCATAGAGCAAATATAAAGTTCATGTTTAGCTCTTGCACACGCGGTGTAAAATAGCATTTTATCCACTTCATTTTTAAGATCCTTCCATTCTAGATCAATTAAAATAACTAAGTCAGCTTCTAGACCTTTGTATTTTCTAGCTGTAGTTATACAAATATGTCCTTCTAAATAGTTTTCACTAGACAAAAACTTAAGATTAAGGCTAGATATTGAATTATTCAGTTGGCTACCCAATGAAAGAATAGCTACTCTATGTATTGGGATCTTTGAGCTATCAATAAAATCTGAAATCAATTTGTTAATGGACATAGATAACTGAGAGTAGTTTTCAAATTCAATCAGCCTTGCCCTTTTGCCTGAAATTTCTGATAAAATAGGCGTTCTGCCTTTCATACTAATTAAACTATAAGCTGTTCTGGCTATTTCTTCCGTATTTCTGCAATTTGTTGTAAGTGTAAGTTTTGTAGCTGCACGATTAAAGTATTCTCTTTTTCCAATGTTTTGAACAGATTGAAGCGGGTCATAAAAAATGTAAAACGCCCCTTTTGTACTTAATTCTAGTATCTCTAGCCATTCATCTTCAAAATCTTGTCCTTCATCTATAACGATATGCTTAAAATCTATTACTATTTCATTTTCAAACAATTTCTCAATAAAATTGACTCGAGCTGTCTCAAAACTAGAATTTGGAAAATACTTAAACACTAAACCGTCAAAGGTCAATATTTCAAAACTCTCATCATTATAAGTATGCTTCAAATAGTCTTTAAGCAATCGATTAAAGCATAAAAAAAGAACGTTATCACCATTTGCCGCTAAGCGTTTTGCTTTTTCTATGGCAATTATTGTTTTACCTGTGCCTGCAATACCTGCAATAGTAGCTTTTTCTTGATAATCGAGAAAATCTAAAATACGAGCTTGCTCATGTGTAAGTCTAAAAAAATCTACTTCTCTTTTTTCAAATTCTTTTCTGGGGTTAGGTACTAATTTGAAGGTTGGTGCAAGTGTTTTTAAGACTTGATCTTTTTGATGATTACTTAAATCTGTTTTTATTGACGAAAACTGAGACCAATACTCAAAGGCATTTTCAATTGCATTTTTAGGGTTTATCAAGGCTTCTTTATCCAAAAGCATTTTTGGATTGTAGTTTGGGGGTAGGGTTTGAGGTTTAAAATCTACAGAAGGAAACCATACCGCATGGCAAACCATGCAATTTAGATGGGCTGCTTTCAATAGTTCAATAAATTTATACTTAGACTCTGATGCTTGTAATTCAGGGTCAACTATTTGCTTTGAAAAACCACTTGTTCTATTAATTTGTAGCCATTGTCTACCGCTACATTCAATAATACCTGATTTAACCTCAATTACAATAAGGCCTCTTAACTGATGAAAAATAACAAAGTCTGCTTCACCTTGGCTGCGATTTCTACTTGCATTATCTATCCACCTTACAGAGTGAAAAACGATATATTCCTCACTCAATAAATTGCTTAAAGCAACAAAAACTTCTTTCTCACCAGGACTTCCATGATCATAGAAGTTGTTAGGTATCATTATTGCCATATCCAGTTAATTAACTTTTATCTTCCCAGTTACCGCACTATCTATTAATGTTGATTTCAATTCCTTTAATTTCTCTATCTGTTGCTCTTGCAGTTTTATTGCTTTGTCGATTTTGGTGGATTGGGTTTCAATGTGGGTGACAATCTTCTCTTGCTCTTCGATTCTTGGCATTGGTAAATGAGCATTTTGAATTGTACCCAAGTAGATACCAGGTTGTGCAGAAAATCCTGTATTATTCCACAAGAAGGATTGAAACAGTTCAGATTGGATAAAATACGTAACGTACTTAATCATGCACTTACTCTGATTGATTCTTATTGTTGATAAGCTTCTTTGAGTTACAATTCGCTCTGAAAGATTTTCTACTATTGCTACTTTTCCCATAGTTGCACCAACAATTGCTAATTGAATATCTCCTTCTTGAATTTCAAATTTTGAACTTATTTCTTTGAAGTGACGCGTTGATACCATACTGTCATCATCTCTAAATACAAACTTGCCGTCAATAATATTCCTTACACTTAATAGTCTGTATCCATTTTCCACTCTGGGAAAAGAACCGTGTGTTCCATCAAGAATAAAATGGCATAAATGTTTCATTTTAGGAACCTCCCAACCCTCCGGTATCTCCCCAATCCATTCCACACCGCTGTGTTTCATTCGTCTGAACTGTGATTTTTTATGATTATGTGATGGGCTTTGATTTTTTCCTTGTGCATCAGGCGAATCATTTTCATCACATAAATCATAGTTCAGACCCTTTGTTACGGCATTTTGTATGATGATTTGCTTGCGTTCTTTGAGCAAGGCAATCATCTTTTCTTTTTGGGCAATGGCTCGGTCGATTTTGGCGGTTTTGTCGTCTAAGAAAGCGGCAATGGCGGTTTGCTTCTTTAATGACGGAATGAAAAATGAAGAATGAAGCAATACTTGCGGATCTAGATGGGGAATGGTTGTTCCGCCTGCAAAATCTTTCAGAACTTTTTCAAAATTTTTAAGCAGGTAAAACAAATAGTGATTTGCAAGTTTTTCGTTTTTAGCTGAAATTTTTGCCATTGTCGAAGACAAAAATCCAACTTTTGATTGCATTATCTCTCCAGCATTAGCTCCATCCCACAATATCAGAATTTCATTTTCTTTAACTGGAACTAGCTTCTCATCAAAATCAACATACTTCACATCTTTATCTCTGCCACGTAAATAATCCATAGTTAAGTAAGGATATATACCTGAATCTAAAAATGCCATTGGATTTCGCCCTTTTGTTAAGGACACAAAATGCTTTAATTTAACATTCATTCCTTCATTATTCATTCCTTCATTTTCCATTATTCAGATTATTTTTAGAAGATTTAAGTATAGCTGTAAGTATTGTTATAAGTTCATTGCAATCCTTTATTAATGAATCAAATATTTGAACATCAATATATTCAGCATCTTTTAAAAGTCTGAGCCAATAGTGACTTTCTTTTGCTTCCTTTAAAGAAATTTGAAGTTTAGCAATAAAATCTCTCTTAGACTGCCCTGCATCTGCTTCTTCCACATTTGCCCCAACGGAAGTTGCTGACCTTAATAATTGTTTAGAAAGCACATACTCTCGTTTATCTTCACAAAGAAATTTATAAAGCTTAACAATCCTCAAAGCAAAAGCATAACTCTTTATCTTAACTATATTTTCCTTCATTTCTTCATTATTAATTTTTCATTATTTTCCTCCCTGTGCTCCGGAATTTCCCCCAACCATTCCACTCCCGAATCTTTGTAAGCGGGGTATTTTTTAAATTGGATATTATTCATGACCGCTTTGTTTTAGGGTTTGTTCAATTTCTTCAATGGTGGGCAGGCTCGATTTTAACTCTTCGGGTAAAATTTCGGTGAGTTTAAATTCACTTACGCCCATGGGCTTATTGATGTCTCTTAGTGCAAATTCAGCTTCTATGTTGTTCTTATCTCTGCACATCAAAATGCCTAGGGTGGGCTTGTCGTCTTCGCGTTTGAGCAAACTATCTACGGCTGAAAGATAAAAGTTGAGCTTACCGGCATATTCGGGTATAAATGCGGTGTTTTTTAGCTCTATCACCACATAGGCTTTGAGCACCACATGGTAAAACAGCAAATCAAGGTAATAGTCTTTTTCGCCTACCTGTATAGGATACTGCCTTCCTATATAGGCAAAACCTTTGCCCAACTCCAACAAAAATTTAGAGATGTGTTGCACCAGTTGATTTTCAATATCTCTCTCGTTGTACTGTTCAGCCAAGGCAACAAAATCAAACACATAAGGGTCTTTCAAGCTTTGCTGAGCCAAATCTGCAGCGGGTTGAGGCAGGGTATATTTAAAATTGCTGATGATTTTGCCACTGCGTTCATACAAACCAGATTTGATTTGCAAAGCCAAAACATCGCGGCTCCAGTTGTTTTGTAAGGTTTGTTGCTGATAGAAAATAGCTTCCGCTATTGTTTTTGATTTATTGAAAATCAATATATTATGCCCCCAAGGCAATTGGTCAACAATGTGTTGACCAAAATCAAAAACCAACAATTGGTCAATGGTCTGTTGACTAATTTCTGATTGATAGAATTGGTAAAACTTCCTACAATATTTAAGGTTGGTGGTAGAGAATCCTTTCACGTCTGGAAATTCATTGCTCAAATCTTTAGAAAGCTGTGTTAATAGTTTATCTCCCCAGGAGGCATTGGCTTCCTGTTCGCTAATCATTTTGCCCAATTCAAAATAAAACTGTATCAGCTCTTTATTGGCTGCCAAAGCTGCCCTAACTCTGGCAGTACTTACCTTATCTTTTATAGACTTTAGCCAATCTTGGTATTCTTTACTAATTTGAAGGTCCATAGCCACTATCCCATTTTCAAAATATCCATAATCAGGCCTTCGCTTTCTTCTTCCAAAGCCACAATCTCGCTGCTTACTTCTTCAATGCTTCGCAAGGGTTTGTGCTGGTAGAAGTATTTATTAAAACTGATTTCGTAACCAATTTTGGTTTTGTCTAAATCAATCCATGCTTCATTCACATGTGGTTTCACTTCCCGCAAAAAGTAATCGTGTATGCTTTCATTCAAAGGCACATTTTCGCTATCCCGCAAATCGCTTTGGCTTTCGTAAATGGTGTATTCGTCCTTTTTGCCGGTTGGGTAATAACCAAAATCATGCAATTGCTCCACGGTGCAATCCAAACGGTGCAGGAGTTTATCCAATTTATCTCCGCTGAGCTTTTCGGTTTTCTTAATCACCTTTTCAGCGGTTTCGTCATACCAACTCACTTCATTCAAAATTACATTCAGTTGCGAAGCCGAAGGTTTGATTTTATGCTTCTTTACGGCTTGCTCTACTTTTTCACGGAACAGGTTAAAGTCGCTGTAAATGTCTTCTCCAATTTCCTGCTTCAGCATTTTAGCCATGCTCAGCAGTTCACTGTACTTTTCCCAATGAGCAGGACTGCACAATTCTTTGCGGTGCTTTGCAGTTAAATCCAATCCGCTTTTATCGCACCAATCCAATAGGTCTTTTTCCAATTTGCCCAATTCGGTGTACACCTTTTCGCCAAAAGTTTCATAAGCCCATTTCATGGGTTCTTTTAAGGATTTATCAAAACGCAATTCGGCAATGCGTTCATCGGTAAATTGTGCCTTCAGTCGGGCAGGTCGGTCAATGGTAACTTTGTAATAGCCAAAGTCGGTATTGTTAAATACCTTGACAGCAAGTCCATCTTCAGTAGTTCGATCCACATCCTTAAAATTCATGTAGGCATCTTGAATTTCTTTAACGTGGTCAGGTGTCAATTCACAGTTTTTTGCGCCCAAATTCTTCCGAAGTTTTCCAAACCGCTGAGAAGCATCAATCAATAGCACCTTGCCTTTTCGGTTGGCTTCCTTGTGGTTGCTCAAAAACCAGATGTAGGTGGTAATGCCTGTGTTGTAAAACAAGTTGTTGGGCAGTTGTACAATGCAATCCAGCCAATCGTTTTCAATGATGTACCTGCGGATATTGCTTTCACCGCCACCGGCATCACCGGTAAACAAGCTGGAACCATTGTGAACAGATGCTATTCGTGAACCATAAGGACTTTGGCTCAAGGGCTTCATTTTATTCACCATTTCCATCAAAAAGAGCAATTGTCCGTCTGATGAACGGGGCGTGGCATCTACTTCTTCGGCATTGCCCCAATAGTCTTTCAGGGTTACCACAAAACGGGGGTCAATGATATCCTTTCCGTCTTTGATGTATTTTAAATCCGTAGCCCATGATTTTCCATAAGGCGGATTAGAGAGCATGAAGTCAAAGGTGTTGCCCGAAAATTCATCCGTGGAAAGCGTTGAACCCACTCGGATATTTTCAGGATTGTTGCCCTTAATCATCATGTCTGATTTACAAATGGCATAGGTTTCATCATTGATTTCCTTACCAAACAAATACACATCGCCTTTGGCTTTGATTTCGCCTTCTTCATCCTTAATGAAGTTCTGCGATTCCGTGAGCATACCACCCGAACCGCAAGCAGGATCGTAAATGGTCATTACGGGTGGCAGCTTGTCTTTGATGGGTTCAAACACAATGTGCGTCATCAGGTCAATTACCTCTCTTGGTGTAAAGTGCTCTCCGGCTTCTTCGTTGTTTTCTTCATTGAATTTTCGAATCAACTCTTCAAACACATAACCCATTCCCAGGTTAGACAGCGGTGGCAGTTTTCTTCCGTCCGGGTCTTCCTTTTCAAATGGGGTAAGATTGATATAAGGCGAAGTGAATTTTTCCAATACATCCAACAACACATCCTTAGATGCCATGTGTCGGATTTGGCTTTTGAGTTTAAACTTCTCAATGATTTCCTTCACGTTCGGGCTAAAGCCGTTCAGGTAATCTTCAAAGTTGGCTTGTAAAATTTGCTGGCTATTGGTGGCTGTGTCGTAAAGACGCTGCAAGGTCCATTCGCTGGTATTGTAAAACACATATCCGCTGGCATCACGCAGGCCTGTTTCGTCCCATTCGGTAAATCCCGCTTCGTCCCTTTGAAAAGCAAGTTCTTCCATCACGGCTTCTTTGGTGGGTTCGAGTAGGGCGTCAAGCCGGCGTAATACCACCATTGGCAGAATTACATCACGGTACTTACCTCTTACATATACATCTCTCAGGCAATCATCAGCGATTGACCAGATGAAGGAAATTAATCTATTGTGTACGGATTGGTTCATTTATATTTTCTATTCGTTTAACTCTGTTTTTTAATTCGTTGGTGCGGTTGTCGGTGTATTCTTCGACTTCCACTTGTACGGGCATTCCTTCCGAAAGTGAATGGTTGGTTACCAAATGTGGTGGAATGAAAATATTATCACCGATGGCATCAGGATTGAAAAATGCGAAACCCTTTTGGGAATTTATATTGATGACCTTGCCGGGTATGAGTTCAGCCGCTGGAACAGCTACTTCGTTTGCTGTTTCCACTTTTACCCAATTGCCGGTTTTAGGATTGGAATCCACATACATTTTAAACCAAGCCAGCACATCCAACAACTGAAAGAATACACTTTTCAGAAGAAAAGGAGTTTTGATAGTTCTTACGTGTAGGTCAATTTCTGACCTGTGTGAGCCTGCCTGAGTTACTGACAAAATGCACCGCAAGTAGAAGGCAATTTGTTTCGGTAGATGTGTTTCTTCTAAATGCTGATATCCTTTTTCAGAAAAAAGAGAACCATCAGCACCTTTGCCTGCTAAAAATTTACTGCTTTCATTCAATGCAACTCCTGATGTTACAAATTCAGCAGGTAGCAAATTGAATTTATTGAATGCTGTAAAAAGGTCTTCGACCACTTTTCGAATAGCGTTGAAATGATTGTCAATATTGGTTTCATCGTTGACTTTCAGTAGGTTTAAAATGTCCTGTCCCGCAAATTCTCCAATGTACTTTTCGGTGCATACGTCAAACACTCGTTTGTAACTGTGGCGAATTTGCGTGTCTTCCTGCGTTGCAGCAGCAACTTTTATATCTGAAAAAAGACGGTCAATTTCCTCATCACTGCCTTTTTTGTACACTTTGGTAAATGCCTTTTTGAAGGTTTTGTCTTCATAAGCCTCTGCTTGACCAGTCAGGACAAATACTTCAAACTTCTTTTTGAGTAGAAGTAATCTTTCCTTGGCTCTATGCACATTGTAGGTGTCTTCTGTACCCTTTACATCATCTTCATTTTCAAAAAATTTAGCATCCAGTAGTACGCCATCATAAAAAGGATAATTCCTTTCCAATTCATCCATGCCACTATTCAATGACTTGAATGGTATCAGATTAATTCCGTTTCGTTTTGCACGGCCTTTAGTTCCTGTAAGCGTTTCGTGCTCATCGTCTATCCACAAAATATTATAAAATACGTCTTCCATCATTAGTTAATCAGTTTGATTGGAAATTGGAATTTGAACTTCACCAAAAAGAAAGGGTCTTCATTCAGTGATAATATCCAATCCGGGTTACTAAAATCGCTTGCAATTCTGTGTATATCATAACCGCCTAAACCATTGCCATTGCTTGAATCGGCTGTCGAGTATTTGGTAATAAACTTCTCTCTGTCAAAGTTCTTCAGGAATGGTTTACCATTATTTCTGATTTCCATTGAAAGGGAATCATCAACTTCAGCCAATTCAATAACTACTTCGTTTCCTGTCGCTCTGTTGTCAAATGCATACTTGTTGGCATTTGTTAAAATGTTATCCAGCAATGTTTTAAAAAGCGTTTTGTTGGCATAGATGCCTCTTTCTTTCAGCTTTTCGCCTTTCAGCAACAACTTCTTTATTTTGAAGTTGAACCCATTATTAGACAGATCGTTGATGATGCTGTTGATGTCAGAAAGGGAAATAACTTGCTTTTTGTACTCTGATAAAACAAGTCCGTTCTCACCTTTTTCAAGCACATCTGTAATGAAATTTACATCACGCTTGATTTCCTTTAGAGCCGAGATAATATCAATATCATAGAATTCGGAAAAGGCTTTATTCAATACTTCAAAACCTTCCTTTTTCTTGGTTAAAAAATCCAACAAGTTGTCAGACCAATCAAGAATATTTTGTCGGGGTCTGCCCAAAGTATGCTTCAACGAAGCAAATTCACTGAATTGCTTTAAAGTCTTACCATGAGCCAAAGCATCACGCTCTTCTTGAAGACTTTTAATCTTATCCGATAACTCGTAAATCCCTTGAACCTTTGCCCGTTGCTCTTCTATTGAAGGAAGTTTTATAACAACCCCCATCAAATCGTCAATGCGAATAAAGGGCATAACAGAAGCACCCAAACGGTAGGATTCAAGTTGCTCCTGCACATAGTCAGCATGGAGTTCGTTGATTAAGTATGCTTTATCGGTAATTGCTTCATTAACCTTAAAGGAAAGAATATCCTGACCTCTGAAAATAGGCTCACCTTTGAATTCAAAAAAAGTTGGCTTCAATGTGCGCCAACGCATAGCAAGAAGTAGGCAAGATTCCGAAACAAGATGAATGTCAGGTCTTCTAAGTTCAGTTTCTTCTACGCTGGAAACATCAAGTGTAAAATCAACTTTGTCGTCTTTTAAATCACGAATACGAATTAGTTTGCCTGTTTCAGGCAGGCTGCCTCTTCGGCCTCTCACTAAATCTAGAATATCACCAAGTTTTACACCGTCAATTTGCTTTTGGAAATAGCGTGCAACACTTAGGTTGTAATCGTTGTTACGAATTTGCTCATTGTAAACAATCTTAACAACATTTTCATCTTCCTTATTGCTATGAATGAAACCATTTAGTCTGTAATCATTCAGTACCTTTTCTCTAGGTCCTTTGTCAATAACAAAGTGCTTAGCATCAACAAATTTTACTTTACCGGGTAACTTTTTGGTTCTATCAAGCACTAAAATGATTAATGGTATTCCCGTATTTAATAACAAGCCACCAGGCAATGAAATAATGGTGTCAATTAAATCTTCTTCAATAAGAAATTCTCTCAACCTCTTTTCATACATTGCTCTATGAAGAATACCTTGTGACGTAAGAATTACCAATTTACCATCATTCTTAAGTAAATTTATTCCGTACTTGATTATAAACTGATCATAAGTAATGGATGAAGGCTCAATATTTCTGTGTTCTTTACCCAGTCGATTTTCTAATGGCGGGCTTGAAATAACTAAATCAAATTTGTCTGATTCTTTTGGCCAATGTAAAACCGAATCATCACAAACATATCTTGAACAGCCTGGTCTCTCGTAAGCCATAAGTCTCAAAGCACCCAAAGCCCATATTTTTTGATTTAACTCTTGACCAAAATAGTCCTGACCTTGGTCAAGATAAACGCCAAAGGAAGCCAAGCCCGCAAAAGGGTTAAAAACTTTGGCATCTTTTTTCAAATCAGCCAAGCCACACATAAAACGAGTTAATTCAACGGGCTGAATAAATTCACCTGCATATCTTCCTTGAGATTGAGAAATTCGATACAATACGCTGTCAAAAACATCAGGGAAATTTTCAGTTAAAACTTGCTTGTTAATCTCTACAAGAACATTGAAAAGATGTCTAATGCCATTTTCACTTAGTCTTTGAATGGAAGGTTCGAAACTTTTAATGATGTGAGCATATTGTTCGTAGTACTCATAATTAGAATTACGCAATCGTTCAATCAACCTTTCTTTTATGTGATGATTATCATTGACAATTTCAATTGTTACAAGATTATCTTTATATGCAGAAAGTAGAAACAATACCACATGATAATCATCCGAAGAAATGTTTTCGCTTCTTAGAATATCAAACATCATCCAAATTTTGGATTTCACCGCTTCAAGTGGCATTATCTCTTCTATCTTAAATTCTTTCATCATACGCTATTTTCTGATTGACGAAGCAAAGGTGTGACTTATCTGTGCAGTACAAGTGCATAGTTCAAATATATTTTTTATAAACAGTTTCAGAAAGTCTTTTGAATCTTTCTCTAAGACTTTCCGGTTCAATCACTTCTATTGCATCCATGTAGGAAGATAACAGTGCCATTAGCTCATGATTTATCTGGACAGCCAGTTCAATCAAAACTTCTGTATCGGTTCTGCCCTTTATTTTTTGTGAGCCGTGCAGCGGTTTACTCTCAATGTATGGCCAAATTTCTTTGCTCAACTTGATAAGTAACTTTTCAATTGGGGCATCTCTTTTAACTGTTACCCCAATTACATCATCAAAATATTCATCGAAGTTTACTTCTTCATTCTTGTGAAACTTTGTTTTCGATTCTTCAAATTCTATTATTCTGTCAAGAGCAAAATTTGTAATTGACTTATAATCTTCATTTAACCCAAATAGAAACCAACGATTATTATATTGTTTCAAATACCAAGGATGAAGAATCACTTGTGACGGTTTGTCTTGTTTATATCCTTGATATGTTATTATTAATGCCACTTCGTGCTGGATAGCGCTGAAAATACCCGTGAAGTGGTTCAATCCTTTCAGAAATGGATTCTGTTCGAATCCAACTGTTGATTGAATGTTTCCTTTCAATTTGAATGTGTCTTCAAGCCTGATTTGCATTTCCTCAATCCATTCAAATTGTGGCATTCCCTTGAATCGAGTTAAAATTGTCAAGGTCTCTTTTAGTTGTTCCGCCTCAGCTTGATTAATGCCGTGGTTTTTGATTGAAAAGGATTGGTCTGAATATCTGTAGTAAACTCTTTTTCCATCCTTCATTCGTTCAAGTGGAATCGACCAACCTTGTTCGCTTTCCATAAAGGTTATATCGTCAAAAACCTGTCTTCTTTTTACTCCATCCTCAATTCCTGCAAATTCATAGATGGCTTCGTTACAGGCTGCAATCAAGTCTTCAATAAAATATTTCTTCCCGTAGTTACTAAAACATCTGTCAAGAGCATGGTATCGTATGGTAGCATGTTTATTTGTCGCCATACTATAAGATTGAAGTTGAAAGTGGGTTGGCAAAAATTGCACTCTTTTGGTTTTGCGAAGCGTTGGCTTGCGGGTGGGGCAAATCCAAATGTGTGCAATGCGGGTTGGCTAAAAGAAATTTTAAAAAATTCGAAGGGTAGGCTTTTTCGTTCTTTTCTGTCACCTGTCCCAATAGCAAAACACGGTCAGTTTGAAAGTCTGTCCGCTTGGTCGATATGGTCTGTATGTCGATTCCATTTTCAGTCATTGTCTTGCTGTGTCGTCTGTCTTTTTAGCATTGGTGGTAACGGTTCTCATATTTGCGAAGGCGGGGATTTTCAGCACTAAACTTCATTAGATTCACAAAGCTCGAATTAAGCACTTCACTTTCATTTAAGCACCAAACCAAACCCCCGCTTTTGCAAATATGATGTTATGCCCTGTTTTTCTCTCTTTCATCAATTATTTTCTCTACTAAATCTCTAAAAGTTTTTACGTCTCCTGTCAAAATCTCGTGTCTTTCAGGGTCAAAAATGTTTATCGTATTCCAAAATCCTTTTTTTCTCCTTATTGTTTCTATTTTGTCAATTGGCTTTGTCCCTGTCAATGTAATCTCTTCCAAAACTGGTGAAAAATGTTTGTCTAGGTATTCGTTAAAACTTGAAGAAGGTCTAAGGTCGGAAACATTCACTCCTTTTTTTTCTAAGTTTCTTTTAATGGTCAGGAAAACACTAGCTTTCAAACAAGGCTGTCCGAAAAGTTTGCGTTCTTGGAAATATTCCTTTGTTGCGTGTTTTGAAATTAGTTCACATACTTCAATAAGTCTTCTTGTTTTTGCAGGTTCTAATGTTTCATACCAAGTTTTTTCAGTTATATCAATACGGAATTCTTGATTAAGAAACTTACTGAGTTCTTTCCATCCAAGTAAATCGTTTGCCCATCTCCATTCTCTAATTGTCATTTCTGAACTAATTTCTGCCCAAGGGTCTGCTTCAGGGTCAAGCGGACTGCAAAGTCTGTATTGTTCATTGAATATTTCAAGAATTTCTTCTGCCGTGTATTTTTCTGTCGTGTCTGTCATTCTATAATAGGGCATAACTTATATATATACGAAAATATACTGTACTTTTTCCGACTTATTGTGGTTTGATGATTTGCGTAGTACATTCATTATTAGTGGTTTTGTTGGTTTTGGTAAAATAGCTGCTGTCTAGGTCATTTGATCTAGGGGGCTGTTTATTTTGTTTACTTTGACTTGGGATAGATGGAGTAGAAATGGTAGTTAAGGGGCGTAGCCCTGACATCTTCGTAGAAAGATTCACCCACCACATTCATAAGGGGCGCTAGCCCTGTAATCGTTTGCTCCTTATTATTTGTTACGAAGCTTTTAGAGCCACGCCCCGGTATATTAACTCTGTTAAGGGGCGTTTGCCCTGTAATCTTTTCTAATCGTACCATTCAAATACATATTTTGGGTCATAATCCACCTCGAATTTTTGTAGCAGCAATAAATATTCATCTTTAAAAGATTGTTTTTTATGGTGTTCAGGTTGATTTAGTACATATTTCACCACCTTGTCAATATGCGATTTGGAATAGGTAAATGCTCCAAATCCGTCTTTCCAATTAAATTTTCCAAGAATGAGTTTTTTATCATTAATCCATTTTGACGAGCCTTATTTAACTTTTTCCATCAATTTTGATGGCGAAATACTAGGGTGCATTCCTGTAAAAATATGGGTATGGCCAGGATTGGCATAAATAGCATAGGTTTTACATTTATAATAGGTGATGATACCACACATTACTTTTTCTAATTCATCTCTGAATGTTTCTTTGATTAGGTTTTCTCTTCCTATTGCAGCGAATACGAATTGAATGTATAATTGGGTGTAGGTATTTGCCAAATTTTAAGATTACAGGGCTACGCCCCTTTGTTTTTCTGTTTTGTATTGTGCTACGAAGATTTTATAGCTACGTCCCAGAATATTAACTCTGTAAAGGGGCGTAGCCCTGATATCTTCGTAGCAAGTTTCACCCACCACTTTCATAAGGGGCGTTAGCCCTGTAATCGTTTGCTCGTAATTATTTGCCACGAAATTTTAGTGCAACGCCCCAGTATATTAAATCTGTCAAGGGTTTTTACTTGAACTGTAACGCCCGCCTAATTGCTTTATATGTTCATTTAATGAACCATTGAAGGCAAAACACAGGGCCATGTGCCACTGCCCTCGGTGAAACATTTTCTGTATTTTAACTTCTGTTGGCATCTTTAACTTTATACGAAATGAGCTAAATCTCCTCTCTACAAAGTCGATACTCACCTTCGCAGACCTCGAACTCACCTACTACATACCTCGAACTCACTTACAACATACCTCGAACTCACTTACAACATACCTCGAACTCACTTACAACATACCTCGAACTCACTTACAACATACCTCGAACTCACTTACTACATACCTCGAACTCACCTTCGCAGACCTCGAACTCACTTACAACATACCTCGAACTCACTTACAACATACCTCG